>JAIPUR010000009.1 GCA_020055655.1 Methanosarcinaceae archaeon | reverse complement strand
ATCAAGATGGAAAGCTCAAAACGTATGTCTGCATAGAGATTGGCAACTCAGCATACACCGAGTTCAAAATGAGGTCGGGGAAGTTCGAGACAACTGAGGATGGTATCTTCTTGGGCACTGTTATTGCCAAAGATGAATCAAAGGCATTGGAGCTTCTGGAAAAGAGCCTTGAACACAAGAACAGGGATTTCCATAATGTTATTCTCTTCGAGCTTGCGAAGCACTAAACTCTGCTCAGATCCCACCACTCCCCACATTCCCCAGAATAAAGAAACTCACCAATATCAACATCAGTGAAATGTAGATTCTCAGCGCCTTCTTGTTAACGTTCTTGATTGCCATGGGGCCGAGCTGACCGCCTATGAGTACCGAGGGCACCACGAATATCATAATGTCAAGGAGCTGGGGGGAGTTATCCATCAGGGCGGTCACGAAGCTAGAGTTCATGCGGGTCAGGGCTGCCACGATATCCACTATGAAGATGATCAGCACTGTGGAGCCTATGACCTCGGCGGGGTTCTTGATGCGCTCGTGGTCCCAGATGCAGGGGACTATTATCTTTCCAAGTCCTGTGGCTATGAGGCCTTTGAGAAATCCTGCCGCAAAACCATATTTCCAGTGGATGCTGTCGTGCTGTTGACATTCCTGCTTTGATATTAGGGTATTGTAGAGCAGGTAGGCTCCGTAGATGAACACGAATATTCCGAAAATCATCACCAGCAGTTCTGCATCCAGATAATATGTCAGCAGCGAACCGATGATGGCTCCAGGGATTGTGGGTATCAGGTATTTCTTCACCAGATACCAGTTTATGGTCTGCTGGTAGAGGTTTCTTATAACTCCGCTGCCAAAGCCAAATCCCATGGTCAGCAGCGCCAGCCAGAAACTTATCAGCGGGTCAAGTTTTAGAATGAAAAGGTAGACCGGTATCCAGAAATTAGCTCCCGATATCCCCGCCGACATCACCACGGAAGAGATGATAATTCCCAGCGGGAAGAGATACCAGTATGTCAGGTCCATGGGCTTTCAGAGGCGGAGGTTGTTATTTAAGCGTTATCAGATTTGCTGCTCAGGCACTTGCAACCTCAATTTTTGTAATCTCGCCGAGTATTCTTGCCTGTTCCTCAGTAACTTCAAGCACTAGTTCAATAGCTTCTTTGATCTTCTCAATAGCCTCATCTTTAGTATCGCCTTCACTAATGGCGGCAGGAAGCTCTAGGCAGCGTGCAGTGAATCCACCTTCCTCTGCCACCTCAAGAACTATTGTGTATTCCATAACTATTCATCAGTGATTATGGCATATTAAAATAATCTGTGTTTCAAGATGGCTTGCTTAACCTTTATTAGTTATAAACACATACAAAAATTTAAAAACTAGATTATCATCGATATCATGAACATAAGTACTACCCCATCCGAAAAAGAACAAATCATCTCGTCACTTAGAGAATTCTTCAATTCGGAACACGATGTGGAACTTGTATATCTCTTTGGTTCTGTGGCAGAGGGGAAAGCCACTGCAACAAGTGATATTGACGTAGGTGTTTATCTCTCCGAGAGTTTGACAAAAACCCAGAGATTTCAGAGGCGTGTTGAACTGATCTCCCGACTCACTACATTTCTTAAAACTAATGAGGTCGACCTACTGATCATCAATGACAGTTCTCCAGTATTGAGATTTGAGATAATCCGACCCAATGTATTGGTACTTTCCAGAGATGATGATCTGAAAACAGATGTAGAGCAGTATATCATGTCAAGATATCTGGATCGGAAATATCACGAGGATCTGATGAACCGCATATTTCTTGAAAGAATTATGGAAAAGGGGTTGGCTTAATGCGCGATGATGAAAAGATTCTTCGAAAATTGAACTTCATGCAAAAGTGTGTCAAATATCTAAAGTCAGTAGATGCTGGCAGCAATGAACTAGATACTAATTATGAACTTCGTAGCGCAGTTGAAAGAAATTTTCAGCTTGCCATTGAA
This sequence comes from Methanosarcinaceae archaeon, assembly GCA_020055655.1. GTDB lineage: Archaea > Halobacteriota > Methanosarcinia > Methanosarcinales > Methanosarcinaceae > Methanolobus. The sequence continues at coordinate 74,113 of JAIPUR010000009.1, read as the reverse complement.
TGTGCTATCGATATTGGAGAAATAATAATTTCCAAGGACGGATTTGAGCGCCCGGAAGATTATAGAAGTGTTTTCCTGACCCTTGGAAGAAAAGGGATCATCCCTGAGGACTTTGCAGAAGATCTTTCTCTTGCCGCAGGATTTAGAAACGCTCTGGTTCACATATATGAAGACATAGACACAGGCATACTCTATACTTTTTTAACCGACAGGCTGGAAGACTTTGATGAATTCGCCAGTCACATAGCTCAATATTTAAGTGCGCATTCTTAAAAACAAGCGAAAGGAAGTCCCTTACGCTCTCTTTTATTTAGATCGGATGGTTTTTTTAATCCTAATCCAATCTTACAGTGACCGGGTCACCATTATCCATGGCACTTAATATTATATTAGCAACATCTGATTTTGTCCTTATCTTCACATCACCATGTTTGCTCACAGTTGCTGAAAAGACGAACTCGCTGCCTGCGAAAACTTCCACATCACGGCTTGCAAGCTCCGGGACATTGAGAATAACATGGCGCTTCGTTCTTTCGATGATGGGTCGGAAATCGACTATCCCAACTTCCTGCCTTCCATACCCCACATCCCTGGGCTCCGGCATATCATAGACTGCGTCCTTGCTCTTGGGACTGCCCTGTCCTTCCTCCATCTTGCGCACGTCAATGTGTATGCCAAGCATCTTCTCGATCTCATCCACAGTTCTGCCACCTTTTCCTATAACCCGGGGCAGATCCTTTTCCTTCACCTTTACAACTGCACGGTGGTCTGAGGTCATCTCTACCTCCACAGGTCCCTTGGCGTAATCCTTGATCACGCTTTTCACATTACCCTCGGCAAGGTCCCATGATGGTTTCCTCTCACCCTCTTCACCAATAGGCATCACCACGATCTGCTCTCCATATGTATAGATCTCGAACTCAGCGGCTCCTGTCTCAAAATCAGATATCAGTATTACCGGTCTTGCAAGGTCTGCCTCTGTCATGCCTGAAGGCACTTTCACAGTGAATTCAAGTATCTGTACTTTGGTAACTTCTCCCTTGTCAATGAAAATGACCGTATCCACTACCTGGGGGATAACTCCCAGCTCCACCCTGCCGATAAGCCTCTGGATGGCATCAACTGCGCGATTGGCGTGTACAACACCTATCATACCCACACCGGCAAGTCTCATGTCCGCGAATATCTCAAAATCCCGGGTCTTGCGCACTTCATCATAGATAGTATAGTCCGGGCGTACCATCAAGAGAACATCAGCTGTGTTCTCAAGGTTCCCTTCAAGCGGTGCGTACTGCGTGATCTCAGGCGGTACCTGCAAGTCACGGGGGGACTCCATGGTCTTCACCACAAACGCCAGATCGTTCAAATAACCCGCAATACCCGAGGCAAAGGTTGATTTTCCTGAGCCAGGTGGGCCTGAAATAAGTATACCTCTCTGGGCTGCAATGCGCTCCTTGAGAACATCACTAAGGCGGTAATCCTCGAACTTCATCTTTGCAATTGGTCTTACGATTGTAATTTCAATATCATCGGAAAAAGGAGGATTTGCGATGGCAATTCTCATATCCCTTATCTGCAGGACCGATGCCCCATTGAATTCCAGCTCAAAGAAGGAATTCTTATCAGAGCGTGCTCTTCCAAGCAGTTCATTGGATATTGCCTTTATCTCTTCATAACTGCAGGGCTCATCTCTTATACTCACGTACTGGACATTTCCGATAGAACCCCTTTTAGCCATTGGGACTACATCGTTCTTCAGGTGAACTGACATTATGTCCGCTTCAAAAAACTTATTGACGAGTAGAGGTCCGAATTCTTCTTCTTCTGCTTTAAGCAGTACTACATCCAGGCCTTTTGCTTTCGCAACAAGGGATTGTACCCTGTCACCGGTGACGAAAGTTGCGTCCATTTCAATGGCACTTTCGCGTATGAGTGCATCAATTGCCCCATCACTGGCAAACCTGATCTGGTTAAAACTTGGTCTTTCCCCTACAAAATCAAGGTATATCTCGCCTCTTTCTGCCATTTCCTGCAACTTTTGCAGCTCTTCGAGCCCTTTCAATCCTATCTCAAGGCCCCTGTTAGCCTGCGCCTCAAGTTCAGCTACCACTGCTTCCGGTACATGTATCGCAGCATCAGCAAAATCCCCGCGCTCTATCTTTTCGGAAAGAATGCCGTCTATCACTGCACTTGTGTCCGGAACAATTCTTTGACTACTGCCTATTCCAGATTCCATAATTAAGTATATGCAGCAGCTTCTATTTATAGAAATTCGAATTATTTACTAAAAGTTAAGCGTAAAAACGAATTAAAAAGAGTGAGTATGTTCAAAAAATGTTAAGCATTTCAATACACATCTTCAGGATCGAATACTTTCTGGCCAACAACATCTCCCTCAATGGTTCGATAGAAGCATGATCTAAAACCTTTGTGGCATGCGCCACCCTCCTGTTCTATCATAAGCAATATGGAATCCTTGTCGCAATCAATACGTATCTCGAATACTTTTTGGATGTGGCCTGAACTCTCGCCCTTTTTCCAGAGTTTCTGGCGACTTCTGCTCCAATAGTGTGCGATCCCGGTTTCAATAGTAAGGTCCAGAGCCTCTTTATTCATGTAGGCACTCATGAGCACTTCTTTACTATTACGGTCCTGTGCAATAGCCTGGATAAGTCCATTGTCATATTTCAGCTCATTAGTATATATCATGGAAATCACTAATTGATTTATACTATAAAACACTATTATTCCTCTATATTAATATAATTTGTAACGAAATAATATGTGTACTAAATTTACTTAATAGCATCATTCAATTATTTGAGGATAAACATGGACTACAGTTTTGATGGCACTGGCGGTTATCGCGTAACAACCGGGATCTCCGGTCTGGATGTACAGTTAGGTGGTGGAGTTCCACCAGGATCAACAATTTTAGCACTTGCAGAACCCGGAGCAAATTCCGATTTGTTTGCACAACAATTCGTGTATGGTGGTCTACTTAACAATGAGGACGTTTACTACTTTTCATCCGAGCACCCGATCAGTGAGATAGTTCAGGATATGGAATACATGAAGTGGGATGTCCGCAAATATACAGAGAATGGAAGTCTGGTATTTGTTGATGCCTATGCTCCACGTTTCTATAATGTTCTTCCTAAAGAGTTCACTCGTGATGTGTCTGCAAAGGATTTTCTTAAAAAGGGAATTGACACCATGTCCTTGCTAAAGAGTACGGTGACTAACAAAAGAGATGGAAAGTATCGTGGAGTGATAGACTCAATTTCATATTTCCTGCGTGCTTATGACCTGAATAATGTAGTTGAAGCTATAGAGATCATTTCATCTGTAGGTAAGGCTACAGGAGCTATTCAGCTTGTTCTTATGACAAGCGGGATGCATGACACGATTACGGAAAATACTCTCAAGCATATATGCGACGGTGTAGTTGAATTCCGCATCAAAGAGAGGGGAAGTGAGCTTGAACGCACCATCATGATAAGAAAGATGCGCGGAATGCTTATACCCAACAGAACAATATCTTATGTTGTATCTAACAAGGGAATTGAACTGGAAACCACAACAAGGGTTCTTTAATGTAGGTATTGTTCTTCCAATATCTACTACTCATCTTTTTATTTCATTGGAACATATTTTGTTTTTACACAAAAAAGGATACAGATCTTCATGAAACAGGATTTAGTGCGAATTTTGAGGGATATTTTCACATCAGCTGGTTATTCAGTGGCGGATTCTTATAAACACGATATCGTAGCGGAGAGGAATGGTGATAAGACATTCATAAAATTCTCTTCCAATCCGGATATAGTGGAAATAAGGAATTTTGCAGATCAAATGACCGAAGGTCATGGGTTGTATGTTGTAACGGGAGCTATTGATAGCAGGATCGCAGAAGAGGCTGAAAAGATGGGTCTTAGTGTATGGGACCGTGATGATATGGCGCTTCAGATCGGGAAAGCGGTACTTGCAGATATCGAGGGATCTGCAGCAGACCTTGATTTATTTGGAGCAAAAACTCTGCAAACACCACGTACCACTTCTAAAGTAGATGCAGCTGCCCAGGAAGCTATTAATACTATATTTGGTGGCGGCAATTCAGATGAAGCATCGACATCTTCATTTATGCCACATGTTTTTGAGAAGGCAGAGCCAAATGGTATTATATCGCGGGATAATGTACCTTCTGCTCCGCAGATCATACAGGAGCCAGAAGTTCAGGAACCAATGCTTCAGGCAGTAGCTCCTCAAGCAGAGGCAGTAAATGCTCAGGAGCCTGCTTTGGTACAGGATAGTATTGTTCTAAATATTAGAGCTGCACCTGTAAGGCTTACAAAAGAGCATGCTATTTCCATAGCAAAGCCTCATATCTACACTTATAAAGATGCGGTTCTAAAGCTGGTGCCATTTTGGAGATATGATTATTCACTTAACACTGAATACAGATATCGTTCCAAGATAGTGGATATATCAGGAGCAGCATCAGGTTGCATGAATGCTCTTAATGGTGTCGATGAGCAATTGATAATTGATGATGTACGCGAAAGTATTGCAGTTCCAAATGTGGTTTATGAGGTCAAACGCCCGATAACAACCGAGGAAGAGGCAAGAGATCAATTGATCGAGCGCATAGTTGACGAACATACAAAGGATCTGCGCTTTGATGATACTCAGGGTGAAGCGATCATTTCAGAGCATAAAAGATTCAAACCTGCTCTGGAAGACATTAAACTGGGTGTAGTTCTGGTTTATGTGCCGGTATGGGAAATAAAGGGTCCAAGGGGCTCAATAGAGATCAACGCCTACAATTCGGAGCTTCTTCAAAATCCTGTTGACGATGATGCGGAGTTCGTATAATAATCTTGCAAAAGGGTCGCAATGATGTTCGCAACAATGCGAACGACTTATATATCAAAAACTCATATAAAGGATGACCCTTTTAGTCATCTTGAAGTATTAATTTCACTTTACAGAGGAATAAATCATGGTAGAAATAACTGAGAAAGCAGCAGTTGAGCTTAAAGCACTCCTTGAAGAACAGGAGAAGCAGGATCAATCACTTAGAATCTTCGTAGCAGGAACAAGCTGTTGCGGTGTCCAGTATGGAATGTCCCTGGACAACGAGATCAGTGAAGAAGACGATGTCACAGAAGAAGTAAGTGGCATAAAACTTGTCATGAACAAGAACGACGCAGAAGGACTTTCTTCCGCAATTGTTGATTACGTAGATGGTCCAAGCGGCAAAGGCTTTATCATCGACAACTCCGCATCAGCAGCAGAAGATGCATGTGGCGGCTGCGGCGGCGGCTGCAATTAATTGTGCTTAGGTCAATCTGATATTTACAATTCCGGTATTTACATAGGTGTTTAAATGATTCCTGGAATGGGTGGCAGGGGAATGAACCCTGCAAAAGTAAAGCAGATGATGAAGCAAATGGGCATCAACATTACTGAGGTCAATGATGTGGAACAGGTCATTATTAGGACATCTGATAAGGATATCGTGTTCAATGATGCCAATGTATCCATTATGAATTCTCAGGGTGTAGATACCTATCAGGTAGTCGGTACTCCTGAAGAGGTCGCCAGGGAACTTGAGATTCCTGACGATGACATCAGGCTCGTTGCAGAGCAGACTGGAGTTTCTGAGGGTCAGGCCAGAGATGCATTGAAAAATGCAAATGGTGATCTTGCAGAAGCTATAATGGCTCTCTCATCCTGATTTCTTTTCTTTTTCCATTTTTTTGCTTCAGCCTTATTATGCTATATAATCTCTTTTGTTCAAGTGTAAACCATAATAGTTATATATAATTATCATGATTTATAATGATGGACCTCCATGTAAGCGTTGGTCTGAATCGTGCATAATGGTGAATAAATGTACCTGGTTGGATCGGAGTCACCTGCATGCTGACGTAAATGTATAAAATTCGCATCAAAATATCGGGTAGCCTAAGCTATAGATTTTTGTTTGCAATATTAAAGTTCATAAGTGAATTACTGCATTACTTTGCTTTTTGGATAAAAAGTTGAAGTTTCTGTGCAATGAGGTTTGGTTATAATGTCTGAAATGTCTGAAAATTTTGATGTAAAACTAGATGGGAAAACATATTTTCCCGATCCTTCCGTGAAAGAGAATTCGCAGATTGCTGATTATGACCAGGGGTATGAAAAGTTTGCTAAATATCCACGTGCTTACTGGGAAATGACCGCCGATGAGCTTGATTGGTTCAAGAGATGGGATGAAGTACTGGAATGGGACCATCCTTATGCAAAATGGTTCACCAATGCAAAACTCAATATAACGCATAACTGTCTGGACAGGCATGTGAATAATGGTAAGCGTAACAAGGTTGCATTAATATGGCTGAGTGATGATGGCGAGGAACTGATCTACACATATCGCCAGCTCTACCGTGAAGTCATGCGTTTTGCAAATGGTTTAAAATCACTGGGTGTTGTAAAAGGAGATAAGGTCTGTATTTACATGCCTCAGGTGCCTGAGCAGATCATCGCAATGCTTGCATGTGCTCGTATTGGTGCAATTCACAGCGTGGTTTTTGGAGGTTTCGGTTCCAATGCTCTTCGCTCAAGGATAATAGATGCTCAGGCTAAGATAGTTATCACTGCAGATGCAGGTATCAGACGTGGAAAGCGTGTAGAGCTCAAGGCTATTGTGGATGAAGCAGTTGTCAACACATCCAGTGTCGAAAAAATTGTAGTTCTGCGCAGAATGTCTCCTCCAATGGAACTCTATTCTGAGATAGAGGTCGATTACCATGAGATCATGGATACTGCCGATCCTAAATGTGAATGTGAAGTAATGGATTCTGAGGATCCATTGTTTATTCTCTATACCAGTGGAACCACTGGTCCTGCAAAGGGAATTGTACACACATGCGGTGGGTATATGGTGGGTACATATTACACCACCAAATGTATATTCGATCTCAAGGACAGCGATGTCATGTGGTGTACCGCAGATCCCGGATGGATCACAGGTCACAGTTACATAGTATATGGTCCGCTGTCAATGGGTGGCACAATATTGATGACAGAATCCACTCCCGATTATCCAGATCCTGGTGTATGGTGGAGGATCATTGAGGAGTTCGATGTAACAATATTCTACACTGCACCGACAGCTATCAGAATGTTCATGAAGTTCGGTGAGGAATGGCCAAATAAATCAAACCTGGAATCCCTGAGAATACTGGGTTCTGTAGGAGAGCCACTAAATCCTGAAGCATTTGAATGGTACTACAGGGTCATAGGCAAGGAAAAATGTCCTGTGGTAGACACCTGGTGGCAAACTGAGACCGGTATGCACATGATCACTACAGCCATTGGTGAGCCTATGAAACCTGGATTTGCAGGCAAGCCGGTACCCGGTGTTGCAGCAGATGTTGTGGATGAGAATGGAGATCCGGTTCCAGCAGGTACTGGTGGTTTCCTGGTAATAAAAGAACCATGGCCTTCCATGATGAGAACGGTGCATAATAACGACGAGAAGTATCAGCAATACTGGAACACCATCGGCAACTATTATTCTGCAGGTGACCTTGCAGTAAAGGATGAGGATGGTTACATAATGATCCTTGGTCGTTCCGACGATGTGCTTATAGTTGCGGGGCATAACATCGGAAGTGCTGAGGTGGAAAGCGCTCTGGTTTCCCATAATTCAGTAGCTGAAGCTGCTGTTGTCGGTGTGCCTGATCCTCTGAAAGGTGATTCCATAAGGGCTTTCGTGACATTGAGAGTGGGATTTGAAGCAAGTGCCAAGCTCAAACTAGATCTGATCTATCACGTGAGGATGAATCTTGGTCCGATAGCAATACCATCTGAGATCAAATTTGTGGATTCATTACCAAAGACCCGCAGTGGAAAGATTATGCGCAGGGTGCTTAAAGCAAGAGAGATGGGTGAGGATCCGGGAGATCTTTCCACAATGGTCGAATGACCTACTCCTTCTCCCTTCTTTTCATTTTTCCTCTTTTTTAATGTTTTCAGAATATTGTTACAACTACAAAGATTAATCACAAAAGTTATGAACAATGCACTTGCATTTATTTGCAGGTGAGTGTGTATGATCGATCTTTTTGAGCTTTATCTTGCAGAAGACAGTCCTTACGGTGATGAAACTGCCGATCTTCTTGGTCTTGAAGGGAATGGCAGACTTCGTATTATGACGCGGGAGCATGGAGTTGCAGCCTGTATGGATGATCTTCGAAACTTTTACGAGAAAAAAGGTCTCACAGTTGTAAACTCATTCAAAAATGGTGAAGAATTCAATCCACATGATGTGGTATTTGAAGCACAGGGTGATATTCCCACTCTATTTTTACTATGGCGTTTTTCTCAGACCTTCCTTTCCATGGTATGCGCAATTGCATCCAAAACCCGCTATACAGTTGAACTTGCAAGAAAAGTGAACCCTGATGTGATGATAGCCACTACCAGAAAGACCCATCCTGGCTTTCGTAAATATGAGTTGAAGGCCGTAAAGATAGGCGGTGGTGTGAATCATCGTAATTCTCTGAGCGATTCTGTTCAGATAAGCCAGAATCATTTCAATGTTATTGAAGAGCTTGGTGATATACGTTCAATGAAAAAGATCGAAATAGAGCCGGATACTATAGAAGATGCATTTAAATATGCACCTATTGCCGATATTCTTATGCTCGATCACAGTAGCCCTGAGGAAATGAGGGAAATTGTACCAAAATTGCGCGAGGCAAATCCAAAACTGGAAATTGCCATTGCAGGTATAGATATTGCTAAAATATCTGATTACGCAGAGATAGTTGATATTATTGTCACTACTGCTCCTTATTATGCTCCACCTCTGGATATGTCTACTAAAATAAGGAAACTATGATTATTGTTTCTATGCAAAAGTTATTTATAGTAAGTACACAATGGTTGTGTGTGAAATATGCATCACCGCCGCATATTGACAATGGCCCTATGGGGTTTTCGGGTCAAATACTATCATTTATGTAGCAAACAACGTATCTTATACTATTAATTTGATAGTCATTTACTATACACAAAATCAAAAGGTGTTATAATATGAGCAAAGTAGAATTACTGGATTTCAGCGCAACATGGTGTGGACCCTGCAAGATGCAGAAACCAATTCTTGAAGAAGTCAAAGAAAAACTTGGTGATAAAGTAGATGTAAAGATTATCGATGTAGACGAAAATCAGGCTCTTGCAAGAGAGCATTCTATTCAGGCTGTTCCAACAGTACTTATCCTCAAGGATGGGGAAATAGCAAAACGCTTTACCGGTGTCACGGCTGCCGAAGTTCTCATTGAAGAATTGAACAAGGTGCTTTAAGCATCCGGTTATCTTTTTTTTTATTTACCCTATTATTTTATTCATCGTCTTGAAAAGACGTAAATATATTGACTCTTATCAAACTCTGGGGTATACCAACAGTGCAGGAATTAGTCGATCTTGGAATAATGGTCTTCCGGCAGAAGAATGTCAGAGGTACTTTTAAGCCACACCTTGCTGTAAAATTCAGGTCGGATGAAGGGGAACTTCTGACCTTTTCTGTTGATACCACCCGAATACCTCAGAAATATCAACAACCTGATGCCTATCTGGTCACACATGCGCATTCTGATCATTACGGCAAATCTGCAATGCTTTCCGACCTTTCTGTATGTTCCGAGAAAACAGCCACTGCTCTTGAAATAAGACATGAGCGCAAGTACAAGGGCAGAACCGTAAAGATGGGAGATAGTATCGATGTGAATGGTGTCACTATCTATACCTATGCAAATCATCATACAGTAGGTTCAACTGCCTTTTACTGGGAAAATGATGTAGGTACTCGTATACTGGTTACCGGTGATGTAAAGGATGCATCATCACTCCCTGATTGTGACGTTCTTATCACCGAGGCAAACTATGGTGACCCAGGAGACACAAGTTGTTATTTTGAAGATGATCTTTCAGGTTTCAGGGATATTTATGAGGGCAATACTTCTCTTGCCTTCGGAGCCTATGCTTTTGGCAAAGCGCAAAGGGCGGTTGAGCTGCTAAGGCATTTTGGCTACACAGGTTCCATAGAGATGGAAGAAAAGTCTCTTGCTCTGACCCGGCAATTACTTGATAATGCAGGTGAGCTTGTTCCGCTGGGTAATTCCTGTGATGATTCTATAAGTATTGTTCCGCCATGGGACCTGAATAAACTTTCCTCTCATATTTCTAAATATGTTATGACCGGCAGGTCTGATTATCGTTATCCTTCTATACAGATAAGCGACCATCTGGATGCCTGTGGACTCACAAAAATGGTCGAAGATATCAACCCTGAGTTTACAGTTGTGTATCACCCAAGTGGTTATCGGCCAGAAAGATTTACAAGTCACTTGAGGCAAATTGGATTTAATGGGGTTTCCATCGATAAGATCGACAATGTACTGAGCAATGAGTTTATCTAGTTCTGCTCTGTTATGCGGGATGTAGGATAAAGCTTTATATAAGTGCCCGTTTTTTTAAGTAGCATATTATCTAAGTTGTTCCAGGAGATAAGATCAATTGTCTAAATCGTCTAAAAAAAAGCAGTCCGCTTCTTCTAATACGTCAGATGCGAAAACTGCAGAAGTAGTTCCTTCTTCAATTTCAGGAGCCGGAAAAACTGCTTTTAAGCCAAAGACTCCAGAGGAAAAAAAGCAGGTCCATATTGATGGTATTATAAAAACAGTAGTGGCATCTATCATAGGTATAATTGCAGGAGTTATAATATTCACGCAGCTAGGTGTTGGTGACGCTCCGGAAATAAAATGGTATGCCATATTGACCATTGTTGCAGCACTCTCATACTATGCCATGAGACTGATCTTTCCACTTGTCAAGATCAACCCTAAGGATTTCGGTTTTAAGGACTGGTTCTATGTTGAATTCATTGTCATTAATTTCTGCATGGTGACATGGACATTGCTTCTTAATTGACCTTTTCTCTTTTTAAAACATTTATTCTAGTGACAGGGATTTTACATGCGAATAGCAATTTTAAGTAAGGATAGGTGCCAGCCAAGACGCTGCAGCCATGAATGTGAGAAATATTGTCCACGTGTGAGGACCGGGGATGAAACCATTGTTTTTGAGGAAGATGGCAAACCTGTTATCTCCGAGGAACTCTGCGTTGGCTGTGGTATCTGTGTACACAAATGTCCTTTTGAAGCGATAATGATAATTGGCCTTCCAGAGGCACTCAACGAACCCACACATAGATATGGTCCTAACAGTTTTGCGCTCTATGGTCTTCCAATTCCACAAGTTGGCAAAGTGACAGGTATCCTTGGTCCAAATGGTATTGGTAAAAGTACAGCAGTACAGATCCTTTCAGGTACTTTAACACCTAATTTTGGTGGAGAGGATGCTAACTGGGAAAAGGTGCTTGAATATTATTCAGGCAGTGCCCTCCATGACTATTTCGAGAAGGTAATGGATGGTGACATCAAAGTCGCCCAGAAACCTCAGTACATAGACCTAATTCCTAAAGCTTTCAAGGGTAAGACCAGTGAACTACTGGATAAAACAGATGAAAGAGGCGTTCTGAGTGAACTTATTGAAAGGCTTGACCTTTCACATATTGTAGACAGAAAGATAACCGAACTCAGTGGTGGAGAACTTCAGAGGGTTGCTATTGCTGCCTGTGCTGCAAAAGATGCAGATTTCTATTTCTTTGATGAAATAAGTCCATACCTTGATATTTATCAGCGTATCAATTCAGCGCAACTGATACAGGAGATCGCAAACGATAAGGCTGTACTTGTTGTTGAACACGACCTTGCTCTACTGGATATGCTGGCTGACGCTGTGCACATTGCATATGGTGAACCGGGAGGATATGGTGTGGTCACTCATCCAAAGGGTGTGCGTATTGCTATTAATCAGTATCTTAGGGGCTACCTGCCTGAAGAGAATGTGCGTGTCAGGCCGGATGCTATCAAGTTTGAAGTCCATCCTCCAAGGCTGGAGACAGATATTGAAACACTGGTTGAGTATGATAACTTCTCCAAAAGCTATGGCGACACCTTCTATCTTGAAACCGATGCTGGCTCTTTAAAAGAAGGCGAAGTATTAGGTATAGTTGGGCCAAATGGTATCGGTAAATCCACATTCGTACGTATGCTTGCAGGGGAGATAGAACCGGATGAAGGAAAACTTGACCTCGATGTCAAGATTGCTTTTAAGCCCCAGTACATTAAGCCGGAGAGTTCTTTGCAGGTTGAGTATTTCCTTCGAGGTATCTCCCGTAAATTTGATACAAGCTATTTCCAGTCTGAGGTTGCAGGACCATTGAAAATAGAGAAGCTTTACGAAAGAATGCTTACAGATCTTAGTGGTGGAGAATTGCAGAGAGTTGCCATTGCAGCATGTCTTTGCCAGGATGCTGACATGTATATTCTTGACGAACCAAGTGCTCATCTTGATGTTGAGCAGCGTTCCATGGCTACCAGGGTCATTAAGAGATTCGCAGAGAACAACGGAAAGACTGCAATGGTGGTTGATCACGATATTTACATGATAGACATGCTCAGTGAGCGTCTTATAGTGTTTGAGGGTGAACCTGCAGTTAGTGGTAAGGCACATGCCGCTTCAACCATGCAGGATGGTATGAACAAGTTCCTTGCAAACCTTAACATCACATTCAGACGTGATGAAGATACTTCTCGTCCAAGGGTAAACAAGCCAAACTCCAGACTTGACAGGGAACAAAAGGCAAAGGGAGAATATTACTACCACAATCCTGATGAGTAATCTCCCTTCTATTTTTCTTTTTATCAATTATTAGAAGATCTTTATTTTTTCAGGATCTCTTTTTTGATGGATTCATAAGACAGGTCCACAACTTCTGTTGAGCCTTCAAAGTTTCGAATCTTAAATTCAAATGCATTGGAAAACTCATTGACCTTATTTTCAAATTCGTCTTCATAATAAAGTCCTATGTCTATCTTTCCAACATATTTGTAACCTGAATAGTCAAAGACCATTTTTGTAAGCTCAATATTATCAGGGTCAGGCGTGAGTCTTGTCGCAACAAGCATTTCCTTCCAGTAAACAGCCTGCATTGGAGTTAAAAAATAAGTTCCTTCTCCCTGCTCTTCCCCCTTCATGGCATTGATGTACAAACCCCTGTCCCCAAAAGCTGCACATATGCAGTCATCTACCACATGCCCACCTTTATCTTTGAGTATCCTGACTGGTATATCAAGTTCTCTGAAATCGTATTCGATGGAGCCAAGTACATTCCCGCAAAGTCCATAAAAGGCAAGTATCCCATCGACAAAACTTGCTACTTCTTCTACGGTTTTGTAAACCTCTTCCTTCAATAATTGCGGATCTTCATCAAGTGCAAACTCAAGGAAATAAACTACCAATGAAAGGCCATTATTTTCACTCAAAGTATTTTCAAGTTCTTCCACACTTGCAACGCCGTATCCAATTGAAAGCCTGTCCAGCTTTCCTTTGATACCTTTTGATTCTTCATTGTCAATAAGAACTACCTTTGCATCCCTGTCATTCTCTATCAGATGAACAACTTCATCTTCAAACATTCTGCAGGCAAGAAATAAGATGTTATTTTTCTGTTGGTAAGAATTCATGTTCGCATTTCCCGAATTTGTAGTTGTATATCATAATGGTTCCACCGCATAGATCATATTTCCATTTTCATCCTGATATCTTTCCCATTCATCAAGGCCATGATCTTTTATGATGCTCATATCCTGTGATGCATCTCTGCTGTATTGGTAACGTGGGTCATTTTTGTTTGTCTTGAGGAATTTATCATTTTAGACTTTGCAGTTGATGCTCCTTGCAGTTGATGCAAAGATCAATATTTTTCTCAAGGGCACATGTACCAATCTTGCAACCGTATTTGCTTTTATATTTCTGTGTTTTTTCAGATCTGCATCCAGTACATGTTTTTTCCATATGATTCGCATGCTTTGCAGTAGATACCCCATGGTGCAATGTATTCTGAAATCTCGATATGCTTCTCTTTCTGATCAGCCATCATTGATAGATTACTCTATTGCGTTCATATTTAACAACTCTTTTGCAGAGCTTTATTTTAAATCATATATTAATTCAGAAAAGCTCTATATATGTTTTGTAATATATTATATATTTAATAAAGGGTGATTTGATTGAGTAGTAAATTTTATCAAAATGTGAACGTTCTTGATTCAGCAGAGACAGATACCGTGAAGATAGAGGTACTGGAGTACAATGATCTAAAAGGTAGCAAAGATCCACATCTATCCAAAGAGCTTTATTACGTTCAAAAATCAGGCATGTCTTTAAAGCAAGTTAAGGTCACACTCAATGAAGGTGGAGTTATCACTGAAGCCGGTGCTCTTAATTTCCACAAAGGTAACATTAGAAGCGAGTCAAATACTGGCGGTGTTGGTGGACTTGCTAAGAAAATGCTAAAGAATAAGCTGACCAGCGAATCCACATTCAAACCCAGGTACAGCGGTGTTGGTGAAGTTTTCCTTGAACCAAGTTTCAGTCATTATATCATTGTGAAACTTGATGGTGGCTCAATTATAGTAGATAAAGGACTCTTCTATTGCTGTGAGGATTCCCTTGAAGTGGGGGTGACAAGCCAGAAAAATGTTACGGCTGGTCTTTTTGGTGGAGATGGATGGTTCCAGACTAAAGTAAGTGGGAAAGGTGCATGTGTGCTCGAAATACCTGTGCCAATGAACGAGATCCTCAAATACCAGTTGAACAATGAAAAATTACAGGTTGATGGAAACTTTGCTTTACTAAGATCCGGCTCTGTTGATTTCACAGTGGAAAGATCAACAAAAGGGATTAGCGGTGCATTTACATCAGGAGAAGGCCTCTTGCAAACATTTGAAGGTACGGGAAGTGTGTGGATAGCTCCTACACAGCCAGTTTATGCTGTAATGGGTATGCATGGTATTCCTCAACTACAAACCGCAACTTACAACCAGGAAAGCAAAACTTGATTCTGAAGATACCTACTATCCAGTATTTTCATTTTCATTCTTATTCTTTGCAAAAACGTAGGCATCATGCATGCAATAGAACAGGAATGCGATATAAATAAAAATAGGGATCACAAGATAGGACGCTACTATCATAGTAAAACCAAGTACTATGTAATAGCTTCCTTTACCCATATCTCTATTGTATATTTGTCCAAGGCCCGGAAATAATAATGAATATGCAATAGCTTTTAATGGGTTTGGTTTAAACTCCACTGTCTCTTTTTCGTTGCCTGTTTCTTCCATGCTTATTCCAAAATATCTGTTTCTTGTACAAAGTACCTCTAATTGCGCTTAGCTATTTTATCCTTCATCACCGCAATAGCTGCTCTCAATGTACTATGTATGTCTGCAAGGTCTATTTTAACATCACCCGAGTTTTTCTTGCCTTTTGCAAGATACCATGTAAGGAATTCGGTATACAGTATAATTCCTATCAAGGTAGACCAGACCATCAACAGTATATGGAAATTGTTAACAGGTACCAGGCCGTTTGCAAGTAAAAAATGCTGGTATGCAAGAAAACCAGTAGATGTACCCGGAAGTATGAGAGTAGCAAAGAGTGGTATAAAGAACAATATCAACATTGCCAGTCTGGATGAAATATTAATCAGAGCAAAAAGCACCATAAATGCAAATATTGCAAAAAGGAGAGCTGAACCAACAAGTGCTATTATTCCTATTTTATCACCCTCTATCTTATAATCACTGTATTTTTCTGTTTATATATAAATATGCACCAGTTGGCACTATTGCAATAAGAAGTAATATGCAAACAAAAGAGTATGTCAAAAACCATACTGCTCCAGATCTCGTCAATTCGGTCATTTCAGCATCATTCTCTTCAATAATTCCTTCATCTTCATAGTGATATTCTTCAGCATCAATGTATTCTTCATACTCTACCACAGGAAGTGCATTATCTACATAAATCACTGGTGTTCCTGAGTCCGAAGTCCCTCTCTTATCATCCTCATCAGTAAATTCAATATGTGCTTCAGGGAGGTAAAAGTCTCCTATTTTCTGTGCCTGGATCACATAAGTTATCTCTTCTGATCTTCCGGGAGCTATGTTTCCTCTCCAGCTTGTTCCCCCACTTACAAGTTCTAATTCGGGAGATATTTCGTCGGACAAGCTCACTTCAATTTGTCTGTCGCCAGTATTTGTGACTTTGACGATCACTTCGGTTCGATCTCCAGGGTACAGATAATTTGAAACAATGCTTTTCTCAACAGTGGCCTTCAAGCCATGTACCTGATAGACCTCGTTATCCAGGCCTGTGCTCACTCTGTAGGTGTCTCCCTTGTAGTTCCACTGAGCAGTGGCAGTTCCAAATGTAAAATTACCAGGCACCGTTGGCTTCACATGATATGTAATAGTTTTTTCAGAGGCAGGTTCCATAAGAATGCCCCATTCCAGCTTTTCCATATTATCCGGAATAAAGGAATCATTAAGCTCATCAGTAATTGTTAGTGCTGTCTGGGATCCTGCCATGTTTTTAACTGTCAGGCTGACAAGAAAATACTCGTCAGTACCAAATTCAGTATCAATTGCACTTTTTTTCAACATTTCAACATCTTTTTCAATGGAAATATATGGCTTTATAGGCAGTTCCAGAATACTGCTATTTGAATATTCATTGGCTTTGTAATCATAGCCTTTTATTTCTGAACGGATCGTTATATTTTTAGCAACAGGGCTGCTAGGCGGTACTATATCGACAACGAATTTCTTGACCTTGGTCGGATCTAAAGAGGGATGTTGCAGTACCGTGTCTTCAACAGAACCTTCACTGGTAGATGTGCTAAGTATTAATCCATGCAAAGGAACTGTGCCAGTATTGCTTAAACTGAACTGGTATTCGATCTTTTCATTAGGGTAATACTCTTCTTTATCAGTTTTAACAAAAACACTCATTCCAGGTTCACCAGGTCTGAGTGTTTCAATGAATACCTCTTCTGTATTTTTATTGATGTAAACAATATTCATCATGAACTCGTCAGGAATCTTTTCATACTCAGCCATTTTGTAGGTATCTTCTATGCTATTTCCATTCCCTTCAACTGAGATCAAAGCCCCTTCTTCCGTAAGCTCTTTTAGCTTGACGATATATTCTCCATCTTCTATTTGTTTTCCTTCTTTAACTGCTGTTTTTTTAGTACTGGTGATCCATACTCTTTCGGTTTGCTGCTTGTGTATTTCCATTGATACCGATGTTGCATTGACTTCACTGGCAGTGACCTTTAATTCTTTTTCATATGTCTGCACGTTATTTGCATCGTCATCAATAAGAAAAGCTTCTTTGAAAACCCTATTTCGATAGATAAGTATGGTAGCAGAGCTTCCATCATCCTTGATATCATGAAGCTTGACTGTAAATCCTTCCAGCTCAGCTCTGCCCCCTATTTCCAGTTGATATGCTCCCTGAAATATCCAGATGTCCTCATTCTGAATATCGTATGCATTGGCTGCAGGTGCTAAAAATGATAAGAGTAGTATAAAGAAAACCAGTGTGCGTGTAGCCATTGAACTCATGTGTGTATTTTTATCTTTTAAATGTTGTTATATTTCGTTTTACTACGATGCCCATAAGGAAATAAAGTGCTATTGCCACAAGGCTGTAGATACCTATCCAGATAGATGATTCAAGTGTACCAATGCTTTCCACTGAAAGACGACTTACAAGATTCAGAGGCGAATTTGTGAACAGGTATGATGCCATGAACAGGAAAATAAGTACAAGTGAATAGATCAGCTGCACTACTCCCCTTTCTTTGAAAGTAATGGACATGATGCTGCTTAGGATTACAAGTATGAGTCCTATTAATGTGACTACTGTAAGTATTTGCAGCGGATTCTTGATCGATATCATATTTGCTGCCAGCAGTACCATCCATGTCAGTGATTGCAGGGGTACGATGGCTGTAGCGAGCAGAACTTTTCCATTTATTATCTCGGAGAAGGATACCGGTGAGACCATTAGTAATTCCATTGTTTTCCTTTCAAATTCCTCAGTAATGAAATCGATCACCAGTCCCCCGGATATAAATGCAGGGGTGAACATTAAAAGTGGCAGCAGTGCTACATATATGAATTCAAAGTAGGTTGTAGATGTTTTCAGTCCTCTCTCAATGATATTCAGCTTTACAGGTTCGTAACCTGGTAGACGTTGAGTTCTGATATCTCTAACCCTTTTTTCATATTGCTCAAGAGGCTCTTTGAGCTGTAGTGATATCAATGTGGATTTGATCTCTGACTTTGGAAGGTAGATATCAACATTGAGGATTTCATCTCCTTCGGGTGGATCAGGAGGTGCCAGTACAATGGCATCGACCTCCTGCTCATAAAAATCGGAATAAGCATCACCAAAATCGCTGTATAGTCTTATATCAAGTTTTGAGACTTGCAAGAGCAGATAAAGGTCACTTTCTTCGGTTCCTACAACAGCAATGCTCGTTCCACTAAATTCTACATCACCCAGTGCAGATGGGTCATAGAATGATGTTAGTCCTATTACAAGGAATGTCGAAAAAGATGCTATGAAAAGCTGTATGAGTATTGAAAGAATGAATGTCTTCTCATGCATAAGCTCTGCAAATTCTTTTTTTGCAATGCAATTGATCTTTGAAATATTAGCCAAAGAGGAACCCCCTTAGTATGAATAGATTGTATAGTGCATGAACTGCAGTGGCTGAGAGTACTGATACGATGTACCATTTTGTTCCTTTCCGATACATTACAAGGGAACTAATTGCAACTGTTGATACATGCAATACAAGTGGAATTAGGAGCAATGCGCCCATTGTCATTACCGAGCCAAAAGCTGAATTTGCGATAGGTGCAAGCGTAAGGATCGTGGCCAGTTTTTCTTCTACAAAAAATCCTGAACCTGAAAGAACTGAAAGCTGCAATACATTTTTCAGGTTAATTTCCTTAATATTCCTTTTGAATATTGTATAGATCCCTGCAGATTTAACAAGTTCTTCAACCATTGCTGAAAGTGCTATCATGGTGATTATAGAGTACGGTACAGGAAGGTTGAAAAGCATGACAATGAGCATTAGCTGTGTCATGTATACAAAGGGTATGAATATCACACTGAGCAAAAATACTGAGCCGTATTTTGTTGAAAGGAATATTTCAAAACAATCTGTGATCTTGTCAAATACAGGCTTTTGTGTGAACAGGTCTTCCTCTCTGAATATATAAGTTCCAAAAGCGTAGACAGATATTGCAACAAAGTAAAATGGAAGCGTTGAGAACAGATATGTTTGCATCTGTATAGTTTCTCCTTCTATCAACCTCACTATCAGTGTAACGGGTGAGATTGAACTGATGGCATGGATATTGGCAAACATTGCCGGGAAGAAAAGATATCCTGATATTACTACGGAGAGGAATACACTTGCAAAGGTTAGTTCCTTGAAGCTTCTTGAAAGAATTGCCCCAAAGAATGATAGGGCAAAGAAGAGGAGGACAACAGGGAAAATTGCTGCAAGTATTATTATGGAACTTTTCAGTGCATCCATGTTTTCTGCAAGTCCCATTATGTAAATGGTTACTATTGCCTGTATTAGCAGTGTAGCAAGGATGTAGGGCACAGTCTTGCCTATGACAATATCTCTACCTCTTAGTGGCGCTACAATTACAAGTTCACCTTTTTTGTTCGTACGTTCATCCATTATACTGGTGGAGTAGAACTGCGATACAAAATATATGGGAAAAATGAACAGAAATGCGTATAGTATTGCCTTAAATGGTATCGGGGGTGAAAAATGAGTTGGTGTTGAGATAGTTTGTGTTTCAAAAAATGCTTTTGATCCATATTGTGTCAATTCATCAACATTTTCAGGTGCTACAAAAGAGCTACCAGAACTTACGGATTCAGGTACGATGTTTTCTGATTCGGGAGAATTTACCTCATTCTCATTTGTACTGCTTTGTTCAATTCCTTCTGCCACTTCACTGGCCCCGGCTAACTGGAAATCCTGGGGTCTGTCAAGGTCGTGAACTGTGATCCATACAGGATGGCTGTTATTGATGTCATTATAGGATGTAAGTACTGCCTCACGGTAGTTCTTAATGGTATTATCGAGGGCATCTCCGGCAGCTGCAGCTTTATTCGTGTCGCCTAGATATGCATTATTACCGATGATTGCCATGTCAGCTTTCAGCGTATAGAAATGGCTTGCTTCATAGGTATCAGTAACTACACAATCGAAACGCTGGTCCATTTCAATAATTGGTTTGATAGTAGGCTCATTAGAGGCTGCAACGTATATTTTCTGGTTCATACTCATCCCTGTTTGGGTAGCAGCAAATGAGGCAGCAATCACTAGTATTAAAGAAAACAGTAACATTAGAACTGATCGGGTGTCAAATTTAAGCATTGACCTAAACAATTCCCATTTCGCAATAGTGAACCAGCCGGACATATATCTTTTATTACGCAGCTATTATATTAATAAGTGTTCAAGAAATAATGGTTTATATCACATGGGATCCAAATTAAATTCGCACTTCTATATATTTTTTGATTATAATAAGGTGGTAGACATGGTAGATTTAGCACAAACTATACCGTACACAAGTATAGCTGTATCACAGCTTATTTTTGCATTGCTTATTCTGGTGGCAGGATTGATCGTCACTGGCATGCTGACAAAAATATTTAGGGACGGATTACAGAAAACAAAACTCCCGGAACTTGTAATCGAGTTTCTGGCAAGATTTTTGCGGGCCTTGCTCTATGTGGCAATCTTACTTGTATTTGTAAGCGCCCTTGATGTTGATGTTAGTTCAGTTGTTGTGGGCCTTTCTGCAGTCATTGGTTTAGTTCTTGGTTTTGGTATGCAGGACTCCCTGAACAATGTGGCAGCAGGTGTCTGGATAGCATCTCTCAGACCTCTTGATAAAGGAGAATATGTAACTGTCAATGGTCTTTCAGGTACTGTAGATTCTGTTGGTATCATGGCAACAGAACTTTTGACCCCTGATAACCAATTCATAACATTGCCTAACAAACTTGTCTGGGGCAGTCCTATAGTCAATGCAACCCGCATGCCAACTCGCAGGGTTGGAGTTGATGTCGGGATAAGCTACGGTAGCGATATAAATAACGCCGTGAAGATCGCCCTGGATCTTATAGAGGCTCACAGCCTTGTACTTTCAGACCCTGCTCCAGCGGTAGTAACCACAGCACTTGCAGATTCATCTGTTAATCTCCAGTTACGTGCATGGGTCAAGACTGCAGATTTCTGGGCTGTCAAGAACGAGCTTACAATTGGTATTCATGATGCATTCAACAGAGAAGGTATTGAGATACCATTCCCTCAACTGGATGTGCATTTGGACAAGGTAAATTAGTAAAGTTGCTCTTTGAGCAACTCTCATTTCTTTTTGGTAATTTTCCAATTTCGATTTTAGTTCTGATCTTAGTTTTGATTTTTATAACATATTTTATATGTATTAACGACAAATATCTTAATGTGGCTCAAAATATTATTGAAGTAAAAGGACTCAGGAAAAAGTACGGTGATTTTCTTGCAGTAGACGGTCTGTCGTTTTCCATCGGAAAAGGTGAAATATTCGGGATAGTGGGGCCAAATGGTGCGGGCAAGACAACCACGCTGAAGATGCTCAGTAGTCTTGTGAGGCCAAGTGATGGTAATATTACTATGAAGGGCCTGGATATAGACCGCGATGCCGTTGAGATAAAGTCATTTTTAGGTTTCCTTCCAGAAGAATCACCACTGTATGAAGGTATGAGTGTTGATGACTACTTAATGTTCTTTGCAGAATTATATGGCATCAAGAAAGACATTGCTAAAAAGAGGATACTTGACCTTCTTTTTGATCTCGACCTAAATGCTGAGGGTAAGAAAATAGGCGATCTTTCCAAAGGAATGAAACGCAAAGTTGCTATAGCCCGCTCTCTGATAAATGACCCTGATGTTCTGATCTATGATGAGCCCGCATCCGGCCTTGATCCAATGACCTCCAAATACATTACAGATTATGTCCGTTCTCTCAGGGAAAGGGGTAAAACTGTAATTTTTAGTGCTCATAATCTCTATCAGGTAGAGAGTCTCTGTGACAATATTCTAATCATGAAAAAAGGTAAGATGATCACTAGAGGCACTGCTGACCAGATCAGAGAAGAATATGGGAGGACTCAATATCGTCTTGAGTTCAAGGTAGAAAGTATCAATAATTATAATATTGCCGATCTCAAAGAGGTCAATGGTGACTACGTGCTGATAACCCATGATATAGATGTGATCAACAAGACCAGCAAATGGGTTGCATCAGAAGGCGGGGATATTGTTGAGATGCGCACTATTGTACCCTCCCTCGAGGAGATATTCCTTGAACTTATGGGTGTAGAAATGCTTGTTGATTGATCTGTGGAAATGATGGCATGAAAATATGTGTTCTAAATGGAAGTCCGAAAGGTGATATCAGTGTCACGATGCAATATGGGGAAGTATGCGAGCTATATTCAAAGCAGATGACCGGTTTTACAGAAAGCATGGACTTTATGATTTTCCACAGAACGACCTGCGCAAAAGAATAATTGTGTCCATGTTTTCATTCTTCACCAGCTTACCGCCGGTAAAAAAGGATATTGAAAAGACCATGAAGAATCGGATGATCGCTCCTTTTGAAAAAGTGCTTGAGAAAAGCTCGAAGTCGTTGAAATTATCATTTTTGTCTTATTTTTATCTGAAGTTCAAATGAAAAAAGTCATATACTTCAACACCTTCTGTTGCATGCGCAACAATTGCAGATGCAACATTTAGGTGAAAGCTTTGACAAGTTACAATGATTCTCATATTTACAGACTCTGGGAGCACGAATCCATAGGTCGCTACAGTTCTCATCTTTTCAGGTCCATACAGATATATCTGGCAAAAGAACTGGGACCCTATGGTATCGGTAGTGGTCAGTTCCCATTTATGATGCTTCTTTTACATTGCGATGGTATCAAACAGGAGGAGCTTGCAAGCTCTCTTAGTTATGATCGGGCTACCATCACAAGATCCATGAACAGACTTGAGGAAATAGGGTATGTCACCAGAGAACGCGACCCCGATGATAAACGCGCTTACATAGTCCGGCTTACTAAAAAAGGTAGGTCCATGGAAAATGTGTTCATGGAAATCAGTTCCCGTCTTAATGACCTACTTATGAGTGGTTTCACCGAAGCTGAAGCTGCATCATTCATATCTATGCTTATGCGAGCGGGTGAGAATATCTCTGCCGAGAATAATATCAGGAAGCTATCAAAATGAAAGACACGGGGTATAAAAGCAGTTCCGGCATGGAAACTATGCTTGGGGATCCAAAAAAAGCTATCTTCAAGCTTGCATTACCTATGATGTTCGGCATGTCCATACAGACCATCTATATCCTGGTGGATACTTTCTGGGTATCCGGTCTTGGATCAGATGCACTTGCAGCAGTGGGTTTTGTATTTCCATTCTTCTTCACGGCAATTGCACTTTCCAATGGACTTGGTGTTGGTGGTGGTTCTGCAATATCTCGCAAACTTGGTGCAGGTAACAAAGATGAAGCTGACAATGTAGCAGTTCATACCATGATATTGATGATGATATTGGTAATTGTTTTTTCAGTATCATTGTTCATCTTTGCTCGGAGCATCTTTGATTCAGTGGGTGCAGGTGACGCTGCAGATATGGCTACCTCCTACGGTAAAGTTATTTTCGCAGGTAGCCTTTTTATGTTCTTCCCAAATGTGGCAGGTGCTATCCTTCGTAGTGAGGGTGACGCAAAAAGAGCAATGTATGCCATGGTACTGGGCTCAGTTCTGAACATAATACTGGATCCGATTCTCATATACTGGGCAGGAATAGGTATAGTAGGTGCTGCGTGGGCTACTATTATCTCTATGGCAGTAAGCTGTTTATTGATGTCCAATTGGTTATTTTTCCAGAAAGACACATACCTTTTATTCAATTTCAAGGATTTCAGATTTGACAAAGGAATTCTCAGAGATATATTCAGGGTTGGTGTGCCATCATCAATTCAGCAGATCTCAATGGCTGTGATGATGCTATTTATGAATATTGTTATCATATATGTCAGCGACACAGATGGTGTAGCGATTTATACGGTCGGTTGGCGTGTTGCAGCCATTGCCACTGCGCCGCTTATTGGAATTGCAACAGCTGTTGTGACTATGACTGGTTTTGCTTATGGCCAGGGTTCATATGAAAAAGTATCATCATCTCATATGTATGCTACAAAACTGGGCTTCCTTGTGGAAACCGCAGTAGCGGTTTTTACATTTGTGCTGGCTCCTCAGATCGCTTACATATTTACAAGATCAGAGGGTGCTATGCATATTGCTCCGGATCTTGTGATATTTTTGCGAATAATCTGTCTTTTCTACCCAACTGTATCTCTAGGTATGCTTTCATCATCTTTATTCCAGGGAGTTGGAAAGGGAACTTATGCACTCACGGCTACCATCATCCGTGCAATTATACTAGTTCCTCTATTTTCATTCTTCTTCGCATTCAATCTTGGTTTTGGGCTGATCGGTGTATGGTGGGGAATGGTTATTGGGAATATAATTGGCTCCATAGTAACGTATATCTGGGCCAGGATTTATGTGAAAGTATTGCTAAAAACTACTGCTTTTCATTCATGAAAACATGAGTACGCCAGTATGGATAAAATGGAATGTTTATAAGCAGTAGCTAACATAGTAACTTTATACATGAGCGGAACAGCCGGATCTACCGTACTTTTGCTGGAATCATCAAGTGGTGAAAAGATATACAGACACCCTGATTCTATTGTAGTTTTACTGCCAGATGGCAGGGATACAATTACAAGTTCCTGGGTAAATGGCGGTTATAGAAAAGATCTCAAGGCCATTTTTAATCATCAAATATCTAAGGGAGTAAAGGCCGTCGATGATCTTGAGGGTGGCTCCATTTCTGACTATGTGTCTATAGTTTCAGAAAGGCTTGGCCTCGAACCTGAATATAGCTCAGCCATGCTGACTGCAGCTAATATGGACAATGTTGCTATAATTTCTCATTCTTTTAGGGGTGTGGAAGTCACTGCAATAGTTACAGCAGGTATAGTGATCAATGGTGGGAGAGTTGGTGATCCTGCATCATATCATGAGGAAAAAGGCACTCACATGTATATTCAGGGTACTATCAATACCATTCTACTTATTGGCGCATCGTTGCCTGAATATGCAATGGCTCGTGCTATTATTACAGCAACTGAAGCAAAGACCGCAACCTTGCAACAACTAATGGCACCGAGTCGCTATTCACAGGGAATTGCCACGGGATCAGGGACTGATATGATCGCTATCGTATCAGACCAGACAAGCTCTGCAAAACTTACAGACACAGGTAAACATTCCAAATTAGGTGAGCTTATCGGTAGGACTGTTATGGAAGCTACTTCTAAAGCGTTGGAACTCCAGTCTGATCTTAGCCCCATAAACCAAAGAGATATGATGGTACGCCTTGAAAGATTTGGGATAGATGAAGCAACATATTGGAGCTTTGCTTCTAAATTGGAAGGGGAAAACCGGAAAGCTCGTTTTTTTAAGGAATTACGTAATATCTCGAAAAATCCGTACCTTGTGGGAAGTACTTGTACAATGCTTCATTTACTTGATGAGATATCCTGGGGAATGATCCCGGAAAAATCAGGCAGGACTGTAGCTCTCTCTATTATGAAAGGTCTTCCTGATCTTTTAAAAACTGAAAATGAAGTTCCATTTGATCTTCTTCTGGACGAGAATGATCCTATACTTGATAACTGGATCAGAGTAACTTCATGGCTCATCAAAAATGGGAATTGTATTAATATGGACGATTGTCTCGATAAATGAAAACTAGGGGTTATATGAAAGAACTGATGAATTTGTCTCTCTACGAAGCAGATATGTGCGTATTTGATTCGGACTGGGGTAATGTCGAAAACTTTTTGAAGAAGCATGATCTGGATGGTATCGAACTTTTTATAGACCATTCTCCTCTTCCTGATATTCCTTCCGATCTGATAGAGGCTGTGCATTTACCTTACTGGATGGGGCGCCACAGGGCCTGGATAGATGATTCTGTATTTTCTTCTGAAATGGATGACATTGAGAAGTTCTTCCTTTTTGGTGGTTCCAGCCGGGATGAGATTATATCTAATTTCCGTACCTCTATGGACAATGCCCTTTCACTTGATGCTGCTTATGGTGTTTTTCATGTAGCATATGTAGAAATGGAAAATGTATTTACTCGCAATTTCAATTACAGTAACCGCGATGTGATGGACACTACAGCAGAATTCTTAAATGAATCTATGAAGATATATCCTAATGGAGAGCCACCTGTTCGTCTTTTCTTTGAAAATCTATGGTGGCCTGGCCTGACATTCCTGGACCCTGAGGACACTCAATATTTCATCGAACAGCTTGAATTTGATAACTGGGCTTTCATACTGGATGTGGGTCATTTGATGAATGCTACTATGGTATGTACCGAAGAGCTTGATTCTATTGACGTGGTTCTTTCCGTGCTTTCAAAATATTCAGATGAAATGATGGATCGATTTGAAGGAATTCATTTTCATCACAGTCTCTCTGGAGATTTCATGCAGGGAAACAAGTGTATTGAACTTCCTGATAATTATTGCAAGCTTCCTTTTTCTGAACGCTTTGGAAAGGTCATGGATGTAGTGGGGCAAATTGATCATCATCTTCCCTTTAAAAATAAGAATTGTTCTAAAATAGTAGATTTTGTGTCCCCTGATTATCTGACCCATGAGTTTATGTTGGGTGACTTTGAATCTATTGACTATAATATCAGTACTCAGAGATCTGCATTGCATCATCTTTGATACATATGTGTGTTGTAGCACTTTGAATTGTGTGTATTAGGAAATAGATATATAGTTTTCAAAACTATACTCTTAGTTATGAGTGCACTTGCTAGTAAAGAAAATACTGACCCGGAACATGATGATAGGTTGCATCTTTTTAGTGCTCTTGGTAGTGAATCCCGGTTAAAGATGCTGGAGAGACTGACCGAGGGAGAGATGCACATATCAGAATTAGCAAGGGAACTTGGTATTTCAGTTCCTGTTGCAGCAAAGCATGCAAATATTCTTGAGGCTGCTGAATTGATATATAGGAAAGTATATGGAAAAACCCATGTTCTCCAGCTTAATAACAGGAATATATTCAATGCACTTGATATCTTTGCGCCTGCCAAGACAGTTGAGATCGAAAAAGGAGGTACACTGCTTGAAGCGTTAAAGAAGGCAGCAGTCGTTGAGGTACGAAATCTCAGAGGTCAGGAAAACATTGTTTCTACAAATGGTGAAGAAGGTTTTTTTGTCTATGAAGTAGATGGCGTATTTTCTGAAAAGAATGTTAGCGATTTCACATTTGATGAAGATTCCACTGTCATGTGGAAGAAGCTTCAACCTGTGACTTTCCTCAAGGTCAAGGTCAAAGTTAAAGACGAGTGATCATCAATCGCATCATTTTTTAAGTTTATTTTCTAGTTTGAACCTTTTTGAATACTTTCACCCCGCTTGGTCTCTGCCTATATATGTCTTTGTTCAACTAAAATGTAATGAACGCTGGCCAGTCTGCAAATGAACACCATTTTACACTTTCAGAGAGGATGAACATCCTCTCTGCAGGAACTAAGTATGATAGTTGCAACCAGGGTGCAGTCTGTCATGCCTTTGGTCCGGATGGTCGGTGCATCCAGCTCTACAAAACCCTTCTGACAAATTCATGTGCAGGGGAATGTACTTATTGCCCTAACAGATGTGGTCGTGAGTCCACTAAAGCTTCCCTTTCACCTGAAGAGATCGCAAAGATAACATGGTCATTTTACAGGAGGAATGCAGTGGAAGGTCTTTTCCTTTCCTCTGGCATCATTGGGGATGCCGAAAAAACAGCAGAGAAGCAACTTGAAGTTGCCACGCTTTTGCGAGATCAGGGGTTTACAGGTTATATTCACATGAGAATGATGCCGGGCACACCTAAACACCTGCTTGAGGAAATTGCAGATTATGCGAACAAGTTTGGCGTCAATGCAGAGACCACGAATTCTGTGAATTATTCCGAAATATGTCCAAACTTTGATTATAACAATGACGTTCTTCAGAGGCTTCAGTGGACAAGGGATCTTATAAACAAGAAACGAAAGGAAGTGGGATACGGGGGCAAGATAATTGGTGCTAATGACACACAGTTCGTAGTTGGTGCACTTTCCGAACCAGACAGGGATATTGTTAGAACTGTAGACAATTTCATGGATAAATATGAGCTAAGAAGGCCATATTTTATGAGTTTTGATCCTGTTACTGCGACTCCACTTGAAAATAATGATCCATCCCCTGCATGGAGGGAAATAAGACTGTATCAGACCTCCTTTTTGCTTAAGGACTACGGATTGAAATCTTTCGATTTCGATGCTGTCTATGATGATTCTGGTTTTCTTTCAGACCATGACCCCAAGCTCCTTATTGCACAAGCTCATCCTGAACGCTTTCCTGTTGATATAAACTCTGCCAGCATGGCTGAATTACTTCTTGTGCCGGGTATAGGTCCTGTAGGTGCTCGAAGAATAGTCCAATCAAGGCCGCTTCTTTCTGAAAAAGAATTGTTGAGGCTTGGAGTTGTACTGTCAAGGGCAAGACCGTACATAGAGATAAATGGCGGCAGACAACTGAAACTTGCTTCATTTATGGGGGCAGGCGCATGATAATAGCTTTTAAGAACAATCCTGAAGGCGTACTTCTCGCCTGTTTTGAATTACTGGAAAATCCAAATTCAGATCTTATTTTTGCAAAAAATATAGATGACCTAAAAAGAAAATTATCCTTTTCCGGAATCGACGACGGTGTAAAAACACTTGGTTTCAGGCCTACGGCAAACTGCACTGAACTGATTTCCAAACTACTCGGTAAAAGAAAGGGTGCCATGTTCAAAGGCGATCCGGGTATTGAGAGATATGTCGATCTTACACTAAGAAATTCAAGATGCAATCCTGCAGAGTTTGTGAATTTCCTTTGCTCATGTAAAGAAAATGCAGATGCGTTGTATATCGGCAAGACCCTGACAGGGAAAAAATATTACAATTATATGGGTGAGGTTGCTCGTTCATATCATCAATTATGCATGTTCTCCCGCCCTGATTTTGTAAATGGTATATTATCTGTCCGGATAGATTCACCTCATCGTATAGGGGACATGTTCTGCAGGTGGCTATCAGGCAAGAATCCTGATGTTCCTATTGTAGTTATTGAAAAGGAAAATGCATGGGTTGGAAATGGGCGTTACATAGGTCTGGATCACTTTACGCACATAAGTTCTTCATTTGTAGAGAATCTGAGTTTTTCCAGGGAAACTAATGAGGTTGATGATCTCTGGGATATTTACTATGATTCTCAAATGATTAGCAACAGAAGAAACAAAAAACATGCAAAGAAAGTTCAACCTAAGGTATCTTCTTCTATAAGCAAAATGTCTTACCGGGATAGGTACAAAATAGAGCGTGGAATTGCAAATTGCACATTGGATAATTTTACTTAATGGAGTTGTTCTGGCATGTCAACAGATATCAGAAGTCTTGAAGATGTACCTCGTATAGGGGAAAAGATGGCAAGACGCTTTGTGGAATACTTTGGAAGTGAAGAACTTGCACTCGAAGCCATAGTAGGCGGTGATATTGCCAGTATTTCCGAAGTGGATGGTATTGGACAACGTTATGCTGTCTCTCTGGTGCATGATGTAAGGTCCAAAAAATATGGTGTGGATGTTTCAGATTTTTTGAAAACCAGAGAGTCAATGGATGTTTATGAAAAATTGCTTGATATTATCAGAACATTTGCACACACGGCGTATGCAAGGGATAAATTGAACATATTTTTCCCATACCCCTCAAGCAAGTTGGAAATGATCATGGAAATGCGTACCTGTGTATCTTCATACATGGAGACTGCACAAGCTCTTGCAGATGATTGCAGGGTGGTATCTCTTCTTCAGAAGGTAAAACAATTAAATCTCAGGTATGAGCTTCCAAAGATACGTGACCGTGTTATAATGACTGGTGACCAGGATATATTTGAGTATTCGCGTGAGCATTTTGGCAATCATATGGATGTTCAGTTAGTGCGGTCATTGTCAGAATTCATTGATGTTGCCAGGGGATATTCTCATGTTATGGTGGCAGATGACACTTATCTTTCTTTTGAACTTCCGGAAGATGTGAATCCGGAATTTGTTTCGGATATTAGAAAAGTTCCGGAATGGAAAATTATTCCGGAAAAGAACATAAGTTCCTTTTCAAAGAATCTTGAAAGCATCAGTTCTTCAATCGAGGTTGTTGAACTGCTTCGCTCCAAAGGTATCAAATTTATGGAATCGGTTTCAGAGGATGACATTGGAATTCTTGGATCAACTTTGGCATTGATTGATGAAGAAGGTGACATTATACAGGGTACGGATGAGGAGGTTGACAGGCTTGATTTTGCAATTGAACATCTTGCTCAATTTGTCTCTGCTGAAGTCAAAGATGCCAATATGAAACTTGATGAAGATCTCAAGAACAGCGAATTAACGCTGAATGGTCAGGATATGCTTAAAGTGATGAAGGGCTCTGTTGAGTTGAAGGAATTACTAGGGAAAAAACTTCACTCAAGCTACCATTCTGCCATAAAGGAGTGTAGTAGTAATCTATGCTCTAACTTGAATCTGAATAAAAAGGAATCAATATTTGTAGATTCGCTTTTTTCAGAGGATATCTCACATCCCATGGAAGTAGATTCTGAACAAATATCTATTTTCAAACAACATCTAATACAACAGGTATCCAAAAGGCAGATCGACCATAAGCGCGAAGTTTCGCGTGTACTTTCATCCTACCTTGGGATGTCGCGGGATATGGTAAAGTCTGTTCTGGAATTTGATGTGGGATTCAGTATTGGATGCTTTGCTAATGCATACGGATTGATACTTCCTGATATTTTATCCTCTACTGGGATGGGATTTGAAGATGGGCGGAACATGTTCCTGCTTTCCAGGTATGGGGATGTTGTTCCTATTAATTATTCTGTAGGTAAGAATTCTCTTAGTCCGGAAGATGATTCCAATGTTGTATTGCTAAGTGGTGTGAATTCAGGTGGTAAGACCTCGATGCTTGAGTTACTTGCACAATCTGTAATTCTTGCACACATGGGATTCCCGGTTCCAGCAAGCTCTTTTGAGATCTCACTTACCGACGGTTTCTATTATTTTGCCAAATCCAAAGGTACACTTGATGCCGGCGCTTTTGAAACCACTTTGAAGGATTTCTCTGTGGTTGCTGACGATTCCAGTAAGATGGTTTTGGTGGACGAACTTGAATCTATCACAGAACCAGGCGCTTCTGCAAAGATCATTGCAGGTATACTTGAAGTTCTCTCAGAAAATGAAAAAAGCATGGCAGTTTTTGTATCTCACCTTTCTGAACTGATACTTGAGAGCACGGATCGTAGCATAAGGGTCGATGGTATTGAGGCCAGTGGGCTTGATTCTGACTTAAATCTTGTTGTTGACAGAAGTCCTCGTTACAGCTACATTGCCAGAAGCACTCCTGAGTTGATAGTAGAGAGACTTTCAAGAAAAACAGATGGTCCAGAACAGGAATTCTATGAGAGGTTAAAAAGTAAGTTCTAATTCACTAGAACTTAATTAAAAATATGTCTAAAGCTCACTTAAAGTGAGCCTTTAGTGCTTTTAATATCGCTTCCTTCAATAACAGTTGCTCTTTTCATGGCGTATGCAAAGGCCTTGAAAAGTGCTTCCATCTTGTGGTGGTCGTTGTCACCATAAACATGAGCATGCATGTTGATATTAGAATTCTGGACAACAGACTCAAAGAAGTGCTTTACCATTTGGGTGCTGAACTCTCCAACTTTTGCTGCTGTGAATTCCACGTCAAGTACAAGGTAGCTGCGTCCGCCAAGATCAAGTGCCACATCTGCAAGTGCTTCATCCATGGGTATGCGTGCTTCACCAAACCGGGCAATGCCTGCCTTGTTACCGAGTGCTTCGGAAATAACCTGCCCCAGTACTATTCCTGTATCTTCTATAAGGTGATGGTCATCTACGATGAGGTCGCCTGTGGCTTTAACGCTGAAGTCAAAGTTTCCATGTCTTGAGAATGCAGTAAGCATATGATCTAAGAAACCAATTCCCGTATCAATTTCTGATGAGCCAGTTCCATCTATATTGAGCTTCATCTGGATGTCTGTCTCACTGGTCTTGCGTGAAATATTTGCTTCTCTCATAGCATGCACCTGAACTTTATTAAAATATAATTATTACTCTTCATTGATGGTATTTATCGCTTCTGTTAATGTGAATTTATTAGTGTACAGTGCGCTTCCAACAACCACTGATCTGGCTCCGGTTTTTTTTATGCTTATAAGGTCGTCCAGACCTGTAACTCCGCCTGATGCAATTACAGGTATGCTTACGGAATTGACAAGATCTTCTGTAGGTTTGGTGTTGACTCCCTGCATGAGCCCTTCGGTATCTATATTAGTGAAAAGCAGACTTCCTGCTCCAAGTTCCTGGAATTTAACTCCCATTTCCACAGCAGTATGTTCTGATTGTGTTTTCCAACCATCGATGGCTACCTTTCCATTTTTCGAGTCGAGGGCAACATTTATACGCTCTTTTCCAAAAGATTCTGCTAGTTCTTTTACAAGCTGGGGATTATTGACGGCTGCGGTACTGAGTATTACTCTGTCAACCCCAATTTCCAGAAGGCTTGCTGCATCTTCATAGGAGCGTATGCCACCGCCTACCTGTATTTTCATTCCCATCGGTTTGCACTCTTTGACAATATTATCTATGATGGGTGCGTTCTGGCGACTTCCTTCGATGGCACCATCCAGGTCGATCAAATGTAAGGTTTTTGCACCCTGTGACACCCAATCCTTTGCTACTGCTACAGGATCATCCAGTGATATCGTCTCACTCCCAGGTACGCCCTGTACAAGTTGTACACATTTACCGTTTCTCATATCCACTGCAGGGATCACTTCAAAGCTCATGTTACCTCAAGGCATCATTCTTTCAATTGGCACTACCAGTAAATCTTTAGCACCGGCACCTTTGAGTTCATCCACTGTGGCAAATATATTGGCGGAATCGATTACCGCATGAACTGCAAGTATGGAGTCATCGGACTCGACCTTCATAACAGTCGGGCCTGAAAGCCCTGGTAATACTTGCTTGACCTTTTCAAGGGAATCGGCAGGTACATTCATCATGAGGTAACGTTTTCCTTTAGCGCGCAGGACACTTTCAAGAGCAGTTTTAATTTGTCCGATCTTGTCGTTGTTTTCCTGACTATCCTTGTTTGTAATGAGGTAAACTGAAGATGTGAACACCTTTTCTATCATTTTAAGGCGATTTGTGATAAGGGTAGTTCCTGAACTTGATATGTCCACAATGGCATCTGCAATTCCGACATGAGGTGTCATTTCACAGGCGCCACTTACCTTTATAACTTCAATGTTGATCCCCAGATTCTCGAAATATTTTTGGGTAATGTTTGGGAATTCGGTAGCTACGCGCATACCTTCAAGTTCACTTGATGATGATATTGTGGAATCCTCCGGGACTGCAAGCACCAGGCTGGCACCACCGAATTGAAGGTCAAGAAGTACTTCTACATCAGAATCGGTTTCGGATATGAGATCCATTCCAGTGACTCCCACATCTGCTGCACCATCCTGTACATATTCAGGTATGTCGGCAGCCCTCGCGAAGAGGTAAGTGATCCCGGGATCAGTTGTTTTTGCAAAAAGCTTCCTAGTACCACCTTCGAGTACAGGGATGCCTGCTTCTTTGAGCAGATTTACAGTTGGGTCATGTAAGCGCCCTTTATTGGGTATTGCGATACGTATCATTGGAAAACCTTCTAAATGGAATTAAGATTATCAATTGAATGATTTCCAAAGACATTTATAACATATAGGTTTCACGCTATTATGGAGTATCTACTCTAATTTGCCTTAGCTTCATTATTATCATGAGTAATGTATGTAGGGTGGTAAATATTACATATGGGATGCTCAGTTGGTATGGTGAAGATGCGACTTGGTTTTAGTTATGCATTTTTTACTGTTTATATTTAATTTATACAAATCATATGAGGATGGCAAATGATACGAAATATCAAAGTAGAGCACCTTATGGAGATGCCTGTTGAAAAACAGCAGATAGAACTTGTTGAGAGAAAGGGTATAGGTCACCCAGACAGTATCTCCGATGGTCTTGCTGAGGCGGTAAGCCGTGCATTATGTGCAGAGTACGTTAAGAAATGCGGTGTAGTACTCCATCACAACACCGATGAAACCCAGATAGTGGCAGGAAGATCCAATCCGCAGTTTGGTGATGGGGAGGTAATACAGCCTATCTACACTCTTCTTGTGGGAAGGGCTACAAAGGAATTCGATGGTATTGAAATTCCTGCTGAAGCGGTTGCTCTCAGGGCGGCCAGGGAATACATGAGAAATACTATTGTGGATCTTGACCTTGAAAGTGACATGATCATTGATTGTAAGCTTGGTACAGGTTCTTCTGATCTGAGGGATGTTTTCAACAGAGATCAGCTTCCAGTTGCCAATGACACTTCATTTGGTGTAGGGCATGCTCCGTTTTCAGAACTTGAACAGATAGTTCTTGAGTCTGAAAGGATGCTCATCACTGACCTTAAGAAAACAATTCCTGCAATTGGGACTGATATCAAGGTAATGGGTCTTAGAGATGGTGAAGATATTTCCCTTACTATCTGCTGTGGTATGGTAGGCAGACATGTGGATGATATGGATCACTACATGAACCTCAAGGAAGAGATGACAGATTATGTTACAGATCTTGCATTGAAGCGCACAGACAGAAATGTAGTGACACGCATCAACGCAGCAGACAAGTGTGACTCTGTTTTCCTTACAGTTACCGGAACTTCTGCAGAGATGGGTGACGATGGCTCAGTAGGCCGTGGAAACCGTTGTAATGGTCTTATCACTCCAAGCAGACCAATGAGTATGGAAGCTACAAGTGGTAAGAATCCGATCAACCACATTGGTAAGATATACAACCTGCTGTCTACCCAGATGGCAAGAGATGTCGTTAAGCAGGTCGATGAGGTGCAGGATGTCTATATTAGACTGCTCTCACAGATCGGTCAACCAATAGACCAGCCACTCGTTGCCAGTGCGCAGATCATTCCTGAGGATGGTGCAAACTTTGCATCTGTCAGAGGTGAAGCTGAATCCGTAATTGATGACTGGCTTGAGAACATAACCAAGATAACTGATATGGTTATCAAGGGCGATCTTAACACTTTCTAAGTATATGGTCTTACGCGGCTCTTTATGGGCTGCTTTTTATTCTTTTTCCAATCAATGATTTTCGTGATCTCTGGTATTGAATTTTTGATGCTGTTCTTTCTTTGGCGAAAGAGCTAAGTACGATGGTGCGTATTTGGGAGTTGTATCGGGCGTTAATGCGTCGCAGATGCATGATTTGATTGACCCGCCTTAACTCAGTTGGTAGAGTGCGCGGCTGTAGTTTGATTCATGTGACTTGATCACATTACGCGCAGGCACCGCGATGTCCCCGGTTCGAGTCTGGGAGGTGGGACTTTTCAAATCATGAAAAGCTTTATATGCGAAGACTGCCTCTTAGGGGTGCTCATAAGCGAAATAAGCTAACATTAATCCGCAACTGTCCGAATAGTGTAGAGGCCTATCATGGAGCCCTGTCGAGGCTCCGACCCGGGTTCGAATCCCGGTTCGGGCGCTAAATTCTTTCCCGGTTTTACCGGGTTCTTTTTTCTTTATTTTATGCAATTCGAAATAACTTTGTATTTTCCAACTTATTGTTTAATCTTTATATGATTATTTTTTAGTTTCTGTTTGCCCTGCTACTTTTCTTTGTAAAAATGTATATTGTTCTACGAAGAAAACGATTTATTTATATATCATTGTTCACCTAGTGGCGAGGTGGTGTAGTCTATATGAATGTATGTGTTGATGCAGAAGTGAAAAAACTCTTATTCGTCACTTCGGTGTACTTCTTATTGATCTCCGGTACCATATTCGTTGCTGGTATGTTAGGTGTATGATCAAGTGAAGTTCTAATGGAAGCTTTTAGCTTCAGTCTTTTTGTGTGATGGAGTTTCCATCAATGTTCCCTTAAATAATTCTGCTGTTGCAGGTGTTAACGGCGCGAACAACTAATAGTGCAGGCTTTAACATATTTAATATCGTCACCATTGCACTTCTATGTATCAATCATAGTCAGTATCTTTATGATTGCAGGATATGTTGGACCTTGATATCAATTGTTTTAAATCTCAATCAGCTTAAATTGTTATCAGGCCAAGTACCTGGATCAGGCTGTTTTGCATAAAGATCACCATGAGGTTGTTCACTACGAGGAATAATCCTACAAGTGCAATTCCCTTTCTCGAGAAATCCCATATCATCGTAGTCCATTTTGTGCTCGGATCATTGAGTACCTGGTAATTCCAGTATACTATGGATAAAAAGACCATTTTCAATAAAAGCATGGACCAAATCCCAAATTCTGCAATTATTATCACCAGAAATCCATTTTCTTCGACACCATAATTTAGTGCATGCAGGGTTGTCAAAAAATCTCCCAGCACGTAAAAAAGAATTATGTACTTAATATCATTAGCAAATACTCTCAACTCTGCAAATCGGTGGCTGAGTTGTTCTGCATGGTACATACTCCTTCTTTTCAATGGAGGTCTATATAGCCAGCATGTCGATGAAATAATACTTTTTCTACATGGTATTGCAAAATTTGTATTTATTTTCAAATTATATGCGCACAAATCTAATTTGAATAATAGTGTGCTGTACTTGTTCAAGGCGACAGATTGTTCACTAATTTGCCCCGATGCTTTTGAATATATCTTGTATTTCTCTCTTATTTTAATCTAACAACAATTTTGTACTAAGAAGCACAAATTAGCTTCCATGACAAAAGAGAAAAATCCACTTGATATAAGTGAAACACTCGAAGCAGATAAAGCAGATGTTTTTTTGATGCTTGGTAACTCCAGCAATGCCGACATGTTCTATGCCACGCAGTTCTTTGCATCGGACTCTTTTGCTTACCTGCAAATAAAGGGTGGGTCTGAAATCTTACTGGTGTCAGAAATGGAGCATGGACGTGCAGAAATAGAATCTCGCGTCTCAACTGTAAAAACATTACAGGAATGCGGATACCGCGACAAAGTGAAATTGAGGGGGGACCCGGCAATAGCATACTGTGATTGCCTTGCAGAGATCCTGCAGAACAACGGAGCTCGCAAAATAGCTGTACCGCGGGATTTTCCATATTTCACTGCTCAAACTCTGAAGGAAGAAGGTTTTTCAATAATAGCTTCAAAAAGTCCATTTGGCCAGTTACGCGCCTGCAAAAACGATGTTGAGATTTCCATCATCCGGGATGTTCAGGCCGCCTGCAATACTGCCATGGAAAAAGCTGTACAGATGATCCATAAATCCGAAATAATAGATGGAAAACTAAACTATCAGGGTTACGATCTCACATCTGAACTCATTCGTAAAGAGATCGACATAACTCTCCTTGAGCTTGGTTGTGAGGCGGAAAGCACCATAGTTGCCGGTGGGAAAAACTCTGCAAATCCTCACTGGGAAGGTGAAGGTATCATCATGGCCGATGGGCCGGTGGTAATAGATATATTTCCACGTAGCAAGAAAATGCGATACTTTGCTGATATGAGCCGTACCGTGCTCAAAGGGGAAGCATCGGAAAAACTCATAGATATGTACGAATCAGTTCTCGCTGCACAGGAAGCCGCCATAGCAATGGTCAAACCCGGAGTAAAATGTAGTGAGGTCCATAATAAGGTATGTGATATATTTGAAGAAAGAGGTCACAGTACCACCCGCGATGGCTCAAGTGTAGGTTTCATTCATTCCACAGGACATGGGGTGGGCCTGGATATACACGAGTCCCCTTATGTGGGTAATAGTGACATTGAACTTGAAGTGGGCAACATTATTACCATCGAACCGGGATTATACTATCCTGATGTGGGCGGTATTCGACTCGAGGACTTGCTCTACGTCACAGAAGATGGATGCGAGAACCTTACTAAAATGGAAAAGAGTTTTCTAGTCTGACCCAAAAATTTATGTTTTATGGATGCAGGAGATAACATATGACCGAGCAGCTTCAGGATAACGAAGAGATAATAGAGAATTACTTAAAAGCAGGACGGATACTTTCTCAGGTCCGCAGTGAGGCAAAGGACAAGATACAGATCGGTTCAAGTATTCTGGAAGCTGCTGAATTTGTCGAGAACCGTGCCCTTGAGCTAGGTGCCGATGGCTCTGCATTCCCTTGTAACATTTCCCGAAACGATGAGGCAGCACATGCCACTCCTCTTATGGGAGACGATGATGTTTTCGAAGAGGATATAGTAAAGCTTGACCTGGGCATACATGTAGATGGTTACATTGCCGATTCTGCCATTACCATTGATCTGTCAGGTGAGTTCTCTGATCTTGTAAAAGCTTCTGAAGCCGCTCTTAGTGCTGCAATCGATACGGTTGCCAGTGGTGTGAACACTGCTGAACTTGGTGCGGTCATAGAAGATACTATCAATTCATATGGTTTCAAACCCGTAGGCAATCTCACGGGACATGGGCTTGCACAATATTTGCCACATGTTTCTCCAAGTGTCCCGAACAGAAAAGTAAGTGGTGGTGCGGTTCTTCATACTGGTGATGTGGTTGCCATAGAGCCATTTGCAACCAATGGGGTTGGCAAGGTTGTCGACGGAACTCTGACAGAGATATACCAGCTTGTGGATGTAAAGCCTGTCAGAATGCCGGCGGCACGCAAGCTTCTCAAAGAACTAGCTCCTTACAGTACACTTCCATTTGCAAAAAGGTGGTTAAAAACCGAAAAGCTGGATTTCGCTTTGATGCAATTGGAACGCTCAGGTATAGTTCATTCGTATCCTGTGTTAAAAGAAGTCTCTGGCGGAATGGTATCTCAGGCGGAACATACTGTAATTGTTACTGATGATGGCTGCCAGGTAACCACAATATAAAGAGGATGTTATTTTGAAGGTCAATGCATCCATTCTTTTATTTTTAACACTTTTTGCTCTGTCTCAGCCTGCATTGGCTTATAGCTGGGAGAATGATATTGACATTGGCCATGATTCAATGAGCTGGGTATATACTGAAAGCTATTCAGATAACCACTCTTTATTATTCAAAGTTCTCATCGATTCTGAGCTCGGCAACAATGACAATTTTGTGAGTGCCTGGGAATTACTAAAGGTTGATGTGAAATCCCGAAAAACCTTTTTTGAATCAATAAGCAATGAAATGGATGTTCGCATCAATAATTCTTCAGATGGCATATCCATTAAAAGCATGGAATCATCCTTCTCCTCTGAATTACTGGGCCCGGTAACTTCTCCTGCACATGTTGTCAATATATACGAAGTACATTATTCTTTCTCCAGTATTCTTCCCTCTGCTGGAAATATATGGTTCAGGGGTGAACCCGGCAGCAATGTGACCATAAAAGTGCCTGAAAATATTGAGATTAGAGGTAGTCATGGAATTGATGATGTAACTACCATAAATACAAGTAACTCCTCTATTTCGGGTATATTTGATAAGGAAGGCAAAGCCAGCATAGAATTTGCAGAAAAAGAATCCTACTCTGCGGAATATGGTATGCCTGAATCAATAGCTGCTCCGGAAGAGAATACTTATGAGCGGGAATCCACTTCATTATTGGATGATATTTTTCCAGGATTTACTGGTGGACTGGCCAAAGAACTGGAATCCGGGCTAAATGTTTGAACGCATATTTCATATTTGTCTGAGTAATATCCATAACTAGATTTCAACTAGATCCGGTGATCAATATGGAGATTGAAAAAATAGAATTGGAAAATGGTTCTGCTATTGGTCTTTGTTTTCAGATGCAGGTCGCTCCTCTACTGTTAATCAGGGCTGATAAGGGTTTTGTAATGTGCGGATATCTTGATATGGAAACCGCAGACGGACTTGGTGATGTGGCAGTTAAGGTAAAAGGTGTGAATACATTTGATGATGTACTGGATGCAGCTGTTGTAGGTGCAACTCAGGCGGCAATCCATCTTGGCATAAAGCTGGGTATGACCGGCAGGGAAGCACTTGAGTTAATGTTCTGATATTTTCCCCGATTGACTTTAATATTACCTCTGGTGTCTTTGATTTATCATGCTATATGCTTTTGAGTTATCCGGTGAACATGCTGTTCTTCCTGTGGAGGAGATCATAGGCTGCCTTGGGGTGGAAGAGCTGGATTATGAAGAATATGCCCATTTTGAACAATGTCTGGTACTTGATATCCGGGGCAGCGCAGGCGATATTGACAGATCACTGTTATCTATCGGCGAGAGACTTTCAATGTCACATCATATTCTCAAAGTAGTTGGAATATGTGATCTTGACTTTGATAGTATCATAAAAATGGCAGATGGTAGCGATGTATCTGAACATATCGATTCCGGGGAAACTTTTGTAGTGCGCGCCAGGAGGATGAAACATAATGGTAGCATCAAAACCGAAAAGGTCGAAGGCTATCTCGGCGGCAGTATTTTCAGAAAAGGTTTCAGGGCTAATCTCAAGGAACCCGATGTTGTCTTCCGCTTGATCATGACCGACAGTGCAGTTCTCGGTTCTCTGCTGACATCTATTGACAGAGGTGCTTATGAGCATCGTTCGCCTCAGAAAAAGCCATTCTTCTATCCAGGTGTGCTAATGCCCCGGGTGGCAAGGGCGCTGGTAAATATCAGTTGTGTCAAGCCTGGTGAGGTCCTCCTTGACCCATTTAGCGGGACTGCCGGTATTCTTGTGGAAGCTGGCCTGCTTTCAGCTCACGTTATAGGGCTTGAGGTTCGTCGCAAGATATCTCATGGTGCAAGAATGAATCTTGATATGTTTAATGCAGACTATTCTTTGCTCGTTGGGGATGCATGTAGGACAGCATTGAAGGATTCGAGTGTTGATGCTATTGTTACTGATCCGCCATATGGACGCTCTGCAGCTATCCAAGCAGAATCTCTACATCATCTTTATTCCGGTTCATTTGCCGAGATGTACAGGGTATTGAAAAAAGGAAGACTTGCGGTGGTAGTGTCTGAATTATCGGTAATTGACTTTGCTGATGATGCAGGTTTTAAAGTTGTCACCGTTTTCACTCAGAAGATCCACAAAAGTCTCACAAGGACTTTCACAGTTCTTCGCAAAGATTAATTCAGGGATTATTTTTCTGTAAAAGGTGCCAGTAACCTGATAATTCTTTCTTCTTTTTTTTGTAGTCCGGATAACGTAGTTTGATATGTTTCCAGAAACGTGGACTGTGGTTCAATTCTATAAGGTGTACCATTTCATGGTAAACAATATATTCTATCATTTCATCAGGAAGTTGTCTCATATGGCTGTTAAAGTTTATGTTTCCTTTTGAACTGCAGCTTCCCCATTTTGTTTTCATTTTACGAAAGCGTACTTTTTGGGGAATGGCTCCGATGTCGTTTCCTATTTTTTTAACAAGGGTATTGACAAATGTTGTAAATTCGTCTTCGCATCTGCTATGTACAAGCTCGAGTTTTTCTGCAAACGAATGTACATTTTTCATGTGAGCATGTCTGTTATATATCCATCTCCGATGCCGCTGCACCAGTTCATGTGGGTCAGGATGAGCTTTTGGAACTATTACCTTCAATTCTGAATTTCTATACTCGATACGTGCGTTTTTCACATTTCTTCGAATCACTTCGTAATCTATCAGTGCATCATGAATAGTAATTTGATCCTTCATTTGAATAAGCTGCAATTTAAATCCTTATTTTTGTGGAGCTGCCAGTTGTTCCATGACCTCTGCCATAACTCGATGACGTACCAGATACTCATGTACATGCTCATTAGCTCTGCGTGCTGCATACCCATCATCTGACCAGTCTATATTCTCTGCATAATTTATTTTCATTAAAGTTAGTCCGTATGCAGGTGCAGGTTCAATTCCCTCTTCATATGATTCAGGATCTAGCATTTGTTCCAGCCATTCTTCATCCCGCACACCACTTCCAACCATGGTGAGCGCTGCCACTATCTTTCGGACCATGTTCCAGAGGAAACTATTTGCCTGGATATCTATCATTGTAAGCGTTCCACTAACTCTGACATCAACTCTCTCAACGTTGCGCACTGTACTCTTACTTTGTACACCGGTGCAAAAATTAGCAAAATCATGTTTTCCGACAAGTTTTTTTGAGGCAGCCCTTATCATTGAGATGTCGTATTGTTCTCCACTCATTACATATCGGTATTTCCGGCTGACCGGCCATCTCCTGGGGTCAAAATCATCAGGTACTTTTGCATATGCCCATGCCCATATAGAATTTGGAAGCTTTGAGTTGATCACCCGTGGAATTGCAAGATTGGCTTTGTCAGTGTCAAATGCCACCACCTGTCCTTTGGCGTGAACTCCTGCATCTGTTCTGCCCGAGCTGGCAAACCTGGCGCTCTTGGGATCATCAATGATCTCCAATTCCATAAGTGATCTGAGCAGTTCCCCCTCGATGGTTGCAACACCTGGTTGAACCTGGGAACCATTATATCCTGTTCCAACATATGCGATCTTTAGAGCGATTCTCATAGCATTCACCACTCATCGCTCATATATTCTTTTTTCTATAATATACTTCTCGCACGAAAAGGAATGCAATAATGAACAGGCATCCGAAAAGGAACCAAAAGCTAACATGTGACAGAAGTTCTGGAATAAATCCGCTTGCCTGGTCGCTGGCAATTGCTGCTCCTTCAGCTGGAATTTGTGTGATATTATCTGCTTCGCCTGCGTATACATCAGCCTGCAATGTATCGTTTGATGTGTATGCTGATGTATCCTCTGGTATATCAGACCTCTTCATGAATTCAGCCTGATCTGCAGATTCCGGGATAGATTCCATTTCTGCCTTTTCCATAGAAGCTTCATCTGCTATGTATTGATCATCTTCAACAAATTCCTGGGCTACCATTTTTTCATCCATCATGGTATCATTCGCAGACTCAAAAAGCATAGGTTCTGCATTATCTTCGGCGCTCATCGTGCTCATGGCTTCTGGCATTGCCGTATCTGCATATTGCAGATTTGAGTTCCTTGTAAGAACTTCAAGTCCAGTCGCAGCGAAAACTGCTCCTGCTACCATTCCAAGATACTTTTTGAGCATGTTAAGTATGGAATTCTTATCTTTGGCCATGTTTCCCGGGGCAACCACGATGAACTTTTGCACTGGTTCGTATATCTTGATCTCCCTGCCTTTCCGACTCCATTTAGTTTCCTTTACTTTCAAAAGATCCGCTTCAACAAGGCTATCGATATTGTATTTGACAGTTGTTAGTGGCATTTCTAATTCTGCGGCTACATCCGTTGCGGACATGGCCTTGTCGGTGAGGGTTTCGAGTACCTTCATTGCCTTTTCATTAGACAATGCTTGTGTGACCTTTTTAGAATCCTCACTTAGGGGAAGAATGAGTACTTTGTCAGAACTAGTACTTTCTTGTGATTCCTGCATAATCAAAGTATATTAATAAAAGTTTATATTGCTTCCTTAAACTTCAACTAAATTTGTAGTCTTATTTCCAATTCAACTCGAAAACTTAAATAATGACTAAGACAATATGTGCTAAATTCTAGGGGCTTATTATGATCACAAAAGAACACATTATGGAAATTGTAGGGAACTATGATCTTGACAATATCAGTATTGCAACCGTATGTTCTCACTCCAGCCTTCAGATCTTTGATGGGGCAAGGAAGGAAGGTTTCAAGACCATAGGGATCTGTGTAAAGCAACCCCCGCGGTTCTATGATGCCTTTCCTATGGCAAGGCCCGATGAATTCATTGTGGTCGATAGTCATCAGGATATTCCAAACATAGTTGATGAACTGGTGGCTAAGAATGCAATTGTAATTCCACATGGCTCATTTGTTGAATATCTGGGCATTAAGAAGTTTGCTGAGCTTGCAGTTCCTACATTTGGAAACAGATCAGTTCTCGAATGGGAGTCTGATAGGGAAATGGAGCGCGAATGGCTCGAAGGTGCTGGAATTCACATGCCAAGGCAGATCAGACCGGAAGATATCAATGGACCGGTCATGGTGAAATACCATGGTGCTAAAGGTGGACGTGGTTTCTTTATTGCTAAGAACCAGGAAGAATTCGAGGAACATGTAGATCCAAATGAGAAATACACCATTCAGGAATTCATGGTCGGCACACGTTATTACCTTCACTATTTCTATTCACCAATTCAGGAAGGGGGATACCA
This sequence comes from Methanosarcinaceae archaeon, assembly GCA_020055655.1. Classification (GTDB taxonomy): domain Archaea; phylum Halobacteriota; class Methanosarcinia; order Methanosarcinales; family Methanosarcinaceae; genus Methanolobus. The sequence goes on along the minus strand of JAIPUR010000009.1, from coordinate 29,579 downwards.
GCTAAGTGAAGGTGCACTTCAAATGCTTAGTATGGATCGCAGAGTGGAATCAAATGCTGATGAGATATTCAGACTTGGTTCACCAAAAGAGCTGAAGGAGGCAGGTATCCACCCAACATATGTGGTGACAGGAAATGTTCCGCTCGTTGCAAGGGAATCTCTTTTGCCGCTTATCTTCGAGCTTGGTGACAGAGTAGTTGAAGAATCTATCAAACTTTTCGGCGGAATGATCGGTCCTTTCTGTCTTGAGACTGTATTTACAGATCAGCTCGAGATCAAGGTATTTGAAATATCAGCAAGGATCGTTGCAGGAACTAATATCTACCCAAGTGGTTCTCCTTATTCTGACTTTGTAGAGCCAGGACTTTCCACAGGAAAACGCATTGCACAAGAGATCAGGCATGCTATAGATTCTAAACAGCTTGAGAAGATCCTGTCATAATACTTAATAACTCCATGAATAGCGCTATGTACTTTTCATGGCTACTTCCTTTTTATTTTTCAGATATTCTCCACTTCTTTGATCTGCGATTTCTCATATCTTCATCAAAAATTGAAAAACTGCTGGTTAATCACTTTTGTCATGTTAAAAGGAAAGAGGAATCCCACATAATGATTGTTGGGTGAAGTTGGGGTATAAAAATAGAATCTGTATGTCAGAGGGGCTGATTCTATAGTGGGATTCCTGGCGCACCTACATATACATTGTATTATATAAGGATTACTGGGATATTTTATTCATATTTTTCACTCTTCCTAGTCAAATATTATTTAGCTAAATTTTTATAATTTATAGCTAAGAAGAAAGTATTATATAATGTAGCAACGCCCAATGCCCATGGACTATATGTCAGATGACTTCAATGCAGGTGTCTCTCAAAATCAATATGTTCTGGGAAGCCTTGAAGGAAGAAATGAGGCTTGCTTGTATCTTGGTCGGTATCTTGCACTTGATAATTCCGAAGGATCTCATATTGAACTGGATGCATCCCGACCACATGCGATCCTTATAGCCGGAAAACGTGGCTATGGTAAATCTTACACTATGGGTGTGTTGATCGAAGAGTTGGCACGATTGCCTTCTAAAATAAGATCTAACGTCGCATCAGTCATAGTTGACACCATGGGAATATTCTGGACACTACAAAAACCAAATAACCTACAGGCTGAAACTCTTTCTAAATGGGGACTGGATCCACAGGGGCAGGATGTAGATATTTTTGTTCCAAGTGGTAGTGAGAATGAGTATGTTGAAAGAAATATTGATGTGACCAATATATCGATCTCCATTTCTCAAATGGATGGTTATGAATGGTGTCATCTTTTTAGTGTGGACCCCCTGGCTCCAGCAGGTGTTCTGATAGTGCGCATCATCGAGAACTTAAGAGCAGTTCAAAAACACTTTTCATTTGATGATGTCGAAGATGCTATTCTTGAAGATGAACGCTCTGATGTTGTTTCAAAAGGGGCGGCAACAAATTATTTTGCAACAGCACGCTCCTGGGGTGTTTATTCTGAAAAGGGTATTGATGTTTCAAGTATGGTGAAAAGTGGCTCAGCTTCTGTAATTGACGTTAGCACAATTAGGGACCATGCAGTACGGGCAGGAGTTGTTGCTTTCTTTGCAAAGGAGCTGTATCATAAAAGCCTGGATACACGTCGCTCATATGAGAGGACTATTATGGGCGATAAAGATGTGAAAAAAGGAATTCCACTGGTCTGGATGTTCATAGACGAAGCGCATCAGTTCGTTCCAAATGGGGAAGATACTCTGGCATCTGGCCTATTGATCAATGAATGGTTGCGACAGGGCAGGCAACCTGGCCTATCACTTGTGCTCGCTACTCAGCGTCCATCTTCCTTGCATCCCGATGTTCTTTCTCAGTCAGATATCATTATATGCCACCGACTAACTTCGCAGGATGATATTCAGGCACTTGGATCTGTAAGGCCTACATATATGAGAGAGGATTTTGTAGAATCTATCAGAAAAATGGGGAATGAAAGGGGAATTGCATTTATTGTGGATGATACTACTGAATCCGCACATATTATTCGTATGAGGCCGCGTATAAGCTGGCATGGCGGAGACGAACCGTACCTGTTGAATATGTAATAATTCTTTTTTAACTGTCCTATTTATACTGGAGAAGACTATCTCTTTTCGAGTTAGTATTATTTAGTATGATTGTATCTATGGTATTATTCCAACTAACCTGATTATCTATTATAAATGATTTTAACTCGGTGTAAATATGAACGGAAGAGTATGGAAATTCGGAGATGACGTAGATACTGATGCTGTAATCCCTGGAAGGTATCTCATCCTCAACACTCCAGAGGAGCTTGCAGCCTATGCCTTTATTGGCGTAAGGCCAGAATTTGCAAGTGAGGTGCAGGAAGGCGATATTATTGTTGCAGGTAATAACTTTGGCTGCGGCTCATCAAGAGAACACGCTCCAATTGCCCTTAAAGGTACAAAGATAAGCTGTGTAATTGCAAAGTCATTTGCACGTATCTTTTTCAGGAATTCAATAAACATAGGTGTAGCACTTCTCGAGTGCCCTGAAACAGATAAGATATCAGACGGTGACAAACTTGAGGTTGACCTTGCTTCAGGGTTAATCACAAATGTCACAAAGAACGAGACATATCAGGCATCTCCTCTCCCTGAATTCGTAAGGGGCATTATGGATGCTGGCGGTCTGATAGAATACACCAGACAGATTATCTAAGATTTACAATTACAGGTGAATAAATGACTCAATATAAGATTCCGGTAATTCCCGGAGATGGCATAGGTCCTGAGATCATAGCTGAAGGTTGCAGGGTTATAGATGCTGCAGGAGAGAGATTTGGATTTGACGTTGACTGGGTAGAATTCCCACACGGTGCAGATCATTATCTCGAAACAGGTGAACTAATATCCGAAGATTCACTTAAAGATCTTTCAGGCTACGAGGCTATTTACCTTGGTTCCATTGGTGACGACAGAATCGCACCAGGTGTGCTTGAAAAAGGTATATTGCTTGCAGCAAGGTTCTACTTTGACCAGTACATCAACCTCCGTCCTATCAAGTTGCTTGAAGGTGTATGGACTCCTATTAAGGATAAAACCCCTGCAGATATTGACTTCACAGTTGTCAGGGAAAACACCGAGGATTTCTATATTGGAATTGGTGGACGTGCAAAGAAAGGTATCAGCAAGGATTTTCTTGAAGTTTCAAGAACCCTTTACAACGCTAAGTTCGGACTTGATATCGAGACTGACAGCGAAGAGATCGCCTATCAGGTCGGTATGATCTCAAAGGAAGGCACACAGAGAGTTATCAACTATGCATTCGATCTTGCTGAGAACAGTAAGAAGCATGTATCATCTGTGGACAAGGCAAACGTACTTTCTGATATCTATGGATTCTGGAGAGAGGAATTCAATGCAATTTCAGCAAAGCACCCTGATGTCACTACAGACTTCAACTATGTAGATGCAATGACCATGTGGTTTGTGAAGAATCCGGAATGGTTCGATATTGTTGTAACTCCAAACATGTTCGGAGACATCATCACCGATCTTGGTGCAATGGTACAGGGCGGACTCGGTCTTGCTCCAGGTGGAAACATCAATCCTGAGGGTACAAGTATGTTCGAGCCGATCCATGGTTCAGCTCCAAAGTACAAGGGTCAGAATAAGGTCAATCCAACTGCAACTATCTGGGCAGGTGCAATGCTTATTGAACAGCTTGGAGAAAAGGAAGCTGCAGATTCTATTGTTTCTGCAATCGAAACTAACATTCTCAATGCCAAGGTACAGACCTATGATATGGGTGGTTCCGCAAGCACATCAGATGTTGGTGAGGATATCGCAAGGATAGTTCTTGGAAAATAAACTAATATTCATATTTTTGCATCCTTCGGGATGCATTTTCATTCTATTTTGCATTAATTGCATTTTAAATCCATTTATCAGTTCGATCTTTGCCTAATGCTATTGGTCTTGCTATTTACTATTATCATCATAATGAGTTCGATAGATGCGGAAAAACTTATATTTGGTGAAATTAGCTTTATTTGTAGGAATAAGGACAATATCTGGTATGGCGATTCCAGTTCATTCAGATGATCTGTTAAAGATGTGGTGGCATGGAAAAATCAATTGAAGACCTTGAAAATGATCTTTGTACAATGAATGAGATATTCCGTAAGTATGTACAGCTCTCATTAACATACGAGAAGCAGATCATCAATGCGGATATTTCAGAAGACCAGCGTGCAGAGTTGCTGGAAAAGCTTAATCGTGAAAACGAAAAAGCACGGGTTGCAAAGCTTCAGATACAGAAATTTGAAAGGACCATTCAAGCTTTAAAAGACAGCACTTCAAAAGAAAATACAACAGTCTGTGAAATGAATTCATCGGACTATCTGGTAGCTTACAATTAAATTTCACTTAAATCTTTTTACTTATAATACGGGTTCCGAGGTAAACAACATTTTCTCTTTCTGTGTTGTTTGCTTCCTGCATCACTACATTTAATACATTCTGTGGGTTACTCCCATCCATCACAATGGTTTCAAAATCGCAACGCTCAATGATCTTTGCAGCCAGTGGATCAACAGGTGATTTGGAACCAGCTTTCATTTCAGTTGTTATGACAGTTTTTACAAGTTCTGCAGGCGTCATGGTATCGTACTTTACAGCGTTTGGATCTTCGCGTGGGTCTGCTGAGTATACCCCATCCACAGCCGTTGCGATCACAAACATTTTTGCATTAAGATATTCTGTAAGTATGGCTCCCACTGCATCAGTTGTCTGTCCGGGTATAACTCCTCCCATGACAACTATCTTGCCGGAGTTCAGAGCTTTTTCCGCCTCTCTATAGTCATGCGGTACTCCATTGTATGCAGCATCTCCAAGTGCAGAAATGAGTAGCTTTGCATTCAGGCGAGTAATATCTATTCCTATATAGTCACACTCAACCTCATTGGAGCCTGTGCATCGTGCAACGTTGATATAATCTCTTGCAGCAGCACCGCCGCCTGTGATAACTACTATGTCATGCTCGCTGGAAAGCTCTTTTAGAGCAGCAGCATAAGCCATAAAACTCTCTGGCTTTAATTCCTTTGCTAAAATTGATCCGCCGATTGATAGAATAAATAACATGATAACCTCTAATCGTTACGTTTTCCTTGTTTTAATAACGTTGCCAATAAACCGATGATCGCTATACTCATCAAAGATGAAAATCCAGGGAGAAATGTGGAAATTGATAGCTTATCTCTTTTCTTTCCCATTGTTTCGCTGTGAAGAATATTTCCATTATAAAGACCAATTATTTTAGCCTTATCGTTGACTTCAAGATCAGTAGCACCGTAATAATACACCTTCATTGTTTCTTCTGTTCCAGCCTCTTCGATTACAATGGTGTGTCTTCCCATTGTTGTTTCAATACTGCTGATATTTCCAATTATTGTGATGTATTTTCCATTGTATGATTCAATAGCGCTATTTACTGTGCTAAGATTAACGATTCCTACATCTTCAATAGGGTAGTGAAGTACATAGTTTGGATGCAAAACATCTTCATCTATATGTTTGTGTGTGAACTCGCCAGTTATCATTGCCTGATCGGTAACGTTGAATCCATCAAACAGTTCAACTTTTGTGATATCAATTCTTAGGGAATGGTCTTCTTCTGTGATGGTAGCATATTGTTTATTTATTTCAGTTAGATTACCTTTGACACTGATCTTGCGGTATGCCATGGTACTATCATAGGAATTGGGATCATCTGCTAGTTTAGAAAGAGGCACTATCTCTAGCTCAAACATAGATGCACTTACTGATGTAACAGTACAGCTGAAAAGGAAAACTGCTATGACTAAAAGTTTTAGAGCACTGCTATTATTCATGATATCACCGCTTGGAATACTTATTATTCAAGAACTTCCGTATTGAGTTTAATGGTATCGGTGAAATGTATTCTTGAAGCCTGAGAATGAGTATAAAAAAGAATAAAGTAGGGAATAATTGTATAATTATTCCATTGCTATTGCATCTGTTGGGCAGACATCGACACATGCACCGCAGTCAATACATTCATCATCGTTGACTACAGCTATATTGTCACTGTTAAGTGTGATAGCTTCAGTTGGGCATTCATCTAAGCATGCTCCGCATCCGACGCATTCATCAGCAGTAATAATTGCAACCATATTATTATATCTCCTTTCTTTTATTTCGAATAATAGTAACTACTGTATGGTAGTAACACTAGGACGTATCATAACAGAACTGAGATAAATACCTATCGTCAGACGTTCACAATATAGCATTACATGCTTTTTTGCATATTTTGCTTCTCCGAAACTTGTCTGATTTTGATCTGCCTTTACAATAGAAAAATATAATAATATGATTAAGTAAAGTTTATATTGTAGGGCATGAATGGCAAACTATGCAAACTTTCTATTTAACAAATGCTAAAAATAACTGCAGTGCCGTATCTCCTGTTATGGGTGTGATGTTGATGCTGTTTCTGACTATTATTTTTGCAGGGGTCACTGTTTCTACAGTTTACGGAGATGGCTTCTCATCATCTTTGAACAAAGCACCCCCCATGGCAGTCATCGAAATTGAAAGTCTAGATGGTGGAGTTCCTAACAATGTACAGTACAAGGAAAATAATATGGTGCTACTGCATCAAGGTGGTGAACACTTGGATGCAGATTCTACACGTATTGTTATTGCTGGTCAGGGAAGTGCATATACGGGATTTTTAGGGCATGGCGGCCAAATTCGATATAGCGAAATTCTTGTTAATTATGGTGATATCTCTTTTGTAGATAAAGATTCTAAATATGTCCTGAATAATCCTGATTTGTCTGATGGCTTTTGGTCTGTAGGTGAAACACTCAGATTGAATGGGGATGATGGCATAAGGTACAATTCATCTGTTACTGTTAAAATTGGTGCTTTCGAAGAAACCGCTAATAATTATGGTCTAAAAGAAGACAGCACAGTAAGCATCAAGATATTCGATAAAAACACAGATTCCCTCATAGCAGAATGCGATCATATAGTCACTCCTGTGGCTTAGTTCTCCTGTCAAAATCGTTTAAGTAATGTGAGGTAATAGGTAGAGCGATGAGCAATAATGTCGGCTACATGAAATTCTTTCCAAAGGAATCTTGCTATCCAAATCAGCAGGATGCTATGGATAGGATACATGCTGCATTGATGAATCAGGATGTTGTTCTCTTTGAGGGCGCCTGTGGTACAGGGAAGACCCTGAGTGCACTTGCACCGTCCCTGAATGTTGGCAAGCAGCTTAGCAAGACTGTAGTTATCGCAACGAATGTGCATCAGCAAATGGTTCAGTTCATCGATGAAGCAAGAGAGATCAAACGCTCCAATGAAGTGAAAGTGGCAGTGGTCAAGGGCAAAAGCACAATGTGTCCACTTGAGGCTGATTACGAGGAATGTACTGTCAAGCGGGAGAATACATTCGAACTTGTAGAGACAGAACGTGAGATAGCTTTAAAGAAGCAGGAAATGCGTTCTGCAAATGAGAATTACAAAAGCTCAAAAGATTCTGCATTAATAGCACTGCGCGATGCCCTGGCTAAAGAGCTGGATGTTTCAGAAAAAAAGATCAGGGAATTAAGGGACCGTTCGTGCAATTACCTGTACGAAGTATTGCGTTCAGATAGTGAATCTTTCAGAAAATGGCTTTTTGCAGATGTGCGCAGTCCTGAAGAGGTCAACGAATATGCTTTCCAGCAGGGTATGTGTGGTTATGAGCTCCTCAAACGTGAGTTGAAACATGCAGATCTTGTAATTTGTAACTATCATCATGTACTTAATGCCGATATATTCACAACAGTCCTCAATTGGCTGGAAAAAGAGCCTCAGGATGTCATAGCCATCTTTGATGAAGCTCATAATATAGAATCTGCTGCAAGGTCACATTCATCACTAACGATTACAGAGCATACTCTCGAGAAGGCAATAGCTGAGATCGAGGGCAATATAGACCAGATGCCCGATGGAGGCGCTCATAATCTTTTCAAAATACTCTATGATGTAATAAGGGAAACCTATACTTCACGTTTCAAGTTCGGAGAGCGTGAGCGTGTTGGGAAACACTGGTATGACATGCGTATAAGTGATCCATACGAACGTAACGACATGATATCCGGTAAATTCATGCGTATTGCAAGGGATGCTGGATTTGGCGATGATGTTGCCATACAAAAGACGCTGTCAGAAGCAAGTGAATTTGGAAGTATGCTTGACAACAATTATCGTGATCAGTACAAGAAAGGTCTGAGCAAAGTACTGAAACGATCTCATATACGTTACGTTGCAGATTTCCTGTCCTCATATCTTATACTCTCCAATAATCTCAACTATTATCCAATATTGAATGTAAGACGCGACCCCAACGATGAAATATATGGTCGGATCGAACTTTTCACCTGCATTCCTAAAAATGTTACAGAACCTCTTTTCGGTTCTCTATTCTCAGCAATCCTCATGTCCGCAACATTGCAGCCCTTCGATATGGTTAAATCCACGCTTGGCATCAACAGGCAAACATGTGAGATAGTTTATGGTACTTCCTTCCCAGAGGATAAGCGCCTGACAATTGCGGTGTCTGTGCCTCCACTTTTTGCAAAGAGCAGGGATGATCAGCAAACTCAACAGGTCTTGGAGGAAGTTCTTTTTGATGCAGTGGAAAATACCCAGGGTAATGTAATCATCTTCTTCCAGAGTTCATTTGAAGCAAGACGATATTTCAAGAAACTGGAATCCCAGTTCGAACTTCCTGTTTTCCTTGATGAGGTAGGTGTTTCATCTCAGGAAGTCCGGGAAGAATTCTTTGGCATAGGAGAACGTGGTGGAAAAGCGATACTTGTATCATATCTTTGGGGAACTTTGAGTGAAGGCATCGATTATCGCGATGGCAGGGGAAGAACTGTTATCATAGTCGGAGTGGGTTATCCTGCCCTCAATGACAGAATGAATGCAGTTGAATCTGCATATGACCATGTCTTTGGTTATGGGGCTGGCTGGGATTATGCTGTACAGGTGCCTACTATACGCAAGATTCGACAGGCAATGGGAAGAGTTGTACGTTCTCCAGATGACCACGGTGCAAGAATACTCTTAGATGGAAGATTTCTTACAGGATCTCCCAAAAAACTAGGTAAATTCTCTGTATTCAATGCGTTTCCATTAGAAGAAGGGGGAGAGTTTATTGATGTGGATCCTGAAAAAGTGAAATATTCCCTTATGAACTTCTTTATGGACAACAGTGAATAAGAGCACAAAATATCCGGTTAGCCTTTTTACCCATTAGATTCTTTTTTAATATAGGAATAATTTCCATTTATATGGGGGTTTTAATATGGCACTTGAAGATCTCATGAAAGAATTATCTGCAGAACTCGAAAGATTAGTGAGCACTAAGACCGTTGTTGGAGAGGCGGTAACAGTCGGTGATACTACTATCATACCGGTCACCAAGGTTTCATTTGGATTTGGTAGTGGTGGAGGCGAAGGGAAAAAGGATGGCAGTGAAGAAGGCTTTGGCGGCGGCGGAGGTGCTGGTGCTAAGATCGAACCTGTAGCCTTCATTGTGGTGTCCCCTGAGGGTACGCGCATGATGTCCATATCAGGCAAATCCGACCTTGGAGCTCTACTGGAATCGGTTCCCGGACTGATCAGCAAGGTAAAGTCCATGAAGTGCAAGAGCAAGTCTGATACGGTCGAGGAAGAGGCTGAAGCAACTGAAAGCGAGGAAGAATCAGAAGCCTGAGCTTTCTTTTTTTAAAAGGCAGACATGCTTTCACTTGTCTATGCAATATCACTTATTTTCATCAGTATAGTTTTACTAATACTCTTTGCTGCAATTGATATTTTTGTAGATATTAGTAAAAAAGGTCCAGATATGCACCATATGGTTCATGTGAAATGGCTTTTTATTTCACATGTTCTGAATGATAGAACACGATCAAGTGAAGCCTCCAATGATCCAGATCTTGATGAATTTGATCAGAACGACGTGCTCGGCTCAACTAAAGATGAAGGCAAGAATGAAGATACAGATAAAATTAAGAGTAAAGATGAAAAAAGCTCCAAATTCAAGTGGAATGTTCAGGAAAGCATTGCTGCTTTGAAATTGGTCATCAAACCAGTTGTCAGACTGCTTGAAGGTCTTCTTACTTCCATTCAGATCCATTCTTTCAAATGCGATCTTCGTTTTGGTTTCGATGATCCTGCAAATACAGGTATGGTATATGGTTATATTCATGTTTTGAAGGGATATCTTTTGCAGAAGTGCAAAAAATTGGAACTGGATGTGGAACCTGTATTCATCGATGAATCACTTGATTTTTTTACAGTTGCAAACTTTCGTATCAGGCCGGTAACTTTGATCCCTGTGATCTTCAGGTTTATTTTTAATAGGAACGTATTGCGTGTGTCATGGGCATACCTAAGGAACAAGAGTATTTCGACATAAACTGTTAATATTTAATAGTATGCTGTAATGATATCCTTTGATATGATTAGAATAAAATCTCCTTCAAGGCTCCACATGACATTGGTCGATATGAATGCCTCACTGGGCAGGATCGATGGAGGTGTGGGTATATCTCTTGATTCTCCGAATGTGGTAATATCTGCTGAAAAGTCTTCTGAATTACTGATTAGTGGTGAGTCTGTTCTCAGGGAAAGAATGGAGCTTGCAGCAAAAGCAATACTTCCAAAAGGCGAAGGTATCAGTATCAATATTGAAGAAGATATGTTCCCACACATTGGACTTGGTTCAGGTACGCAGGCAGCACTTTCAGCCGCTGCGGCTGTGAATGAGCTTTACGGTCTTGGCATGAGTGTCCGGGAACTTGCAATAAAAGTAGGACGTGGCGGCACATCAGGTATTGGTGTTGCTTCTTTTGAAACAGGTGGATTCATTATAGATGCTGGCCACAAATTCAGTTTAAAAGGCTCTTTTTCACCATCATCAGTAAGCAAGTCTGATCCGGCTCCAATACTTTTCAGAGAGGATTTCCCTGACTGGAATATCGTTCTCGCGATACCTGACACACAGGGTGCACACGATAAGCAGGAAGTGGACATGTTCCAGCAATATTGTCCTGTTCCCCTGACCGATGTCCGGGAACTGTCACATCTTATTCTTATGAATATGATGCCTGCTATACTGGAAAAAAATATACAGGCATTTGGATATTCGCTAAATCATATCCAAAAACTTGGATTTAAGAAATGTGAAGTCGATCTTCAGCTGCAGGTAGTGAAGGATGTAATTACAAGAATGCAGGATTCAGGTGCTGCCGGTGCAGGTATGAGTTCATTTGGGCCTGCGGTTTATGGTATTGTGGAAAACAGGGAGGATGCCACATACATCATGGAAGATGTGCAGGAGCTTCTGGATAATACTATAGGAGGCAATGTTATGCTTACAAAGGCAAACAATACGGGCGCAGAGATAAAGGAGGTATAATTTGGAATTTACAGCATGGTTTGGTAAGCTTAATATCAACGAAGAAGGGGAGGTTGAAGATTGTCAGGCGTTTGAAAAAGATCCTGAAAAACTTGCAGAGGTGCTTGTTTCTTTGCAGGAAACATCTCGGGATGAGGCTGTAAATGCTCCTGATCTACGGCAGGTCGCATTGGACTTTGGCTTTGTAGAACTTGATAAAGATTACGATATAATGCTCAGGGATGTTTGCATCAGGGCTGCAAAAATGCAGATATCAAAGAGTGATACCGATGATACTCGTATTATCCAGGCTGTAGAGGCCATGGATGATATTGACAGGAATGTCAATGAACTCAGTGAGCGTCTTATGGTCTGGTATGGCCGATACTTCCCGGAGTTACCCTTGAAGGGTGAATCCCTTGCAAATTTTGTAGCACAATATGGTTCCCGTGAATCTCTTCCTGAAGACCACAAGTTCTTTGAGAAAGCAGCAAACTCAATGGGTTCGGATATTTCATTTGCAGACGAGGAACTTCTGCGCCATCTGGCATCCAATATATGCAGTCTTTACGATACTCGTAGCCACATTGAAGCTTATATTGTCACTAACATGGGCTCTGTTGCACCAAACCTTTCCAATATTGCCGGAGCACCGCTTGGTGCAAGGCTCATCAGCATGGCAGGAAGTCTGGAGAAGCTTGCAGCGTTCCCGTCCAGTACCATTCAAGTCATCGGTGCCAGCCGTGCGCTTTTCAAGCATCTGCGTGACCGTGCACCATCTCCTAAACACGGAATTATATTTAATAATATTATTATCAAAAATGCACCATGGTGGCAAAGGGGCAAGCTTGCAAGAGCCTTTGCTGCAAAGATAAGTCTGGCTGCAAGAATGGATTGCTATTCCGGTGAACTGGACCCATCCATCAAGGAAAATCTGGATAAGAAACTGGAGATGATCCGCAAGGCAAATCCTTCAGCTCCTAAAAAGGAGAAAAAAGGCGGTAAGTCCGGTAAAGGTGGCAGATCAGGACGATCTGGCAAACCGGGTGGTTCCAATAAAAAAGACGGAAATCGCAGATCAAATAATAAGAAGAAGGGAGGTAAGCAGTAATGTCAGTTGAAGAGATCTACAATGGGATTTACAATATAACTATCGATGACCGCAGCATGCTTGCCACAAGAAACCTGATTCCCGGTCTTAGCGTATACGGTGAGCGCCTTATTACTGAAGACGATGTGGAATATCGCCAGTGGGACCCAAACAGAAGCAAATTGGGAGCCATGGCACTCAAGAATTTCGAGATACCTCTGGAATACGATTCCACGGTGCTCTATCTCGGTGCAGCTTCAGGTACGACCGTAAGCCACGTTTCCGACATTCTCAGGGACGGTATCGTCTATGCAGTGGAGTTCTCCCCAAGAACCATGCGTGACCTGATACAACTCTGTGATCAACGCCCAAACATCGTCCCAATACTTGCAGACGCCAACAAGCCACAATCCTATGCCCATATAGTGGACAAGGTGGATGCAATATTCCAGGACGTAGCCCAGCCCAATCAGGCTGAGATGGCTGCCGTCAACTCAAAATATTTCCTTGAAGAAGCAGGTCAGCTCATGCTCTCCATAAAATCAAGGAGTATAGACACAGTTGCAAGTCCAAAAAAGATATTCAAGGAAGAGGTCAGAAAACTTGAAAGCGGCTTCGATGTGGAATTTGAAGTTTTGCAGAGGAAGGAGTTAGATCCTTTCCATGAGGATCATTTGGGATTGATCGCGAAGATGTTTGTGGATGATGGGGAATGAAATAGTTGCCAATCTGATTTTACATAAAGTTCCAATTATTTTTTTTTGCCTTTGCTTCTAATTGCTCTAAGTTGCCCTCTACTCGCTTTATTAAATATTTGTTATTTTGCTTTGCTACTTCTCGATTTAACGCTTTTAAAGAAATCACCGATTCCAATGCTCCATTTTTAATATTCAGTTCTATAGCATGGATTCCTATCTCTTTGATTGCATCAAATAGAATACTATATGCATTTTCAACTTCGTTTTCTAATTTTTTCATACCCATATCATGAAGTGCAAAAATAGTACTTCTTACGGTTCGTTGAAGTTCTTGATCAGATGCCTTTGTTCCAATATTTTGCAGTGCGATTGCAACCACATTTTCAGCTTTGTTTATTTTTAAGTGGATTGTTCTTTCTCCTACCGCCTGAAGGCATTTAATTATCAAGTCCAACATTTCTTCATTATTTATGTTTACTGCATGCATGCCAGAACATTCCAAATGTAGCATGATTTGATTTGATACCTTATTGTCTTCCGTTCCACTTTCGTAAAAATGGTTGAATATATTAAAGGTAGAATCTTTTATTGCATAAAGGCAGTTTCTTGCAGTTTCATAGTCATTTTTCTCGATAGAAGCACTCAGTATATCAATAATCGGCTGAACCGGATCATTCTCTTCAATTTTTCCATCATCATTTAAGGAATCAATAATTTTCTTTTTTGTAATATCCGCCGCCAGCAATTTAATCACAGTCGAAGGCTTCAGCAAATCCAAAGTCTTGAGCATATACGGAACCAGGCATACAAAAGCAAAGAACCCCATGAAATAAGCTACAAAAATAGCGCCCTCCATGTAGTTACTCAAAATACCGAGTCCAATAATCTTGATCAAACCAAGCCCGTAGAATATTGTCAAAATGTAGATTCCAAGAAGTATCCACATATCAGGATTCTTTTTGTAGACATCAATAACCCTTGCGGAATAGGATTGGGCTGCAAGTTGAACGGCTACAAGGCTGAGTGTTATCACCAATGCGATAACGGCTGCTAAACTCTGGACTAGGGCGCTGAGGAGATAGCGCTCGTTGTCGTAGAATCCCATGTTATCAAGTTCGGTAATGTTGTATTGGGTGTAAGCAGTGTTAGTCAGGATGCTGAAGTCGGGAAATATGAGTTTGAATAATCCGAATATGATCGTGAACGCTAAAGCTATACTTGCAAATATGGATGCATAGAACAGAATTCTATTCTTCCATACAGGTCGGTCGAAGAACTCTGCAAATTCATTGTATTTTTCTTTTGCTTTTGTTCCTAGCATATCCTCATAAGTTAGACAGTTTCAATAAATAAAACAGTATTGTAATTAGTTTATAGTCATTTGGTCTGCCAGACCAAATAAACAGCATTTTATTTGGTTTGCTAAACCAAATAGGCGATTCATGTCTAAAAGTATGAACTGAAAAGGCAAACAGCTTATACATATGGAAAATAACATATCATTTAGAAAAGACTATTTTTGAGATTAATATACCAGAAAACAGAGATATTCAAACTTACAGAATGAAGCTCCATGGGATGTTTCCGGAGCTGCAAGAAGATTATAATGTAAGTTATATCGCTTTGTTTGCTTCATATGTGAGGGACGAAGAGAATCAAAAGAGAGATTCTGATGTGCTGGTGGAGTTTAGCAAGACTCCTACTATATTTAAATTTGTCAATCTTGAGAACTACCTTTCTGATTCTTTGGGAATCAAAATGGACCTTATTATGAAGAATTCGCTGAAGCCGAACATTGGGAAATTCATACTAAATTATCTGTCAATCTTTAATCCGAAAATATCATTTGTCCAATAATCTCCCTAAAACAAAACCTTTATGTGCCACTACCTCATAAATGAGTATCTGCTCAAAAATGAGATTGATGTGATGAAGGATGTATAAAGTGAAAACTCTTAAAAAACTGGCATTGCTCGGGGCGATCGAAGGTCCGGTCAAAATATCCTCCAGTGAGTTTGCCACACATACCGACACCAGTTCAAAAACGGCTGCAAGAATGCTCAAGCAACTGGAAGATGAGCATTTGATAGAAAGACAACTCGTAACCGGCGGACAATTGGTCCTCCTGAAAGAGAATGCAGTTGACCTTCTCAAAAATGAGTATGCAGATTACCAGCGGGTATTCTGTAAGGATGTTCCACGCATCGACCTTTTGGGTATTATCATAACCGGCCTTGGTGAGGGCAAATATTACATTGCCAAGGATGGATACGTATCTCAGTTTCAGGATAAACTTGGTTTCACTCCATTTCCAGGGACTCTCAATGTCAGATTGGATGACATGAGCGCTGAACTACGGGAAAAGACCGACCTAATGCAGCCATTCATAATCAATGGCTTCAATGATGGCGAACGGACATTTGGTGGTGGAAAGTGCTACCCTGTGGAAATCGGCGGCATCAAAGCTGCAGTGATCATACCCGATAGAAGTCATTATCCTGAAGACCTGTTGGAACTTATAGCTCCTGTAAAACTGCGCGAGAAACTGGGGCTAAAAGACGGAGACGATGTTAAAATTACAGTAACAGCTCAACAAAAGTGTGAGTGAAAGGTGATATTTATGAGTTCAGATACAAGCACAAGCGGCTACAGTGAAAATATACAGAAGGCTATCAAAGCTCTTCAGAATGGCGAGATGATCCTTCTTTTCGATCTGGAAGGACGTGAGGCAGAGACCGATTTAACCATTCCTGCAAATGCTGTGACCCCTGAAGATGTCAGGTGGATGCGCAAAGATGCAGGTGGCCTGATGTGTGTATCTCTGGATTCCGATTCATCTGAAAAACTCGGCCTTCCTTTCATTGCTGATATTATGAGGGATGCAAGCCAGAGCAACAGCTCTCTTGAAAAGATAGTGGAAAAAGGCGGTGACCTCAAATACGATTCTCGTTCCTCCTTCTCAATATGGGTAAATCACAGGGATACTCGCACCGGTATTCCTGACAACGACAGGGCTCTGACCATCAACAAGCTTGGAGAGATCGTAGACAGAACACTTAATGGTGAAGATGTCCATTTCGGTAGCGAGTTCCGTACTCCGGGTCACGTTGCAACCCTGCGTGCAGCAAAAGGTCTTGTCCATGAACGTATGGGACAGACCGAACTCTCCATAGCCCTTGCAAAAATGGCTGGCATAACTCCTGCAATGGTAGTTTGTGAAATGCTTGATGACAGCAATGGCAGAGCACTCGCAAGGCCGGATGCAGAAAAATATGGTGCTAACCACGACCTCGCATTCGTTGACGGTGAAGAAGTGGTTGAAGCCTACGATATCTGGCTGAACTCAAACTGTTAGAAAGAGTGAAATAGTGGGATGCCTATCTAGTTACAATCCTGCGGGATCGTAGGGTAGCCTGGTCCATCCTGTTAGGCTGGGGGTCTAGCGACTGGAGTTCAAATCTCCGCGATCCCATCATTTTTAATTAATTCTATTTTGATTTTATTTATTGAGGTCCTACACGTAGTGTCGTACCTCTTTCCGCGCTCCAGAAGCGTCATCTGGGTTGCATATCTCCGCGACCCCATCATTTTTAATTAATTCTATTTTTTTGGTTTGTATTTTGCTATACCTTTATTATCGATAAGAACACAATTTTTAATATGGACAGTTCTTCCATAGATGAAAAACTTCTGATGCGAAAAGCAGATCTGCTGATAGCCGATGGTCTGCATGAAAAGGCTATATCCTGTCTGGATGAGATTTTGCAGGTTAATCCACTAAATGAAAATGCCCTTTCATTAAAGGGACTTGCTTGTTGTCTTATGGGTGAATCTGAAAAAGGATTTGAGTTTCTGGAAGAAGCTCTGGATATGGATCCATTCTCAAAATTTGCTCTCATAACTTTTGCAGATGCGTACCTCCGCTGCTCAATGGCTGAGAAATCGCTGGATATACTTGAAAGAGCAATAAGTTATTACCCCGATGATGATGGATTCGTTATGCTAAAAATGGTCATCAACGGAGCTATTAACCGTGTTAGTAGCAATGCCTGCTTGAATTAGGCAGTCTGTGGGGGTTAAGGAATCAGTATATCCTCAATGGCATGTATTATTCCATTGCTGCACTCGATATCTGGATTTATTATCCTCGTTGCCTCAACTTTTATTTCACCGTTGGAAATGATTCTCAATTCCTTGCCGTTAATAGTTTGAAGTGAATCAAGTTTTCGAAGGTCTTCAGTTGTGTATTTTCCTTCAACTATGTGGTAGTTGATAATGGTCATAAGGTAATCATGGTCGTCAAAAGATTCATCAACCACTTCATCTGGTATTGGCTCAAAAGCAGCTTCAACTGGTGCAAATACTGTATAGGGTCCTTCAGTGCTGTATTTATTAGTAATTTTGAGCACCTCTGCAGCTTTAAGCAATGTTTTGAAAGTGCCTTTGCTCTTTGCGGTCTCAATTATATTTTTCAATTCTGCCATTTTTGATCATGTGTCCTATGTAGCTGTTACTTTAAAATACAGTTGAAGAAAGTACCAATTATTTGCAGTACTTCCTTCTAATGATATGTTTCATTCTTGCTGGTAAAGCTCTGTTTCCGGATGGAATGCATACCATGCAAACCAGAAATCACGCTCCTTGACAATTACTTCATCTGTATCAATATTTGTTATCCGAACTGTTCCTGCATCCCCTCTGCTAACACTGATATTCACTCCATTGACAACATCATCAATGCTTCCGAGTTCAACAAGGTCACTCTCTTTGTATGCTTTGAACGCACCATCAATTTCTATTCCAAAAATGACTGTTTTTGGGTGAACTCTATTGTCTTCATTTTCCACAGGGAAGAACAGATAACTGTCTTCATAGTAACTTCCGTAAGGGTCAGTACCATAGCTTCTGGAAAAACCAGTATTCTGGCTAAGGACTTCAGATTCCGGATGTACTTCTTTCCAGTCTCTCCATGTCACTGTATCAATAGATATAGCCGTAAGTTCAGTTCCTGTGAGTTCTCCGATAATGGCCAGCCCATCTATTTGTGTCCAGTAAGTGTTTGTTTTCCTGTCGTACATGACAAGGTTGGAATTGTATAACTTACCAGTAGTTCCAAATTCAACAGTTTCATTATCCAGTGTTCTCTCATAGGCTATTCCTGATCCGCATAGCGGGCAGTAAGTTATGAGTATGGGGTCGCCTTCAATAAAATCGTTTACTATTTCGTGCCAGACCAATATTTGCAGAGGATATACTCTAGTGGTTTTCTTATAGGTAAGAGCAAGTACAAGCTCATTATCCTGTATCCATTCATCTGCTTCTTCAACGGAAACATATTTTGGATTGTCGATGGAAGGTATTCCGTCCATGGGAGGACCGCCTGAGCGTAACTTGTCGGGATGTACCAGATATTTCACTCCCATCTCGGTGAGCATTACCCCCATTTCTTCTTCCGTTTCTGAGATTTCGCTAAGTTTCTCCATTTTTGGCTGCTCATCAGCTACGTTGGTACAGCCCGAAAAACAAATCGCTGCCATTAATAGAAGAGAGACAAAAACTATTCTGTTCTTATGTACCATATTCCCCACGCCCTCTTAGGATTAAATTTGTAATTATTGCTGATCAAATCAGGCACAACCCGTATTAATCTCATTTTGGAGATCATCAGCAGATTTAACTCCGCTTCTTAGAAGTCTTGCAGACTGGTCTTCACACACAAGGATTATCGGTGCAGATGGTGCATTCACAACGGTCACTCCAAATTCATCAATGAGTGCCTGGGTATACTCTACAGGCGACACGGCATAGTACCAATTGAAACCATTTGACTCGATGTGACCAAGAACCACCTGTTCATCTTCATTAGGGTCTGTATCAAGCGCAATATGGATCACATTCTCATCTTCATTTTCTGTCAGTATTTTGACTTCTTTCTGTTGTTTCAGACAGGTGGGACACCATACCGCGAAACTCTCTATTAATATGGTCTTGCCTTCAAAATCACTCACTTTGAAGATCTCTCCGGTTTTGACATCCTTAAGCTCCATGTCTTTCCACTGCCCGGTAGTTTCTGGACTTTCAGTGTTTTTTTCCGAGCAACCGGCAAAAGCTATGATCAAAAAGATCGTTAAAATAACAATTATTGTATTTCTTCTAATTTTCAAATCAAATCCCCATAAAAACATTAATTCATTATGTCATAAGTGTTTCGTAGCCATTCGAAAATTGTAGATCCCTGTACATAATCGAAATATTAATAGCATACCCAGTTAATTCTTATCTGGTGGTTGCAAATAACTTCTATAATTGTTGCCAGAGATCTGTGTAAGGATTTCAATGAGCTGAAAGCTGTAGATAATGTTGACTTTAGTATTGATGAAGGTGAAATATTTGGCTTTCTTGGTCCAAATGGTGCAGGTAAGACCACTATTATGCGTATGATGCAGTGTGTTTCGCCTGTAAGTTTTGGCTCGCTTAGTATTTTTGGACTGGATGTAATGTCAGCTCCCAGTGAGATAAAATCCCTGTTGGGAGTGGTTCCACAGGAAAACAATCTTGATGTCGACTTCACAGTGTATGAGAACCTTATGGTGTTTTCAAGGTATTTTGATATCCCAAAAGCAGAAGCTGAAAAAAGAGTGCTTGAGCTGCTCGACTTTGTCCATCTCAAAGACAAAAAAGACGCGATGACCGAGAGTTTGTCAGGTGGGATGAAGCGCAGACTTGTGCTTGCCAGAGCACTCATCAACCGTCCAAAATTGCTGATACTTGATGAACCCACAGTTGGACTTGATCCTCAGGCACGACATAGCATATGGGAAAAAATCCGCGCCCTTAAGAAAGAGGGGGTCACCGTTGTATTGACCTCTCATTATCTTGATGAGGTTGAGAAACTTTGTGAGAGGTTAGTGGTGATGGACAATGGGAAAATACTTGTGGAAGGTAGTCCGCAAAGTGTTATTAAAGAACATATCAGCTCGGGTATTGTGGAGGCAGAGCTTAGTGGAAAACTCATTGATTGTTTAGATAAAAATGGAGAAGTTTATGAGGTCATGGGTGATCATGTGCATATTTATACAGATGATCCCAAAAGGGTGTCGGAGTATCTCCTGCAGGAATGTATCCTTTCCCAATTTAGTGCAAGGGCTGCAACACTTGAAGATGTTTTTCTTAAACTTACTGGCAGGAGATTGAGGGAATGAATATGTTTGGATATTTTCGAATCCCTTCCATTAGTTCGAGATCTTTTAAAGTGTGGCAAAGAAATCGTGATGTTTTTATGAAAGATGTTAAGCTGAATTTCTTGCCACCTTTTTTGGAGCCGATCCTTTATCTTCTGGCACTGGGATTTGGTCTTGGTAAATTCATTGAGAATATAGATGGAGTTCCCTACGCCAATTTCATAGCTCCTGCATTGATCGCAATTTCCATTATGTATGCATCTTTCTTTGAATGTAGCTATGGCTCTTATGTGAGGATGCATTACCAGAAAACATTTGATGCCATTATAGCCACTCCCCTGTCAATTGAGGATGTGATTGCCGGTGAGTTACTTTGGGGCGCAACAAGAAGCATGATAAATGCCACTGTAATGATCCCTGTTATATCCATGTTCGGTTTGATAGATCTACGGTACTCTCTTCTCATAATTCCTTTCGCGTTTCTCGGAGGGATACTCTTTGCTTCCATAGGGATGTGCTTTGCTTCAATTACGCCGAATATAATGGCAATAAATTATCCTGTGCTTTTGTTCATAACCCCAATGTTTCTTTTTAGTGGTACTTTTTTTCCTCTATCAGCTCTTCCTGAAACGATCCAGTATTTTGCCATAGCATTTTTACCCCTGGCTCATATTGTGAGCGTTGTTCGTATGCTTTCATTTGGTGCGCCTACAACTATAATAGTATTTGATCTAATGTGGATACTTGTAATCAGTGTGATCCTAGTGATACTTTCTATCAATTTGATGAAAAAGAGGCTTATTGTCTGAACAGGAAATATTTGGCAGGTATTATTGTCAATATCTGAAATAGCGACAGCTTGATAAAATAAATCATCAATTTGTGTACTAATGGAAAAACAGGCAAAACTCTCGCTTTATATTCTTGGTATCATTGTACTTTCTATCTTTGCAGGTGGCTGTATTGATGACATTGTTCCTGTAAATGATGAAAAGCTCATGTCAGATGCAAGTGCATATGAGTTTGAGGCATTTTTATCCGAGAGCTTTGAAGATGGGAAACTGATTCCCACGAGTACTTTTTATTTTACAGAAGATGAAATAGTCAAAGTTGTTCACATTGCAGAAAATGAATCAACGATCGATATAATTCCTTTAGAAGACTTGAGTAGCTCCAATGAAGATCCAGTGAGCAACATTGTGGTGCTTGGTGATTACGCCAACAATACAAATGCTTCAGAAAAATATTTTACTGAGTTGGCAGAGTCGCTTCTAGTATCAGATCTAAACTATACTATATCCGACGATGTCATAAGGGGACAAAAACACGTTTATATCAATTTCGAGCAGCCTGTAACTGGCTATGTGGCGTACACAGTCAAAAGGCCCATGGGTCAGGATTACATGTATCTGACAACTCCTCCTTCTGTAGTACGTTTTGTACTACCTGAAGGCTATACAACTGGTAACTCCCTCATAGGGAAGGCAAGTCCTGAGCCAGATGATGTATATATTGATTCACAGGACCGGGAAAATATTGTGTGGTACAATAAGCTGGAAGCCCCAAAAGGTCTGCTAAAGGCAGTTCAGGATCTTTCGGGTTCTAACGGCTCAGCAACTCCGGCACCACAATTGATCAGCATAAAGTATTATTCCAGGTCTGCACCACTTGGCCTTGGAATTGCAGCTTTGGTATTAGGTGCTGCTGCATTTATCGTATACTTCAGATTCTATGCTGAAAAGAGAAAATTGATAAAAGCACGGGAAGATATTGAAAACCAGTCCATTTCTCCCAAAAAGAAGGGTAAGAATTAGAAGTCAAACACCATTCCATCGTAACTTAGAGGATATTCCTTGATAGCCTCCTCATGAGGTTTGAAATAATGGCTAAGATGAATGAATACCACTTCTTTTGCTCCAATACATTTAGCAAGGTCCGTTGCCTCTGTGGTATTCATGTGCTTTTTGACATTAACTGTGGGTGGGACTATGGCATCAGTGATAAGCAGGTCTGGATCTTGTATTAATTCCATAGTTTTCTCTGGCATGTTTCTCTGGCAATCACCTGTAATAACAACCTTGTTCTTCCCATCGCTTACTATGACCCCTACAGGATTTTTTGCAGGAGGGTGAACCACTCCAAATAATGTGAATTCCAGCCCAATAAGTTCAAAAGGAGTGTTAAGTGCAATATCGTGTTTTATGGGGTGTAAGAATTGCAGGTAATCAAGTATGTATTCAAGTGTTTCTTCAAGACCGTATACATCTACTTTGTACTGTACTCTATGGAATTCAGAAAAGCCTGCAAAGTGGTCATAATGGCCATGCGTCCATATAACTCCATCAACATGTCGGATATTGTTCTTTAACATCTGATATCGAAGATCAGGTCCAGTGTCAACAAGGACAGTACCCTTGTCAGATTCCACGAGAATGGCACATCTTGTCCTGCGACTTTTAGTTCCTGTTTGTGCATCAAGACAGGTGGGACAGGAGCATCCTATCACTGGGGTTCCGGGGGCGTCTCCTGTTCCAAGAAGTGTGATCTTCATATCTTTAGTTTATTCGTATTCGTTGGTTTTTATGTCTTCTCTTTCATCAAATGAGTTTACTGCATTTAGCATATCCATTTGGCTAAGTTCCATACGCTCCAGTACAAGTGCGCTAAGAATTCCCTCCCTCACTATCATACGCAGATCAGAACCACTATACCCTTTTGTAAGGGATGCTATATCAGCTGTATTGAATTCACCTTCGATTTGCTTTGTGACGATATCAAGTATCCTCTTGCGCATATTTTCATCAGGAAGTGGAAATTGCATAATCTCATCAAAGCGTCTCCATGCAGCGGAATCCAGCATATTCGGGTGGTTCGTTGCTGCCAGTAGCAAAACTCCATCATTTGTAAGACTGATGCCATCAATGGCTTTGAGCAATGTGTTTACTGCTCTTTTCAATGCAGCATGTTCATCTGATGATCGGCTCTTGGCTACAAAATCAAACTCATCTATGAAAAGTATACATGGGCTAAGCCTTTTTGCAAGAGAGAATACACGGTCGATATTCTTTGCTGTCTCACCAAGATACTGGTCGGTTATCATGGACAATCTGACTTCCACAAAGGGGATAGAAAGGTGCTCTGACATTGCTTTTGCAAGTGATGTCTTTCCTGTTCCAGGTGGACCTACCATAAGGACCTTACCAACATCGTAGAGTCCGATGTGCTTCAGGTAGTCCTTGTATTGGATGGCTTTTACTATCTTTTTGACCTCGTCTTCCTGGTCAACTGTGAGGATAAGGTCACTGATGGTTTGCTGAACATCTTCAGGGGCACATATCTCAACGAGCTTGAGCATGTCCTCACCGGCCTCTTCCTTTGCAATTTCTTCAATGAAAGATTCTATCCATTCCCTGTCCACTTCTTTAGGCCTGACTTTGCTCTTTGCCTGCCCGTAGTCGACACCTTCGGTCTCTTTCTTTTCATAATGGAATGCAAGGGTGGGATTGTGTGAGATCCTTTCTCTGGATTCATCCATTTTCTGGAACCACTCTGCAGCGACTTCCAGAGCAGTAAGCCTAATGAGAAATCCCATCTCATCAATATCTACAAAAGGAAGTGAACTGACATGCTTGTTCACAGCACTGATCTCCAATAGTTTTTCAACATCAGGCACTTTTGTTTTAATCGGCTTTGGTACTGTTCTTCGATCCCGGCTCCAGTAGTGCTTACGAATGTTCTTTGGAAGATCATTCACATCCAATTCCGGGTACTTGTTGTATATGTGGGCTGTCAGCAGCAGTTCAACAATATCTAGTGTTGTGTCGGACATGTTTTAACCTGGGAATATGATATTTGATAATATTGATAGTTTTAATAATTAAATGCGAATCGTTCAGACATCACATATAAGTTCTCTTTTCAAATATATCTTTTGTATAGAATCCTGAATATATTCCGGATCACCTTATATTATTACACAAGTTGTACCATCTTGACAGACGGACTATATATCTCTCCGGAATCTAACATCCTTTCCAACATTGTTTCAAATTTTTCGTATTCGATTCCATGTTCTGCAGCCCTTTCTTTAAGCATATCAATTTCCATGCTTCCATAATTTGAGCGCAGTAATTCAAGGATGATTTTCCGTGGACTTTTTTTAGGTTTGACCTTCTCCCTGTTGTCAACCAAATTGGACATGGAAAGTTCAGTTTCCTGCGCATCATCGAATGCATTTTTAATGCCAGCCCCATTTAATACAGTCTCCATATCTACATTCTTATCATGGAGTTTTGCCTGTATCTGTGTTCTAACTGAGATTGCCTCTGCAAGCTCATCTGAACTGAAAAAAAGTCGTAGTTTTTGTTTTGGCAACTTGGAACTGCATTTTTGACACCGAATGGTCTTTGTGGCTGCAAGTTCTATGATCTGGGCATGCTCTCTGCATTTCGGACAAACTATTACTCCGTATCTGGCCATCGCTGGAATTTAGGGGTGTCAAATATATAATTGTTACATCAGTATGTTTGCCCAGAGGATTTTTATTGTGATCCGTAAGGCAGAACTACAGGACATTCCGGATATTGTGGCTATCGAAAATGCCTCATTTCCAATGCCATGGCTTGATTTTCTTTTCAAGTCCCATCTTGAGGATCCTGGATTCGTTGTCTATGAGGAAAATGACACGATACAGGGATATCTGATAGTGGGTGATTTCGATGGCAAAGGCCATATTATGAGCATAGCAGTGGGCCCGGATTTTCGTAGGAAGGATGTGGGGAGCAAATTAGTTAAATGGTGTATGGAAACTCTGAATTTTTATGGTTATGACGAAGTTACACTTGAGGTGAGGGCGAGTAATCTTGCAGCTCAGGAATTCTATATTGCTAATGGTTTCCAGGAAAAAGAATTAGTAAAGGCTTATTACATTGATGAAGATGCTATTGTTATGGGGAAAAGGATAGATTTGGATTCATGATCTATCTATATGTTCATTTACCAAAGCGTCTCTGTCTTTTCTGGAAATCCCTGATTATTCGAATTATATCCAGCTTTCTCATTTTATACCAGTTCACATCTGAGAAATAGAGTTCTGAGTATACTGCCTGCCATATCAGGAAATCCGAGAGGTGTTTTCCACCTGATCGGATGAATATGTCGGGTTCATGTTTTACTTTCAGACGGGATTCGATGTCATTTTCTGTAATATCCTCGGGTTCCATTTTTCCGGCTTTAACATCAGAAAGAACTGATATCACTGCTTTTGTTACTTCTTTACGTCCGCCAAATCCTACAGAAAAGTATGCCAGCAAGCCATTACTTTCTTTCTTGCTGTGAAGTTCACCTTCTCCTGTATATACCTCAAATCCAACATCCTGGGGTAGCTTTTTGAGCATATTGTCAAGCATTGTAAGAAGCTTTTCTATCATTTCCGAGCGCAGTTGTTCTTCGGTATCCAGCACATCAATGTATATGCTTGTAATGCCGATACCCATCTGCTTGCACCACTGTATGTATTCCCTGAGCTTTACGAATCCACTGGTCTGGAGCAGATCACTTTCTGAAAGTACGAGGGATACATGTTTAGGTACTTTTTCCGGTTGCTTTAATATTTGGCCCAGAAGGTAGCTTTCATACAGGGATGTTGCAAGACTCATGTCTATTGGATAAGGATGTTTCGACTATAGTCTATATCTCATTTCGCGGTGGATACTATCTTTACGACATCTCCATTTTCTAGCTCGTGTTTTTCCCCAAGTCTCATCTTTGTTTTTGCGTTGACTGCATAGAGGAAGCTGTCACCAATATCGGAGTGCACCTTATATGCAAGGTCGTGTGCTGTTGAGCCTTTCTTCATGAGGAATGCATCCGGAAGCATTCTGTCGTTCTTATCGGTCCATTTGGCTTCATCCTCCACAGGATAAACGATTATCAGGTCAAGCACTTCAAATACCGCTTTGTTGATACACTCCTGTATTCCGGTTCCACCTGTTTTCTGGATAAGGCTGCGTACGTTCTCAAGACCTTTTATCTGAGCGGCTGAAAGTTCTTCCGAGGTGATGGCAAAGTCATCGTCTCCTGGATCATATTTGATGGCTCCTCCCTTTGATGCAGATCTGAGTGCAAGTTCTGCTGCTGCACTTGTGGGTACTACCATCTGATCGAGATCCATCAGTCCACTTACGTATTTGTCAGGTGCTACATCCATTTTATTGGCTGCTATTATCATGGGTTTGCTGATGGTGCGGATCATGTCACAAAGAATTACAAGATCTTCATCTTCCCATTTGATGTGATTTTTGTCAAGTTTGCAGTCTGTAAGGGCACAGATGACATGATATTCATCGACACCTGCTCCGGCAAGCTGGTCGGCAATGATGGCTTCGAGGCTGAGTCCTTCTGCCTGGATTTTGCGTGCCAGCTTTGTCCAGCTTCGTTTGAGGATGCTGAACATCCACATGGTGAGTTCACGGTTGAGGAAATCAATATCATCAAGTGGATCATGGTTGCCTAGGTCCACGGGGTTGCCTTCGATATCTGTTCCTCCAGAGGCATCGATAACGTGAATGATGGCCTGCGCCTGCCTGAGTTCGTCAAGGAAGGTGTTACCAAGTCCACGTCCCATGTGGGCATCGGGTACCAGTCCCGCAACGTCGATCAGCTCGATGGGTATGTAACGGATGCCTTCTACACATTGCCCGCAACGTTTTTCCTTTTCCAGACATGGGCACTCGGAGCGCACATAACTGACACCTTTGTTAGCGTTAATGGTGGTAAATGGATAATTTGCGATATCCACATCCGCCATGGTGGCGGCCTTGAAGAATGTGGACTTTCCTGCATTTGGTTTTCCTGCAAGTCCTATGGTCATTGACATGGTTTACTAATCCTTTTTGCAGGATTTAACTTTTATCGATGCCATCTCCACAAAAGACCCATATGTAATGTTCTACCAATAATCTTTATATCGGAAGAGTACATTAGGAAACGAACTCAGTGTCCCGGTAGGGTAGAGGATATCCTTGAGGCCTGCGGAGCCTTAGACCCGAGTTCAATTCTCGGTCGGGACGTAATTTTCACAGTTTAGTGCTGTAACACTTTCACTTCGCCTGGCAGTTCAATTTAAAGAATACTTGCGAAGTGACTCTTTTATGTCATCAATTTATGAGTATGAGAAAAATCTGGTTTCCATAGAGAAACGGATAAAGAATGCTGTTTATATTCAGGAGAATAAAGACCTGTTTTATAAGTTCCGCTCTGTTCTTTTTGCGGAAAGTTTTGCGGAAAGTTATTTTTAGTTCAACATATCTGGCTTCATGGATGGACCTGCATCCTGGGAAGGGTAATTCTGAAGCTTTCTTGTGGATCAATGTAGGGCAGAGGAATTATTGTGCTCAGATTCCATTTCTTCGACGACTGAATTTTCAGCAGTTGGTGAGCTGGTATCTGGTTCTATGTATTCGGGTTCTTCAGTTTCGTAATCGGATCCATTGTGCTCAGATTCCATGTCTTGTATAACGGGATCTTCAGCACATGATGAACTGCTATCTATTACACAGCCGCTTGTCAATATGATTAAAAGTAGGATTGTGAATAGTTTAAGTTTCATGATCGATTCCTTCATATTTTGTAGAGTTATATCAAAAAATTATCTAGTAGCAATATTCACAGGGTATTCTTGAAAAAAATTACTGTTTTCTGGATTTGATCAAGAATCCGAGAAGTTCATTGCTCAATGTTGTAAAAAGTAACATCTTCTCTTTTATTTCCTTTTCTGTCAATCCTTCTGATAGATACTGATCTATCTTGTCATAGATCTCTTGTGACAGTTCTGAGTATTCATTGGTATCTTTTCTGTGTTCCGAGATATCACCTTCAATGAGTGAAATGTTCTGCATTTCAAACAGCATTTGTGTTGACTTTGAAATAGTTCGCTTATATGAAGGTGGGATTTGGATGGCTTTTAGGTATGGACATTTTGAAATAACTGCAAGAATATCGGTGTTTGAAGGCCTAAATGCAATATGGATCATCTTTTCATTTTTGCTAATTGTATCAATCTCTTCTTTGGAACTTATAACTCTCATTTTCATGTTTGACACCCCTTTTTTGCTATATTACACAATAGTTGAAATTATTTAGATTTAGTGCATGGCTTCAACCGGTGTATTTCCAATGGAGATTTCAAGGTATAAAATCGGTATGTGTGTCAAGCGTGGCACACACGCCTTAATCGTGTACCTAAGGGAATGGAGGAAAAAAGCCAGATGCGCCGCGAAGCGGCGCAAGTGCTGGGTATGTAAAGTTTTAGAATTCCAGTGTTATTTTTTAGAAATCGCTATCGGGTGATTTTTGGAGAAAAGGAAATAGTGGTTTTTACAGTACCACGGTATAGATGGGTTGCAGTGGAAAAACTGGGGAATAACTCACTGAAAATAAACTGGTGATTTCCTTTTTGTGAAACTAAGAGGAAATATTTTTCCGCACCTTTAACAGATGCGAGTAAAACCGAGATTGTATAAAAGGGAAATCAAGTTTTTGTAGTATGTCGTTGGAAATCGCAAAAGTGTTACTCTGTGCATACTCGTATTAATTAGCTATCTGGGAGCACCTATCTTTTGATTACTTTGATAAATAGATGATCAAATATTTCTTAAAAAAAAGATTACTGACTATTAATCACTATTTCCTTTACTTGGTGGAGTGAGAATTACAGTTTCCTTTTATTGGCAGTTTAGGTGTGCTTCCATGAGAATATCCAGACAGAACCATCATAAAGACCTTCACAATCAGTGTCTTTATAGAATAGTCTCACCTGAGTATCATAAGCAAAGTACTGCACTGTGCTTGATATTTCCCTTTCGAAAAACTGACCAGATTCAGAGTTTACTATCCTGATTTTCTTAAACTCCTTGCCTTTAATCAGTTTGCTTTCTGATTGGTCAAAAACTCTCACTGTATTTGATTTTAAACCGTTTTCTTCCATATCATAGAATTGCGGATTTGTCTTAAGTATCAAAGTATCATCATCTATTTTCAATTCATCACTTCCTTTATTATGGGTATTTATCGTTCTTTTTGTCTCCCTGGGAGAGGCTACCGTTGC
>JAIPUR010000008.1:26292-76335 GCA_020055655.1 Methanosarcinaceae archaeon | reverse complement strand
GATCACCATCATGAGTGAACACTGTCTTTGTGTTACCATTATCTTCTACTGTCTTTACCTCGCTTATCTTAGTTTCAACTCCGATATTTGCTGCGTGCTCATTGAAACGATCCATGAGTTCCAAGCCAGCTATTGTAGGGAATCCTGGATAATTCTCAACCACATCTGTAGTTGCTATCTGACCGGGTATTACACTTTTTTCAAGTACAAGGGTTTTGAGACCATATCTTACAGCATATATTGCTGCTGTAAGTCCTGCAGGCCCACCACCTACAATAATTATATCATGCATGTTAAACTACCTTTAGGCCACAACCTTACTTGCCTGTTCTTCATCAGGTACGCCCACAAAAGCGATCTTATCATCGATTATAGTAGTGGGTATCGAGCGTATTTTGAACTTTTCTGCAAGTTCTTTCCCCTCTGGAGTGTCAAAATCGACTTCTGAATATTCAAAATCAAATTCTTCTTTTAACTTTTGCCAGGTCTTTCTTGCGGTTGGACAAAAATGACACCATTTAGCATGAACCAGAGTAACTTTTACCAAAATATTACACACTCCTCATATTAGATTTTATCTGTAAATAATATATTAGCTTGTGCACTATATCAAATTAATGTTTACACCGAATATCGATCAAGTTAAGTAATCATGTAGAATATGTTTTATGTGTGCAGAATATATTTTATATATGTATATAAATATACAATATGTATTAGGATCAAAATTAACATAATAATATCAAGGAAGGTCTAAAATGGCACGTTATTCATTAAGTGAATTCATAAAGAGCACCGGACAACGAGATCTTGGAGAGGGAAAATTCGAACTGGAACGCGACAGAATGCTAGAGCTAAACCTTAATGGGATGGCGTGGATCAAGCGTGGGGCAATGGTAGCATACCTTGGAAATGTTAAGTTCACCCGGGAAGGTGTACTCGAGCATGGACTTGGAAAAATGATGAAGAAGGCAATAACAGGAGAAGGAGTTAGCCTGACAAAAGCTGAAGGTTCAGGAAAGGTTTACCTTGCAGACAGTGGAAAGAAAATATCCATTATAAATCTTGAGAACCAATCCATTTTTGTCAACGGAAATGACCTTCTGGCTTTTGAAGAAAATATCAACTGGGATATTAAAATGATGAGAAAAGTTGCCGGCATGGTGGCCGGAGGAATTTTCAATGTCAAGCTTCAAGGAACTGGAATGGTTGCAATTACCACGCACTATGACCCGCTTACCCTTAAAGTCACAAATGATCAAACAGTCTACACCGACCCTAACGCAACTGTTGCATGGTCCGGTAATCTCAAGCCCGATATCAAAACAGACATTTCCCTGAAGACATTTGTAGGCAGATCAAGTGGAGAAAGTATTCAGATGGCTTTCAAAGGCGATGGTTTTGTGGTGATACAGCCTTATGAGGAAATACCTTATGCACCACCTACAACATAATACCATTGAGAATGCTTTTACAGCATTCTTTTTAACGCTTAGCTTTTTGAATTAGGATTTTTAGCAATTGTTCCTTAACCTTTAGTAATACAATCGTAACGTACATTGGCCCTGGTCAGTTCAGGAACGTCACCCCAAAAGCCCATGTATTCACCCTGCACGACCATAGCACCTTTTATTCCGGGAACATCCTTTACGACATCAAAAGATTCCTGAACAGCATCTTTTCCAAGACCTGTAATATTTCCAAGAGCTGTGGCTGCAGAGTCTGCAAGTGAAACATTGTCAGAGAAAACAATGGAAGCATCAGCCATTCCAAAGCTTATTGAGGGACCCACGGTTCCAGAAGAAGTACAGACACCAGTAATACTTTCACGCGCTTCCATGACAAAGCCCATATCTTTAATGGGAGATTCTCCTGCATATATCCCCATTGTAACAGGACGATCATTGATAATAGCAATGTCACCACCGTTATCAACAATTGCAAAACTGGCACCTGCTTCGACCATAGCTTCCACAGCAAAAGCTGAGATAGTGCCTGCGACTGCACTCATCGGACCGATATCCAGTGCATTTCCAGCTTTTACCATACGTTCCACAACTTCAGGAGCTTCATGGGACATGTGATATGATTCAAGCGTGTTTTGGAAAAAAGGGTCACCGGAAATGTAGCGTTCCAGCTCATTTCTCTGGAACGCTATCGAATCTTTGGCGATATCAATATACCTTTGCTCGTCCGCCAGGATCGTGACGATCGTTTCTTTCAGACGATATTGTTCTTTCATGTAAATACGACATCAGGATATTATGCAGGGTCTGCATCTTTCAATGAAAGTGCATTGTGTGGACACATACCTATGCAGCTGCCGCATTGAATACATTTTGACTGGTCAACAAGCAAACTGTAATCATCATCCAGTGAAAATACCAGAGTAGGGCACACAGACATACATGCGCCGCATTCCACACATTCATCTTCATCCCAATTAATTGGTGTATCAAGGCTTCTTACCTTCGCACCCCTGGAGCTTAAAGCAGCATTCATTTTTTCAAAATCATCTGCTGCGACATCTGCAACCACCTCACAGTAAGAGCTTTCAAAGTGTGCCTGTGAAATATTCAAAAGAACCCCTGTTTCAAGTATGGCTTCTGCAAGAATGGGTTTTGTAACTATTTCACTTGAAATATTGACCTTTATCATCATATTATGTCCTCCTTGCTATCAATTTGCTGATATCATCACTCGTCACAATACCTATTACGTTCTTGTTATTGTTGAGAACAGGCATTGCTGAAACACCGTTTTGCTCTATTCTACGAGCAACCACAGAAACCTTTTCATCTGCTTTTGCAGTTGTTACTTTTCTTGTCATTACATCTTCCACAAGGTCAAATTTGTCCTCAGCTACTGCTTTTGATATATCCCATGAGGTTACAATGCCAACAAGTGAATTTTCTGTGTTTACAACCGGAAGATGGTCAAATGATGATTCCATTATTGTTTTTGCTGCTTTGAAAACACTTGCATCCTGATAGATAGTGACCACATTTGCAGACATGATCTCAGATACAAAATTAACTCCTTCAGTCTGTTTCATTGGTCTTGCTGAAACTCCAGTTTGTAGATTCTCCACAGGTGAACTTACAAAGAACTCACCTCGGGAGATCCAATCTTTAAGTTCATTGGCTATTATTCTTGACTTCTTGAAACTTGAAAGCGAAGAGGTCTTAACATCCTTGCCATCTATTTCAACGGAGCCTGAACGTAATTCCTCGTATGTCACCTGACGCAATGAAGGCCTATCCCTGCTTGGTACACCATAGTCCAGTATGCTTACACTGACATCAGCATCTGTTACAGCTGTAGATGCAGCTATTTCTTCATTTAAAATTGGTATTGGTACACCCATTCCAATGTATATTGAACTTCCATAGCCATCAAAGTTAGCTGCCCTTATGTAATCTGAGCTCATTTCCTTGAGGTCGCCTTGTACAGACAAAGTACCAAAACCACCTGCAGATGAATGCTGTGTGCCTGAACCTGTGATATATCCCTGTGCACCGCCTATGAATATTCTGGTGCCGTTACCTATTGTAAGAT
The DNA here is from genome assembly GCA_020055655.1 of Methanosarcinaceae archaeon. Lineage (GTDB taxonomy): Archaea > Halobacteriota > Methanosarcinia > Methanosarcinales > Methanosarcinaceae > Methanolobus. The sequence goes on along the minus strand of JAIPUR010000008.1, from coordinate 72,777 downwards.
AATTTGGGTCATTGGAGAGAGGGGAAAGAACACCAGCTCCGGAGTAAGTAATATTACCACAGTTAGGCAAAAGTACACCCATGTAAGTGCGAATGGTTTGCAGAGTTCCATTTACAGCAGCATTATACCTCTGGTATCCATTACGTGGGTTTTGCATGATAGCCTGATTGAAATCATCAAGGCTCAGAGATGTGTCAAGCACTTTCCGTGGATAGCAATCTGTACCATATGCTGTTGCATGTATATCTATGGATTTACCACGAATGAGGTCTTCAATGACATGAGCTCCTCCGTATTCCATACCCTGTGATTCCGACAACTGGGTCACCCCAAGGAAAGCATCAACTGCAGCTACACCTGTATATGCTTCCACATCATTGAACCATACTTTTTGCATCTTGATAGGAGGTTCAGAATGACCAAAGTTAAACCAGGCACCTGATGAGCACATTGCTCCAAAGGTTCCGGTTGTCACAACGTCGACTTCCTTGGCTGCACCTTCCACACCAAGTTCACCCACTATGTCAACCATTTCCTCGGCAGTGACTACATTGACACTTCCATCTCTTATTTTGCTATTAATCTCATGAATTGATTTTTCGACCATTGGAATCACTCTTTGTATAATAGTAATATTTGGCTGGTGTATATATTACTTATGGTTATTTCATTTGTGAAAAGATATTCCTATTAATAATTGATTTTACGATTTGAAGACTATAAAAACATGGAAGCCTAATATTTAAGCATGTCAGTATAAAATTTATTGAACTACTGCTTAAGTACAGTGAACCAAAAAGTACTACCAACGCCTTGAGAGTTGTCAGTAACACCGATACTGCCACCGTGGAATTCAATTATCTTTTTTGCAATGGCAAGTCCAAGACCCCTACCATGCATGTTTTTTGGATTTACACGTTTAAGTCTTCCAAATATCAAGTCCTTATCCTCATCAGATATACCAGGACCCGAATCAGTAAATGTTAATTTCCACATATCACCAAGATCAAGAATATCTACATCTATTGTACTACCATTTGGACTGTACTTTATAGAATTAGACAATACATTGAAGAACACCTCTTCAATAATAGGATTTAATTCTGCAACAAATACATCATTTGACCTTATATCAACATATATTTCCTTATCAGCAATATTTGGCGCTAATCTTTCAAGAGAACTATCCAAGAACTCCAATATATCCAGTTTTTGTAATTGAAGTTCATCTTCATTCTCAAGTTTTGAAAAAATAGATGCTGAATTAATGGAACTTAATAACTTTGTAGCACCCATTCGAGCCATACGGATCACTTTAGATTTATCCTCATTATCTTCAAGATCTGCAAGGTATTCCAAAAAACCAGACACAATAGATGCAGAGTCAACAAGATCATGACTGATTGTATCAGCAAAGAGTTTTTTCATTTCATTGGAACTCTTCAGCTGTTCAGTTTCCTCTTTTAGAGAATTCGCCATAGCTTTTCTTTCAGTAATATCAGTCGAAACTCCCTGGATATGCAGAGGCATCCCATCGTCATCAAAAAACACTTTGACCCACAGATCAATAGGAATAAGTTTCCCATCTTTGTGTATAACATAGGTATCAATGACAAAAGTGTCAGGATTACCACCTGAAGTGAAAACATCATTTATCTTGATCTGAATTTTACTCCACTCATCGCGAGGAAAAAAGGAAGCAGCTTTAGAGCCTGTTAATTCATCTGGACTGTATCCGATCAATGATTTAACGGCAGAATTAAGATACACAAATTCCATATCCAGATTCATCAGCCATACGCAATACATTATGTTGTCAGCCAATTGACGATAAAGTTCTTCACTTTCTTTCTGTTTTTTTTGTGATTGCCTAAGAGCAGTGATATCATATCCCGAACCAATAATACCGACCACTTCACCATTTTTATCACTCAAAATAGAATTACTCCAGGAAACCAATAACTCACTTTGATCTTTGGTCAAAACATTATTTTCAAAATATGAACAGGAGGAAGATATTTTTCCATGAGATAATTGCGTGAAAATTCCTTCAACATCATGACGATTTGATAACGGAATAAATTCACTGATCCATTTCTGCCCGGTAATGTCATCTTTACCATAACCCAGCATTTCTTTTCCTTTCTGATTGATCAGGATAATTTCCTGGTCTTTATTCAACACCACGAATATGATATTTGCAGCATCCAAATATTCCTGTGCAAGATGCGTATTTCCATGAGCCAGGTAGCTATTATCAGCTATTAACACAGAGTCAACATTTGCTTTTTCCAAACATGTGGACATAGTATCCTCAATGCAAAAATAATGTAGCATATTACAAAACATTCATAAATAAATATATGTTGGTAAACACGCGTGAACATATAGAAAAAATAAAACTGGTTTTTGTGAAATAATCAACTTATGCAAACTTATTGAAAATAGAATAGAGAAAATAACTGTGATCATTCAATTATTATTGTGCGTGCCTTTCCAAATTCCATTTTTTCCATAATGACCTCAAGAACACCGTTTTTGTAAGTTGCTCGCGCAACATCAGGATTCACAGTATCAGGAAGATCAACAAATTCAGAATAAGGATCATCAGAAGCCAAAATATGGATCTCAAGAGAGCTTACCGTGAGATGTAGTTCTATGTCGTCTTTTTCAATACCAGGGAATTCAGCCATCACATGGATCTGATTATCGATCTCAAATACATCAATAAGAGGATTTGGATCCTTTATTTGAATACGCTGACTTTCAAATTCATCGGAGTCATCATTGTCATCAAAAGAAGCATCATTCATATTATCTGTAATGTCACGACTATTCTGGCTATTAGATACTGAAAATGCACTGACAAATGATTTTCTGGACATATCATCAATATCCATCCCCAATCGTTCCATAATATAATCAAGAATAGATTCGACATCTCCAAAATCCTCTAGCTCGAAGATATCATCAGAAAACTCTCGCTTCTTCCTTTTGTCCGACACTGAAAAGCACCACATTATATTATTAATAAATGCAATATACCAAATAACATTACAAAACTGTTTCTGTCAAAATACAGTTTCAAGAACACATAGACAGCTCTACCGAATAAATATAACTCCCATTAGACCTTATTTTACCTAAGGACGTCTATAATATCCTGCTATAAGCTATTCAGGAGAAAGCTATCATGGATCTGAAAAAAGTATTATTAGAGGAGAATGTTGGTGGTGTTGATCTTGCAATTCGGGCAATTGCCGGAACATTGGCTGTAACCACATTATCCCTTGGTCTTATTGGACCAGGTATTGAGAGATGGATACTTACATTTATTGCTATTATAGGACTCTACACTGCAATAATGCGTCATTGTAGCCTCTATGCATTTATAGGAGTGAATACTGCAATTAAATAATATCAGTGCACAGAGCCTACTGAATATTTTGAATTCCGGATTCGATCGATAGCAACCGGAATGAGAGTATGAATACAAGATATACCATAGCTGCTGCAACTAAAAATGTTGCTGCACCGATAAGTTCGTAAAGAAGTCCACCAGCCATCAAGCCAATTATACTTGCTATACTCATGGAGCTAGTGGAGACTCCCTGAACAACCCCTTGATAATCTTTTCCTGCTATTTTTGAGAGCATCGATTGTAATGAAGGCCACATGAAACCATTGCCAATTGCAAAGAAAACTGCTGCAAGATAGGTCATATAAAAGTCACCTGATGCCAAAAGTACAAAGTTAGTACCAAGAACAGCAGTTCCAAATATTGCCATTTTAGCATCAGAGAAATACCGTGATACGTGAGAAAGTACAGGACCTTCAATTATAACAAGTAGCAGGCTCAATATTGAAAAAAATATACCCAATTCTGCAACGCTCCACTCAAGTATTCCAATTGCATGAACTGGAAAAGCCGTGTAGAACATATTGAATCCCAGAAATATCAGAAAGTATATTATAAGCATGAAGGGGATGTTGTCAAGCTTTAAAGCATTCTTTAATTTAGGACTTGAAGAAGGATCATTCTCTGTGCAATCTTTTGATTTTGAACTGATACCATTCCTGTTCCTGATATTTGAAACATCATAGCTCATTGATCTGAAGCATTCTTTTGATTCCGGCACATACAGTGCTATCAACACAGTACCAATAAAAGATATGATCACTGCTGCAATAACGGGAAGCAATTCACCATATATGGTCACACTGAGAATACCGGCAAGTGCAGGGCCTACAATAAAACCAAGGTTCATGGAAACCGACATACGACCAAAATTCTTACTTCTTTCACCTTCACTTGTGATATCAGCCAGATAGGCATTGGCAACAGATACATTGCCACCAGTAAGACCATCAAGAGCTCTTGCCACCAATAATAGTAGAAGGGGAAGAGTTATACTAAACTTTCCAAGTGGACTGGAACTCACATCCAGAACAAGTATGACTGGTATCAGAAGAGCAAGAGTGAATATCAGCCAGGATAACAAAGTACCCAGCTGACTTAGGAACAATATTTTTTTTCTCCCGTAAATATCAGACCATTTGCCCAGCAAAGGAGCGCCGATCATCTGAAAAGCAGGATACATGGATGCAATTAATCCATAGATTACTGCATTTCCCCCAAAACGTTCGACCAGAAATACTAAAAAAGGAAGCACAAGACTAAGTCCAAGTGCACCGATAAAATTCACCAGCAATATTGGAAAAATAGATAGGTCATATCTTGCGTCTTCAGACATTTAGTGAATTTGTGGAAGGGATAGTATTTGGTTGTTTTGCAAAATAACTGATCAGCACAAAAAATATATTGTCAGAAGGTTCCTAAATCAGATCATGAGTGAATTATATCTTACTGATTGTTACCTGAAAGAATTTGAAGCAACTGTTGAAAGTGTCAAAGATGATAAGTTTGTGACCCTTGAGAAGACCGCATTTTACCCAAAAGAGGGGAGAACCACATTGAATATAATGAATATGGAATTAGACAGATAGGCGAAATGATCCACCTAGCAAACACATTAGTTTCAATTTCTGAATGGAAGAAGATGGAACTTTCTAAGGGAACTCTACAGTAGATGAAGAAGAATGCTGAAGCTGATAAGCCCTTAGCTTGAATGCTCACGTTAGGGAAAGAGTGGAAATATTGGGAAACGCCCATTTGAAATTTATTTTTTTATATATAAACCGTTATTGATATCCACTCATTTTCACCACGCAGAAGATGAATAAGTGAATTCATATTCATCCACGGCTGTCTCAGGCAATCCAATATTTTTGAACATCGTCTTGAAACCCGCAGTGTATGTTTCTTCAGGAATCCTTTCTCCAGGAGCAAGTTCCACATACAGATCCACGCCACCCAATTTGTCAACCTTTACAGTATAAGTTGCCTCATCTGTCTCATGAACTATCCTGTGATTTGGGACCACGCAATTGATCTTGCCCGCAAGGCTTTCATCCTCATAAAACATGAGAGCAGTATTGCCTTCTCCGTAGCTTAGTGAAAATTCTGAACTGGTGCTCATCTCCTGCAGGTCAGCATACAGGGCAGAAGGTGCAACAGGCCTGGATACTTCCATTTTTGGCCGGTTCTCATTTTCGATTTCTGCTTTCATTTCCTGCAGATGAATCCTAGCTGTTTGCTCATCAAACCCAAAGACTGCAACCATCCTGTCGATAATCCACCCGTCATCTGGCAGGTGCTCTACTTTAAAAGGAGAAAAGTAAGGATCAGGTCGGCTGTATTTGAAGAACGTAATGGTTGTCTCATCTTCATCTATAAACATGATTTCCATTATCGTATCTGCATTATAGTAATAGGTGCTGAATTTCAAAATGTATTCATTCCCGAGATCTTGCTCAAGTTCTGTAAGGTCATCCGGATATATACCTGTTGAATCCTGAGCTCTGATATTTACATAGAACGGACCCTGGATCTGGTAACCTGCTTCTTTTGCATTCTCCAGTATTATTTCATTATCTATATCTTCAAAGTGTTTTCCACCGTTTGTATAATAGGACGCCTGATCGCTGTCTACCAGTATAAAAAAGAACAATCCATAAACAATAACTATCATCAAAAGCAGCACAGCCAGACTCAGGAAAACCTTTTTGGTGCCCGAGTATGTCTTGTTCATCCATACCTTCACAGTTAAGACTACCAGAAAAACAACACAAAGAGCAACAGCAATCAATCCAAATATACCTAACATATTGAACACTTATCCTTTGACTCTATAAAGAGCCTTCTCTTATTCCATTCTTCCATCATACATTTTCTAATTTCCACTCTAAGTTGTACCAGCCAAAATACCTTTTTTCCTGCAATTATTTCCACATCTTTTTACAGTTCCTAGATTTATACGTACAAACGATGCTACGCATCGTAGATAATAGTAGAGTATGGAACGTATGGACATGCCTGTAGTTCCATAGAAGAAACAATCTGTTATGTGGAGATATGCATTAATGTCAAATACTCGTGAGCTTGCTCAGTATCTTGTTGGTAAAAGGAAAACTCTTGATTTCAATAAGCCTGCTTATGCTGTCGAAAGGGCGGATTCTGATGAGATCTGGCAAAAAATTATGGGGTAAAAGTTAAACCTCAAAAGCTTGTGTTTTTTGATGAGACAGTTCCAAATTAACAAAAGATGATTATATTGCTTGGATAAGATATGATCTAAGCTTCAAATAAATTATTACATTTACACTTACATGAAAATTACTCTGTAGAAATCCTCGATAATTGGGAACAAATTTGAATTTAAATAATTTAGAAATATCGTCGTTTACTGAATACAAAGATAAGTTGAAACCGGCTTGCTGAAAATAAAACACATATAGATTTGAACCTGGAAGAATTTGACAGGGAACAGATCGATTACTATGAAGCAAAGGTAAATGAGATAATCGATCGGAATGTGCCGGTAAATATAGCAATAATGCCACTTAATGAAGCTTTTGAGATCCCGCCTGTTATGAAGCTCAAAGATGCGTTCCCACCCGAAATTCAGGACATCAGAGTAATAATTATAGAAGATACGGATCGATAGGCATGTGCTGGAACTCATATATCAAATGCCGGAGAAATCCCCTATCTCGAGATATTCAAGCCAGAGAACAAAGGGAAGAACAATATAAGAATATACTTCAGGTTTCTCAATGAGTAAGTACATCCGGTGTGATTTAAAAATGATCAATATTTGGAGTGAATGGTAGATTCATACAGCGGAATTAGCACATGGACCTTAGTACCAATACCCTCTGTGCTTTCCAGCCATATTTTTCCCTTATGCATATCAACTATATTTTTAGCAAGAAATAATCCAAGGCCGTTCCCACCATAGCTACGCGTCATTGAGCCGTCTGCCTGATAAAAACGATTATAGATTTTGTCCATATGAGCCTGGGGAATTCCTATACCATGATCATGAAGCTCTACATGCAGCATTTCATCCTCCTTATATGCAGACATCTCCACCTCTGAGAATTCCGATGAGAATTTGATAGCATTATCAAGAAGGTAAACAAAAAGCTGTTTTAAGAAATCAGCATTCCCATAAACTAAATGCAGGTCTTTGCCGAAATTGAAATTATATTTCAAGCGAGTATGCTTAGCTTCCAGTTTCAAAGATAGTGTGTTAATTGAACCTTGAATAATATCAGTGAGCAGCACAGGAGAAAATACCTGTTCTTTTTCGAAATGAAATGTGTTCATATGCAGAAGAGACTCTATTAATCCATGAAGTCTTTCTGAATTGGATATAATTACCTTCAGAGCATCCTTCTGTTTAGGATCCAGTTCCCCGAACATACCTTCATACATAATTTCACTATAACCTTTTATGGATATGAGTGGAGTCTTTAATTCATGAGTGATATTTGATAAGAATTCATCTTTCATTTTATCCATTAATTTTAGTTCATCGCATGCCCTGTTAGACTCCTCCAATAGTTGCATATTCTCAATTGTCATTCCTACATTCTTTGCCACACTTTCAAGAACGTGGAGATCCTCATCATTTAATTGAGCCTGATCTTTGCTGGTGATCAAAAAGAAGCCGATCAATTCATTTCTGGATATCAATGGAAAAGCTATACAATTGTCAATATTGCTTTTTGGCCACATGCACAGACCAGAACTGACAACAAAAGGTTGGCTTATATGTTTTCTTAAGTGCGTAACTTGCCTGAGACTTGCTATTAATGGATTGTCAGATGAAATGGAGAGCATTGAATGATCTTGAGGAATCCCAAAACTTGCATGCATTATAGCTTCACCAGAGTTGTTATCCAGTAGATATATCTGACCGTGATCGGCACCCATGTAAGAAATAAGTTCATTTAAAATATCACTCAAAAAGGCATCAAAATCAAGAGAATCCACTGCAATGGAAACTGTGGAATAAAGAATTGAAAGATCTTGTTCTTTTTTATATACTTTTTTTTCAGCTTCCTTATACTTCACTGATATCTCAGAAACTGAAATTCCGGCAAAAAGAAAAGTAAAAAGAATTAGAGAACGAAGATGGAAATCATGAGAAGAGATGAAGAACAGTTGATCGGATAATGTACCGTCACCAATTATGAAAACATCAATCAGTGCATCTAAAACCCAAACTAAAAAGCCGAGAAGTAGCGATATAAAAATAATCGCTATTCTTCCCTTCATAAAATATCACACCTGGAATTGTAGCAAATATCGATGGCATTCAATGTGTGGAGCATTATTATAAATAGAAGCTTATGAAATATATTTATATCTTTCGTGTTTTTACATTGAGCCAAAATATATTAATACGTATATAATAAACTAGAGGAATTGATACTCGATCATAAGTGTAATGATGTGAAAATCACGATACTTAACTTTTTAAATAGTAAACCATATGTAACACAGTACATTCAGAAGATTGATTTTAAATAATGCACATACCAGCAAATATAGATGATGAAATTTTATTGCCAACTGGTAGACAATTATAAAACATATAATTACGTTACTATGAGCAGATCAAATAGAGATTATCTATCATTAATTATTCAAGGTCATAGCGGAGTCATATAATATGAAGGTACTAGTCAGTGATTCATTATCAGAACAGGGATTATCAATACTTAAAGAGCATTTCATAGTAGATGTAAAAACCGGACTTTCAGAAGATGAACTTATAGACATCATTCCAGAATATAATGCTCTTGTAATACGCAGTGGCACACAAGTAACCAGAAAGGTTATCGAAGTTGCTGAAAACATGAAAATTGTCGGGAGAGCTGGTGTTGGAGTAGACAACGTTGATGTTGCAGCTGCAACTGAAAAAGGAATTATTGTTGTCAATGCACCTGAAGGGAACATGCTCTCAGCTGCAGAGCACACCATTGCAATGATGATGTCACTTTCCAGAGGCATCCCCCAGGCAAACGCATCAATGAAAGCAGGTAAATGGGAAAGAAAGAACTTCATGGGTGTAGAAGTGAATGGAAAGACCCTTGGTGTTGTAGGACTTGGTCGCATAGGCGCTGAAGTTGCAAAGAGAGCACAGGGACTTGAAATGGATATTCTCGCTTATGACCCGTTCATCTCTGAAGAAAGAGCAAATGAACTTGGAGTCAAATTGGGAACTGTCAAAGAAATTGCAAAAAAAGCAGATTTCATTACAGTACACACACCCCTTATTAAAGAAACAAGGAATATTATTGATGAAGCTGAATTCGCAGTAATGAAAAGTAATGCAAGAATTATCAATTGTGCTCGTGGAGGCATCATAAATGAAGAGGCACTTGCAGACGCACTTAAGAGTGGAAAGATAGCTGGTGCAGCAATCGATGTCTTTGTCAATGAACCTCCGGTCGATAGCCCACTCATTGAATGCGAAACTCTGATAGCTACCCCCCACCTTGGTGCATCCACAGAAGAAGCACAGGTCAATGTAGCAGTTTCCGTAGCGGAGGAAGTGATATCCGTACTTAATGGCGGAACTGCTAAAAATGCTATTAATATCCCATCCGTCAAGCCAGAAGTTATGAGCATGCTTGCACCATACATAAAGCTCTCTGAAACCATCAGTAAAGCCTGTGCACAATTACTTGGTAGGAACTATGATATGATGGAGATATCATATAACGGAGAGATATCAGGCAAAGATACAAGACCTGTAACTATTGCTGCTGTAAAGGGAATGCTTGAGGTCGCACTTGATTCTGCAGTAAATTACGTTAATGCAACTTCCCTAGCAAAATCAAGAAAGGTAGAAGTTGTTGAGAGAAAGTCAAAAACCTCTGATGAATATGCATCAACCATCAGCATGGAATTATCAAAAGGTGATGACAAAGTATCCATAACAGGTGCAGTCATTGGTGGCGAAGGTAAGATCATCGGTCTTAATGGCGAACATGTAGACATCATACCATCCGGTTTTATCATTGTTGCAAAACATACCAATAAACCAAATGTGATCGGACCTTGCTGCATCATTCTTGGACAGAATGATATCAACATATCAGGAATGCAGGTTGGCAGAGCAAAGGTCGGCGAAGTAACAATGATGGCATTGAATGTTGATTCAGAGGTACCGGAACCAGTTCTCAATAAGATGAAAGCAGTTGAAGGGATCATTGATGCAAAACTCATTGATCTTTGAACAAAGAACGAAACCTAGAAGATAAGTCCACCCAGATGATGCGAAAGCGAATTTATCGTAAATTTCCCCACAGGGAAATAGAATTTGAGCAAAAATACCGATATCATTCGGATTTGCCTTTTTTTACAAAAGTAATGGCAAACATGAATGGTAAATTTGGTATGTTTGTTACCGAGTCTTTAACCCAGAGAGGGCACCGCATACAAGCTAAAAGAGAGATACATATCGAAATTGTGACAAATGGGATCGATTTTACGCCTTTGAACTATGAAAATGTTGATGATGTCGCACAGAGCATCGAAAAAGAAGGAATTATAGATTTTAGATTACGTCTGGAATATAGTTACCTTGATGGAAAGTACAATCGTGTGGCATTTAAAGGTGATGTGTATCTTTTGCGTGCAAGTCTCGAAAATGAATTATTGGTACTCCAGATCAACCACATTGACGGACCGAAACGTACTGAATGTGGAAGAGTTGCGGATACTATAATAGATGAACTTAGACGTGGTTCATAATGGATGAATTGACATTAGTTATTGCCACTCCGTTCAAGAAGAGTTCAAGCAAACTACTTTCCATAAAGGATTTTGAATTCACACTTTCTTTTGACCTGCAATGGATGTCACCAGACAGTGCTATAAAGATCAGGGATAAAGCAATAGCATCCCGATTATTGAAGTTTGAGGGGGATAAGCTCACCCCTGTTTTTGACATAGATAAAATAGAGTTACCAAATGGATTCAAACCATCTGAATCTTTATTTTTTGATAAGAGTGATATCGAGGATCTGATATCCACAATAGCTGCAAAAGCTTCCATAACTGAGAAGGAAGCAATTGTAGCGATCAATCACAAGCAGGAGTATTTTAGCGATCTTGTGACCATTGAGGTAGCAGGCCTTATTGTGGCAAGAGAGATGAAATGTGATGTAGGGGACCTTTATGAAAGGGTCTATGAAAAATTAATGAATGCTAAGTGAGCACATAAGCTTTATGTACTATTGATACTATTCAGGACAAGAATTTGTAGATTCAAATTCACCGTGTTCTTACTAATTGACACCTTACGGATGTTCGAACGCGTATTATGCGTGAGTGAGACAGACTCTTGCGGAGGAACATTATGAGCAAGAAAACTCTAATGAAAATTGGAAGAAAAACTAATCCAAGAATACCAAATTTGATTGCAGATCTTAAAGATGGATCTCGCAACAACGATGCACTGATCTGGAGAGATATTGCTAAAAGGCTTGAAAAACCTGGACAGAATTATGCACAGGTGAATCTCAGTAAAATCAGCAGATATGCAAAAGAGAATGAAACCGTCCTCATACCAGGAAAAGTACTCGGAGCAGGGGCCATCAATAAGCCAGTTACAGTAGCTGCACTTAGTTTCAGTGCTACTGCAAAGCAAAAGATCGCAGAACTTGGTGGAAAATGCGTGAGCATTGAACAGATTTTTGAAGAGAATCCAAAAGGATCAGGAATCAGGATCTTACAATAGGTGATCATTATGACAGTTATTGATGCAAACGGACTTATTATGGGAAGACTGGCAAGCATTGTTGCAAAAAGATTGCTTGCAGGCGAAACTATAGACATAGTGAATGCTGAGAACACAGTTGTATCCGGATCCAAGACTACCACCTTGATGGAATACGAGACCATCAGGAACATGGGAAGACGTGAGAAAACATCAGGACCTTATTTCCCAAGGAGACCTGACAGAATCCTTAAGAGAACCGTAAGAGGAATGCTCCCTTACAAGCGTGCAAGAGGAAAGGATGCAATGAATCGCCTTAAGATCCATGTAGGCGTACCTGCAGAACTCAAAGATGCAGAACTCACAAAGATAGCAGGAGCAGACATGAATCGTCTGAGCTCAAACAAGTACCTTACTCTGGCAGACATCAGCAAGAAGCTGGGTGCTAAGTTCTAAGGAGAATTATTATGACAACAAAAGTTGTAACTTCATCTGGTAAAAAGAAGACAGCAATCGCACGTGCTACCGTCAAAAAAGGTAACGGTAAAGTGCGTATCAACAAAAAGCCCCTTGAAATCTATGATCCATTGTTTGCCAAATTAAAGATAGATGAGGCAATCATGCTTGCAGGAAAAGCTGCTGAAGAAGTCGATGTCGACGTTACAGTGAGTGGGGGCGGCATCATGGGACAGGCAAGTGCTGCAAGAACCGCTATTGCAAGAGGTATCGTTGAATGGACAAACGACACTGAGCTTCGCGATGGCTACATGGCATATGACCGTAATCTGCTTGTCAACGATTCAAGGCAGAAGGAAACCAAGAAGTTTGGTGGACCAGGTGCACGTGCAAGATATCAGAAATCATACAGGTAGGTCTTAAAATATGATTCCAGTTCGATGTTTCACCTGCGGAAAGGTGGTCTCAAACTGTTGGGAAGAGTTTCAAAGCCGCGTAGAGGAAGGGGAAGATGCAGGAGCAGTACTTAATGACCTTGGAGTCACCAGATACTGCTGCCGCAGAATGATCCTTTCACATGTACCTCTTGTGGAAACATTAGCTCCATACCAGTAGATGAAGGTAGATATAAAGGAGGCTGGATTCCCAGCCCCTATATTTGCTAATATGAATTACGATACTGGAATATTTATTAGAAAACCACATCCGGAGGGATTCCGGATACAATTCAAAGCGATTATATAACCACAGTATATGACTAAATATACAAAGTAATGTCTACTTTTTATATTAATAAATGTTATTATAATCCAGAATTTTATGATAATTGTTCACGGATTTTTTCATAAGGTGATCTATTGAATACAGAACACTACACAAGATATGAGAAAGCAAGGATCATTGGTGCACGATCATTGCAAATATCAATGGGCGCACCCGTACTCATAGATGACATGAATACCGATTCATTATACCTTGCAAAAAAGGAATATACTCTGGGAATTATCCCCATTACTGTAAAAAGAGAACTTGATTAGGTGATTATATATGAATAATGTTGAAGAAATTGAAGCTGAAAATGTAGAAATAAGTGCAGAAACACCTGTGGAAGCAACCGAAGAAGAGAAAACCACATCATTAATACCAATTGATGAGTACCTCGCAGCAGGAGTTCACATAGGAACTCAGCAGAAGACAGAGGACATGATGAAGTTTGTCTACCGTGTAAGAACAGATGGACTTTACGTACTTGACATTCAGGCAACAGATGACAGGATCAGATTATGTGCAAACTTCCTCTCAAAATACGACCCTGCTAAAATACTCGTAGTATCTGCAAGGCAATACGGCCAGTTCCCTGCAAAGATATTCGCAAAAGCAATCGGCGCAAAAGCAATGGTTGGAAGATTTATTCCTGGAACTCTTACAAATCCGGCACTTGAGAGATTCTTCGAGCCTGATGTAGTAATTGTAACTGACCCAACTGGTGATGCACAGGTAATTAAGGAAGCAGTTAACACAGGAATACCTGTTGTTGCACTTTGTGACACAAACAACATGACATCAAACATTGACCTTGTGATCCCAACAAACAACAAAGGTAGAAAAGCATTATCCCTTGTATACTGGTTGCTTGCAAGAGAAGTTTCACAGAACAACGACTCAATGTTCACTTACGATCTTGAGAAGTTCGAAGCATCCATATAAGCAAAGCCACAGCTTGTAAAAGCATACTACAAATAGGAAAAACCCGTATTATCATATGGGAGAACAGTAGTATGAGACAAACAACAGTTGCCGGACAATTTTATCCATTAAATCCAAAAGCACTGAAAAAAGAGCTTAGCAGATGCTTTAAAGATATAAAGGTCGAGCAGAAGAACATAATTGGTGCTGTCGTTCCACATGCAGGATATGTATATTCAGGTGCAGTGGCAGCACATGCTTATGCAAGTCTGCCAAAGGCAGATACCTATATCTTCTTGGGGCCCAACCATACAGGTTATGGAACTGCAGTAGCCCTTTCGCAGGAAAAGTGGACCACCCCTCTTGGAGAGGTCGAAGTAGATACAGAGATGGGAAAACTTCTTGCCGGCAGCATTGTAGATCTTGATGAAATGGCTCATCGTTTTGAGCATTCAATCGAAGTGCAGATACCATTCTTGCAACACGTATTCGGGAGCGATTTTAAAATTTTGCCAATTTGTATGGGACTTCAGGACGAAGAAACTGCAATAGAAATAGGCACAGAACTTTCAAAGGCTGCAAAGTCAAGTGGCAAAAAGGTTGTATTCATTGCATCAAGTGATTTCACACATTATCAACCAGCAGATGTTGCTTTTGAAAATGATCACTACCTAATAGAGCCACTTCTTGAAATGGACATACCGGAATTCTATCGTAGAAGAGAAGAAAGAAATGTCACAGCCTGCGGATTCGGACCAATTGCAGCCATGATTACTGCTAGCAAAGAACTCGGCGGAAAAGATGTCAAGTTGTTAAATTATGCAACCAGTGGCGATGTGAACGGAGATAATTCTGCAGTCGTAGGATACGCGGCAATAACAGTTGAATAATTGCATTCATTATATCAGGAGTCGTAAATGATAACATGTTCCGCACCAGGTAAAGTATACCTCTTCGGAGAACATGCCGTCGTTTATGGATATAGTGCTATTTGTTGTGCCATTGACCTGCGTACAAGAGTACATGTTGAGCATTCTGACTCCATCATGATCGAATCTTCACTTGGAATGACAAGACTGGATCTTGAGATTCACCCCTATGTGACAAAGGTCATTGAAAAAATGCAAGAGTTCACTGAGATAAGGGGAGTGAAGATAAAAATAGAATCTGAAATACCGGTTGGATCAGGACTTGGATCATCAGCAGCCGTAACCATTGCAAGTATACAGGCACTGAATGAACTATTTTCCTGTAATTTAAAGAGCGAAGATATTGCAATTATCGGACACGAGATAGAAAAGCAAGTCCAGGGAAGTGCCAGCCCCACCGATACCTATGTTAGCACAATGGGCGGGGTCGTAATGATACCGGAGAGAAAAAAACTCAATTCCATTGACTGCGCTATTGTAATAGGAAATACAGGGAAGTTCTCTTCAACAAAGAAACTGGTTGCAAATGTAGGTGAATTACGAGGGGAATTCCCAAACATAATTGATCCCATCCTTACCAGCATTGGAGATATGTCCCATAATGCGGAGATATTTGTCAATCATGGCGACTATTCAAGCATTGGCAAACTCATGAATGTCAATCACGGACTGCTCGATGCCATAGGAGTAGGTGGAGCGGAACTATCAGAACTTGTTTATGCTGCCCGTAACAGTGGAGCAATTTCCGCAAAAATTACCGGAGCAGGTGGTGGCGGATGTATAGTTGCACTTGCAAATGATACAGATATAGAAAACGTTGCAAAAGCCATCAGAAATACTGGTGCTGAAGCAATGATCACAAGAAATACAGACAAAGGTGTGAGACTGGAGTCATAATGATGAAAGATAATCAGGGCATAACAATACTAAAGATCGGTGGAAGCGTAATTACCGATAAAAGTGCCGATGATGGAGCTGCAAAGCGCAATGAAATAAAAAGAATTGCAGAGGAAATTGAAGGATTCAATTCCAAATTAATAATTGTGCATGGTGCCGGATCATTTGGACACCCACAAGCAAAGAGATACGGATTGAATGGAAAATTCGATCCCCTTGGATCTATTATTACTCATAGGTCAGTGAAAGGACTCAACGATATCATTGTTGACGAACTCAATGAAGCTGGCGTGAATGCAATTGGATTGCATCCAATGAACTGCACAGTATCAGATGATGGAAGAATCAGTGAAATGTCTTTGAACATCATTGGTTCCATGATCGACAGCGGGTTCATACCAGTTTTACATGGCGATGTGGTTATGGACAAAAAGCTTGGAACATCAGTTCTTTCTGGCGATCAGATAGTACCATATCTTGCAACAGAGTTCAATGCAGAAAGAGTCGGTATCGGAAGTGCTGAGAATGGAGTGCTCGATAGTGATGGAAAAACCATTCCAAATATCAACTCAAATAATTTTCAAGACATAAAGAAATTCATTAGCGGTTCTGCAAATACGGACGTTACAGGCGGCATGTTGGGAAAGGTACTTGAACTGTTAAACCTAAGTGAAGTATCGAATGCTACATCATATATATTCAATGCATGTGATGCAGGAAATATAAAGGGTTTTTTGAATGGAGATAATATTGGCACTGCAATTTCAAAGGCAGAGCTTAAGGATAAGGTACTATTATGAGCACATCTCAAAGAAAGATAGAGCACCTTAAATTGTGTGCATCAAGTCCAGTAGAGTCCAGGAATACAGGAACTGGTCTTGATGACGTAATGATGGTGCACAGGGCACTTCCAGAATTTGATATGGATGATATTGACCTGTCTACCGACTTTCTTGGAAAAAAGATGAATGCACCCTTTATGATAGCATCCATTACAGGCGGACATCCCGATACCACACCAATAAATGCAGCCCTTGCAGGTGCTGCACAGGAACTTGGAGTAGGCATAGGAGTTGGAAGCCAGAGAGCTGCCATTGAGGACCCTGCACAAGAAGGATCATTCAGAGTTGTTCGTGATATAGCCCCTGATGCTTTCGTTTATGGAAATGTTGGAGCTGCACAGATCAAAGAGTACGGAATTGAGGGCGTGGAAAAGCTCATTGAGATGATAGATGCAGATGCAATAGCAATACATCTGAATTTCCTGCAGGAAGCAATTCAGCCAGAAGGCGACAAGAACGCTTCTGAAGCACTTGATAGCATCAAAGAGATATGTTCAGAGATCAAGACCCCGGTCATTATAAAAGAGACGGGAGCAGGAATCTCACACGAAGATGCACTACAACTTAAAGAAGCAGGCGCCAGTGCCATTGATGTTGGTGGCGTCGGTGGTACAACCTGGTCAGGCGTAGAAGTATATCGTGCAAGAGAAAGAAAAGACACAGTTTCCGAAATTCTCGGTGAACTATTCTGGGATTTTGGAATACCTACTGCACCAAGTATTGTTGAATGTAGTGTATCATTACCAGTTATTGCCACAGGAGGCATAAGAACGGGACTAGATGCTGCAAAATCCATAGCACTTGGAGCAAGTATAGCAAGTTCTGCACTTCCATTTGTTGCACCTGCCATGAAAGGCAAGGATGAAGTTGTAAAAAGCATTTCAAGCATACTTGATGAATTAAAGGTCGCAATGTTCCTATGTGGTTGCAGAAATGTGAAGAGATTACATTTTGCCCCAATAGTAGTAACAGGTTGGACAAGAGAATACATAGAACTTAGAGGCTTTGATGCCAAAGAATTTGCACTACGTTCTGAGAACAGCAAATTCCACATTGTTTAACGATCATTTATCATAAAGGAATATTTAGAAAACTAATTTTTGGAAAATCAGAGGATATTAAATGACTGAAATAGGAATTATAGCAGTTGGCGGTTACAATGAGATGGGCCGTAATATGACTGCAATTAGGATCAATGAAGATATTATTATTATTGATATGGGTCTTCGCCTTGACAGAGTACAGATTCATGAGGATGTTGAGATTGACAAGATGCATTCACTTGAACTTATCGAAATGGGAGCCATACCTGATGATACGATCATGAAACAGATCAATGGAAATGTAAGAGCAATTGTCTGTACACACGGACACCTTGACCATATAGGAGCGATCTCAAAGCTGGCTCACAGGTATACTGCACCTATCATATCAACACCATACACAACCGCACTTATCAAACACCAGATAGACTCCGAGAGAAAATTCGGTGTGAAGAACAACCTTGTCTCCATGAAAGCAGGAGAGAGAATAGAAGTAACAAAGGATATTGAGCTGGAATTCATAAATACACAGCACAGCATAATAGATACCGTTTTCCTTGCAATACACACCACCAGTGGCAGTATTGTATATGGATGTGACTTCAAACTTGACAGAACACCTACTATCGGGGATGCACCTGACTTTAAGAGATTAAAGGAACTTGGAGAGGAAGGAGTAATTGCCCTTATTACCGAAAGTACCAATGCCGGAAGAAATGGAAAAGCACCTTCTGAGCAAATTGCACAATCTCTGCTCAAAGATGTTCTTCTTGGCACTGAAGAATCTGATGTTGGAATGATAGTCACAACCTTTGCATCCCATATATCTCGTATGGACTCAATTGTCAAATTCGCACAGGAAATGGGAAGGATACCAGTCCTTCTTGGCAGGTCAATGGAAAGGTATGTTGGAACTGCACACCAGCTCGGATACATAGAACTCCCCGAGAATGTGGAGATATACGGAAACCGCAGAGATATTGATAAAGCACTTAAAAAGATCATGGAAAAGGGCAAGGATAAATACCTCCCAGTGACGACCGGACACCAGGGTGAACCGGGTGCAGTTCTTGGAAGGATCGCAAATGGTGACACACCATATAAGATAGAGAGTGGTGACAGGATCATATTCTCAGCTAATATAATACCAAACCCACTAACACAGGCAAATCGTTATTCACTTGAGACAAAGTTGAAGATGAAAGGAGCAAGGATCTACGACAATGTCCATGTATCCGGACACGCATACCGTGAAGATCACTGGGAACTGCTTAGAATGCTCAAGCCTGAACATGTTATTCCTGCACATGGAAATATCCAAATGCACAGCGAATACATACAGATGGCTGAAGATTCAGGATACTCACTTGGCGATACACTGCACTTGCTAAGAAATGGCGAAGAGCTCTATATAGAAGAAGAATAGAACAATTATTCAAGGGATCATTATGGATTTGATTGAGGAAATTAAAAAACGCTCAGTTTACGTTGATAACGGAATTGAGGAATATCTGCCTGTAGCAAAGCCACTAGAGCTTTACAAGGCAGCCCGTTACCTGCCCGATGCAGGTGGAAAAAGACTCAGACCTGTAATTGTCATTCTTGCAGCACAAGCAGTTGGCGCAGATCTGGAAAAAGTCCTTCCGGCAGCAGTAGCTGTCGAACTGGTACATAATTTCACACTCGTCCATGATGACATCATGGATAAGGATGATATTCGCAGAGGAATGCCGGCAGTCCATGTCAAATGGGGAGAAGCAGGTGCAATTCTTGCAGGCGATACACTGTATTCAAAGGCTTTCGAAATACTTACACATGCAAAAGGCGACCCGGAACGTATTCTTAAATGCATAGATATTTTGTCAAAAACATGCAGGGATATCTGCGAAGGGCAGTGGATGGATGTTGAGTTCGAGGACCGTACCGATGTTACCCAGGAAGAATATCTCGAAATGATCGAGAAGAAGACGGGTGTGCTTTATGCAGCATCTGCAAAAATTGGTGCAATATTGGGTGGAGCATCTGATGAAGTTGCAGATGCACTCTTTGAATACGGAAGACTAATCGGAATTGCTTTCCAGATATACGATGATGTTATTGACATGATAACACCTGAAGAAGTTCTCGGAAAGATCAGAGGAAGCGACCTGATGGAAGGCAAGAAGACACTTATTGCAATCCATGCACTCAACAATGGTGTAGAACTTGATATATTCGGAAAAGGCGAAGCTACAACCGAAGACATCAACGATGCTGTCCGCACACTTGAAGAATCAGGATCAATTGATTATGTAAGAGACCTTGCAGTATCATATATTGCAAAAGGAAAGGAACTTCTGGACATTACCGGAGATTCAGAATCCAAAGATACCCTTAAAGCAATTGCTGACTACATGATCCAAAGAGAATACTAATATTATTCTAATGAAGGGCATTGCTCTTCATTTGTTTTCTTATTTTGTTTATGATCTACTTTAATTCCCAGTTTAGATCAATTATAAATTACCCAGCTGAGCTTTGCTTCCATTTAATCTACTAATTTTAAGCAATTGCTTAAATTTGACGAAAAATAAAATTATTGGAAAAACAAAATATCAAAAAATCAATTTTAGATTTAGAAATTAAAAGTTAAAAGAAATACGGGATGAAATACCCGTATTCGAAATACTAAGCATTATTCCATTTCGTTCTCAAGAACAGCCTGTGCTGCGGAAAGTCTTGCAATTGGCACACGGAATGGAGAGCAACTGACATAATTCAGACCTGCATTGTATCCAAACTTAACAGAGCTTGGTTCACCACCATGTTCACCACATATACCAATCTTGATATCAGGTCTTGTTGAGCGACCTTTATCGATGCCGATTTTGACAAGTTCACCTACACCACCCTGGTCGAGAACTGCAAATGGATCATTCTCAAGTATAGAGCCAGCCACATATACTGGCAGGAACTTACCTGCATCATCCCTGCTGAATCCGAATGTGGTCTGAGTAAGATCGTTAGTACCAAATGAGAAGAATTCTGCTTCTGTTGCAATCTTATCAGCAGTTAGAGCTGCCCTTGGAAGTTCTATCATAGTACCTACCAGGTAGTCCATCTTGGCAGATTTCTCGTCAAGTACTGATTCAATCACTGAAACAATATTTTCTTTTACGAATTTCAACTCATTCACATGGCATATAAGTGGAATCATTATCTCAGGCACAATTTCAATACCCTCTAATTTCAACTCACATGCAGCTTCCATTATTGCCTGTACCTGCATATCATACATTTCAGGATATGTTATGCCAAGACGGCATCCCCTGTGACCAAGCATTGGGTTGATCTCAGTAAGAGCTTCAACACGATCCATTACTTTTCTTGTGTCCTCGATCTCCTGCTTGTCGCCACCTTCAGCCTCAAGTGCCCTTAATTTGTCTGCAAGTTCTTCATTTTTTGGCAGGAATTCATGTAAAGGAGGATCAAGTAAACGAATTGTAACAGGATAACCAGCCATTGCCTTGAATATTCCAAGAAAGTCTTTTTTCTGCATTGGAAGAAGCTTTTTAAGAGCTACTTTACGAGTTCCTGTGTCTTCTGCAAGTATCATCTCACGCACAACAGGAATCCTGTCCTCGCCAAAGAACATGTGTTCCGTTCTGCAAAGTCCGATACCTTCTGCACCAAAATCTCTTGCAACTAATGCATCGTGTGGAGTGTCTGCATTTGTTCTGACACCCATCTTCTTGACTTCATCAGCCCAATCAAGCAATGTGTGGAGTTCACCAGTAACTCCGGGAGAAATAAGAGAAACCTGACCAATAATAACGCTGCCGGATGCACCATCAATGGAGATAAAGTCTCCTTCATTTATTGTAGTATCACCAATTGCAAATGTCTTTTTGCCCATATCGATGCTTATAGCACCACAGCCAGCAACACAAGGCTTACCCATTCCCCTGGCAACCACAGCAGCGTGTGATGTCATTCCACCACGTATGGTCAGAATTCCCTGTGCAGCATCCATTCCACCTATATCTTCAGGAGATGTTTCGGCCCTTACAAGGATAATCTTCTCACCCTTTGATGCCATTTCCTCTGCATGTTCCGCTGTAAATACAACTTTACCTACAGCTGCACCAGGGGACGCTGGAAGACCAGTTGCAACAACATCATATTCGGATTCCGGATCGATCATAGGATGTAAAAGTTGATCGATCTGCTCCGGTGCAACTCTCATAAGAGCTACTTTTTTATCAATAAGACCTTCATTGACCATATCCACTGCAATATTCAATGCAGCTGCAGCGGTTCTCTTTCCTGTCCTTGTTTGGAGCATGTAGAGTTTACCTTCCTGGATAGTGAACTCAATATCCTGCATATCCTTGAAGTGATTCTCAAGTTTAAGGTAAATATCCACAAGTTGGTCATATGCATCAGGCATTGTTTCCTGAAGTGTATTAATAGGAAGAGGAGTTCTAATACCTGCTACGACATCTTCACCCTGTGCGTTCATCAGGTATTCACCAAAGAACTTCTTCTCACCTGTTGCAGGGTCTCTGGTAAATGCAACGCCGGTACCTGATGTATCACCCATGTTTCCATAAACCATGGATTGCACATTTACAGCAGTACCCCACTCATGAGGAATACCATTGAGTTTTCTGTAAGTGATAGCACGCTGATTATTCCATGAGCTAAATACAGCCTCAATTGCCATCATCAATTGTTCGCGTGGATCCTGTGGGAAATCAAT
The DNA here is from genome assembly GCA_020055655.1 of Methanosarcinaceae archaeon. GTDB lineage: Archaea > Halobacteriota > Methanosarcinia > Methanosarcinales > Methanosarcinaceae > Methanolobus. The sequence continues at coordinate 50,043 of JAIPUR010000008.1, read as the reverse complement.
ACCAGCCTTATCTTTGATAATGAGCTTGAATTTCTCAACAAGATCACTCAATGCCGTAGAATCAAGATCTGTATCCATTTCAACATTGAGTTCTTTTTTCTTGGCCGCAATTTCAGACTCGAAGTTCTGATTCTCGATATCAAGAACCACGTCACCAAACATTGCCAGGAACCTGCGATAACTATCATATGCAAATCTGCCATTTCCGGTCTTTTTTGAAAGACCTTCTACTGAAGCATCGTTCATACCCAAATTCAAAACAGTATCCATCATACCAGGCATAGATGCACGTGCACCTGACCTAACAGAAAGAAGTAATGGATCATTGTTATCGCCAAATTTCTTGCCGCTTGCAAGTTCTAGTTTCTCAATTGATGCATTTATCTCCTCAAGAACTCCATCAGGGTACGCACCGTTTTCTAAATAAAGGACGCATACCTCAGTTGTGATCGTAAATCCTGGCGGTACTGGAATTCCCAGATTTGCCATTTCTGCAAGGTTAGCACCTTTGCCACCAAGCAGATTTTTCATGCTATTCTTGCCTTCAGTTTCTTCGTTGCCGAAAAAATATACGAATTTTTTATTTGCCACCAAGTTTCCTCCACGCATAGACATATGATGGATAACGTTATTATGCTTAAACCGAGCCTCAATAGTTTTGTTATAACTTTAAGCTTGTGGTCTGTCACTGTGTAACACGGCACAAACATACCAGTCCCCTTAAAAGTGTTTTCCTCACCAAGAATGGCGATATCTTTTTGTATTGAATATCAGCCATATTAAAATAACTGCGAAACCTTTATATACTATACACGTAACATTAAAGGCACGTAAAGAAAACATATTTTAAATAGCAAACACTTATGAAAAGATTAGGAAAAGTCACGCACGTCTCAAAACAGAACGAACTTATAGTTAGAGGAGATAAGAAAGAATTCTCTGGTTCTATGAGAGACATGCCTAAAATCAATTATTTTGTTCTTGACAAATCCATCAAGCGGATTGGAAAGATCAAGAGTATATTCGGACCCGTTGACTGCCCATACTTTGCAGTGAAACCTGACAGAAACATCTCAGGTTCTGACCTACAGGAGTTCATTAACGAACGTATCTATATACAGTAATTTGGTTCGATAAAATAAAAAGATTGTCATCAATGCTCAGAAGCTATTGATGTTAAAACAATCTCAAAATGTTAAAACTTATTACCAGGTGATAAAATGGTTGAAGTAGAAAGGGTACGGCATTCTGATACTTCCGAAAGGGAGAAAATGCGTGCAATGATCAGGGCACGTAAAGAAAAGGAGCAAACTCCTGAAGTTGAGAAAGCAAAGGTGCAATGTCCTGAATGTAGCAGTCGTAACCTTGTACAGGATTACGAAAGAGCAGAACTTGTCTGTGGTGACTGTGGGCTGGTAGTAGACGCTGAATTCGTTGATGAAGGGCCTGAATGGCGTGCATTCGACCACGATCAGAGAATGAAACGTTCTCGTGTGGGTGCACCAATGACCTACACTATCCACGACAAAGGTCTTTCCACCATGATCGACTGGAGGAACAGAGATTCATACGGAAAGTCAATTTCATCAAAGAACAGAGCACAGCTCTACAGATTGAGGAAATGGCAACGTAGGATAAGAGTAAGTAATGCAACCGAAAGGAATCTTGCTTTCGCACTGTCTGAACTTGACCGTATGGCTTCTGCTCTTGGTTTGCCAAGAACTGTTCGTGAAACTGCAGCTGTAGTATATAGAAAGGCAGTTGACAAGAACCTCATCCGTGGAAGAAGTATTGAAGGTGTAGCAGCAGCAGCACTATATGCAGCGTGCCGTCAGTGCAGTGTCCCAAGGACACTTGATGAGATTGGAGAAGTTTCAAGAGTAAGCAGGAAAGAAATAGGCAGAACATACCGTTTCATCTCCAGAGAACTGTCCCTTAAGCTCATGCCAACATCCCCAATAGATTATGTACCAAGATTCTGCTCAGGACTTAACCTGAAAGGAGAGGTACAGTCCAGAGGTGTAGAGATTCTACGCCAGGCATCCGAGAAGGAACTGACCAGTGGACGTGGTCCAACCGGTGTAGCAGCAGCAGCTATCTATATCGCATCGATCCTTTGTGGCGAACGCAGAACTCAGCGTGAGGTTGCAGATGTTGCAGGTGTGACTGAAGTTACCATCCGTAACAGATACAAAGAGCTTGCAGAAGAACTCGATATCGAGATCATTCTGTGATCTTATTTTTTTAGATTATGAATATCAATAAAGGAAGATACAGCCTCTCCCTTTATTTGTTATTTGACCATACATTTTTTTTAATTATCAAACTACCAGACAGTGCAAACTATGTTTGAATTACTGGAAATGCTCACTATTGGTTTTGTGATAGGGATGACAGGCGCATTGGCACCAGGACCCATGTTATTTGCAACCATAGATGAATCCTTAAAGAATGAATGGACATCCGGACCAAGGATCTTTGTCGGACATGCAATTATTGAATTCGTTGTCTGCGTACTAATAATAGTAGGAATCAGAAACATAAGCGATAATACTATTTTTGCAATTTCCATAATCTGAGGAACGATACTGGTTATTTTCGGAATTATGACCATAAGAGGATCAAAGGATGCTGCCAACTCTATTGGAGAGCATACGAGCAGCAAAGGCAATCCTCTTGTAATTGGAATTATCACATCAGCCACAAATCTATATTTCTGGCTATGGTGGCTTGCTGCTGGCAGCACACTTGTACTTCGTGGTCTTGAGATAGGGATACTTGCAGCCGCACTGTTCATGGTGGGGCACTGGATAGCGGACCTGAGCTATTTTACTGCTGTATCAACATCGTTTAGCCGGGGAAAAAAGATGATGTCCCCAAAAGTATATGAGAGAGTGTTACTCTCTTGTTAATTCAACCATAAAGAGAATTGTTTTTTCTAATCAACACCAAGCGAGGATGTAATTAAATGGTAAGAAAAAATAATCGTGTAATTGAATGAAATTAATAATTTTAATGACTATAAATAGGCACTACTTGCATTCTCCAAATGCAATCCTCGAAATGCAAATGGTGAATTAAAACATGTGAATGCATTTAGTCTTGGAACGAAATTATTACACTTTTATAATCCTGAAGAGAATCCAATTTTAGACTCTATAGCCAGAAATAATTTGAAAATAGATGATATGTCATGTGAAGTATGTTTATGCTTTAAGGAAGCTGCAAATGAATTTATTAAAAGTCATCAGGACTACTTTAAATCATTTCATTCATCGAGGGTTTTGTTTTTAGCATTTTTTCGAACATATTTTCACTTCTTTTTATTTATATAATTCAAAGTGATTTTAAGTACATGTAAACATTTTTAAAATAGTGTTTACTCAATTCCTTATATAAACTAAAATTTGCAACCATTTATATACTAAAATATAAAATTATGCCTACTGCCAACGAAAGCACGAAGCATTTATATAACACCAACTCTAATTTTATATAAATAAGTAAATAAAAAATGTGTAAAAATGGAATGTCAGAATCCAGTCAGGTCACATGGGTATCACAGTATCAAAATGCAGCTGAGTGATGAATCAACAGCACACATGAAACTTTCAAATATTCCATTCATTATGGAAAAAGAAGATATTATCAAGTGTACAGCATGTTATAATACGCAAAATAGTGGACGATTTTGTCATTTAAAATGTAGCATTAATTCTGTAATTCAGGATGACAAATTTCAGGGAATATTTGAAGGGATTTCATACAACATTGTGCCAAGAAAACCAGTCATGATAATTAGCAACGTCAGAAAACCAGATAGTTCTAAAATTTTACAAAAGTCTCTAGCTGTACGGCAATTTGACCCGAAGACAGAACAAAATTTGATTGAAGGAATTGTATACTTCAAGGCAGACTTTCTCGAACGGAAATTGTCAAATAGGAAAATTTATCCCTGCATGATTTTCAAAACTCAAAATTTTAAATAAAAACTAGGTGACTACATGAAAAATGATATCGAAATCACATTCCGAGACACTGTTGATTCTAATCAAGGGTATGATTGCGAATTCTCAACGTATATTTCTAGGTTTTTTGGGAACAGGCATTTAAATGAGTTATTTCAAAAAATAAGGATGTTATCCCTATTAATTTTTACAAATATTTCTTGGATAACAATAGCAATGAAACGACACCCATTAGTGTCAATGCTGAAAAGCTAGGTATAGTGTTAGATGCCTGATTTGCGTTTTCATTTTCAACAACAATTTCTTCCTCAACGACCTCTTCTGCTAATTGTTCATACTCACTTTTCTCAAAAACAACAGGAACATTTACCACATTAATTTTCCTTGCTTCTTCATCTATTATCTGATAGGTTTCATTTACCAATCTCATCTTTTCTTCAAGAGGTAAATCTTTGTGAATGCGAACAATAAACTTTCCATTTGACCTTATTCCATGAGAGACTATAGCATAGTCATTCATTTCTCCTAACTGAATAATCTGTTCAGTGCTATTATCTTTAATGGCAACTAACGTTGACCACCATTCATCAAATTCCTTCATATTGTTCCATTTAGGTGCTTCCCCATAGACAGCAAGTGCAGGCACACCTTTTCTTACTGTGATATCCTTCCCACTTTTAAGATAATCTGACGTAGCTTGTAATTCAGGCTCTGCCAAATAGAATGTATTTCCCATTATTTTACCCCCATAATCACCATACCCAAATTCTACAGGCAAGTTCTGAATATTCTGGTTGCTGGCAGCATCATTCATGAAAGAATATATTTCATCCATCTGTTGTTTATCGATGGTTTTGTTCAGCAACAGTATTACAAAATAGCCATCAGAATTGCTGCCACAGGTGACTACATCACCGTATGGATACAAGTATTTAGCAGCGAAGTCGTCTTTTATTGTATCGCTTAATTCCTCAAGATTTGTAGTCCAGTTTTCCTTCTGTCCTTCTGTTTCAAGTGATGGAAGACTACCATATCTTTCAATCAAATGCTGGTCATGAGGGTATAGTCCAAAATAATAATTATTTTCAAGTTGCCCACTTTCTTTAGTTTGTGTATCTTCAGCAGTTGTAGCACTCACCATTCCAGTAAATAGTGCACTAATAACTAACAGTGAGATAACAATTAAACCTGCTATTTCCTTGTAAGACCTCATTACATTCACCAATTTTCACCGATACTTTAAATAAATTTTAACAATACTAAAATTTTATAGACGATAATATATGAAATTTTGAAGTACATAAGAGCATAAGAAACTAAAATACTATTTGTTTCACATTATAATATGAAAAAGTGCTTAGAAGCATCGCCCGATAACGAAAAATAAAAAAGAGTTGGCCGTTAGTGGTTTTACTGAATGAGAGAGTGTTGTGAATTTAAAAAAAAGTTTAATGTTGTATGTTGGCCATACTCTCAAATAACACGAATGCTAAATAAATAAAATTAATTTGATTTGCAAGTTGGAAAGGTGATTATAAGCGTAGAATATGCCTATGAATAGAAATGTTTACGACAGACAGTAAATATGGCTTGTATGTGTACTGGATGAGATACGGACTGGTGATGCCCTTATAGACTTAGAAATTGTAATATCACAAGAACAAACACTAGGATATGAACCAGAAATAGAAATGATGAGTCATCCCAATCCTTTTTAACATTTAACCTGATTTAGCAGTGTATACTATGTTAGAATTAGTGGAGATGCTTGCAATAGGATTTGCTATTGGAATGACAGGAGCACTTGTCCCCGGACCAATGCTTTTTGTGACAATAGATACTTCCCTGAAAAAAGGATGGAGAGCTGGACCGGAGATATTCATCGGACATGCAATTATTGAATTTCTGGTATGTGTACTGATAATCTACGGCATAACAGCAGTGAGTGACAGCACTGTCATGGCAATATCCATACTTGGAGGATTTACACTCGTTGTATTTGGCATTCTTACAATGAAGAATGCAAAAGATGCTGCAAACTCAATGCATGAACATGACAAAGCTACCTCAAGACCTGTTATTGCAGGAATAGTGACATCGGCATCAAACCCATATTTCTGGTTATGGTGGTTGGCTGCTGGAAGTGCCCTTATACTTCAGGGACTTGAGATAGGTATAATTGCAGCAGTGATGTTTATGGCAGGACACTGGCTTGCAGACCTTGGATATTTCACAGTTGTTTCCACATCGTTCAGTAAGGGAAAGAAACTCATGTCCCCAATAATTTATGAAAGGGTGCTGCTGTCTTGTGGATTATTTCTGGTCCTTTTTGGATCATGGTTTGTACTGGGAACATAAAACATGAAGAAAGATTGCATCAAAGTGGCTAAAAAGAAAGGTGAGCCAGTAAGAAGGCTATTGATAGAGTTTAAATTACTGGATAATTCAGCAAGAATAAACTCCGACCCGAAATATCTCTACCTTCCATTGAGCAGAGTTCCGGATGAGAACGAAGTCAAGTTACTAAATGAAGCTGAAGGTTCTGAAAGTATTGAGATCCTTGAATCGGATTTTGAAGAACATGCCGGCAAACCAAAGCTTGAAGAGCTACTGGAAAACGTACCTCATTTTGAGATAATCGGAGATATAGCACTCATGGAATCCGATGTACCTGAACCAGAGAAGGTAGCAGATGCCATAATGCAGGTCAAATCTAATGTTAAGACTGTGCTTGTAGCTCTTAGTCCCGTTGAGGGAGAATTTCGTACAAGACGCTTTAGAACTGTTGCAGGAGAGGACAGGACATGGACCATCCACAAAGAATACGGATGCAGATATCAAGTTGATCTTGAAAAAGCATATTTCACCCCACGTCTGGCAACCGAGCGAGTACGCATTATGGAGCAGATCAAAGATGGTGAAATTGTAGTTGATATGTTTGCAGGTGTTGGCCCATACAGTATTCCCATTGCAAAGAACAGTTCCGTCAAACAGGTAATCGCCATAGACAAGAACCCCCACGCTGTTGAGTTGCTACGCAAGAATATAGAACTAAACTCCGTGGAGAATATCACAGCCATAGAAGGAGATGCAAACGTTGAAGCTGAAAAGTATGCAACCATGGCAAACCATGTGATAATGAACCTTCCGCACAACGCACACTACTTCCTTGATGCAGCTATCAAACTCTGTGAACCCAATGCTATTATTCACTATTATGACATGACACATGAAGACGACCTCTTCGAAAGCTCCACCGAGCTTATCAGAGTCGCAGCAGAAAAAGCAGGTAGAAATATAGAAGTTCTAAATGAACAGACAGTCAGGTCCTACGCACCACATCAATACAACGTCTGCATAGAAGTAAAGATACTTTAAGCTGCATTGCAGCGAAATGGTTAAATCATAAAATCTGCTATTAGGTTCTAATACATACGCCTCTGTGGCTTAGCGGTATAGCGGCTGATTCGTAATCAGCAGGCCGAGGGTTCGAATCTCTCCAGGGGCTTGATATCACGGGGGTAAAAACCCCTATTACCTTCAATCAAAGTTACTCTTCTGATTCCGTTAATTCATGCCCTTGTTAAATTCATCATACTTGTTAGAATACAAAAATAGTGTTTTTAACTGTAATGAACAAAACCACGCATGATACTGTTCTGGCTGTTGCATACCAGTATCATTTAGTTGCTTGGTAATGGCTGCATAATCAACCTGGTTTTTTTATAGCCAAGAACAAAAAATATTTTTTTGGAATATTATCACTTTCACCCCCACTTGAATCACTCAGATTAACTAAGAGAGCAGAAATTACAAAAATTGTATTGAGTCCATGAATTCTCTTATTGAAGGAATTAATGATAAAATATAAAATAATAGCTACATATATTAATGATATTATTATTTGTTTGTATAAAATAAAATATTTATGTATTAATACCAATTCCCAAATTATGGAAATGGACGATCATGGAATATCAAATACAGCAAAAATGATGATGTTTATAGTACTATATATGCTTTTAATGGGAGCCATCGTTTTGACCTCCGGAATTGTCAAAGTTTAAAAGTGTAAATCAATAACACGATATATAAACCAACATTAATGTGTGTAGATAGAATTGATCTTGTTATGTGATATAGTACACATAAAATGCACACATCTTTGTGTAGATAATTCGCTCACCTATTATACAAATAAATCGACACCCTTATATAATAATCAAGCTGACTGTTTTCATACGGGCCGGGTCCACATAATACCACCAAGCTAAATCAGCTTACTTACAATCCGGCCAACTCTTCATTTATCTTTTTTGATGAATCACATTGAATAGAGTAAATTTAAGATCCCATGACAGTTGCAGCTTGTTACAATAAAAAATACTCCATTAGAAGAAGCTTTTTCATCAAGACTCATTTTTCTAACATAGGCCATTATATCAATTAAATGACTCTTAAAATCGGTACCGTATATACCACCTATTCCTGGTTTCACCTGCCAACTCTCAAACACCCAACCCACGTATTCAGAAGAAAGTTTGCGAGAATATGCGGTAATAGTTTCCGGTTTTTCCCTGTCAAAAGTATAGCAATGATCAGATAATCCCTCGCATTCAAGCGGGCATATCTCACCTTTTTTCGCGTAAGAGAGAAAAATAACACCGTGTTTATGGGAGCAAAAAGCTATAATTTCTTCTGGAAAATGTGACTTGATATCCTCAAAAAATACCAACTTTTCCCGGTCATCGTCATCAATCTCCAAAACGTCAACTAATTTATATCCATTGTCATATTTTAGAAAATCCACCACCATATTTACAAGAGCATGAGAAGGAATAGCTGGTATCAGGTATTCAGGAACCCCGTAATTTAATATCAAATATATGTCCCTCACATCCATGCAGTGAAAATATATGCCTTCTGGCGAAGTTACATTCCTGGTCACTCCAGATGCTGAATGTGCATCATGGCCGAGCTGCTTTAAGTTTTGGAGAATGGCAAAAAGGCCTATCCTATCTATAACAATAGAATCCCTTGATGCAGGCGCATTTTCATCCATATCAAGTACAAGAACAAATGGATAATTATGCTTTTTTGCGTATTCAACAAAGTCATGCCCTATGTTTCCGCCACCCAGTACAAGATAGTACTCTTTTAATATTGGCAAATACCGGAAATCCTCTGTTTTATTTCTTAACAGTTCAAAATTATCCTTGTTCATAATTGAAATGAGGTAAACAATCTATATAAGTCCCTACATTTTTGCTCAAAACAAAAATAATAAAGACATATTCAAGCAAGCCTGGAATCAAGATATTTCTCAATGTAACTTTGAAGCAAGTCCATCTCGGAATTTGAAGGAAGAGTTGTCATGATCTTTCTAATATAATTCCTTTTTTTAAACAGGTGAAAAGATTCACTAAAATTTAGATCATACAGCCATGTAAGACGAATAAGATTTAGATCATTCTGGTTCTTCACATTATCTATACTTGAAAGCTTATTGTTGAAAATATCCTCAATTATTGAGTGTGAATATCCCGGAGTATCAGGATAACCCATATACAGAGCAGGATTAGGATCTGATTCCCTAAGCACAAATTCATCCAGTAAGACCTTGAAAATATCCAGTTTGTCTGCATCTCTTATGATAATTGAATGCAAAATACAGCTCTCGTGGTCAGTATCTGAAATTTTGTATTTGTTATGATTGCCCACTGCAAATAATATAATGTCCTGCTCAATAGAATCTAAACAGGAAAGCACATCTTCTGTCTTTAGTATCTTGACACTAAGAGAGGCATGATCCTCTGATTCAGAATCCTTGAAAGTCACATATTTACTGAACTGTTCAAACCTTCCTATATCGTGAAAAATAGCTATAGTCTCTGCAAGATAACAGTCATTAAGAGATAAAGATTCAGATCTTGCTATCTGAATAGAATTTGAACATACTCTCCAGCTATGCTCCTCTTTCAGCCTTATATTCTGCATGACAAAAGCATCATCTGAATAATATTTCCTGACGTATTCTCTGAACCATTTCCTGAAAAACATCAGGTCACTTTTTTCCATATAAACATTAATCATGTCCATAACTATTTTACTCCTCCCCTTGAAATTTATCAAGGGAAAGTGCGAGAAAATACTGATGTCTCCTAAGAAACTTCTGTTCTAAACTATCATTCTGTTTGCCTTAAATAAGAACATAATCAAAATTTATATTGAAATTGGGAGTGCAGTTTCGCCCGACAAGCGGGGTCTTAATTTTTCATTCACTAAATAGGGGGAATTATATATGGCGACATCACCAATATTTGATAGCTTATATACAATGTTAGATCAAATGATAGCTTTTCTTCCAACTCTGGTAGCAGTAATAATATTGCTTATCGTAGGGTTGATAGCAGGAAAAGCTCTTGGAAAGATAGGGGCAAAGATCCTTGATAAAATAGGTCTTGATGAACTGATAGACAAGACATCCATAGGTGGAATGATAGAAAGAACAGGAGTAACGACCGTAGGAGTATTTGAAGCAATTATCAAATGGTTCATTTATATCATATTTGCAGTAATTATTATCGACCTGCTGAAAATACAGATCGTTGCGGATTTTATAACCCAGATCATTCTGTACATCCCACTGATCCTTTCAGCCCTTGTTGTGCTGTTAATAGGATTGCTAGTGGTTGATTTCATTACTGAACTCATCAAAAATGTACTCGTAGCAACCGGTCTTGATGAGAAGGTAGAGAACACATCCATGGGAAAGACCATGAGTGCAAGTGGACTTCATATATCAGGAGTCATTTCAGGGATAGTCAAATTATTTGGATATTTGATATTCATAATGGCTGCACTTAATATACTTCAACTCGATCTTATTGCAGGAGTGATACAATCCATACTTGATTACTTGCCAAACCTCTTTGCAGGTCTGTTGATACTGCTGATAGGATTGCTTGCAATTGACTTCTTCGCAGAGTACATAGGAAACATGATGAAGAATGTAGAAGGTTCAAATATCTGGCTGCCTGCACTAAGAGGCTTCCTTGCACTGGTCGTGATACTTCTTGCACTCGATGCAATGCTCATCGATACAAGTATATTCTACGTCCTGATAGGACCAATAGCATGGGGAATAGCAGTGGTTGTAGCATTCAAGTGGGGAATCAAGGAAGCGCTTGTAGCATATGCAAAAGAAAGGAAATAGATACTGCATTTCTACTTTGGCCTTTTATGGCCAACCTCACTTCTTTTTTTATTTATTTTTTATTTCTCACGTTCTGTTTATTATTTCACTTATTCATCAGTATATCCGTTTGTAGCGCATTTTCACAGAAAACGAAAGAAAAACATTTTATATCTATGACCTATCCTGTTTAACATACAACAGGTTATTGCAATGAGTAGCGAACTATCCGGAAGAATCACGAATATTCCAGCATTCTATGTAATGGAAGTACTTGAAAGAGCACATGAACTTGAAAGAGAAGGACGAAGTATAATTCATCTTGAAATAGGTGAACCTGATTTTCCAACTGCATCACATATATGCGAAACTGCAAATGCAGCCATGTGTGCCGGGGAAACAAAATATACCCACAGCCTTGGATTACCTGAGCTTAGGGATGCCATTGCTAATAATTACAAACAGAAGTTCAATGTAGATGTTAGCCCGGAACAAATAATTATTACATCCGGTACAAGCCCGGCGATGCTTCTTGTATGCATGGCACTTCTTGATCAGGGCGACCAGGTCATCATGTCTAATCCTCATTATGCATGCTATCCAAATTTTATCAGAGCAGTTGGTGGAGATCCTGATTTTGTCTATACAAATAAAGATAATGGATTTGTAATGAAAGCTGAAGCTGTCAGTTCAAAAATCAACGAGAAAACAAAAGCAATTCTTATTAATTCACCATCCAATCCCACAGGACAGATAATCCCTGTACATGAGATGAAAGAACTTGTAAAAAGCGCAGGTGCTGTACCAATAATCTCTGATGAGATATATCAGGGACTTGTCTACGAAGATGAAGACCATACTATATTGGAATTCACTGAAAATGCCTTTGTACTTAATGGATTCTCGAAACTCTATGCAATGACAGGATGGAGATTGGGTTATCTCGTGGCTCCTGTAAAACACATGAGAACATTGCAGAAAATGCAGCAAAATTTCTTTATATCCACTAATAGCTTTGTCCAGAAAGCTGGCATTGCAGCCCTCACAGGTCCCCAGGAGCATGTGAAGGAAATGGTAAAAATCTATGACAAGAGGAGACTATATCTTCTGGAACGCATCAGAGATATTGGCTTTGAGGTTAAGTGTGAGCCAAAGGGTGCTTACTATATTCTTGCTGATGCCAGAAAATTTGGAGAAGATTCCCTGGAACTAAGTAGAAGAATACTGGATGATATTGGTGTTGCAGTCACTCCAGGAATAGATTTTGGAAAAGGTGCAGAAGGCCATTTGCGTTTTTCCTATGCCAATAGTCTGGAAAATATTAAAGAGGGCATGGACAGAATTGCAGATTATTTTGCAGAAAAGAAGAGCTAGAACAGTGTCATTAGTTATTTATCATTTTTTATTACTTCTTTTACTATTTTGATTTAACACTACCTTTATAAAATAGGTATGCCTATGATTTAATATTAATTTACCCGGAATATGTAGAAGAAAAAGGTAATTCCATATGAAAACTGAAAGAACTGAAGATTATCTCAAGGCAATTGAAAAAACAATTGAAAGAAAAGGATACGCTCAAGTAAAAGATGTGTCAAAGGAACTGGAGCTTAGTTCACCTAGTGTCACAGGAATGTTCAAGAAGCTTACAAAGATGGGATATATCAATTACGAGAAATATGGTGGAGTTACACTTACAGAAGAAGGGGAAAAAATAGCAAAATGTACACTAGAGAAGCATTCTATAATCAGGGATTTCCTTTTGATACTTGGAATCGATGAAGAGACCTCCGATCAGGATGCTTGCAAGATCGAACATGTACTTGCTCCTGAAACTTTTGATACACTGACCAAATTTGTAGAGTTCATTAATATGAAAGATGAATGGCCCCACTGGTTGGATCACTTTAGACATTATTATGAAACTGGAGAATACATCGATTGCAAACCCCTGGAATATGATAATTGTCCCGTGCATGGAAAAATGAAGAATTGATAAGATATTTTCATAAAAGCATAACACATTAAAATTTTAAATACTAGGATAGGGAATAAATTGCTCTCAACAAACGAAACCACACTTGACACTCTTAAACCTGGAGATAAAGCAAAGATCCTGAAAGTTCGGGTCAAGGGTTCTTCCATAAGGAGAAAATTGTTTGATATGGGAATAGTAGCAGGGTCCGAGATCCAGCTTATAAGAAGAGCACCACTTGGTGACCCACTTGAATTCAAGATAAAAGGATACAATCTATCCATCCGAAAAATGGAAGCTAGAGACATATTTGTTCAAGTTCTCGAATAGCTACTTCACCATATGAAAAACGAAATTATAGTGCCTATATCATCAATATACCAATATTATATAAGGAACGAAAATGCTGGAAGACAATAATAAGATAAAGGTCGCTCTTGCAGGTAATCCCAATGTAGGAAAAACAACTTTGTTCAACGCCATAACCGGATCCAAACAGCATGTGGGAAACTGGCCTGGTGTTACAGTTGAGAAAAAGAGTGGATTTACAAAATACAAAGGTTATGATATAGAAATAGTCGACCTGCCCGGAACATACAGCCTTACAGCTTATTCTATGGATGAGATAGTTTCCAGAAATTTCATTATTGAAGAAAAACCAGACATGGTCATCCAGATAGTCGATGCATCAAATCTCGAAAGGAACCTTTACCTTACAACCCAACTCATGGAGCTGGAAACAAAGATAATCCTAGCTCTGAACATGTGCGACCTAGCTACCGAGCGTGGAGACAAGATATATCTCAATAAGATGGAAGAAATGCTTGCTACACCTATTGTCAAAACAGTGGCAAGTCAGGAAAAAGGCATCAACCATCTGCTGGACAAAGTCATTGAAGAAAGAAACAACGATCAGCATCATGGACACGAGATCGGCTACGGGGATGAAATAGAGGAAAAAATCTTTGAGATAGAAAAGATCCTCGCAAATGACACGGAAATTACTGAAAAGTATCCTCTTCGATGGATGAGTATTCGCCTTCTTGAAGGTGACGAGAACATCAAGGACAAAGTTAACAAAAGTTCTGTGGCCAGCAAAATAAATGATGTTCTGGATTCCATAGACCAAGAAGAATATGAAGCCGATATTGCTGATAAACGCTATTCCACCATCAATATAATATTCCCGCAGATATGCACCCGTGCCAATCAGGTGCTTACTAAATCTGACATGATAGACAGGGTACTTACTAACAAGTATCTTGGAATTCCAATATTCCTGTCACTTATGTGGGGAGCTTTCGAGCTTACCTTTGCATTTGCAACGCCGTTCATGGATATGATAGAGATCGCCTTTACATGGCTTGCAGGCATGGTCTCAACCAATCTCCAGCCTGCATGGCTGGCATCACTAGTGGGGGATGGGATCATTGCCGGAGTAGGTTCAGTACTGATATTCGTCCCGAACATATTCATATTGTTCTTCCTGCTATCCCTACTTGAAGGCAGCGGATATCTTGCAAGAGCGGCATTTATCATGGATCGTTTGATGTACAAGATCGGAATGCATGGAAAATCATTTATTCCCATGCTAATGGGATTTGGATGCAATGTTCCGGCAATTATGGCAGCAAGAAGCATTGAGGATGACAGGGACAGGCTCATCACAATACTTGTAGTACCTTTCGTATCCTGTGGAGCCAGACTACCTATCTACATACTTTTTGCAGGAACATTCTTCGGGAGACAGGCGGGAACTGTCATATTTGCAATGTACGTACTTGGCATTCTGGTGGCAGTAGCATCTGCAAAGCTTTTCAGATTGACAGTCATTAAGGGAAAACCTGCACCATTTATAATGGAGCTACCGCCTTATCGCGTCCCAAAACTGAAATCCGCCCTAATTCACATGTGGGATAACGGTGCGATGTACATCAAGAAGGCAGGAACTATCATACTTCTAGGAGTCACAATTATCTGGATACTGGCATCATTCCCATGGGGAGTTGAATATGGAAGTGAATCAAGCTATGTGGGAATAATAGGACACTTGTTCGAGCCATTCCTGCGCCCCCTTGGATTTGACTGGAGAATATCAGTAGCTCTGGTCTTTGGATTTGTGGCAAAGGAAATTGTTGTAGGATCTATCGGCGTACTCTTTGGTGTCGGAGACAATCAGGAAGCACTGTCACAAAGTCTGCTAGCAGACCCGGGGATCACTCCGCTTAACTCAATGAGCCTTATGGTATTCAGTCTTCTATACATGCCATGTGTTGCTGCCATGAGTGTGATCAAAAAAGAGACAGGATCATGGAAGTGGACAATATTTGCAATTCTATATGGAGTTGCGGTTGCATGGATCATGGCCTTTGTAGTGTATCAGGGAGGGAAGCTCCTTGGTTACTAAAGGTGAAAATATGAAAATGAAGGCGCATAGCAAAATGCTTCTTGCATTCTTACTGGGATGTAGTTACATCATTGCAGGAACCATACAATCCAGCACTGGAATTATCAGGATACTTTCAGGCAAACCCATCACAAGCGGATTGCCACACATTATTACAGAAGCACTCTACATTCCTCACGACATACTGAGCGGACTCATACTCATCTTGCTGGGAACAGTATTCATTTACGGATTCATGGAGCTGTGTCAGGGAATTGAAGAAGGTATCGCATATGTCTATGTAGGTACACTGCTTGCCATGATATTTGCAGGAATATACCTGCTTGTTACAACAGGCAACATACTTGAAGCATACCTGTTGAAGAACGAAGATTTCATAGGATGGACACCACTTGATGACCTTAGACCTGAAATATACCTCGGATTTGTCTCACTTATTGCCTATGCCAAATGGAAAAAACAGTTCGATGTGAAAAATGAATAGGACAGGAGGATACGCCCATGATAAAAGACATTCTGAAATATCTCTATATTGAGAATCTTACCCTTACGGATACTGCAGATAAACTTGGAATTGATACTGATCGCCTTAAAGAATTAGTCGATAATATGGTTCATATGGGTTATCTTGAGATGCAATGTGATGACAATGTCGAAGCTTCAGCATGCCATAATTGCTCATCATCATCTTCCTGCCACAAGAGAAATGATATTTCGGTTGGCAAGACATATAGTCTAACGGAAAAAGGACAAAGGGTTTGCAATAAACTTGGTTCGAATTAAATAGTTCGAAATTGGCTTTAATTAACTCCAGAACCGTTTATTCTTTGCATAATTCCTTTCAGCTATCAGGATATCCCTGTAAAAAGCTTCCTCATCGTGCCTCATCTTTTGTATGACACGCGTTGCCATTTCAGGACCTATACCCCTGCTTGCAAGGGCAATACTTGCTTTTTTACCATGGGTCATGACAATATTCGCGTTCCTGTAGACCCTTCTGATACGTTTTATATCTTCAGGGGAAGTTACTTTGTCCTGCTTTTTAACAAGCTTGATCTCTTCCTCTTCCCATGGTTTTAAAGATGCTATCATTTTAGACTCGCAGACCGGACATATAATTTCATCCGGGACATTCTTGACCAGTCTCCGCGAAGTCCATTTCTTACAATGAAGACAGAAAAGTATCACCTTGTCATTCATGATGCGCTCTTTTAGTGCCATAACAATGGAGCGGTCTGCTTTTTCAGGTGCCACAAGATCTCGCTTCATGGAAAATCCTGCTCTGCCAATGGGAGTTGATGGACTTATCATCAATTGGATCTCACCTGATGCCAGCCTTTCCAGCACATCCTTTGCCCTTGTAACATCCAGCATGTTATGGAATATCTCACGAATCACTTCATCATACATGGCAGTATCCTTGTATATCTCAAGCAGCTTTTTCATGCTTATGCGATCATAATCGAGATTCTTCCTAAGAGCACCGAATTTACGAGCCACATGCACCATTTTCCACTTCATCAGAGATGTATTCTTGAGAGTCATCTCTATGATAGGCTCGATATGTTCCGGCTGAATATCATTGATAAGCCGCTGTATTTCAGGAGCTTTTATCCGGCGTGGAAGCTGCATTCGTATCCTGTATGGGTCGACCTCCTGCGAAACACTGCTGCCATATCTTGCTGCAAGCAGGGATGTCAGTACCTTTCCAAGAGTTTCATTACAATTATGCCCAAAACACGCATTGATAAGAACTGCCTCATCATCATTTTCAATTACAAGCAAGTGTTCATCCGGCACCGGAAAAGAACCTGAGACCTGCTCCTGCATAAGAGCCAGAAACTCCGCAGCACCGTTGAGATCCACTGGATAAATGGACATAATCACCTCAATAAGACTTTCATCGTCCATTCCCTCAAGTATCCGGCTTGCAATTTCCCTGCGCATTAAGCCGACTTCCTGCGCAACTTCGTAGGGAACAGGAATCTCCTCGCCCACCCAGCTTGGAATCTCGCCCATACCACGTACAGGCTCAACTTTTATCCGATCACGGTCGCTGACCATCTCAATTACCCGCCACATGTTACCCTTGGTTATGAACACAGCACCAGGAGTTGCGAAGTTTATCACAAAAGCCTCGTCAAGAACACCCACTGTTCTACCTGTGACAATATCGAATATCTCATATTTTCTCTCATCGGGGATCATGGAGAGATTCTCATAATAATACTGCCAGCTCTTCCTTCTTCGACTGATAGAATTGGAACCTTCTTCACGCCAGACCATACGATAATCAGTTACCTGCTCGACAACCTTTTTCAGTGTTTCAAGCCGGAGATCCTTGAATGGATATGTCCGTTTTAAAATTCTATATACCTTTTCAATTTCCACATCACCGAAGTCAAGCACTATACCTGATATCTGATTTGCCACAACATCAAGTGAATTCATGTGAGGAGTTATGGACTCCACCTTACCATCAAGTGCCAGTTTACAAATGGCCATTGCCTCCGCAATATCATCAGGCCCAATTGCCAGAACAGTGCCTCTGGATACTTCGTGTATCCTGTGACCTGCACGCCCAACTCTTTGCAATAGCCTTGAAACCTGGCGCGGGGAACCATATTGTACCACATGGTCCACATTACCGATATCAATTCCAAGTTCCATGGAAGATGTGCATATCAAACCCATGATATCTCCGTTTTTGAATGATTCCTCGGCTTCGATACGTGAATCTACCGAAAGCGAACCGTGGTGCACACCAATTGATTCTTCCAGTATCTTGAATCCTGATGCAAGAGCTTCAGCACTTTGACGAGTATTCACAAATATTAGGGTAGATACATTCTCATTGACAATATCCCGAATTGAGCGCAAGTGGGAGGCGAAATCCACCTCTGAACCCACCTTTTTAGCGATCTCAAAATCCTCATCAGTAATTGATGGCACCATGACATTGAAATCAAGGTGTTTTAAGAGGGATACGGAGATAACAGAAACTTCTCTTTCAGCGCCTGCCAGAAATTTTGCCACTTCTTCGGGATTGCCCACTGTTGCTGAAAGTCCTATCCTCTGGAACTCCCCGGAAAGTTCCACGAGCCTCTCAAGACCCACTGCAAGCTGAGTACCTCTTTTGGATGATGACATCTCATGGATCTCATCCACAACAACGTGGCTCACGTAGCTGAGGTTCTGGCGCAATCTCGAACCAGTGAACATTGCCTGAAGGGTTTCAGGGGTTGTGATCAGGAAATCGGGTGGATTCTTCGATTGTTTTTGCCGTTGGTATGGAGTGGTATCTCCATGACGTACCTGTACATCGATACCCAATTCCTTACCCCACCACTGGATACGTAGCAGCATATCACGATTCAGTGCCCGCAGGGGAGTGATGTATAGAGCGGAAATACCAAGACGCTGCTCTTTGGTCTTTGCAAGAATACTGTTGAATATTGGCAGGACAGCAGATTCGGTCTTTCCCGAGCCTGTGGGAGCTATTAGAAAAGTATGCCTCTTGCTCAATATATAAGGAAAGACCTTATCCTGTGGCTCTGTGGGAGCGGTAAAACCCTGTTTTTCAAGGGCTTTCTGTATTTCAGGATTGAATGAATCGAATATATTTCCAAAACTCATTTTTTCACTCCCTTGCCATGCTTGTTTCTCACACCATTCTTCTTGTCCCTCTTGGGGCGTGTCCTGCTGTCTTCCATCTTGCGAATATTCTTCAACACTCCAAGTTGTGTACCATCGAGAAGATACACCTCTGCTTTATCTATGTCCACGCCGCCTGAGGAGAACATGGGACCCAAAAGGTCGTCATGTAATGATTCGTTAAATGCCACACCACCACATAATTCATTGAAGGAGGGGACTATTATCAGTTCAGGGTTGTTCCAGTTCTTGCTTTCTTTATTGAGTTCAAGGCTGCTGAAATGCTTCTGGAATATATCGATGTTAAGTCTTGTACGTATCCAACTATGTTCCACCATGGCATAGCCAAGAGAATCTGTGAAGCGGATAGTTGGATGATTGTGTGCAGTTATTATGAAATTGGCAGAAAGCAATTTTGGATCAGGCCATGTGTGTCCATGCAGATAGGCAACGTCCTCGATGATAGCACCACGCACCGGATGCACTGTTACATCCCCAGCTTCGGGAAGCAGATACTCTATACCACCATCGTGGTTGCCGGGAAAGATATCCACATGGGCATGTTCTGCAAGTGAGCCAAGGAAGTAGGGAATTTCATCTCTTTCCTGCCATGATATCTGGGGAACGTTATGTTTCACATCACCGAGCAGTATTATCCTGTCAGGAGAATGCTCATGGATATATCCCCTGATACGCTTAAGAATATGTTCCATGCGGCTTGGAATTGTGATGCCACTGCGGTAAAGGTCCCATTCAATACCCAGATGAATATCTGCAAGTACCAGTGACTTGGTCTCACTTTTCACAATGATTCCAGGCTCGTCAATTATCGGGTCAATTTCAATGCTCATGGTAACATTACAGGATCAGGGTTGTTCTTTTTCTTCCATTGAATCCACTTTTGATGAAAGGTCTTCAATACTTGCTCTCATTACATTGAGCTCATCCTTCATTTCAAGAAGAGTGTTGTACATGGGGCTGCGGTGGTCCTTTATTGCCTGCTCCTGTGCAAAGCGCTGCTTGCTCGGGAATACATAGACATAGGTCAGCCACATGCCTAAAAAAGCCGCAATGAACAATGCTGCAAGGAAGAAGAGGTAATGTGGAAAGAGCGTTCTCATGAAACTATCCCCTGAACTGTAGTACTGCAACCTTGTTATCATCAGGAAATTCAGCAGAGAAAAAAGGAACATGGTCTCTCCCACGATTATAAGCAAGCCACCCACCTTTGTTGACATCTTGCGCTGCTTTGGAACTATCCTGTCAATTATGGAACTCATCTAAGAAAGATTGGTTTGATGTGATATTTAAATTGTGTAGGGAGGAATAAGAAAAATAAAATGGAATTGTAGCTAAGACAAATTTGTTAACAAATAGAAGCAATTGTTTACTTCTTTTTGATTTGAGAAAAAAGAAAAAAGAAAAAAGAAGATCCTGATTACTATTCAGGAATATTCGGGATTTCTGTGAATTCACCAAGGTGATTTCTTAGAATGTATTTCTCCTCATCTTTATCCATCATATAATAGTCCGGCATCAGAGGAATTTTTCCAACATTTGTTGCTATTACATACATTGGTTGTGCCAGACCTGTTGTGTGGCCCCTGAGTCCATCTCGTATCAGCTCTGCTCCTTTTTCAACAGGAGTTCGGAAATGGTCGATACCAGGTGCAGGCTCACAATAAAATATATAGTATGGCTTGATCCTCGCACTTAACAAGTTCTGATGTAGTTCACGCATGGTCTGTACATCATCATTGATACCTTTTAAGAGAACAGCCTGGTTACCCACATTCACACCGCAGGATACTAGATCGTAGACCGCACGCTTGGTTCTTTCGGTGATCTCTTTAGGATGATTGCATTGAGTGTTAAGCCATATAGGTACATCATGATAGCCCCCGAGTATCCGCTTCAGATTATCGGTGATCCTGTGGGGTAAAACAATAGGTAAACGTGAACCTATGCGGATCATTTGTACATGAGGGATGGAACGAAGACTGTTAATAAGATATTCGATCTGATCATCAGGAAGTAATAGTGGATCGCCTCCGGTTACCAGCACATCACGAACTTCCGGGTGTTCACGGATCCATTCGATACCTTCATCAACATCGAAATCCAGATCCAGATCACCATCAACAACAAGTTCTTTTCTAAAACAGTGTCTGCAGTAGATGCCACACTTCTTAAAAACAGTAAATGCAACCCTGTCCTTGTATTGTCTTGCTATACTATCAGGACGGACCTCATCAGTTTCTCTATTCTCTTTCCAGAGAAGGTAGTCCTTCATCCCATATTTATTATGTTCTTCTTCAAGTGAAGGAATAACCTGCCTTCTGATAGGGCATTCCGGATCATCCTTATCCATGAGAGAAGCAAAATAGGGTGTAGTACCCCATTGAGTATCAAGCTTTTTTATAGCTTGTCTTTCTGATTCTGTTAAATTAATTATTTCTTCGAGCTTATCAAGTGTATCTATTTGATTTTTTACTTGTTCTTTCCATGTATCATTCATTATATTGAATGCTCCTAGTTAAAAATAAAATTCATTGATTATAGTATTTGTGGAAGAATTAGTGTTGACTGCGGGAATCAGGATACAGGATAATTAGAATGATCTAACTAGAAGTGATCCCAAAAATAGATGCCTTTATAGCATCAGCTAAATGAACATCTGCTCTAAAAAATAGCATCAGTTATGAAGAGCTGATGCCAGATACAATATTCCAGAAAGATTGAAAATCATTAAGCCTCGAAATGAGCTTGCAGAATTTCCATCATTTCCTGTGTTGTTTTCTCACGGCTGTAATCATCAGAACGTAATTGGTCACCAAGCTTTTTACCCGCCTGCTCGGCTGCGACCATCACTTTTTCATCCTTTGTAACATCAGGGATCGTATCCTCATTGATCGGACAATCAGGTCCATTCACGAGATAGTGTCCGCCTACCTTGCATTCTTCACCATATCCACAATAACAACAACCAAAAGCACCTATTCCCTGAACATTATCTATAACTTTAATTGCATTATACAAACAGAATGCATTTAACCTATCGGAAGGTGGCGAAGGGTTTGCACCCCCAAGACTTACAGTAACTGCAAGTTTTCCCCAGAGAATATCAGATTCACGGTGCCTGAACTGATACCATCTTTCAAGGAAAGAATGCATCACTGCATTCAGTGTGTTGAAATAGTTTACACCACTCAGAACATAAGCATCTGCTTCAACAATTTTATCGCGCATGCTTTTCATGTCATCATTCAATTTGCATATGTTGTCATCAGCACATGCCATACATCCAGTGCAGCCACCTATGGTTTTTCCCTGTAGTGAAATAAGTTCATACTCAAATCCTGTATTTTCCAGAATTCTCTGTACAACCTTAATAGAACCCGAACGTGATTCTGGCCTGGGACTTCCCGATATACCAAGTATTTTCATGTTTTAAGCACCTCATATTGAAACTGGTTTGAAGTTATTCACAAAATAAAAGAGTTGTATCAAATTATGTATCTAATATCTAGTCAGCATGTTTAAATGAATACGGGTCACTGCTAAGTACTTACTACATTTAGATGACCTAAATACTCATAATAATTCGTGTAACCCTGATTATAAAGACAAGTATGGTAGGAATGAAAAACTCTAAAATAAAGAGCATAAGGTTTGAATGCTTTCCTGAATTAACACTCTATAATTACTCCAGAACATTTAATTATCTTCAGGGATTTAGCGAGGAGTATATGCCACCGATACCTTCCATCACCTTGAATCCTTTACTGGTTATCATGTAATCACCCCTTTCATGTCGCTGGATGATCATACCACTATCGGTGAGCTTCTGGAGATGAAATAGAAGATTACCTCCCCTAAGATCTGTGAGTTTGGAAAGAGCAGAGAAACTCATTGATTGACCGGAAACTGCTTTCAATATTTCGAAACGCTTTGTATGACACAGGGATTCAAGCACATCATCGACTACAGCTTGTGTGGGAAGCTCTGAAATATCCTGTTTCTTATCTTTCTTTGTATCATATATCCTCATAGACTGCATGAGGTTAACCTGTTTTTTGAAAAGATCGCCTGCTTCGGAGAGGCAGATATCACATTTCTTGTAGGGAAGGACATTTCTTAAGTTCTTGATCTCCATACGATTCTTATCAATAATTTCACTATCTACTGAATCCTGCTTGATCAGAGATGCATTCTTGTGTAGCATACTTGTGAGAGTACTCCTGCATTCTCCAAGTTTATCACATTTCTTGACCATATTCTTTGCAAGGCCTGATTTTATATCGTTAACGAGGTGTTTTTCCAGGACATTGGAATAGTCATTTCGGACAAAAGCCAGAATGGTTTCGAGATGTTCCCTGTTGGAATCTTCGATAAATACCCTCATATCCTTCTGGATCTCATCGAGCTTTTCCTTGATATCATTGATCTCTGAGTCTGTATTTTTATTCATAATAGTGATTTAGGCACATCGCTTATAAGGGTTTCAGTGGAACTTTAATAGTTAGTGGAGTTACTCAAGTGTATCAAGTGC
>JAIPUR010000008.1:0-26221 GCA_020055655.1 Methanosarcinaceae archaeon | reverse complement strand
TTGCATTGCCAATGGATGTTCCAGAAAAAGTGAATGAACAGGTCATGTACAATAAATATTAGACTTAAACCTGGTATATTAGAATGTATCTTGTATATTTGCCCGACCTATAACTATATATTTTTAACATCTATGCTTAAAAGGAGAGGAAGAAAAATGACTGTATTAAGCATATTGGCCTGTAAAATACTTCAAATGGACAATGAGAGGAACTCGTTACAAATGGTTATTTTTGGTGGAATTTATTTGAGTGAATGAAATTTTAGTCCTGCATTATTCGACAATATATTATATAGACCTTAGTAGAAAATAGCTCTTTCAAGGCAAGTTGATACTATTTGATAAGAAGCAATGAAATCAAATGTTTTGATATAGTCATATCTGGCTTTTGGGATATATCATAATTGCCATGAACTTCTCAAATGATTTATTCATGGCGTTACTTCTTTATTTATAATTTTAATTGAGTGTCCGTAACATGCTTTTCTTTGAATGGAAATTGTTTTTCAAAATCCTCAAGCTCATCATTTTCTATTTTAAAAACCTCGTCCTCATAAAATTTTCCTGAAATATCCCTCAAGCTACCATGATAAAGTTCCAATGCCATGAATTCATCAAGATCATCACCCCAGGATGTCTGAATATTATAGTCTTTAGCACTGACAAAACCAAAAAGATGATAATAGTCAGGATTTCCAAAAATTATAATCCCCTTATATCCCAAGTTATTTGCTTTTTCGATTGAATACTTCATTAATAAAGCACCAATACCTTGCTTTTGATATGATGGTAATACTGTAGATGGACCCATACATAGAACTTCAAATTCCTCATTTTCTTCATTTAGGACCTTAGCTCTTGAATAGATAATATTACCGACGATAGTATCCTTATCACATGCAACAAAATCCAATTCTTTTACAAATGCAGGTACTTTTCTTATTTTATGCAGTACAAAATGTTCATCACATCCTGGTTTATATACATCCCAGAATACTTCTCTTGTAATGTGTTCTACAGCTTTATAGTCATTCTTATTTTCCAGACGAATTGAAATATCCATTATTACCCACTCTTTTCCATAATATGATGATTATACCTTCATATTTTTAGACATTAAGTACATCTCCCCTAGTACAATATGTTTCTATATTTACCGTCACCTTTATGGATATATTTGTGCCTATAACTATATTAGTTGTACATACAACTAATAGAGTTTGAATCATTTACTAAAAAGAAGGCATCGACTGTGTATACTGAATTCGTTGGAAAGCACATTTCATATCTTGACAGATATGCCCGCAGATATTTTGACAAAGAGCTGGAACCCTACTGTTTTGGAGGCGCACAACTTCGTATCTTAATGCCACTCTACAAGATGGATGGTATCAACCAGGGATTACTGGCTCAGACAATAAAAGTGGATAAGACCACGATCACAAGAACTATAAAAAGATTAGTTGACGAAGGTTATGTTTCAAGGGAAATTGATGGGAACGACAGACGCTCATATCGTATTTTTCTGACAAAGAAAGGAAAAGAAACAGAACCTGAAATGATGAGAATATTTACGAAATGGGAAGAGAATCTCTTATCAAAACTTGATTCGGACCAAAGGAAAGATATTCTGAGATTGGTAGAAATTATGCATATGAATGCATCGGAAATGATGGATAATAGTAATTGAACCATACTTTAAAAATCACATAAAAGATAATCATAAAAGGTGGAAAATATGCCTCATGTAATGGAACTTTTAGGAAAGACAAGAGTTGTTGTAGAAGACGGTAAAGTGGTAGAAGTCGGAGAACCTCAGATCGATTGGTGTCCTTTATTTGACAAAATGCGTGGAATAAAACAAGTTACAAAAGATGCAGTCAGAGAAAATATGGAATTTCGGATTAAGGATTTCGGCATGTTCACAGACGATAGGATACTGGAACATGAAGTCTTTGTTGGATTTGGAGCATCGGAAGTTATGATGACCGGTCTTCGAAAAGATCTTCTTGATACAACAGTAACTGTCTGTGAAGGTGCAGGTACTGTCATCACCAATAATCCAATACTGGTTCAGGGAATGGGGGCCAGAATGTCAGGACTTGTGGAGACTGAGCCTATTGATGGTATTATCAACGGGATCACTGAAAGAGGGGGAGTTATCCTGGAACCTGCTGCAGCAATTATCGATCCTGTAGCTGGTGTGGAGAAAGCAGCTCAGCTTGGCTACAGAAGGATTGCAGTTTCTGCTATTGACCCGGATACATCAAAGGAACTTCGTGACCTTGAAGCTAAACTTGAACTGGACCTCACAATAATCGCTGCACATACCACAGGACTTAGCAGAGAAGATTCACTCGAACTCATAGATTATGTCGATATCATCACAGGTTGTGCATCAAAGCCTATAAGAGATGTTATCAAGCCACTTGCACAGGTTGGAACTGCTGTTCCTTTATTTGCAGTAAGCCAAAAAGGTAAAGAGCTTCTGCTTGAACGTGCAAAAGAAGTTGAGAGTCCAATTCTTATAAATACGATGTCCTTGCCTGCACTTCCTGAACACAAGCAACCAAGAGATATGATCTGAACTTGCAGCAATATTTCAAAAAATAGATAGAAAGGTAGTCACAAGGTATGAACCGAGGTTTATTTTGCCCTTACTTTATTTCATTTCAGCCATGCGCTAATGAAGTTTGGTTTGGGATCGAAGGTTAATCCGTCCTTACTTTATCCATTGCAGCTGCAAGTTAATGATGTTAGGCCCAGAATCGGGTATCAATCCGTCCTGAATTTAGTTTCATTACAGCTACGCATTAATGTAGTTCATTTAGGAATTAGGGGTTAACCCATCCAGAATTTACTTCATTGTACAGCCTACTCCCTTGTGACCAATTTCTATTATGTAATTAATGATATAAATTATTATAGGAAACATAGTTACTGATTATATTTTAGAATTTTGAACCTCGAGATTAAGTTTCTAAATTCCAAATATAAGTACAAAAAGCATCACAGCCACTTGTATCCATGTTCGCGTGGAATTATTTCAAGTAAGTACACAATATCATCTTCAATTGAAAAAATAACTCGATGATCTCCAATTCGGAGACGATACAAGTCTTGTTTTCCTTTAGTGCCTTTTAATTTTTTAACATCACTTCCCAAAGGATCGATTTTTAGTTTCCCAAGTCCTCCTTTGAGCCTGTTTTTTGTCTCTGCGTCTTGTACACTCATAAACTTTACAGCGTGTTTGTGTAAACATACTCTGTAGTTCATATTTATCTCTCTTTATATTTCATCGAGAGAAACAAACTGATCTTTTTCATCCAAACGTCTGTACATGCGATCCATAAATTCTTCTTTATCGATTGCATCCATCATCTTTGTAAGAATATCGCTATATGTCTCTCCTTTTTTACCATAGCTTTTCAGTCTATCCCTCACCACCTTTGTGGTGGGTATTGTTGTGGCTATTCCTGACATGTATTATCACTCACTTTGTATACTATAAATTATTAATTGAAATTATATTTACTTATAAGTAACTATAATTACATAATAACAACTTATAAAGTGCTGGTTTTAACTTTCCATTATATATCACGCCATCAGAACTCTACTTGCAAAGAAACTGCATTATGATCACCTGTAAAGGAAACGCCTATCACAAGAGTAATCATCAACACCTTATACACATGAAAAAGATTAGAAAGGAATATATGCTTTTTTTAAAGTGTTTGATAAAAAATAAGAATAGACTTCTTTTATGTTTCATGGATAAAATATGGTATTGTCTGTGTTGAAGAAACGTTCACAAATACTATAGGTTGAATATCTAAAATCTCTTCTTTTGACATATTTTCAGTAGACAATTCAATACTGCCATTAATTGTAATATAAGAGCCTGCTGCAACATTGCTGTTGATCTGACGAGAAACTGAATCCTGTGAAGAAATGATTAATCGACTTTCGGCTAGTACAGGCTCAACCTCTGTTACATATATATTTTCTTGCCCGCTATTGTAGAGATCAAATTCATAGTTATAAAGATGAATAGAATGATTTGCATCTGAAGAACCGCTCCATGAACTGCCTTCAACAATAAGTAAACCTTCCACGGGCACAGGGCCACATGATAAAGTATCACCACTAGAACCAATCAAGATTCCCACGATCAAGATCAATAATCCATACAAAATTCTTTCCATCAGCAATTCCCCTTAATCAAAATAACATATTCATATATCTTATTTATTGCTATCTCTGCGATAAGAAAAACTGGTTAGTATGGTACAATAATAGAGTATGCCAATCATATTTAATCTAAATTTGAGAGGGAAATAGGAGTCTTGAGAGAAAACATGTTGGGGTCGATTCTATTGTTTATATTGGGAAGGAAGCCAATAATATTGATGAAAAGGCTGTTGATGTGAAGAAGGCTCAGGAGTTTGTCAACAAACAAGAGATCATGCAGAAAATACTCAACATAAATGTATCTGAAGCTAAAGCACTAAGTGTTCCAAAGACTACATTGTGGGATATGCAGAAAAGGATAAGGGAAACAGGAGATTTGAATTTGAATACTAAGGCTGTGAAGAGGTTAAGATCAACTACTTAAAAGACAAACATTGTTCAACCCTCCAAAGAATGCTTGTTTTTAAAATCATATATTGAAACTAAATGATTTGGACTAACATATTTAGCTATCTTCTCACTTGCTGAGCCACTTTGTATGCCCCATATTGTATCACAAGCCGAAAGACCCAATCCTGCCATTATTCCTAAACCTGGCATACCTTCGGCTAGTCCTCCGATTAGACCAACACTTAGTGGAACCGCATATCTAATTCCATCGGATTTCCTTTTTATTTTATTGCTATCATTCCAAATATTGTCTAAAATTTCTGACATATTGTTCTTCTTGTCATCAATTATATCTATATTTTTTTTACCTACGCCTTTATTAAGAGCACCCAGTACTTTGTATAGTTCATGATGATCATGTTCTTGAACGATTTTTTTACAGCCATCTATTGTCTCTGGGTAAAAAACTATTTTATTTAAAAGAAATTTCCCAATTTCATAAGGTATATCATGGTTTATTTCAATACCATAAGATCTTCCAAATTCATTCACATTCTCCATAAAATTTTTATTATAATTACAGATAGGCTTTAACAAAGATTTTTGAGGATTTGCTATTAGAAAACCAAATAAAATGAGATACAAAAGTGCTTTTTCAGGCTCAATAATCATCAATGTTCCTATTTCATCAGCTAATTCTTCATACCCATTTGCTTTAAGGACACTATAACGACTCGAATAATCTTCTAATTTTGCTAAGGTATACGCAGGATTGGTATTTCCAAACGATTCTGTTACACATTTAACAAAGTAATTAAAGCCATGTTGAGCTAATGTTTCAAATTCAATTTTATATTTTTTATCTAATTCATATCCAACGGCTGATACAGAATCATATTGAATAATTGGGGGTTTAAGCTCATTAAATAGTGGTTCAAGAAAATCTAGATTCTTATAGTAAGTTGGTGGTGTAGTGAGAGTAAACTGTATTTTTCCAGTTTCTTTTTGAAAATCAATCATTTCATCAATTTTCCGAGAATTGAATCCCAACCATTCATGACCCACATCAAATTCTTGTTTGTTGTCTTTTGGAATTAACTTAACCAAGGTTGAGCCATAAAATGGGACAATGCCCCAAATATTAGTATAGGGGTCTGCTACTGGTTCTTTCAATTTAATAAATCGGTCTTTCGGTGGATATTTTTCATTTTGTGTAATCTTTCCTTGATCTAATCGACTAATATATTTGTTTATATTTTCTTCTTCGTGTTTCTCATAATCTTGTAGAAACTCTTCAAAACTATTCATATTAAACAATAAATCTCATATTCTATATACAATTTAACATAGTCTATTAAGAAATATCAATTAATTTCTAATGATACTACCAAAAAAATTACGCTTGAATATGTATTGATCATATTGTAAATTAAAATGTAGAGTTATAGTTAACCTTATAATCCAACAACAGTCATAATTAAAACTGTAAGTTCGATTTTTGACGTTACCTATATCCCAAAAATAAATCCAGCATGTAGCATAATGCCATAACAACCTTAAAGAATAAGATTGCTATTAGGGCTAGTAAACTATAGAGGACCTCTTATGCAACATGACTCATGTGGAGAAAAACTCCAAAACCCTATTGATCAGGCTAAAATTACAGAGAATATGAGTGTGGACTCATTCATTGAATCTATCAGCGGATGTGCATTCGGTGCAGGAAAACTGGCTGATGCTGTGGATATTTATACAGATATGCTGGCTGGTGGCTCCACCAGTTTCTTCGGACTTGCAGGAGCTATGGTTCCTGCGGGTATGAGAGGTATCGTGACCGATCTGATAAGGGACGGATACATTGACGTACTGGTAACAACCGGTGCGAACATGGTACACGAGATAGTTGAATCCATGGGGCTTCATCACTACAAGGGCTGCTCAGAATGTGATGACATCGAACTCAAAAACGATGAGATCAACAGGATATACGATGTATATCTTCCTGAACCATATTTCATGGATTTTGAAGAGAAAATGCAGGCCATTCTTTCTGACATCGGTACTGAGACAATATCCATCAGGGAATTCCTCACACACCTTGGGCAGAACATCGAGGACAAGGACTCCATACTAAAAGTCGCAGCAGACATGAACGTACCAGTTTACTGTCCTGCTATACAGGATTCCATGGTCGGTTTGCAGGCATGGCTCTACAAGGAAAAGAACCCACTTAACGTAGATGCTTTCTCAGACATGAGAGAAATAATCGATATCTGCTACGAAGCAAAGAATCCAGGAGCTGTTCTCATTGGCGGCGGTGTTCCAAAGAACTACATCTTCCAGTCAATGCTCATAACCCATCAGGAATTCGAATACGCCATCCAGCTCACCATGGACACACCAGAGACCGGGGGCTTAAGTGGTGCAACACTTGACGAAGCCCGCTCATGGGGCAAGGTCAGTGAAACGGCACGCTCAGTAACCGTGCATTCCGATGCGACCATCACACTTCCAATAATGGTCGCAGCCGCAAGAAGCAGACTCGCAAAACTCTGAGGCATTCACATGGAAAAGAACACAAGACTCATACTGGCACTTGATGTACTGGATAAAGATGAAGCCATCAAAATATCAGAGGACGTTGCAGAATACGTGGATGCCATCAAGATCGGCTACCCCATAGTACTGGCATGCGGACTTGATATCATAAAGGATATCTCAAAACTCGCACCTATAATCGCGGACTTCAAGGTGGCAGATATCCCCAACACCAACCGTCTGATATGTGAACAGGTCTTCGATGCCGGTGCTGATGCAGTAATAATTCAGGGATTCACCGGACAGGACAGCCTTAAGATATGTGTCGACCTCGCTCAGGAAAGGGACAAAGCCATTTTCGTGGTCACAGAAATGAGTCATCCTGGTGCACTTAACTTCATGCAGTCCATTGGCGAGGATATCGCGAAAATGGCTGCCGATGAAAAAGCATTTGGTATCGTAGCTCCTGCAACAAGACCGGAAAGGATTAAAGAGATCAGGGAAATCATCGGTGATGAAGTTACCATCATCTCACCTGGTGTTGGTGCTCAGGGCGGTAGTGCCTCCGATGTCATCAAAGCCGGTGCTGACTGGGTAATAGTCGGAAGAAGTATCTACAACTCCGATGATCCAAAAACTTCAGCAAAAGCTATTGTTGATGAAATTAAAACTGTAATTTGAATTCTTTAATGACCAGATAAACCTGGTCAAATAGAGATGAAATGCAAAATGTGCCTGTGATGATTAAACCGTTCTGATTAATGATGAACCCTATGAGTTCTGAGGCACATTTTACCTTATTTTGATAATTCAAGGTTTGACTTTAATATCTGTGTGAACACTTCATTTTTCCTGACATCAGAACGTGCATCCTCAAGGGATATCTGTAATTCTTTTACAGTATCCTCAAGGCTTCGGATATAAGTTGACTGCTGACCCATCCTTTTATTAATTTTCTTAATGTCCAGCTGTTGACGGCGTATCGTCACATGCATGTTAATGTCTTCACTTAATGTCTCACGCAGTGAAGCAAGTTCCTTGCGTTTATATTCCAGTTCAGCATTAGCATGTTCAATATTTCCTGTCATCCTTTGATTTTCTTGCTGCTTAGAATTCAATATGGCAAGTTCAAAATCAAGCTCCTGTTCTTTTGTTTCGAGTTGCTTTGATTTTAGAGTGATGGAATCTTCTTTTGCCTTATTCTCTTCTCTACTCTTAGCGATAGAAGCTATTTTTTCTTTCAGCAAAGACTCCTCAAGTATGAATTCATTTTTAAGGTCAGATAATTTTTTAATATCATCAACACGTTTTTCCTCAAGTGCAGCATGTTCAAGTTCATACTTGGCTACGGCTTCCAGCAAAGATTTCTCATTTCTTTCATGTTCTTCCGATCTGGACCAATAATCAGCACTAAGTTCATCAAGCTCTTTTATTTTTGGTTTTAGTTCAAGAATATCCTTCTTTGTCTGCTCTCTTACTTCGTCAAGAGTGGATATTCTGTTCTGCAATGAGATCTCTTCATTTTCAGTTTCAAGTTTCAGAGACCCAAGGTCAGCACGCTTGCGATTGATCTCTTTTATCTCAGAATAGTAACTGGATTTTATCAAATTCAGCATTGCAGAACACTCTACCCCATCCAGATCCAAAACGACATCATCAGCAGAATTAAATTGCTCCTCAAACAACCTGCTTTTTTCTTCGATGTCATTCTTCTTTTGTAATAGATCAGACATTTCTTCTTCATACTGGGAAAGTTCAAGTGCCAGTTGCTCTTTATCAGATTCTAGTTTTTTATACTGCTCTGAATATTCATTCTGTGCAGATCTTAATTGTGAAACTTGCCGCTCCAGCGAAATTTTCTCATTTTCAAATTCAGCACGTTTGTCACTAAGTTTTGTGACTTCCACTTCAGGGATCTTATCGTCAGCTTTTAGAATAGTGGATTTGAGAATGGAGCATTTATCAGTGAGTTCCTGTTGTTTTTCAGATAAATCTTTTTTCAGGTCATCAAGTGCCGCCTGTTTCTCTTTATATTCAAGAAGTTCCTGATCATAAGATGATTTCAGCTGCTGCAGATGTGACTCCTGTTCAGCATTCTTATTGCCCTGTGCATCATGTTTTCCACATAACTGTTCCGAGCCTGGATCTTCACTCTTGTATATCAATGGCTGTGGCTTGGATACATATACTTCAGGAGAAGATTCATCAGAATGGGGGGTTTGATCTGAATCCTTGCTATCTACACAGGGTTTACGGTAAATATTCGGAGTGAATTCCTGGCCAGCCTTAGCAGCATTTTTTGGAGATTTCCAGTTTAACGAATTCATTATATCAGACCTTCCTCTTTGTATTTTTCTGTTCTTCTAATTGTGCCCAGAAATCCATAGGCATTTTTGCAGCAAGCATCCACGCACCAATAGCTCCTGCAAACACAGGATCATCCACCAAAAAAACCTTACCTCCTCCTAGTTCTTTCAGCTCATCCTCCATGAAGCTGCTTATATTGCGAATTTTGCTGCCAACGCCACAAAGGTAAATATTACTCCTGAATACATCACGTAGCTCAGGATCGATATCAGATATCATTCTGGTTAAGCCTGATATCACATCAGATACCAGATACTCAGATGCAAGAGCCATCTCTTCTGTAATATTAAATTCTGTATTAGCATTGTTATCTGGTTTTGGTTCGTCTCTGGAACTAGGACCACCATATGGGACTTTGACCTTCACTTCCGTGTCAAATTCCCCAACATATGAATAGGAATTAACCCATTCTTTCACAAGTTCATCTGTTAGTAATATCTCTTCATGTTCAGCAGATACCAGATCAAGCAGTTCCTTCTCAATATCATTCCCACCTGAATCGATACTCATGCAACTCATACTTTCAGGAACATCCCCATTGATGCAGCATATCCTTGTACTGGATGTGCCAATATCAACATAAATAGAAGGATCAGATTTTCCACTCCTGTAAGCTACACAGAACAGACTATCGACTACCATAGCACCTTTGAACAGATCATTTGCAATTTCAAGTATATTACGTTTATAAGATCCCGAAGAGTTGTGGTCTACGGTCAGCAGAGCATAGCTATTCTCTGCAGGTTGAGCTAATTTAGCATTATCAATGTATTTTTTCAGCAAATCTCTGACATGTTCTAAAGCTTTTGAATCCCCTGATAGAAGAGAAATAACTGGTTCTGTTACATGAGCAAGATCCGATTCCGATGAAGTTTTATCGCTACTAACAATACTTCTTCCAACATAACGTAGTCCTTTATCTGAATAAATTGCTATGTTGCTAATGCCAATATCTATCCCAATATATGCTGCCTCTCTTTGAAGCTCCACCTGATCGCTCAAAATTCTACGCTCCCATTTTTCACTTGATGCTTATACTAAAATGTTGCATAAAATCAGTATATATATATTATGAACACAGGAATACAAAGTATGGCGATGTATCTATGCACATGAAAAACCAAGTGTTAAAATAAAAATAGGAATAGACTGCTTAAGGCAAATTGGTCCATGTTCACAACAGTCTTTAAAATCAAAATATGATCAAACAAACTTTTTCTTGTGTTTTTCATACAAGAGGTGGATCATACCATCCCCTAACCCCAGTCGAGGTACATATATAGTATCTAAGTTTGCCCATTTCATTACTGACATATATATCTGTGAAGCAGGAATGATGATGTCAGCTCTATCCGGACGTAGGCCCAGTTTCGCAATACGCTGCTCAAGAGAATAGCCATTCAGATAAGAATACACTTTTTGCATCTCCTTATAATTAAGGGGATTACCGTTTTTAGTATTTGAAAGCTTGAACATCTTATTGATATTACCACCACTACCAATTGCTGATACTGGTTGATCTTTAGCAGTTACAGACACTAACCATTCCTGCATTTTATTGCATTCTTTCTTAGATACCAGACCCTGAATCATGCGAATAGCACCGATATTAAAAGAGCGGGATGCCAGTACTTTGTCCCTATTGAAAAGGATCAGCTCAGTACTTCCTCCACCCACATCAATGTGAAGATAGGGGCCATCATGATTCTCCAGTATTTTCTCAATGCGATTGGAATAAATGGTCTTTGCCTCTTTTCGACCACTTATAACATCTATTTTAAGACCACATTCATCCCGCACCTTATCGACAATTTCCTGACTGTTCTCTGCTTCCCTCATTGCAGAAGTTGCATATGCCATAAAATCTATTGGCTCATAGGCGTCCAGAAGATACTTGAAGCCTATCATGCTTTTGACAAACTTTTCAGACTTTTCTTCTAATATTTTACCGTGAACAAATGCATCTTCACCAAGACGAATAGGCATGCGTATGTTTGATACCTTTTCATACACTGGCTCTTCACCGGAAGTATCCACCCGATATAAAAGAAGACGCATAGCATTAGAACCAATATCAATTGCAGCAAATTTCACTATTAAAACTCCTATTCTAGCGTACAATTTTTAAGATAGTTATAGATGTCCTCTTGCGCACGATATTTAAGAGCTTCTTTGTCCTTATACATATTAACCTGGTTTTTATCAATTATACGTGCTTTTGTATTATCTTTGAACTGCAGATCCAGATATTCTTTGAGTTCTTTCTGCAGACCCGGATCATAGATAGGAGTAGCTACTTCCACACGTTTATCCAGATTTCTTATCATCCAGTCAGCAGATGATATGAAATATCTTTCTTTCCCATCATTGCAGAATACTATAATACGAGAGTGTTCAAGATATTTATCAACAATACTTATAGCTTCAATATTCTCACTGAACCCTTTGACACCTGGTACCAGAGAGCAAATACCACGAATGATCAATTTAATAGAAACACCAGCATTACTGGCAGTATACAATTTTTGTATTAGCTGATTATCCACAAGACTATTCATCTTGACATAGATATATGCCTCTTTCCCGACCTTTGCGTTATCAATCTCAACATCGATTAAGCTCTCGAAAGTATTACGCATATTCAGAGGAGAAGTAACAAGGTGCTTGTAGTCGTATATTTTATAATTATGGTTGAAGAACTCAAATACCTTTTCCACTTCGAAAGTTAACCTTTGATCAGCGGTCATAAGCATATGATCACAATAGAGTTTTGCAGTGGATTCATTGAAGTTTCCGGTCCCAATACATGAATAATGAGCCAGGTCATTACCTTCTTTTCTTGTAATATGAGAAAGTTTAGAATGAACTTTAAGACCAGGCACACCATCTATTATTTTCACACCTGCTTCCTCAAGCTTTCTGGTCCAGTAGATGTTGGATTCTTCATCAAATCTAGCCTGTAATTCAATAACAACCGTAACATCTTTTCCATTTTTAACTGCATTTATCAAAGCATTGATCACATTGGAATCTCTAGCTACCCTGTAAAGAGTTGCTTTTATGCTTACAACATCCGGATCAATAGCAGCTTCCCTTAACAGATCAATGAAATGTCCGAATGATTGATAGGGGTAATGAAGAAGAATATCTTTTTCCCGTATAGCAGCAAACATACTTTTATGTCGAACCAGATCCTTTTGAAGCAATGGAGAATCCTTCTGATAAACAAGTGCATCTGAGCCAACCTGAGGGAAAGCCATGAAATCTTTTGCATTGTGATACCTGCCACCAGGAACAATATTTTCAAAATCAATTAGATCAAGCTTTTTTAAGAGATAATTCAGCAGCGGATAAGGCATCTCCCTATCATAAACCAAGCGCACTGCCTGACCTTTCTTTCTTTCCTCGAGACTATCAGACATTTTTTGAAAGAAGCTCTTTGTAACGTCATTATCAATATCAAGTTCTGCATCCCGGGTTAATTTGATAGTGAATGCACCAATGGTATCATAGTCAAAAGTTGCAAATATATCGTCAAGCCTGAAACGTATAATATCATCAAGCATTATAACATACTTTTTTCCATCACCTTTATCAGGTAGCACAATAAAACGTGGCAGCACATTAGCAGGCACCTCTATTAAAGCATAATTTGAAAGCTCGGGAGTCCAGTTTTTTCGAACATCAACAGCGAGATATATGACCTGATTTTTCAGATAAGGAAATGAAGGATTATCCTTCAACATGATAGGAACAAGCCGAGGTCTTATTTTTTCATCAAAGTATGTTTTGATGAAATCCTGCTGCGATTCACTCAGGTTATTTTCATCAACAATGAAGATATTGTAGAATTTTAATTCCTGAGTCAATTCAGAGAATACTTTATCAAATTTATCCCTGATTTCAAGTACAATACTATGTACTTGTTTCATGAGCTTTTTTGAAGAGCCGCCCAGCAGAGCCTTTGATTCTACATCTGCATCGATTATACGTTGCAGAGTACCAACCCTTACACTGAAGAATTCATCAAGGTTCGAAGAGAATATTCCAAGAAACTTCAGGCGCTCAAGTAAAGGTACTTCCGGATCCATTGCTTCCTGAAGTACGCGATCATTAAAGGATAACCAGCTGATCTCCCGATTGATGTAATCACTTGATTGATTTGGTATTAGATTCATTTTCTTTTGTTTTAATTTTGCCAGATAGCTGTCGTATTTGAGCAAAAGTACTGTTATCCTATTATTTAACACTTCATACATATTCATAGATAGTCACATATACCATCATATAGCCATATATAGACGAACATGGTCTAAAAATTTTCACCTGTAGATACCCGATATTGCCTGTGAGAACCTCACACTGAAATTTGCATCTATGACCTTTGCCCATGCACTGGGAAAGGTCTCAAGAAGGCTTTCAAGTTCCCGTTTTCTATACTCAAGATAAGCATCCACACCCGGATATTCCAGGATCCCATTGCATGACTTGTTCTTTTTTTTACCTGCATCGCCCCATTTACCTGTCCTCTCAAAATTTTCCAATATCTCAAGCGCTACTACAGTGTCATGCATGTCACCAAGATTATCCTGAAGAGATTTCAGGTCTTTGATAACATCCCTGGATTCAGGTCCGAGTACTTCCTTGAAGAATTCGAGAGTGTAACGTAATATTTTAACGTCGATCCTGAGTTCATGATACTTTTTCAGTGAAGGATCAACAGTATCTTCGCCTGATATCAACTCATCGTATGCCCTTACAGCTGCAA
This sequence comes from Methanosarcinaceae archaeon, assembly GCA_020055655.1. Classification (GTDB taxonomy): domain Archaea; phylum Halobacteriota; class Methanosarcinia; order Methanosarcinales; family Methanosarcinaceae; genus Methanolobus. Next base: position 11,964 of record JAIPUR010000008.1, on the reverse strand, counting down.
ACTGAGTGTACAACAAGACCGGCAAAATATCTTTTACTCTACAGGGAATGGGGTCTCCGTTCTTTTTGACAGACTTAATCTTCCAAAAACTTTTTTTCTCAAGATAGGATGCAAAGTTTTGCTTGAATTTGTTGTATCTCTTATCATCGAGATACATCAACATGCTGCCGCGATTCTTTGCTCTCTCGATCAAAATAGAATCAGTCAGTGGATCCATTTCGTGAAGCATTTCAGTTCCCTGGTCAACGACATAATGATCGATCTTTTCAAGAAAAACATCCAGATCACGCACATTACCAAGAGTTCTGCGAATTGACTTTATGTCCTTATAATATGGTTTTATGGATTTTGTGTCGAGGTAGCCTTCCAGAACCTCAATTACAGAGCGCATGCGCATTGCTGCAACTCTCATATCATGGAGTTCTTCGATATCCTTTCCAACCTTAGTTTCTCTTTCATGCTCAAGCATCCTTCCAAAATGGAACATCAATATCTTGCGTGCAGCTGCACGCATTGTGTCATCAGCTTTGATATTGGTCTTCTTAATTGAAAGGAAACGATCGAAAGGACCTCTGGGTTCTTTAGACGTGCTCTCTTTTGCAGAAGAAACAATTTCGGCAGTTTTTTCTTCATTATACGAATCTTCTTTTGCTTCAGCAGCTTCCTTAGATACCGCGGAGAGTACAGTTTCTGTAAGTTCAGCAGTATCAGTAACTACTACAATTTCTTCAGGAATGGTATCCCCCGGGATACTTTCAGGTTCTTCTTTTTCAATTAATGTTGCTGTTGATGAAAATTGAATGTCCTCATGAGCCGTTTCTTCTTCACCTGCATGAACGTTTTGAGAAATTATTTTAACTTCTGTAAAAGACACATCATCAGGTTTAATTTTCATGTGGGAACTCTTTGCAGTCTCTTCATTGTCTTCAAGAATAGCAGTATTTGCCATGAACTCAATGTTTTCATCCTCTGCCAGGCCGGTAGAAAAAGAACTACTATAATCAGGCAAAAGGTTAGCCATTAATATACTTGCAAATGTAGCCGGCACGGAACGGTTGGTCTGTTCAGTCTCATTCCGATAAGATGGCAGATCGGAATCATTCAAATGCTCCTGCTTATTACAGTAAGATCTTCCCTTAAATGAATAATTTACAAATATATTGAGCATCAACAGGAAAATTCCAAGGGAATATGATATGATAGCATAGCTTACCACAGGGTAAAGCCAGGCATCAGGATAAGAACTAGCAAATATAGCAAGGCCGATAAGTGAAAGGAGAATACCTCCGGTAAATGAAATATTCCTTTTCAGGTTTTGTCTTAATTGTAAAAAGTTTACACCTACAAGTGTCAGAACCAGGCCAAGACCTATAAGTAAACAGGGTGCAAGTATCATTTCCGGATCTGAAAAGCGTGTTATTTTAGCAACCATGACAAACAATATGCCAGTCATGGAAAAAACCAGGCCCGACAAAAAAAATAATGCTGCTACTATCGAATACTTAGCTATGACCGATCTTTCCTGCACACAAATTCCCCACTATATCTACCAATTATTGAAAGCTTTGTTTCAAAGCTATTTTTTCATATGCTTCATTTTCTTCAAAGTACCCTGCAAGATCTTCCGTTGAATATTTATCTGACGTTTTTGGGCTTTGATCATTTTTCGCCGCTGCTTGGAATTTTTGGAGCTTCCAAGGGATCTCTTTAGCGTTTTGATATTTGCATCCACTTCCGATCTTATCCTGTCTTTATCCTTCATTATGGCTTTGACAGGGCAGATCTTCACGCACTTGCCACAATTGACGCATTTTATGTCATTAATTAATGCTTTACCCTTTACCATAGAAATTGCATCTACAGGACATTTCTTGACACATTTTTTGCACGAAACACATTTCTTTTTGATTATCAATGGCATAGCGCATCTTTTCCTATAATGATACCTTAATCAATAATAGGAAAGCTGACATTAAATGTCTTTCGCGAAGTAAAAAAGTATGGATATGTATATAAATTATATAGATACATTATTAATTGTAAACTTTTATTGGAAATCAAAACCATACAAGGAGACTACAACACGGAACTTGCAAACCAATTAGGACTGGACCCATTAGTCCTTGATTTCCTGGAAAAACTATTCCTTTCACTGATGATAGGTATAATTATTGGAGTTGAGCGTGAGCATTGGAGATCAGATAAAAAGATATTTGCAGGTGTAAGGACCTTTTCCATCGTCTGCATTACCGGAACTATTGCTGCGTTCCTTGTTGATTATGTAGGACCCTGGATACTTGCCATAAGTACCATATCTGTGGCTCTTTTTAGTGTATCACTCATCTATACTACAAACATAGACAAAGCTGGGACGGGACTAACAAGTTCTGTAGCACTTTTTTGTACATTTCTTCTTGGAGTAATGGTCACACAGGGATTGTTCCTGATAGCTATTAGCACTGCTCTTTTGATCACCTTCCTTCTAATAGAAAAAAAATCACTACACAGCTTTGCAGAAAGCCTATCCGAATCAGATATCAGGGATGCGATCCAATTTCTTGCGATTGTATTTGTACTTTATCCGATCGTTCCTGAGGAGCCATTATTTGACCTTATTAATCTGAAATCTGCAATTCTTATAGTAATGCTTGTTTCAACCATTAGTTTTGTCAGTTATGTGGCACTGAGGAAAATGGGACCTAGTGGAGGTATTCCTTATTCTGGATTTTTTGGAGGATTTATCAGCAGTGAAGCTACAGTTGCTGCACTCTCAACTATGTCAAAGAACAGACCGTTGCTTAAAGATGAACTTCACATGGGTTCAATGCTTTCAGTTATATCTATGATAATAAGCAATACTATCATTGCACTTATTGTTGACAACAGTGGAAAGACTGCAATACTCATGGCACCACCTTTCATTGTAATGGGAATTATAATACTCATCTTCGTATTATTGAAAAGAAATAACACGCATGATTATGAAGAAAAGATAGAAATTGATTCACCTTTCGCACTTGGACCCGCATTCAGGTTCGGAGCCATATTCACCATCCTTTTAGTTCTGGCAAGCACTGCAAGTGAAGTGGCGGGCCCATTGGGAGCTTACGCAACGGCACTTGGAGGAGTGGTTAGCAGCTCGGCTGTAACTGCATCCATGGCAGCTCTTGCAATTAGTGGAAAAATATCCTTTTACACTGCAGCTGAAACTGCAATTATTGCCGGACTTATAAGCACCCTTTCTAAACCATTCTATATTAAAATTACAGGATCACGTGAATTTTTCAATGTCTCATGGAAATCATTTGCATTGACCGTTGTCCTTGGCGCTATTAGTCTCATTTTGTGGAGCTACTATATGCGCTCAGCCATTATCTGATAATTGAAAGATCAACAAGGAACAATAATATTTACTTTTTCATCAGCGGGAAGAAATAATGCTCGAGCAAATAGACCTGTCAAAAAGTATAGACAAAAAAGAATATGAAGAGATTACCGATGATCTTAAAATAAAACTCGGTGAGCTGCAGAGAAAAGCATGGAAGATGGAAATTCCCATCATTATAGTCTTTGAAGGATGGCATGCTGCAGGGATGACAGATGTCATCAACAGGTTTCTCATGCCTTTAAATCCCATGGGTTTTGAACTCTACACCACCGGCGAACCTTGTGTTAAGGAGATGAAAAAACCTCTTTTGTGGCGTTTCTGGACAAAAATTCCAAAAAAGGGCTCAATTGCCATATTTGACAGGAGCTGGTACAGAAGAGCAATTATTGAACATTTTGTTAAAGGTATGCATGAAAATGACATGGAAAAATGCCTCAACGGAATGAAATTCTTTGAGCGGCAACTAACAGATGATGGATACCTGATAATCAAATTCTTCCTTCACGTAAGTCAGGAAAGGCAGAGAGAAAGATTTGAATCCATCAGGAAAAAGAACTTGCCCCTGTTTCTTGTGGAAGAAGAAGGAAAGAACTATCTCGATAACTATGATGAATACTTCCACCTCATCGAAAGATCTATTGAAATTACCGATACACACCAAGCACCCTGGACAATAGTGGAAGCTGAGGACCTGAGATTTGCAACTGCCAAAGTTATGGCAGAGTTTGTTAAAACGCTTGAAGAAAAGATAGAGCAAAAGGAAAATGAAAATGAAATGGCACATAGCCATGGAAATACTAACTGCGCCATTCCAGGGCTTAATTCCTCTGTACTGAAAAATGTAGACCTTACAAAATCAATATCAATTAAAGAGTACAGGAAAAAGAGGAAAAACTATCAGAAAAGACTTGTTAATCTTCAATATGAGCTTTTCAAACAAAAGAAGCCTGTTATGATCGTCTTCGAAGGATGGGATGCAGCAGGAAAAGGTGGAGATATAAGAAGACTTGTAGAAAAGCTGAATCCCAGATTGTATAGGGTTGTTCCCATTGGAGCACCTTCTGATTATGAACTTTCCCATCACTACCTCTGGAGGTTCTACAATGAGATACCTGAAGCAGGACATACTGCTATTTATGATAGAAGTTGGTATGGCAGGATCCTTGTGGAAAGAGTAGAGGATCTTTGCGGAAGGCAGGAATGGAAACGTGCATACAGGGAGATAAACGAATTTGAAGAAACTCTCAGCAATTACGGAATGATAATAATCAAATTCTGGCTCCATATTGATAAGGATGAGCAGCTCAGAAGATTTGAAGAGCGGGAAAAAACAGCTCATAAAAAGTGGAAAATTACCCCAGATGACTGGAGAAACCGGGATATGTGGAGCCTTTATGAAGGTGCCGTGGATGAGATGCTACATAGAACAAGTACTACCTATGCCCCCTGGACCATTGTTGAATCCAACAACAAGCATTATTCAAGGATAAAGGTGCTTGAAACGGTTGTTGAAAGGCTGGAAAAAGAGCTGGGAATCAATGATGAGTAGGAGTATTAATTTCAGGTTACTGGCCTGAATATAATGCCCCTGTCAAAAAGCAGACGCCACATATCGGCCTTGGTGTTGGCACGATCAGAATCGATTCCAGCGCCCGAGCCTTTCACTTCTATAATAATATCCCCTGCTGCAAGATCAATATTAGCTATTCGGCTATCCATGCGACTGTAATCCAGTCCATCAGCAAGCCGCAATATAGCTGCAATTTTCAGTATATCATTCTGCATCTTTGGTGAAAAGTTTCCAAATTGCTTCTTTGATCTGAGTTTTTCTAGTTTGGCAGGATCAATTCTTTTTTTATGCAAAAATGTAGTCCAGGGTAACATCAGACATAACGGGCATGGCAGTTCTGCAGGTGAATGCTGAAAAAGGATATCTCTCCCTGCTTTATGATGGTCAGTGACATCTGCAATAACACCAATATCATGAACAAGAGCAGCTATTTTCATAGTATGTATAAGGTATGGACTGAGATCGTGATACTCGATAAGTCCATGGAAAAGTTCAAGGGAATTTTCTGAAACCTTACGAGCATGTTTTCTTTCAATATCATATTCATCAAACATTTCACTAATTGAAAGTGCTTTCGTATCAGGACACTTATCAGATGAAGAATATCCCATATGCTCTGCAGAATTACGAATGTTTTCCAGGATCATTTCATAGCCATTATCAAATTTGGAGTTGCAACCTGCAACAAGACCCAGATCCTTTTCTATGAAATATACGAGCTTTGTGAGTTCATTCTCTGTGCCGTTCTCCTCAAGCTCAAGTTCAACTTCAAGATAGCTTCGTTCGTTATTATCACAACTTATGATCACATCATCAAGACTGAGCTCAGCAACTTCCCGACTTTCCGTTACAAGCATTCCGGTGGTTCTTGTGTGAGATACATAAAACAATGGAAACAGCTTTCCGGAACCAATAAGGTTTAGTATCAGGCTTTTGAGTTCGCTATCTTTCCAATTCTCAACATTCTTTTTCTCAGAAAGTACCAGCTCGATCTCTTCTCTTCTGTGAATGAGAGGATCTGCACTTTTCAGCGACTTGAGAGTGTATATGACTTTATCATTCTTCTCCCTGCACCTGAATGAATAGCCGGATGAATGTATTACCATGTCTACAGTGTCCAGGTAAGTGTCCTTGAACACCGCCTCTGACTTATCAGTGACATTAAAAGAGTCTATTGAACTCTCTTTTTTCAAATTGATGAAGATATTTTCATCAGATACCAGGAATTTTGCTTCGATCTCCATGCCAGTTTCCTATTAAAGGATTTGAGGAATGGGTCATTAAGCTTTCCTTTGAGAAATTTATCCTTTTTTATAAACAAAACTACCATCCCCATTATTGACAAAGTCCATCTTTTCCCAGAAACCTCTGGCATTAGGCCTCACCCGGTCTGCAACTATCCTTTTAAAGTGAGATTTGAGCATAGCAATGGTTTTTTTTGCATAACCTTTGCCTTCGAATTCAGGAAAAATAACTATTGAATGGATGGTCAGCATATTCTCATCAATTAGACCACGAACTTTCCCAACGCGATTCATCCCCCTGTCAATATTGAGCCACCTGTATTCTGAATCAGGGGATGGTGGAAGCAGGTTGAATGCCAGTTTGTCCGGCATATTCAACCTATTTTTCGATACAATTGCGCATTTGCCAAAACCGGCTCGAATTTATCACTTAACTGCTCTGGCATTTTCTGCGTCTGCTCTGTTGCAAAATATCCATTATCCAGAGCATCATGGAACATCTTGAGAACTTCTACACGCTCTTCTGCCTTTAAATGAAGAAGAACATTTTTGCACATTATCAAACTTAGACCAGATCTTATGGGTTTTAGATCAAGAAGATCATGCTTTGTGAAAGAAACACAATTTCTAATCTCTTCTGAGATTATAAAGTGGTCTGGTTCGTCTGCAGGTGAAAAATATTTCTCGAATAGGTCTTTTGGAATTCTCTGAACCTGTTCTCGTGGATATATCCCTTTTTTGATGATATCGCCAAAGAGATTACTACTATCAATATCAGTTGCATGTATTTTTACATTTCGGAATGTCATACCCATATTCTCCCGTAATACGATGGCCAATGAATATGGTTCCGGGCCCATTGCACAACCGGCATCCCAGATATGAATATATCTACTAGACCTCATCTCTGAAATGACATAATCCCGGATCATCTCAAGTGTTTGCATATCTCTGAAAAAGTAAGTGAACGCCATATATATCCTTCCAAATTATTATAACAATTAAATATAATATATTAATAGATATAAAAACATTGGTTGATATGGAATATCCATAACCAAGAAAAGTCAAGCAATCAAGCAATAGATGTACTGCAATTTAATTAAAAAAATAATAAAAAGAAGAATATGAAGAGAAATTATACTTTCATGTAAGATCTGATATTTTTTCTAACTCCTCTAATGTCATAACCTTTGCAAGATCAAGAAGAATCAGGAGTCTTTCATCTATTTTACCTACTCCTTTGATATAATCTCTGCTTACATTGGACGTGGTCAACTCAGGAGCAGGATCCACACTTGATTTTGGGATCCTTAGTACTTCATTAACAGAATCAACGATCATTCCTAAAACTGAATTGCCAATTTCGATCACAACTATTCGTGAATGGTCATCAACTTCTTTGGAGGTGAAATTGAAACGTTTGTCAAGATTGACTACAACAATGACCTTACCTCGAAGATTTATGACACCCTCCACAAAATCAGGAGATTGGGGGATCTGAGTAATCTCAGGTATCCTGATAATCTCCTGCACCTTCATGATCTCTACACCAAATTCTTCTCCACTTAGCTGGAAAACGACCAATTGAAGTAGAGATTCAGATACATCTTTATTTCCAAACTGTGCTTCACTAATGCTAAACACGCTCCATGATCAGACTAAAGCATGATCAAGTCGATCAGTGTTTACATATCTGGAATCAGACATTTTTGAATCAGAAGAGGAAATTCCACCTTCTGACAAATTCTCATCGAGTTTGAAATCATCCACCACTGTTTTCATTTCACTAGCTATCAATGAGAGATCTTCTGCAGATTTTGACAACTCCTGCATAGTTGCAGTTTGTTCCTGAACAGATGCAGATGCTTCTTCTGTACCTGCTGCGGATTCCTCAGAGATGGCGCTTACCTCTTCAACGGAAGATGTAATCTCTTCAATTGAAGCGGATTGTTCCTGAGCTGCTGCTGCAATATCCTGCACCATGTTTGCAATAGTATCACCTGCACCGACAACCTGATCTATTACAGAAGCTGCTTCGTTCAAGGCATCTGCACCGCTTGTGACTTCCTCGGCGCCAAGCTGCATGGATTCTACAGCATTTGAGGTACCTTCCTGAATCTCATAAATAAGTCCGGAGATCTGTTTAGCAGCATTACCAGAGTCTTCTGCAAGTTTGCGAACTTCATCTGCAACAACTGCAAAACCACGACCATGTTCACCTGCACGTGCTGCTTCAATTGCTGCATTTAGTGCAAGGAGGTTGGTCTGATCAGCAATATTTGTGATAAGACTTACAATCTCACCTATCTGTTTTGACTTACCATCCAGCTCTGTGATAACTCCGGATGAGTCGGAAGTGGCATTTTTGATGCTATCCATCTTATTTAGTAGGTCTTGAGCAATTGTACCAAGATTATGGATCATATCAGTGGATTCTTTAGCGGTTTCAGCTGCTTTTTGTGAATTGGTCGCAACCTCCTGTACAGTTACAGTCATATCAACCATCGCACGGGAAACTTCCTCAGTCTTTCCAGCCTGGTTCTGTGCACCCGTTGATATCTCTGAAACAGTATCAGATATCTGATATGATGATGAAGTTACTTCTTCAACAGATGCAGACATTTCCTCAGCTGTAGAAGCAACATCCCTTGAATTGCCATGTACCATGGATACAACACTGTTCAATGATCTTCTGGTATTTTCTACACCATCAGTCAGCATCTTGAACTCACCAACACCATCAACAGTTACTGGACGTGTCAGATCGTTGTTGGAAATCGATGTTAGTACTTCGCTTGAATCATCTATAAGGGCTTGCAGGTTTCCACCAAAATTATCAAGAGCATTTGAAAACTTCTTGAAATCACCCTGGGTTTCAAATCCTACCCTTGCATCGAGATGACCTACGGAATATTCATCAACAATTCTTATTGCTTCATTCAGTGGAGTCACAAGTGCATCTACAGCCAGATTTACAGTATCAATGGCTTCACTGAAAACACCCTCATAAGAGGAGCCATCTGCCCTGTAATCAAGACTACCTGATTCGGCAGCATGACCAAGTTTAATGAATTCATCAACCAGGCCCTCAAGGTTACTCATCATAGTGATGTAGCATGGAATGAGGTCATCATTCTCAGAGCGCTTGCCCACTTTCTTAAGTCCTACAAGGTCACTAAGGTCACCAAAAGCAATATTGTTGTTCACTTTCTTTATTACAAGAATTCTATCACGTATAAGATTGGTAGCCTTAGCAACTTCTTCAAAAATACCTCTGTAATCTCCCTCTACTTTTTGAGTATGATCATTATCAGCCATCAACTGAAGAATATCATTACTTTCTACAAGGCCACCAAGACCGTCTATACATGCATTGATATTATTCTTGATGAGGTTGAAATCTCCATTGTAACTATCTGTGATCTTCTCAGGAATCTCACCCATGGAAATCGTTTCAACATAAGATGCCGTTACATTAAGCGGTGCTATCAGTGCATCCAGAGTATTGTTCACGCCTTCTATTACTTTGCGGAAATCACCAGAATGTCTTGCAGCATCAGCACGTGTTGAAAGATTTCCTTCAACTGCAGCTTCTGCCAGCATATTAGCATCGGTTATCAAGTTGGAAATTGCTTCAGACATGGAATCCAGTGATGCATAAATACCCAGGAAATTTTCGTGTTGTTCTGCAGTATGTTCATTTGCAGGAGCAATATTGGAATCAATATCCAGATGACCTGATGCAATGTTGGTCAGATTTCCTATCAGACGCTTGATCTCGTTTTCAGTATAGATTGCATTTTGCTTGGAAGCTGATACATCCTGAATTACCTCAATGTGGCCGACCATTTCGCCGTCTGCATCATACATATAAGAAGTATCTACCTGGAAATTATTGTCCTCACCAGGCTGCTCAAAGAATGATGTGGGGTTGCCTTCTCTTAGCATACATATTCCGCACTGTTTGGTGTTACAAATGGTAGCTCCCCATTGACTACACTGGGTTCCAAGCATATCAGCACGTTTCAAGCCAGTAAGATCTTCAACCGCTTTGTTGAGGAAGGTCCAGTTCATGTCCTTATCTGTGACAGAGACAGGGAATGGTAGACTGTCAAGAATAGAATCATACCAGTAAGTTTTGTTAACAACTGTATCCAGTGTGTGGTTCACACCATCGACTATCTCACGGAACTTTCCACCATGCTTTGACCCATCTGCCCTTGTTTCAAAGTGGCCGTTCACTGCAGCCTGTGAGAGCATATGAGAATCATTTGCCAGTTCATTGACAGCATGGATACACTGGTTGAGATTGTTCTTTATCTCATTGAAGTCACCATAATAATCATCAGTAATAAGCTCAGGAATATCACCCTTAGATATACGATCGACATATTCAGCAGAAACATTCAATGGGCCTATGACAGCATCCAGAGTTTCATTGAATCCCTCAATTACCTTAGCAAAGTCACCCTGGTGCTTGGAAGTATCAGCACGTGTTGCAAGGTTTCCTTTTACCGCAGCATCAGCAAGCATATTGGCATCAACTATTAAGTTGCTGATTGACTCTGCCACCTCATCAAGAGATGCATAGATATTTACGAAATTGTCATGCTGCTTTGCAGTATACTCGTTTGCGTCCTGCACAGTTGTATCAATTTCCATATTACCTGAGGAAATCAGTTTCAGATTATCTACTAGGCGTGATATTTCGCTCTCGGTGTAATCTGCATTTTGCTTTGTAGCAGATATATCCTGAATGATCTCAAGGTGACCGATCATTTCACCATTTTCATCATAGAGATAAGATGTATCAACCTGGAAATTATTGTCCTCACCGGGTTGTTCGAAGAACGATGTCTTCTCCCCTTCTCTTAGCATGCATATACCACATTGTTTGGTATTACAGATGGTGGCTCCCCATTGATTACACTGAGTTCCAAGCATATCAGCACGTTTCAAGCCAGTAAGATCTTCAACCGCTTTGTTGAGGAAAGTCCAGTTCATGTCCTTATCTGTGACAGATATAGGGAATGGCAGACTGTCAAGAATAGAATCATACCAGATAGTTTTGCTATTCAATGCATCGACTTCAGCCTTTGCAGCATTTAGCGCATTATTCGCACCATCTAGCAAATAGTTAACAGTTCTGAGAAGCTCTTTTGATTCACCTTCAAAACTTTGGGCATTTACCCTTGCATCGAGTTGACCTTTATCTACACTATTAACAAGTCCACGAATTTCTTCTGCGGCTGCGATGTGAGAATCAGCAGATAATTTCCACTTTGTAGCTTCATCAAAAAATGAATTTAATCTTCCTGCAAGTTCCTTATCGTTACCAATGGAATCAGGATTTATCCTGGAATCTAAAGATCCATTGTCTATATTATCCAAAACGCGGACAATTTCATTATTTAACTTGGTGTTTTTACCCAGCATTTAAGGCCTCCATAGTAATTAATATACTGTATGCTTTTGATATCCTTGGGCTTAATTTCCACACATTACCTAGGCATATCACACTAATATTATAAATATTCAATATATATTAAAATTTTAATATTATAAATATATATCAGTTTATAATTATTTACAAGGTGTACATTTTTTGCACACCTGAGTATATGTGCTTATTTTGCACTTTTGCATTTAGAATTTGCATAGAACAAAGTTAAAATTTAGAATATAGCAAATAAATGATAGACAATAATGAAAAGAATAATAAAAAGAAAAAATAATCAAAAAAAAAATATATTATAAAT
>JAIPUR010000007.1 GCA_020055655.1 Methanosarcinaceae archaeon | reverse complement strand
CTGGGTATCAAAGTGTACTGCATCTGCACAGTTGTGGATGATGTATGGCTGGTCATATTTCTTGAATATTGGAAGGTGCTGGTCGTAGACGAATTTACCGTCAAACTTCCAGTAGTCTTCTTCGTCCATGATTATATTGTTAGACCAGAGGTTGTCAACACAAAGTGCATTACATGCGCTTTCTTCGAAGAATGCTTCAGATACCTGGCAGATGTAGTCAGTACATTTCTGCACAGCTTCAAGTACAACTTCAGGATTTGTCTTCATATCCATAAGTACACGGTCTGCTCCCATCAACTGGGTAAGGGTGAGCAGTGGACCTTCGTGGAAACCGACAAATGGTGCATTGAGTTCGCCATTGAGCTTTTCTGTTGCAAGCTTGGATGCCTGAATAAGCTCGTATGCACGTGTTCCTTCCTTGACTTCTGGAACTTCTATCTTGTCATAATCATCAAGGTGACCTTCGGATGATGGAGTGTCATCTTCTGGGTATTTGATCTTACATCCAAAGTCAGATGAAGTTGCTGAAAGGTCAATAAGACCTACGAACATGTCAGTATCAAGATATTTTGTACCAAGGTATGCACTTTCGGCAAATGCCTTCTCATCCAGAGCATATTCTTTATAGCAAACATCTGCAAACTTCCTGTATGAACCACATGCAAGAGGATATACTGGAAGCCGGTCTACCTTTTTGTCGCCCATTGCTGCAAGTGTTCTGTCCATGTGGGACATTTCTTCTTTATCTTTGACAGCTACAGAATCGAATTCTGCCATGATCTCTTTTGCAGTCTCGAGTCCGACATCTGTCTTGCCCTTTACTTTCTTCTTAGCAAGTATTTCTCTATACTTGACCTTTGCAAGTCCGATCTTTTCATCGCTCCATCTGTCTTCAGATGGGCCAAGTGCCTTTACAGCTTCCTTTGCCCAGTCAGTTGCAAGCATTGCATCGTTGTGTGTTGAATCTGCACCGACTTCTGCTGCAAATTCTTCGGATATTGGAGCGCCACCGACCATAACAGCCATAGCATCTCTGATACCTTCTTCCTGAAGCATTTCAATAACTTTTTCCATGTTTACCATGGTTGTTGTCATTAAAGCACTCATTGAAACAAGATCAGCTTTGTTTTCTTTTGCAGCTTCAGCGAATTTCTCGACAGGTACATCAGCACCGAGATCGATCATGTTGAAACCTGCTGCTGAAAGCATTGTCTTTACGAGGTTCTTTCCAATATCGTGAACGTCACCCTCAATACTTCCGATTACACCGACTGCTGGTACATGTCCTTCTTGTGTGACGATGTGTGGAGTTAAGATATCCATACCTTTATACATTGCATTGGATGCAACGAGCAGGTGTGGGACAAAGGCCTCTCCTCTCTCATACTTGTCACTGACAATGACCATTCCTTTTGCAAGACCGTCGAGGATAGCTGTGTAAGCATCATCTCCATCTGCAACTACTTTGTTCGCGAGTTCTTCTACTGCACCGACGTTTCCGCCGACCACAGCTTCTGCTAATTGGTTTAATGTAGTCGAATCCATTAGACATTTCCTCCAAATGTTATATTAGTGTCAACAATTGCCCACTCTAATTTGCAACTGTTGAGTTATGGAAAGTTAAGCTCAAAGGTATATAACATAAATGGAAAGAAAATATGAGTTGTGTTCACGGCGTTACACCGCGTCATTTTGTTAACGTCGTTAATAGTAGAATTGCTAGGTACCAGATAAAACTGATTAACCCTGAAAAAGCAATTCACCAGATTAACAGCATTAATCAGATTAATGAGATATATAGCACTATATAATATAAAACTATACATATTTAAAAATCCACAAATATTTAAGAATCCACAAATACAGATAAGGGTTTCCCGATAATCATTGGAAGATTAAAAGTCAAATAAATAGATACTGCTAATCAAAAATTTAGAAAGAATTAAAGACCATCTACATATAAAGCAGTGGTCATGAAATAATTGAAAAGGTCTTCACCCCATTTAAGAGCAGACTTTTCACAACTCATCATTGCATGGTTATGATACATACCATTCTTAAAGAAAAGTGCAAATGAAAGGAATTCATCAGTAACAATGCAGGAAGCAAGACCAATTTGATCATTGTACACATATAGATTAGTATTATCCAAACTAATGAATTCTTCTAATACAGACAGATACTCATTTCTCATTCTTTCAAAAACAGGTTCTGTTACAATGAGTTCCATATGAACACCGTTCTTTGCATATTCAAGATATTTGAAAGCATATGCTGGACTGAAGTATGAAGATACCTCCATTATGATCTTTGCTTTTGCAAGATTATCCTCCAGCTTCTGTGGGAGCTCATACATACGATTCAGATCAGCTTCAATAAGTTCACAATCACCAATCTCTTCGATCCTATCCTGCAGTGGTGCAGGTAATGCACTGAACTTATGATTATCCCAGTATTCGATATTGTCAGAATAAACTTTCAAAGTATTGACAAGAGGTAGCATCTTTCTAACAATCACTTCACCAAAATGAGAAAGGAAATATTTATCATCTGAATATACCACAAGCCCATGATCTATTAATATCTTGATCTGCGTCATTATAGAACTTGTAGTTACCTTGAGTGCATTTTTGACATCCTCAATATTCATTGGCCCATTTATCAATAATAGAAGCAGATCCTTTCTTTTGTCTGAAAGGAAAATTGTACCTAATAGAGCCAGTTGCATTTATTTGTCCACCCACGCATCGATTAAACTTATCATTCAACCCATAAAGGAAGCTCAATATGAACAGTTGTTCCTTTATCTAATTCACTTTCTGCCCAGATATTCCCTTTGTGTGCATCAATTATATCTTTGCACATCTGAAGTCCGGATTCGATTGCCCAATACATATGACCTGAACTTGCATCAAGCTGATAAAAGCTATGGAACAGATGAGGGATCAATTCCTTTTGTATACCAGGTCCCATGTCAGATATCTCAGTATGCACAAAATTACCATCTTCGTATACCTTTACACCCACAGAACCGCCCTCTGGAGTAAAGTTTATAGCATTGTCAATTAAATTAAGAAAAACATCAGCCAGCTTTTCTTTGTCTCCCTTCACGAGAGAAAGATTACGAGGAATATCCTTTTGAAGATCCAGTTGTTTTTCATCGATCAATAGTATCAGATTTAGCAATGTATCCGACATCAGGCTGCAAACGTTAATAGATTCAAATGTATAATCAATTTTACCCAATGATTTTAAATTTTGATAGAACAGTGTGTCAGACAGGCGTTTTATGCGTTCTGAATTTCGAAGCAAAGCTGACATTGCTTCTTTCTGGGAAGCATTGATCAGATTGAGAGCCTCATCGCTTAATTCATCAGGTTCAGAGAGACTACATCCACTGTTCTCAGGGAAATTATCCTCAATGAACTCTTCTTTCATCCTATTGACTGATCTCAGTTCCTTGTTAGCTTTTGATAGCTCTGTGGAGTATTTACTAAATGCAGCAACAAGTTGTTTCCTCTTAACCAATTTCCACATTGCCTGCATAAGGAGAGTAAGTTGAAGTACATCAGATTCATCATAATCCTCTTCTTTATTGCCCACACCAGCAACAGCAACAATATGATCCCCATCGAATAAAGGGATATTTACATGTCTATTTAATTGAACATGACCTTCAGGATAACCTTTTTTCATAGGATTGTGTGATTTATAATCATTGGTAATAATAGATTTTCTTTGGCGCACTGCCTCACCCCAAAGACCGGTACTTTCCACAGGATATGTGAAGTGCTTATCTTCAACCTCACAATCTTTCATTGCAGATTTTGACCATGAGTGCATGATAAGAACAGTTTCATCGGCATTTGTGAACGCAAGATAACCTAATTTACTGTCAGTAAGTCTTACGGCTTCTTCGCGGGCAAAATCAGTGATCTCATTTAAAGAAGCTCCAGCCATATCATTTAGCTTGACCAATGCCTCTAACCTTGAAGCATTCAGCTGTTTTGATTTTTCAGCCTTCTTACGTTCAGCAATATCACGAGCAACTGACAGAATTACTTTTTTACCATTGTACTCAATAAGTCTGGCATTAACTTCAAGTGGTACAACAGAGCCATCTTTTCGAATAGCTGCTGACTCATAGGTAGCTTCACCATTTTCCTCTATGAGTTTAATGAAATCTGTGGCATGCTCTACATATTTTGAAGGAACCAGGTTTCTTGGAGATAAGCTTAAAATATATTCTTTGGAGTATCCAAGGGTATCAACAGCAACCTGATTAACATCTATTAAGGTGCCGTTCAATTTGCTGAGAAAAATAAGATCGTTGATGCTATTGAATATGATCTTGAATTTATGCTCAGATTCACGAAATGTCTCATTGACAATTCTGTTTTCAACCTCAATTGCCGCAATATCTGCATTTGCTTTGAGATAGTGCATGCATGCATTTTTCGGAGACCTCGGATTTTCAAAGTACATAGCAAAGACACCAAGAATGTCACCATTTGATGCCACCATTGGCTCAGCCCAGCATGCATTCATACCGAGTTTCTTTGAAAAGTCCCTGTATTTCGTCCAGAAAGGATGTTTCCCCACATCCTCAATTATAACCCGCCTTCCAAGGCATATGGATTTGGCACAGTATCCCATACCATATTCTACTTCTATTCCTTCGAGAGATTCCCTGAATAAAGCAGGCAAGTTCGGAGCTACAACGTGAAATATTTTCTTCTTAGACTTATCCAGCAGTATCACAGCACATTTTAGATCAGAGCTTATCATTTCAGCATTTGTAACAAGAAGAGAAAGAACATCTTCAAGAGATGCATCCTTACCGCCGACATTTGCATTTATAACTTCATCATCCACTTTCCTATGCTTTTTTCCAGTGATGTCGATAATAACGCCATCAATGTAGTAATCACCATTTTCTTCGCGCCTTATTTGTGATTTTTCTTCAACATAGCGTATCTCACCAAATTTAGTAATGATCCTGTACTCCTGTTCAAATGCAGTAATCACGGGATTTAGATACTTAAAAGTTTTAGAAATATTATTAAGGTCATCAGGATGGACTATTTCACCAAAATTCATTGCCCGGGATGTAAAATCTACAGGAGAATAACCAAACTGCTTGATATTATCACTAACGTAAGAAACAGGCAAATCGTCATCCAGTTTTCTGGATATTACAATAAAAGGGCTGTCAGCAATGATTTTTGAACTAATTTCAGCATCTGATTGTTTCACCATGTTTCGCTCATTTATTCACAGATATTCACAGCTATATAAACTTAGCCCATAATTTGATAATCTCCCAATATTGTTTAGCAAATTTCACAAATATCACTTTAAGAAGTACTTGCTTCACCCATCATAATTGAGCCCTTCAATAAAGATCCCTTTTCATATTTTATTATACCCAGTCCCTCAGTCACCATAAAATCAAAAATCAGCTCAATGTTTTGAGGGTAGCTACCGTCCATGCTTACAAGGAGTAAAGGTTCACCATTTGTCATTTCAACATAAAAGAAATCAGCTCCAAAATATAAAATATGGCTTAATGAAAAATCTTCAAAAATTTTGACAATAAAATCTTTAGAAACAGGTGGCTTTGCAAATTCAAAATCATTAAGCTCAAACTCAATGAGGTTCCCTTTCATGAAATAAGATGGGCATTATTAAATAAAAAATGAACTGAATCTATCATCAAAAGTATACAGATTGTTGTATATTTCAAATTTGAAATATCAAACTATGGGATTCAGATTTTATCCATATAGTATATTGCATACACCATTGCGTTTGTTAATATTGAAGATTATTGAAATACAAATACTTTTACTTAGCATTGTAAATGGCTGTTCGTATTGCTGCCGCCAGATCACTTGCTTTTTTGCGAGCCAATCATAAACCGCTTGTTATATACTAATTCAAACAGTACACCACTGGTACCATGTCGTATACGTTTTCCCATTCAATCCATACCTTATCCCCATCCACCACAATCCCTTAATGGACGATATTCACGAACTCCATAACTTCTGATATCCTGAAAAGGAGTGTACGTTTCAACGACAGATGAAATGGATAGAATTGAAAGTATAATCCACTATTTCGAACCTCAACCACCAAACTCATTGAATACATAAATATAAGAAATACAATACCAGAAGTCAGCCACATTATGACCAGAGAATTATCATATTCAGAGTAATTTCCAACAGGTTTCCATAGATCAGCTGCATAAATTGCAAAATACCAAATCAATGCAGCTGTACCAACTACTAGAAGCTGCATCCACAATTGATCGAATTTTTTTATTTCCCTGAAATAAGTAGCTTGTTCAGCACTCATATGATGATAATTTAAATCAGGTGATATAGAAACTTAATTTGAGAAAATCATATCGCCCATATGCGAATTTGGACAAACATATGTTTTAGATCCAAAATAAG
Organism: Methanosarcinaceae archaeon; assembly: GCA_020055655.1. GTDB lineage: Archaea > Halobacteriota > Methanosarcinia > Methanosarcinales > Methanosarcinaceae > Methanolobus. The sequence goes on along the minus strand of JAIPUR010000007.1, from coordinate 72,185 downwards.
GAAGATCAATGTAAAAAGTGCTTCCCACATCAGGTATGCTATCCACAAATAACTTAGCATTATGCTTATCAACTATTTTTTTGGCTATTGCCAGCCCAAGGCCATTACCACCATACCTACGAGTAGAGCTTCCATCGACCTGATAAAATTTGTCAAATATCCTATGGATCTCGCCTTTGGATATCCCTGTACCACTATCCTTTACATAGATAGAAACCGAAGAATTGTTCAATATAGACCCCACTTCCACACTACCCCCTTTCGAAGTGAACTTTAAAGCATTATCAATAATCTTGTTAAGTGCATAAACTAATTTTTCGGAATCTGCTTTTACAAAACAGTCCTTTGCAAAGTTTGTATTTAGAACTACTCCAGAGGATTTGAGATTTTCATTTAAATTATTCAATGATGTTTCAATGATCCCATTAAGATTTATTTTTACCAGGTCAAACTCAAAGCCATCAGTGTCATCCCTTGAAACTTCAAGAAGGTCCTGTATCATCCAATTCTGTTTTTCAAGGGCTACTAAAGATTTTTCAAGGAAGCTGTTCCTTCTTGCAATATCCTCTTCTTCAAGAGACAATTCAACATATCCACGCATAATATTCAGTGGAGTTCGCAACTCATGAGAAATGTTAGACACTATATTCTTTTTCATCTCATCAAGCTTTCTTAATTCAGTAACATCCCTGGTTACAGCAACATATTTGAGATGGTCATCATATTCAATACTACCTACGCTTGCAAGCAAATGTATTAAAATGCCATCTGAATTTGTTGAAGTAAGCTCGTGGTCTTTGTCAACTATTTTATTAGAATCTAGCTTCTGACCCCTTTTATATTCACCTATATCCTCATTTATGATCTCATCTATATTTTTACCCACTACCTCATCAGATTCACATTTCACGATTTTGAGAAAAGCTTCATTTGCAAACTCTATTATACCCCTGCTATTAAAAACCACAATACCATCAATGCTACCAGACACTATTTTTGTCAAATAATTTCTTGCTTCAAGTAGCTCTTTTGCCGTTTTTTCTTTTGCTTCAATAAGAACTGAGATGTGATCCACCATTTTATTGAATGATTGAGCAAGGTCTCCAACCTCATTATTAGAAGTAACTTCTACTTTTTGATGAAGATTGCCATCACCAAAACTTTCCACACCATCTTTTAATTCTAATATAGGAGATGAAATGAATGAGCCGAAAACATATGCAATATTCATACCAAGCAACAAGAAAATAAAGAGAAATATCCCAAAAAATAGATTAAATCTATTAACAGCACTTATAATATTCTCTTGAGAGATACCCACATGAACTTCACCAACTCCCCGATTCAAAATTGGGTATGAAATATCCCTTATATGCCCATATTCCGTATCCATCAATTGTGTACTTAGACCTTCCTTAGCAGAGTTCATAGTCCGAAGAGCAATCGGAAAACCATTTTCAAATGTATGAGCTATAATGCCTCCATTGCTATCTGCTATAAAAACATATACTACATCAGAATCGGATTGTTTAACTGAATCAACCAGCCAGCTAACTTTTACATTGTTGCCTAGTAAAATTGGATTAGCAGAGTCGTAAGCCAGGTTACGAGTGATAGAATAACCTTTTTCATTAAGTTCATTAGTCATCATTTTTGTCTGTGCGATGTTCAGATATGAACCCATCATAACTCCCATCAACAAAATAATGAATGCAACGCTGATGATCAGTTTTGTTCTAATACTAAGGTCCCTAAAAAAAAGAAGAAAATTTTGATATCTTTCTGACATTATAGTAGCCTCAGATCATCTCATTTATGTACATATCATCATCGATCTTAATGAACATATCATAACCCATGTTCCCCAATGCTTCTCTTCCTTTCGGACTTTTGTGCATTGATAAGAGCAATTTACTGAACTCTTCTTTTGCCCCCACATCAATATCCGGGTGAACCGCAATTACAGGCACTAACTGCGGGGAAGATCTGTACACAATTTTTAATTCTAAAAGAGAATCTTCAACCAGATATTCCCAGACCACACAATCTACCTCCGCCGCATCAATGCTGCCTTGAGAAATCATATCTATAAAGTTATCCTGACTATTACTAAAAATATAACTGGAAAAGAAATCATCTGGCGAACCATCTACTGTATCAGCCATATATTCGGGAACTATAGACCCATGGGTAAAACGGAAACTATTGAAAGCAAAACTTTTCCCCCGGAGGTCTTCAATTGAACTTATATCACTATCAGAATGAGCTATTACATATGAATTGTAATATATATCCCCATGTAGAACAGGAATAGAAATTATTTCCATTCCGAACTCATCATGGCCCTTCCTGTAATCATCTCCTCTAATGAATAATGCATCCAGCCGATTGGATTCTAACAAATAGAGTAATTCTGCAGGATCATCCCTTTGAACAAGTTCAAAATCGGTGTCCGAACTCTCCGATAAGTACTCAAAAAAGTCTTCATAATAATCTATTGCAGTCCTTGGAGAATACATTGAATAAACTCCAACTTTAAATGATACACTGTTGTTAGATTTTACTTCATTTAATATTTCTGTATCCTCAAAAGATACCTTGACAATATCCTCATTTTCAAAGCAGCCGCTAGACACCGTTACAGATAAAGATATGAAGAACAATAATAATACTATTAAATATTTATTATACTTTAAAGTGTTTTTCATTTTGAAACCACATATAAATAGACCTATTGAGAAATATACATTGATGCTATTATGTATTTCCTGATGATTTTATCGGAGTCCTGAAATAATATGCAAACATCATTTGTAGCATATAAATGAAATCGACATAATCTATATAGATACACATAAAAGCAGTAGATTAAATACAATATTGGACTATACATTATAAATTTATAAATCAACAAAAGGAAAAAAGCGGTGAGAAATTGTGCATGTTATTGTATATACAACAACATCCGATCTCTTCAATTTATACATGGGATGGTAAAGCTGAGGAAGATAGTGAGATGGCACTTTCTATAAAGACGACTTCTGATAATTTCGAAGCTGTGAGTGAAGCTATAAAATCACTGCATAGTTATGATCTTCCTGCCATCATTTCCTGGGAGATTGATGGAGACAAAGATTATCTGGAATGGATAAGTGATTCTGTCAGAAAGAAGTGAATGTTACTTTTTTTACGGCCATACCTATAAAGGCAATTGCTACCACAAAACATGCTAACATTTCAAAACATTATATTTAAAGCTACCGATCCATTTTGCATTTTATAAGGATGGTTGGAACGATTAAAAAAAGGAATAAGGGTTAATTACCCTTATTCAGTTTCAAGCCATTCATTAACTTTGTCAGGATTGTTTTCGACCCATTTTGCAGCGGCGTCTTCAGCACTCATTCCTGCTTCAACGTCGGTCATTACGGTCTGTATCTCTTCGTGGGTGTAATGTATATTGTCTATGATTGCGTAGAGTTCAGGTTTTTCTTCCTTGAGCCCCAGTCTTGCAAGTGTTTCTATGTTATCGCCACCACCATAGACCAGCTGTGGATCATCCAGCATCTTCAGGTCATATCTGCCGAATGCCCAGTGAGGAGTCCAGAGAGTGACAACGATTGGTTCCTCGTCCCTGTAAGCACCGTCAAGAGCAGATGCCATTCCAGCACTGCTGCTGGATTCAAGAGTATAGTCCAGACCATACACATCGATTGCATTTTCTGTGCTCTGCATGATACCTGCACCTGGGTCAATACCGGTGATTTGACCATCGAATTTTTCCTTGTGTGCATTCAGATCTTCAATGGAATTAATGTCTTCCATGTAAGTTGGTACTGCAAGGCCGAGTTTGCAGTCTTCAAGATTTGGACCAAGTCTGTCAACCTGATCTCCATACTGCTCCCAGTAATTTTCGTGAGTTTGTGGAAGCCATGCGGCTGTCATAAAGTCAAACTGACCATCTGCAATTCCCTGGTATAGTGGGCCAGCATCGACAGCTATTATTTCTACTTCATACCCTTCCTGTTCGAGAACTTGCTTTATTACATTGGTATTTGCAATTGCGTCATCCCACATTACATATCCTATAGTTGCTGATTTTTCTTCAGTGCCTGCACCTTCGCTTTCTTGCTGCGTACATCCGGCAGCAAAAAGGGAAAGCACTAACACTATTCCTATTATCATTTTTAATTTATTATTCATATTTTCTATTCCTCCTTTATTATTGGATAAAAGTAAAAAGACTGGTCAGACCTTATCTGGGTGTAAGGTGCCGTGTCAGTCTGACAAGGACAATCGCTATAATCCCAATACTGAGTCCTGCTTCGAATCCAACTCCAATATCTACTTGCTGGACCCCTACCAATACCTTATAACTCAGGCCACATATTTCGACCATGGAAGCAATAATAACCCATTGAAAGGGCCAGCATAACAGACTGGTTAACACTGGCCATTATAATCTTAAAGCAACCATGTGATATACTTTGATAAGTTTCTACCAGAATTGAGCCGAAAATATTGGCAAACTCGACAAGTTCTGTTGGTGCCTGTGTAATACTCTGGATCATAAGTAGGATTGCAGGACCAGTGCAGCAGATGATATTACAAGCGCAATGGTTTTTATGATGCTTCTGCATGTCCATTGTTACAATTTAAATATATCCAATGCTGGTACCGGAAGTGGGTTTCCATCCATTCTTAGATATATGGGTTTTCTAGATGGCATGCTAATTATCAAAGGTTGCGGGAAAAAAGAAAAAGAAGTGAGGATTGTCGTCCTCACTGGGTACCAAGCACTTCGTCAGTCTTTTCCGGATTTTCGGCAAGCCAATTTTGAACTGCCTGTTCAGACTCATTTCCCAGGAGGTTGGCGGAGATAAATATTACCTGAAATGAGTAAGTGATTCTATTTTAAAGAAATGAGTATTATTTTTTGCCTTCAAAGAATAGATAAATTTCTTTCAGTATGATCCACAGGACATAAAAGAACAGTATGGCAAATAAGATACCTATTATAACGGTCGGGCGGCGAAGCAATATCCACAGAATGGCAAGCATACCTATGATCTTCAGGAACTGATCTAACAATTCTTCTGAAAATGATCTTTTCGAACTCAAAACATCACCATACATTTTATGCCCGGCATTTGAATTATTTCTTTGGAAGCTATATTCCCGGGCGTTTTCCCTCTTTGGATCATTATGATTCCCATGGCTATATTTCCGGCTAAAGAACCTGCGATCATAGAAAGCTCGCTTCTCCGGGTCGGAGAGTATGGAATAAGCTTCTGTTATCTCTTTTGTTCGCTTTTCCGAATCAGGTTCATTGTTTATATCCGGATGATGTTTTGAAACAAGTTCCCGATATTTTTGCTTAATCTCATTATCGGATGCATCATGTGCTAATCCAAGAATCTTATAGTAATCTATCATCCCAATATACCTTAGAAATTCGATTGTATCAGTTAGCCTTAATAATGGTATGTGTCGGAAATGGTATATTTATGCTTTCTTACTGGAATCTTTCATTGACCATTGTATTAGCCATATTTATTAGAGTAAACTTCTCTCCAGGAGTCAGGACCCACATTATCATTGCAAAATCGAGACTGGAATCCCCATGGTTGTCAAACCTCACCTATGGCTGTGAATCATCAAGGACAAGGTCAATGCTTTCTGCAATCCCATAAAATATCCTTTTGAGCTTCTCAACATCTGAGCCTTATGCAACACCGATGCAACAAGAATGACAATTGACGATGTTATTTTAGATTCTAATGTTCCCAGTTGATAACCCGTGATATCGATAGTGTAATTGGGAATGGCCTGGTTAAACTGCATAAGGCAAAGTTGAAGTGAACAATATATAAGTTTTTTCAGGCAGAGCAATGTATCATTAAAGAACCCATTAAAAAGAATGATATAAGATTCCCTGAATAGATAGGCTAGTGAAAGAAAAAAGAAGAGATATTTCCCAAAAATGGACTCAACAGGGATTGCAGGAAAGCGACCCGGATCGTAAACTGCATTTTTTGAATCTGGCACTGGAAGTGGATCCGTACAACATTATTGCACTGAATCAGAAAGGGATGCTGCTTCACAGATCGTGTGACTATGAAGGGGCCATCAAATGCTATAACAAGATACTTGTCCAGCCGGATACGGGAAAGATTAAATCTGCACTCTATAATAAAAGCCTTGCACTAAAAACCCTGGGTAAGTACGAAGCTGCTCTGAATTTCATGAATAAGGTAATAAGGCAGGATCCTGAAAATGAGCGTGCGAAAAAACAGAAAGCAAGTATTTTCGCCCTTATGAGTAAAGGTGGGCAGACAGATGAAACAAATAGGTCCAATATACCACCTGAAAAACATGAAGTGAACATAGTATATAATGAATGGAATCCGCCATCTGTTAGCAATCTCCTGGCCTATGCCTTAAAATACAGCCGCAGCGAAATAAATTACCATAAGGGGCTTGGGCAAGACATCATCAAAGAAAAGGCAATACAGGATAAATTGAACAAAAGGATATATTCATGTTCACTTTGTCAATTCCAAGAAAAAAAGGTATGCAATTATCCCAAAACAAAAGGAATGGCTGTATCTGAGACAGCCATCTGCAGACACTTCAAACCGATAAAAGGTGTCTGAAAGCATTATTTCAGATCATATAATGCCAATTTCACTTAAACGGTTTGGCAGGTAAGTTTCCGTGACGAAGTCAAGGCCTTTTCCTGCAAAAGCTTGCTGTTCCGCTTTTTTGCCGATATCAAGTTGCAAGCTTATTTGTTCTTTCCAGTAATCTGACTCAAAACGGGGATCTGTAAGTTCACTTCTAAGAGCACTTACATCTTTGTCCGTCAGTTTGTCTGTTGAAAGTTCATATTCCACTATATCGGAAGGCTGAACTCCGATGAAATGGGAGCCAGGCGTTGCCATGTGCTCAGACAAATGAGCACTTTTAATAGCTCCGTATGCAACCGAAGCAAAGATACGATATGACCATGGATCCCCATCAGTAAAAACAGTAACAGGAATATTCATTTCATCATTCATACGCTTGATGATACGCCGGGTTGACCTTGCAGGCTGACCTTTAAGGTGAACAAGGATGGCATTATATTTCTCATCAAAACCATTCTCAATAAGTCTGGCATACATACCACCTGTCTCAACAGCAATGATAAAATCAGCATCATTTTCAAGGAATTCAATATTTTCGACATTGAATGGTATCTGGTAACCACTTTCCCCAATATCTTCCTGACAGTGAATGATCCTGTCACCTCTTTTAGTCTGTTCACGGAGGCGTATCGGACCGAACATCGTTGCACCGTCTTCCTCAGGACGCATGTGGAAATATTCTCTCTGAAGACCAGAAATTATCTCGAGGTCTTCGATCAACCTGTCACTTTCCGGCTGTTCACGGAACTTAGCTATATCCCAGTTCTCTGAGATATAGTACAACTCTCTCAAAGTGGAACCACGATTCTGTCCTATATGATTATTTAAAAGAAAATCAACCACATGAGTTGATTTCAACAACTGAAAAGCACCTTTTACAGTCTTAGCTGTTCTTTCAGTTTCCCTGTCACCATATACCCAAACATCACTTGCTTCATTGTACTCGATATTGTTCTTTGTACGGCTTGGAAGAGAAACATTTGGAATGATCTCATCAATAAACTGATTGTAGAGATTGCTGCTCAGACCTAAAAGACGGTTCTTTGCAACCTCATCATTTTCCACTCTCTGTGAAGATACATCATTAGACATTTAGTTCACCCCTTTTATCGCCTTGGCACCAGTTACAAGTTCTTCATCCAATCCTTCAACTATTAATGAAGGTAATCTGGAGATTTCATTCCCATCAAGGGTTGCCACTGAATAATTAATAACTTTAGAAGCATCGGAAGATATTGTCATATCCCATATGTAGTCAAAATCATTCCCCATTGTAATGATTTTAGGCTCTGGGACTGGAGATTCGATTTCAAAAGAAAGCATATCATGAACCTTTAGCTCCTGTTTTTTCCCGGAAAAGTTCTTTACACGTATTGAAACATCTGCCCCACCATTGCCATTGCTTTTTACCTGCCTGTCCACGAGAAGGTTACCCATTACTTTTGCAACAACCGGATTGATGTCCGGAATTTCTTTATCCAATGTGGAAGCCAGTTTTTCAGCAAGTTTCGGAAGAACTTTTGTTATGATAATTTCTTTTTCACGACGCTTTTTAAGAGAACTTTGTTTGTTAAGATAACGATTTAGCTTTCTTGCAACTTCCTTTATAGCCAGCTCCACCTCATCTTTTATCTCAGGAATATCAGCAACTGCATCTTTTGATTCTGAAGTGAATGGAACGTTTGTGGAAGCAACGTGAATAAGGATTACCACAGGGCCACTTGGAAGTCCACCTCCAGGTTGATTCAATCCATACTGTTTCCATTTAATAGATTCTATTGCATGTGTTGTAACACAGCCACCCTGTTGATACAGCAAAGGAACCCTGTTTGCAAAACGCATAATATCAACACGGTCATCTTTCTGAAGTTCACCACCATAAGCAAGACCTACCTCCACAACGAAAGGATTGCCTGAGAATACAGATGCTGAACGAGTGGTAGTTGCTATGAAGTCCACACTGAACTCTTTTTCCAGACCTTTGTAGATAAGATCCCCACCAATAGGGGAAAGACAGTCTGTAGGTGGTGCCATGATCTTGGCCTTCCCGAAAGCATCAAGGAGTTTTTTGGCTTGATTACGGTCCATTTCATGCGGATCAGACTCAGGATCAAGTCCTGATGCCTTGCAGATTTCCTCTGCTGTGAGATGACCGATCTTTGAGAACGAGTAACGAAGGAATGGAGTGAGTTTTTGTCTCTCTGTGTAGCGAAGCATCTTCATAAGAGTGCCAAGCTCGATCCCATGAGGATGAGGAAGAATTTCTTTGGCAGGAATTGGTAATTTGTCTGTGCCCCTCTCAAATATCACTTCATTGCCATCTGGTTCAACAAGAGTTATTCTTGCATGTGGATTTATAATTGCAGTGGCTTTGAGATACTCATAGATAGATTGTCTCCTTCCGCGAACATATGATGCCTCCATTTCCATTTCAATACGAGTACCATGAGGGCGGTCCCAGTCAACGATGTCATCGCGTAATATCTCAGGATCATTAGTACTGGTATTTATCATCAATTCGTAAAAATGTGCAGGATCATCCTGGCCTATTTTGGAAATTATCTTGGTTGGGTGCCCTGAAGTTAGTTGGGAATAAAGAACTGATGCGGATATACCTATACCCTGCTGGCCACGACTTTGTTTAATAGCATGGAAACGGGATCCATAAAGGAGCTTCGCAAATACCTTTGGGATCTGTTCCTTTACGATACCAGGCCCGTTGTCTTCGATAATCATAACGATATTATCTTTTTCTGAACGTTCAATGTGTAATAATATATCAGGTAGTATCTCTGATTCTTCACAAGCATCAAGAGAGTTATCAACTGCCTCCTTAACAGTTGTGATCAGGCTGCGGGGAGCCGAATCAAAACCAAGGATCTGCCTGTTCTTCTCAAAGAATTCTGCAACACTAATAGATTTCTGGTTTTTAGCAAGTTCTTCTGCAATTGGAGCTGACATAAGAGATCTCCCTCTTCCAATGTAATAATAGAAAATCAAAGTAGTAGAATAGATAATTAAATAATATATAAAATATAAATAGGTTCTGAATATTATATTAATTCAGCACCCACAATTGTCTGAGTTGCAGTCACATTGTTAGCCTCTCGAATGAAATCAACAATGTTGTTAAGATTACTAAGGTCTGCAACTTCAATAATAACGACAAAGTCATATTCTCCAAAAACATGATAGATTTCTTTGATACCTTCAATTCGAGTTAGTTCATTATAAGCTGCCCTTTCATTACCGGGCAGAGTATTAACCATTGTTACTCCGATTACCATTCTATCACCTGCTATATGGGTGTGCTACAAGATATTTATCTGTTTTCTTTATAGAAAGAAGATCTTTCTGAAATATCCCAGAAAATAATTCAAAATATACAAAATAAGCATGAAATTATGAAAAACAACATCATTAAGGCCATAACACAAAATACCTCATAATGATGATGATTATAAGCAACATGCTTATATACAATCAAGAATATGTATAAACTATCTGAGCGGGTTAATATTCTTTTTGACAATAACCCCCACTCCCCAACCCGCTCATACTCCACTATTCTCTAAATACTATAATGAAGAAAGGAATCCATACAGGATTCTCTTCGTAATTTCAAAAATACTTCAATCTTTTAGAGCTAGCATATCGAAGGTTAGCACAAATATATACTCTTCATTTTTTGTATGAAATACAAAACTCTGAATTAGGCATGATGAGATAAATCCCCATTAGCCTCTACTAAATAATATACATAATAAAAAGCATATTACAATATATTCCACATGATGAGTGTTATGAGACACATATATAATAATATATACATATTTTCGGAAGCTTCTCAGAAAACATATGCATAAGGCATGAAATATACCAAATATGCACTAAAAAAGAAATGAATTCAAAAAATCAAAAGTCAAAGAGAGTCTTTTGAGGTTTTCTCTGTGAAGCTTTGGATGGCGCAGAAGTACTAGATTCATCTTTTGCAACATCGGGCTTTGAAGGAAGCTCAGGAATATTATCGAGACTCATTTGAGACGGAGCTACTACAGGAGAAGGCGTCGGAATAGCAAAAAATTCAGCATCATCTGATGAATCATTCCGCATATTTTTCCCCTCTTCATAAATGGCTTGAAGCTTTTTTGTAAACTTATTCCCGCCACTCATCTGAACCAGCTCATCTTGGTCGATACCCAGATTTGCAACTACACTAGGTGCATACTCTTCATTTTCAAGCATTTGAGAATAGATAGAAGATAAGCTCAGGCGAGAATAGGTCATTGATTCATGACAATGGGAACCTATTTTAGAAGCAATATTATCACGCACATTACGTCGGGAACGCATTTGCCCCATCTTCCTCCATAGAGAAGGAGCCTGATATTTGACAAAGCCACCCCTTGCACGCGATCGGGAAACAACAGTGCCGCCGATCATTAACATGCTGGCATAGCGCCACATACGATAGTTCTGCCTTCGACGGACGCGACCAAGAAAACGATCAGCTCTTGAAAGACGAAGGTAGGCATCAGAGATATCAGAGGTCAATGGATCCTCATCCTTACTAGTATACTGATAAGGAAGATTCTCATCAATCCAGTGAACAAGGTCTTCGGGGGATTCATCCAGGCCATAAACTGCATCCTGAGCAGATTGCACACTACTTCCCTTGAAAACCCTACCAATGACTTTGAATATAGATTCTTTAGTATCACGTTCAGCAGTGGAAACGTCTTCGATATTAATTTCAGTGCGGCCCATCGCAACAGCCTGAAGATCATTGACAGCACTCCTAAAGTCACCATCTGCACCTTCAGCCAGTTTTTCAATTACGCCAACACCACACATGATACCTTCATTTTGTGCTATTCTTTTCAAAGCAGGAACCATTGATCGAGTTTGAACAGAACCAAATTTGAAGTCAAGACAGAGTGAACGCAATGATGAAGATATACCATAAAGATCGTTAGCTATCAGGATAATTGGGTGATTTGTCTTCTTGATTATATCAATGATAGCACGCGAGCCTCCACGATCACTGTTTCCATGAAGATTATCAGCTTCATCAAGAATTACAAGTCTTCTGCCAGAAGTACCACTGAGCGTTTGCATCTGTGAGGCCGAACCGGCTACCTTTCCAATAATAGATGCAGTTCTTTGATCACTTGCATTAAGCTCTATTGATTCCCACTCAAAATCTGCAGCTAATGCATGTGCAGAAGAAGTTTTACCTATGCCCGCAGGCCCATGAAGAAGAACAGCTTTTTTATCAGGGACACCATGGACCCATTGCTCCGCCCATGAACGAAGGCCATCAACTACCTTCTTATGGCCAACAATATCTGCGAGTCCTTTTGGCCTGTATCTTTCTGCCCATTCCATCTGCACTGTCATAAAGTATCAATACCCAATATTCAGGAAAAGTAATTAATGTTTGCACCACTTTGTGTGTTCTAATTGATATTACTGATGGTAGGTACCTTAAATGGGAACAAAAAGTACTGAAGACTTGCTTGAGCTTATTGAAGAGAGAGCGTTAAAGAACAGAGCAAGAGTTGCCATAGGCGTTAGAGATCCGACCCCTAAAATGCTAAGTAGTGCTAGAGATGCGCATAACGCAGGATATGCACATGTGATACTTATAGGGAACAAACAAGAGATCGATGCCATTGGAACTGATCTTGAAGTGATTGGTACCAATGATCCGGAAAAAGTTCTTGGAGATATGCTAAAGTCAAAATATGTAGATGCTGCAGTAAGAGGCACAGCAAAAGCATCCAAAACGCTATCCCATCTTAAAAAGATACTGAATCAGGAAAAACTTCACAGAATAGCATTACTCCAAACAAGTGATGGAAAAGCATTTTTTATAGCACCTGTTGGGATAGATGAAGGAAACGGACTGGCTGATAAGATAGCATTCATCAAGTTAGGAGTGGAACACATACGCAGGTTCGATATAGAACCTGTTGTAGGAGTACTTTCCGGAGGCAGACTCGGAGACATAGGAAGGAATGAATACGTCGACCGAACATTATCAGACGGGGATTTCATTGTTAACCGAGTCAGAGAGATCGGTATTGATGCTAAGCAGTACACCATCCTCATAGAAGATGCTATTAAAGAAGCAAATTTCATCCTTGCACCTGATGGCATTTCAGGAAACCTTGTATTTCGAACTCTAGCATTTTTAGGAGGAGGAGACGGACTTGGTGCGCCCATTTTAATGGATGAACATGTATTCATTGATACATCAAGAGTTGGAGGACATTACACTAAAGCAATTATGCTTGCAAGTGCACTTGTAGGAAGCAATAAACAAGAATAGAAAAAGTTATAAAGCAATTATATGAAAATAATATTAACTTAAAGAAACATTTATTTCTATTGACTACTGAACCTACGGCCAGGTTTTTTAGCAAATCCATGCATAAGTCTGGAAGATACAACAAGGGAATGACGAGAATGGAAGCTATACTGATAAAATCAAAAACAATTTCTTCTGCATGGTCACAATTAATATACCAGATATATGAGAAAGGTGAAGTTCACAACCCGGACTATGGAACACCAACGAAAAGAGTGCATGCAACAATTCAGATAGAGGATGTCAATAATAACCAGGTAAGTTCTGCAGTTCCATTCGGGAGAAACCTTATTGAAAAATATAAGGAAGAGCTAACAGAAGAGTATGCTGACTGGTACATGTCAATACCAGAAGGAGACCAGAGAAAGTTTGATTACTGTTATGCGAAGCAACTTTTCAGATATGGAAAAGATGCATACGACACAGTTAATGCAAATATATCTAACCTGCGTAAAGGCTCCAGAAGACATGTGGGAATACTTTGGGAAAATGAAACCCACATACCAAAATATGAGGATCAGCCTTGCTGGATCGCATATAAGATCGAGCAGCTCAATGAAAAGCAAGTAAGGCTTTACATATTGTATCGCTCATGGGATGCATTTGGAGGATTCCCGGCAAATATACCTGCTATTGTAGAAGGATTCAAAAAAGCCATCCGAGAACATGACCTTGATTATGAGATCGAATCATTGATAGCTACTGGATGGGACACACACATTTATGAGGCAGACCTTCAAGCCGTTGAAAAAATTATGAAAGCAAATGACCTATGTCCGTTATGCCAGAATATTACACCAAAACATTCAATGATATCAACTCCAAAGGGAAGGGCATGCCCCGACTGCAAGAAATAGACATTGCATTAATGGCCTATAAGGCCAAGTTCTTTTTTAATACATATGTTTAGAAATATATTTCCATTAAATATATATGTATGATATATGCATACACTAGTATGACAATACATACATAAAGTTTTAATGAGAGATTTCAATGAAACGATTAACAATCAGCATGTCAGATGAGCTTTTTGACAAACTGGATATTATAGATAACAAAAGCCTGTTTGTTAGAAAACTGGTAGAAAGGGAACTGAACGTACCTGGAAGTCACCTCGATCTCGAGTCGTCACAGAATCCAGATATTGCAATCCTCAAAGAAGCTGTCAGTGATCTTAGTAACAGACTATCCAGCATAGAACATCATTATGCGATCGAAACTAACAATAGCACATCAGAGACTGAATTGGAATCGCAGTTAGAAACTGATTTTCAGGAAAAGAATAGTGTTCTGGACAGAATACCAGAAACTGAAATTGACACCTCAACAATAACAACAGCTCCACCAGTGGAAGAAACAGCAGAAAAACCATTTGAAATGCCAGAGTTAAAACCACCAGTGGAAGAAACAGTAGAAAAACCGTTTGAAATGCCGGAGTTAAAACCACCAGTGGAAGAAACAGCAGAAAAACCATTTGCAATGCCGGAGTTAAAACCACCAGTGGAAGAAACAGCAGAAATACCGTTTAAAATGCCGGAGTTAAAACCACCAGTGGAAGAAACAGTAGAAAAACCGTTTGAAATGCCGGAGTTAAAACCACCAGTGGAAGAAACAGCAGAAACGCCGTTTGAAATGCCGGAGTTAAAACCACCAGTGGAAGAAACAGCAGAAAAACCATTTGCAATGCCAGAGTTAAAGCCACCAGTGGAAGAAACAGCAGAAATACCTTTTAAAATACCAGAGTTAAAACCACCAGTGGAAGAAACAGCAGATAAAACGTTTGAAATGCCGGAGTTAAAACCACCAGTGGATGTACCGGGTTTTAGTCCGGCAGTCGAAAATCCAAAGGAAACACCAGTAGTGATACCGGATTTTGGATCAAATGAAAATGCCCCACCATTGCCAAACATGGAAAATATACCACCCTTTGAGCTTCCACCCATGGCAAAAAATGCCCAGGGAAACACACAGGCATCATCGGCACCACCAGGATTTGAAAATAAGTCCCAACAAGTAGAAAGTGATGGCTCCAAGCCAGATAAGCTGGAAAGTAATATCCTTATGTATATGCCACATGGTGCAAAGGTAAAGAAAAGTATAATCGAAAGTCTTGTTTCAAAGCAATTCACAAATGATGAAGTGAACGCGAAGGTACAGGAAATGTTTGCAAAGCAAGTGCTTAGCAATAGTGTTGAAGACGGTGTTGAATATCTGATCAGATTATAAATTCATAAAATTAAAGATTTACTTTATCACCTGCTGACTCAAGTGAAAATAGAGTTCCCCTAGAACACTGAACACAAACACTTCTGTCAGAATGGTAGCATTTTTCACAAACAGCTCTTCCACAAAGCATACATGTATGCAATGTAGCCGCGTTGTTACAAATTGAACAGATACCTGCGATTTTCATTTATTGACTATTTGATACAGCGACTTAATTAATCTTACCGATGCAAGTATAAAGACACCATAAAATCTGAAAAAAGAATAATGTAGCTACTTTTCAGAGAAGCTACCAGGAGAGCGATTATTCTATGATAGCACCTTTGCTTGCAGAGCTTACAAATCTCCTATACCTTGCAAGATAACCAGTTGCATGCTTTTCGAGTGGAACAAAAGATGACTTACGCTCCTCAAGTTCCTCATCAGAAAGTTTTACATTGATCTGCCTTGCAGGAATATCTATCTCAATAACATCCCCCTCATTCACTAGGCCAATTGGACCGCCTTCATAGGCTTCCGGTGAAATATGACCGATACATGGCCCGCGAGTTCCACCAGAGAAACGACCATCTGTGATCAGTGCCACAGAATCAATAAGGCCCATACCGGCGATTGCAGAAGTTGGGGAGAGCATTTCACGCATACCAGGGCCACCTTTTGGACCTTCATATCTTATAACAACCACATCACCCGAAACTACCTCTTTAGCAAGAATTGCCTCCATTGCAGCTTCTTCACTATTAAAGACACGCGCAGGGCCACTGTGTTGAATCATTTTCGAATCAACTGCTGCCTGCTTTACAACAGAACCATCAGGCGCCAGATTGCCTTTAAGGATAGCAATTCCTCCCTCTTTGTGAATAGGATCATCCAGAGTTGAGATTATATTGCTATTTGTTTTTGGATTTATTATGACCAGATCATCGATATTTTCACCGATGGTTTTTCCATTAACGGTCATCTGCCCGGTATTCAATATAGACTTCATGCGCTGCATAATTGCCTGAATACCACCAGCTCGCTCGAAATCCAACATGTAATTTACACCACCGGGTTTGAGAGAAATAAGATGAGGAGTAGTTTTGCTTAGGCGGTCGAAAGTATCAAGTGAAAGTGTCAGACCGAATGCATGCGCAATTGCAGGCAGGTGAAGAGTGGTATTTGTACTACCACCTATTGCCAGATCAACCATAATTGCATTCTCAAAAGATTCGAGAGTTACCATAGAACGTGGAGTAAGGTTCAGATCCACCATCTCAACAATGCGCCTGCCAGATTCTTTTGCAATTCTGAATTTTTTAGCATCTACTGCATGGGCAGTGGCACACCCAGGCAAACTCATACCGAGAGCCTCTGTCATGCAAGCCATAGTGTTTGCAGTATACATACCTGCACATGAACCAGCGCCGGAGCAACAGCAATCCTCCAATATTTTAAGTTTATCTTCAGATACTGATTCATTCTGGCATTCGCCAACGCCTTCAAAAACAGAAATCAGATCCCTTGGTTCATCATCCACATAACCAGGATTCATAGGACCACCAGTTACAACAATCGTAGGGATATCCAGATTACCTGATGCCATTAGATGACCAGGAGTTATCTTGTCACAAGCAGTGATCATGACCATACCATCCAATTGGTGACCCTGAAGCACAAGCTCAATAGAATCTTCTATAGCTTCTCTACTTGGAAGTGAATAGCTCATTCCCTCATGGCCCATTGCAATACCATCACATATACCAATAGTATGGAACTCAAATGGAACACCACCAGCCATACGTATACCAGCCTTTACTGCTTCCGCAACTTTATCAAGATGAATATGCCCTGGAATCAACTCATTCCATGAGTTTACAACTGCTATGAATGGTTTATCCATTTCATCATCTGTCAAACCTGTTGCTTTCAAAAGAGAACGGTTTGGTGCACGTTCAAATCCTTTTTTGGTCTTGTCACTTCTCATTAATAGAACCTCATTTCATTGCATGACGATTAAACTACTTTAGTAATAGAGAAGGAAATATATAACCAATATGCACAAATCCAGAATCTAAACGACCATACAATTAAGCACATAACCTAATCACATGTATTCATACACACAATATCTAATATGAAAATTATGACATCAGCATACATGCCGCATATATTATCATATACATCATATGCATACCTGCACCCAATTTACCGCTAAAAAACATCGCTTTGAATATGAAAACACGCAAGAATAAAATAGCAGAAAGAACAAGAATCAGAAATAGTGGCAGATTAGGATCAGGCAAACATGCAAGCACAAATTCAATCGATCACAAGTGCCTACCCATGATATTATTGACATGACTAAATAAAAATCACACCTGTGCCCTAAAGAACATATATAATAGATACTCCATTATTCATCACATATATAAAAATAGGTATAATATGCATAATACAAAAGCAATAATTATTGATGGATATGTAGATGAGCCGGCATGTTTTGGAGTTCCACCATACATATCCCCATATATAAGATACATTGCAGGTGCATTAAGAGAAAAGAAAATTCATGAAGATGATATTCATTATGCAACTATTGACCAGATCAGAGCAAATTCAGAAAACTTTTCCCAGATCATTAAAAACGCTGATATTGTAACTATTGTTGCAGGAATGGCCGTACCAGGAAAATACCTGCGTTCCACCCCCATAAGTCCCGGAGAAATCGAAAGCATTTTCAGTGCCGCCCAGGGAATTAAGATCATAGGAGGACCAATTCGCCTTGGATTCAGCAAAGAAGGTGGGAAAACAGCATCTCGCCTTGGAATAAATTCAGATGATACATTTCTAGCAAGGAAGGATATTGAATCTCTGGTATACGACATTCTTAAAGATGGAGACATACAAAAAAATGCTTCAGACATCTCACATCGATTTAGAACTGTGGAAGAAATTGGCAGATGGAGCAAATATGGGGCATTTATCATCAAAAAGCACCCAGATTATCCACATGTTATGTGTGAACTGGAAACTTACAGAGGTTGCGGTCGTAAAAAGCACTGCTCTTTCTGCACAGAACCATCATATGGACAATCAGACTACAGGCCAGTAATTGAGGTCATAGAGGAAGTTAAAGAACTCTACGACAATGGCGCACGCTACTTCAGAATTGGAAGACAGCCAGACATAATGAGCTATCATGCTGTTGACAAGGGCGGAGAAATACCAGAGCCTGATCCCGAAGTTCTCAAAAGCTTATACAAAGGAATAAGAAATATCGCACCTGAGCTGAAAGTCCTGCACATGGATAATGCAAATCCGGCAACAATATCTGAATATCCTGAAAAATGCAAAGAAATTCTAAAAACCATTGTCAAATACCATAGCCCGGGAGATATAGCAGCATTGGGTATGGAAAGTGCTGATCCTGCAGTGATAAAGGCAAATAACCTGAAGGTCATGCCCGACCAAATATTCGAAGTAATCAAATTGATAAATGAAGTAGGCAGCTTCAGAGGAAACAATGGAATGCCGGAAATACTACCAGGCATTAATATTGTACATGGACTCAAGGGAGAAACAAAAAAGACTTTTGAATACAACTATGATTTCCTAAAAGAAGTCATGGATTCAGATCTGATTTTGCGAAGAATAAACATCAGGCAAGTTATGGCTTTTCCAGACACTGAAATGTATGGAAATAATGAGCTTGTTATGAAACACAAGAGATTATTTTTGAAATATAAAGAAAATATCCGAAAAAATATTGATCTACCAATGCTTAGAAAGGTAGTACCAAATGGCACAATTTTAAAAGATGTATTTTGTGAAGTTAATGATAAGAATATGTGCTTTGGGAGACAATTTGGGTCATATCCTTTGCTCATAGGAATTCCATCAAACATGCCATTGAATAAATTTGTCGATATAACAGTAACAGGACACGGTCATCGATCAATAACAGGAATACCACATCCACTTGATATCAATACGGCGTCAATAGCACTTATCAAAGAATTACCAGGAATTGGGAAAAAGCAGGCAAATATAATCCACAGCAAAGGACCATTTTCTAATGCAAACGATTTTTTAAAATATGCAGAAAATCATAAAGATTTACTCCAATACATAAAATTTTAGAATCTATGCCCTTATTTCAGCAAGTTCTTAATGAACTCAGTATCCTTCAATATTTTGAAACTGACAAAGCTACCCACAATCAGATTCATGTAAAAAGTCAATGCTCTCCAGGCAATGACAGTTATCCCAAGTACAGAAGATGCAGTAAATACAGAAAATATCGTTGTGGCTCCAAATTCTGCCAATCCACTTGAACCAGGTGTTGCAGGAATCAATAGAACAAGGACCATAACCACCTGAGCGGCAAACATTTTCAAAATATCCACATTTTGATTTAAGCCCAGAAGAATAACATATATAATTGAAAATTCCACCAGCCAGAACAATAATGTAAGACAAATAGAACTAATAATACCAGATCTGCATCCCTTCAGAAGTAACATAATGCCACTACGAAAATTATCAAATTCATGATTGAGCTTATTATAAATATACTCGACCTTTGCATCAACCACATCGCCAAAAAGCGGAGCAATCTTTTTTATTAAAAAATAGCTTATTGATTTTATTGGACCAGGATTCCATATGCCATATAGTACAAAAATAAGCAAAATCAGTGAAGCAACTTCAACAACAATCAAGATAGACCCAAAACCAAATTTTGCCAAAGTGTCCCTCAATAAATAGATGGACAATGGAGCAAAAGATAATAACAAAATGCCATCTAGCAAGCGCTCACCAAAAATTATAGCTGATGCTTTTCCAAAAGGAACAGCTTCTCTATTCAATAGATGAATACGAACAGGTTCACCACCCATTGATGAAGGAGTTATGGAAGCAGCAAATACACTGGAAGCTACTAGCTCCACAGTTTTTGTAACACTAATATCATACCCAAGTGCATTGCAAAGAACACGTATTCGCATGCCCCAAATTAAATAAGAAAATGCGTGCAGAAAGATACCAAATAGAATGAATTCAGGCCTAATACCAAGCAAAGCTTCAACAGTACCCGAGTCAAATGTCAAAAATACAACTATTACGCCGGAAATAATACTTGTAAATAACGCCAACGAGATCCATTTTTTTAATTTATTCATTTTAAAACATGCCTGAAGTCAGTAAAACAATAAAAAGATGATACTAGTAAGTATCAATAATATCTCTAGTAACAGCTTCATTTGCAGGAATTGAAATTTCAGGCCAGATCTTTACGTTTGAATGAACTGTAGAACCAGTGCCAATAATAACATTGGGCCCTATAACAGTACCATTTTCAAGGCTACAATTATCACCAACATTTACATTATTATCAATTGTAGAGCCAGATACATTACAATTCTTACCAATGGCTACATCATTAAATATATAAGATGATAATATTCGAGATTCAGAATCTACCACACAATTGGAACCTATAGTGGTGTATGGGCCAATAAGCACATTATTGCCTATCACAGTGTTTGCACCTATAACAATAGGACCTACCAACGCAGAGTTAGACCCCACAGATACATTGTTGTCAAGTTTTAACGGACCAGTTATACGAGCATCTTTTGTACTGAAATGTCCACTGATTGTAGTCCCGGGCAAATCCTCAAGCATCCACCTTTGTGCCTGGCGATAAGCAGCAGCATTTCCTACATCAGTCCACTTGCCACGTGCCAGCATTCCATTGATCTTTCGATCTTTTGAAAGCATATCAGGGAACAGGTCTTTGGCAAAATCATACATTGTTTTCTCAGGGATCCAGTCGAATATTTCTGAATCACACATATATATACCAGTACTTGCAAGATTACTGAATATTTCACCCGGACCTGGTTTTTCAAGGAATCTCTGAATGCGATTATTTACACCCATGTCTGCAATACCGAATTCCCGAGGGTCATCAATGGAAAGAAGACCTATTGTAACAAGAGCATCAGTCATTTCATGAAAACGAGACATTTCCCTCAGATTGAGGTTCATAACATGATCGCCACCCACAACTATGAAAGGTTCCCCGGAAAGAAGGTCTTCAGCATTCTTTACGCCACCAGCTGTACCAAGTTTATCCTTTTCATAAACATAATCGATATGAACACCAAATATACGCCCGTCTCCAAGCTGTTCCTTTATTTTCTCAGCCATATAGCCAACGGTGATAACTATATCATTGAATCCTTCCTTCGAAAGATGTTCTATGAGATGGACAACAGATGGTTTGTTAAGAATCGGAATACTAGGTTTAGGTCTTTCAAATGTCAATGGGCGCAATCTTGTGCCCTCTCCCCCACACATAATACAGGCTTTCATGCTTGCATAAAATGAGAGTTTTATTTATAACAGTAACGATTAATTATCGCAAGGCTTAAACAAAACATAGCAAATCAAACAAATCACAATACATCAACATCATCTACTTTCTCAACGATAAGTTCAAGCTCACCTTCGTATTCATCAACTTTTCCAGATATATGAACCACAGACCCACCATCCAATAGATCATCAATTTCACTTGCACCATTTTCAGAAGGGACAAAGATCTTAGCAGGACCATAGGGCGAGTCAACCATCAATATGAGATGATTTCCAGAATATGTCAACCGCTTCGAAACAACAGTTCCCTCGACAAATGCATCTTCCCCAGGAAGAGAAGAGCTTGAGAACATAGATTCTTCTGAGGCAACTGATCCAAAAAATACAAGGTAGGCTATAGAAAGTGAAAGAAAGACCATAGAGAGAAGAATTACTATGACCTTTTCTTCTTTTTCCATACCATTCACCACCATCAAACATTAGAAGAATCAATGGAAACGATCTTTATGGTAAATACAAGCGTTTCTCCAGCAAGGTGATGGTTACAATCAATGGTAACATTGTTTTCCGATATATCAGTAATTATTCCTTGAAATTGTGATGAAGTGATTTTCTGACCAATTATAGGAGTAATATTCGCATTTACAAAATCATCTTGCGGAACATCGATCACTAATTCATCATAGCAGGGCCCATAGGCCTCTTCGGGAGGAATTGTTACTACTTTTTCCTCGCCTACAGCCATCCCAATAACTGCATTGTCAAAGCCAGGTATCACCATACCAGCACCAGCAACGAAACCCAATGGTTTGTACTCACGCTGAGGAGTATAAACATTTGATTCAATTGCAATTTCTTCAACAGATGTATCAAAAACAGTACCATCCAACAATCTGCCAGTATAATCAACTGTTATGGAATCACCTGCTTTGACAGCTTTCTCAGATTCATTTGAATTATTATCAGCACAACCACTTGAGACCATAACAAGCAACAAGCATAGTATAATTGCAGTTTTTTTCATAATATGACCTTGTATCCCCTTTTGTTCAATATCACAATTTTAATCGAGTTATTTTACATTGTAAAGACTATATAAGCCTAACTAAAAATATCAAAGATAAAAATATAGTAGCAGGCAACAGAAATAATAGATAAACTGTGGCAAAATAAGGTTGATAAAATGTAAGTGGACTGGTCGGGAATTGAACCCGAGGCCTCTACCATGCCAAGGTAGCGATCTTCCCCTGATCTACCAGCCCATTGCAAAGCATAAAAAGCATAATCTAAAATAAACTTATCGCTTAATAACCATTACATAGCAAAACAGTTTACAAAAATTATTTACTTATTTGACTTACATGCGATAGGTTTAAGTATCCGTATGCGTATTAGGAGTGTCGCGTGATGAATATCACAGTCATGCGAGATAATTGTAGTGGGCCCGTAGCTTAGCTAGGTGGAGCGCACGGCTGATAACCGTGAGGTCCTGAGTTCGAATCTCAGCGGGCCCACCATCATACTTTTTTGACACCATGATCATAAATTATCTTTAATTTATCCAATTGTTATTTTTATCTTGGGTTTGAATCAATGGAGTAAAGCTTAGTTTGCAGATAAAGATGCAATATATAATATATTGTGAAAAATATACGATTAATATTCTCTGTTTTATTATATTAACTATTAATATATTATAATTGCCTATAATTGTACTGGCTAGAAGCAATGATGCAGCAAAACTGCACAAATAGTAAAGTTACCATCCCTCAAGCGTAAGTGAATCAAAAACGCCATGGAAACTTACTAGATTTCACTAATAACGAACATAAGCTTCATTTGCAAATTAGGTGACACATTATGAGAGACAATAAACCCCATAACATGAAAGAAAAAGAGTACGAGATTGTCGAACTGCTCAGGAAACTTAATATGAACAGACCTGTTGCACTGACACTTGCATCTCTGTCCAGGGGGGATGAAATCACATCCAGAGAGATCGAAATGAACTCAAATCTGCGACAGCCTGAAGTAAGCATAGCTATGAGATACCTTCGCGAAAATGAATGGGTTCAGATAAGGGAAGTAAAAAAAACAGAAGGCAAAGGCAGGCCAGTTAAATTATATCGCCTGACAACACCACTTGAAGAAATAATTAGAAGTATCGAGAAAAAAGTGTTAGTAGAAAGCCGATCTGTACTTGAGAATATTGAAAGGCTTAAACGCCTTGCATAATTTCTTTTTATCCTAAAACAGTCTTTTTTGGCTTAGATCAAGCCTTCTTTTTTCCACCAACATCTACTTTTAATCGAAGATTTTATTTTTAAAGGGAGTATTTAGACATCCATACTTGTAAATTGCCACAAATGGAGTTATTTTCTTGAGCACAATAAGCGAAAAGATATTCAGCCGTGCGGCTGGGAAAGAAGCCAAAGCGAACGATTTTGTAATAGCGAATGTGGACTATGCCATGGCCCACGACGGAACAAGCATCCTGGCATTAAAAGCATTTAGGGAAATGGAAGTGGAAAAAGCATGGAATCCAGATAGGATAGTAATTCCTTTTGATCACCTTACACCAGCAAATACAGACACTACTGCAGGATTACATCAAAATACACGTGCCTGGATCAAAGAGCAGGGCATTAAGAACTTTTTCGATGTAGGTGAAGGTATTTGCCACCAGCTTTTACCCGAAAATGGCTTTGTGATGCCAGGTAAACTAGTCATTGGAGCAGATTCACATTCATGCACATATGGAGCTTTTGGCGCATTTGGAACAGGAGTCGGAGCTACAGATATGGCAGAGATATTTGCATCTGGAAAACTCTGGCTTAAAGTCCCTGAAAGTATAAAGATCACAACTGAAGGAAAACTTGGAAAAGACACATACTCAAAGGACCTAACACTCAAGATAATTGGAGAGATCGGTATTGCAGGTGCTACATACAAGGCAGCTGAGTTTTATGGAGATACCATTGAGAATATGTCAATGTCAGGAAGGATGACCCTTTGTAACATGGCTATTGAAATGGGAGCAAAAACAGGAATAGTACCCCCTGACAAAACAACTTTTGATTACCTCAAAGGGCGAGCTGTGGAAGACTATGAAGCAGTCTATGCAGATGATGATGCCGCATATGCTAAAGAGTATCATTTCGAGGCCAAAGAAATAGAACCACAAATAGCGTGCCCACATAATGTTGATAGTGTGATAAATGTTTCAGATATGCCAGACATAAAAATTGATCAGGCTTTTATAGGAACCTGCACGAATGGAAGACTTGAGGACCTGGAAGTTGCAGCAAGTATCCTCAAAGGTGAAAAAGTAGCAGTCAGAACAATAGTCGTACCTGCTTCAAGAGATGTTTACATCAAAGCATTGCGTATGGGAATTATTGAAACCCTTCTGGAATCAGGAGTGACAATAGGACCCCCGGGATGTGGACCATGTCTTGGAGGACATTTGGGAGTTATTGGAAATGGAGAAGTTTGTATCTCAACTGCCAACCGTAATTTCAAGGGAAGGATGGGAACAGGTGGATATATTTACTTGGGATCACCTGCTACTGCTGCCGCATCGGCACTGACCGGAGAGATCACCAATCCTGCAGACATCTAAGTTTAAAATTTGGATTTATATAAACCAGGTGAAGAAAATGACAAGCGAAATAGATGCAGCAAAATTGAAACACTTACTTGAGCATTGGATAGAACATAATGATAGCCACAGCCAAAGTTTCAAGGAATGGGCAGCCAAAGTGCAAGCTGCAGGTTACGAAGAGCTGGCAAAAGACATACTATTAGCAAATGAAAAAATGAAAGAATGTTCAGACCTGCTAAAAGCAGCCAGCGAAAAGGTATGAAGATAAAAAAGAAAAGACAATAAAGCGATTTGTATCAATTGATACTTATCGCCCAAGTTCTGCGTGTGCTTTTGCCAGATGGCCTGCTGCCTGCGCACCTACTAAAGATAACTCTCCGGCAAGAACTGCAGATGCAATTATTTCCGCAAATGCCTTAGAGTTTGATCCAGGAGGAGTACCGGAACCCTTTACTCCCAGAATTTGGAGGCATTCAGATTGTGTTGCGAGATTGGTGCCGCCACCTACTGTACCCACAGGCAGAGCTGGGAGAGTCACTGAACAATACAGATCCCCATACTCTGTCATTTCCATAGTAGTAATAGTAGTGCTTCCTTCAACAACATGTGCGGCATCCTGACCACATGCAAGATAAATAGCAGCGATTATGTTAGCTGCATGTGCATTGAAGCCAAGCGCACCTGCTCGTACGGAACCTAAAAGATTTTTACGGTAATTTACATCCACCATGGTTTCAGGTTTACATTTCAAACGTTCTTCAACCACATCCTTTGGAATTACAACAT
This sequence comes from Methanosarcinaceae archaeon, assembly GCA_020055655.1. Classification (GTDB taxonomy): domain Archaea; phylum Halobacteriota; class Methanosarcinia; order Methanosarcinales; family Methanosarcinaceae; genus Methanolobus. The sequence continues at coordinate 46,141 of JAIPUR010000007.1, read as the reverse complement.
CAGCAACCACTGTTTTACCCCTGCCAAGTATACTGTTAATAGATGCAGGTTTTTTGTCAGTGCACATGTTACCAGAAAGTGATATTGGAATTGCACCGAACTGATCTTTGATCAAGCTTAATACAGCTTCAGTCGCAATTGTGACCATATTCATCCCCATGGCATCTTTTGTATCAAATGAAAAACGAAGAAAAACAGTGTTTCCTGTCACATATGGATCCACACTGAGAAGTTTGCCAAATCGAGTAGTTTCTGAAGCTTTGGCTTTCATTTGTTCAACTACATCCGGATTCCTTATCCAGTCTGCAAATTGCCGCGACCTAATTACGTTTTCCAGTTTAAAGACCGGAGCTCGGGTCATAACATCCTGAAAAATACGGACATTGGCACCGCCTGATCTGGTTATAACCGAGCAACCCCTGTTTACACTGGCGACCAATGCACCTTCCGTGGTAGCTAAAGGAAGACTAAAATCCCCATCTGCAAACTCACCATTTACTTTTAATGCCCCGGCCACACCCAATGGAATTTGAATAACACCAACCATGTTCTCTATATTCCTCTTTGTTGCTGCATCCACATCAATAGAATAATTAGAAATATGCTCAAATACTGCACCGGAAGAAGCTTCTAAAGCATATCTTCTGATCATCACAGCTGTTTCCCTATCAGTAAAAGAATCGATCTTGTAGGAAGAAACCTCACCTGAAATCACTTTTTCGACAAGAGCTTGCTCATCCTCACTTAAATCAGCTTTTGGTACCATTAAAAATCTCCGAAAAAACTAAATTAAATAGCAACAGGTTGCTTTTTACTATAAGCAAATAGTGTACAATGATACAAATAGTTCACGCCTTTTATCAAATGGAAAATAGATACGACAAAAAAACCAGAGTGTAGACATATAAAATAATTAATGATTCTACTAAAATACATGTTTTTTTATATTAGAAACACATAATAAACTCTTCCAAGGGCGAGTGGAAGAAATCAATATCTTCGTCCAAAAAATGGCAATAATTAGCCTTTTATCTAAATAATACAAATAAGTAGTTTGTAACTCTAATAATTATATTACCGAATTAATCAAAAGGTGGAACATATGTCAGACGCAGATTCATCAGAAAGAATGAAAACTGGAATATCCGGATTAGATGAGATGCTTCGAGGTGGATACTTCAAAGGAACTGCAAATGTAGTATCAGGTGCATCCGGTACTGGTAAAACTATATTTGGAACGCAATTCCTACTGGAAGGCGCAAAGAATGGCGAGAACGTCATGTGCATCATCACCTCTGAAGAGTCAAAATCAATTGTAAGAGAAATGAAAACTTCTTTTGGGTGGGAACTTGAAGAGTATGTCAAACAAGGGAAACTTACTTTTGTAGATATTACTGACCCAAGCCTACGCCTTCAGAAGAGCGTAGAGATAGCACCATCTGAGCTCATTAAAAGCTTTAAGAAGCTTGTTGAAAGCAAAATAGAGGAAATACAGCCAACTCGTATATTCATAGACTCTATTGAAGCTCTTTTCCTTGCAATTGAATCAAACTATAAGCTCAGAACACTTATAGATGATGTATTCAACGTATTCCGAAAACACAATATCACATCTATCATCACTGTTGGTGCAATGTATGGACTTGATGAAATGGTAGAATATGGTGCAGATTCAGTAATTAAACTCGGTCGCATAACAACCGGAAATAATCTCCAGCGCAGCATATATATTATGAAAATGAGAGGATCAGGGACAATCAACGAAGTTCGTGTATTAAGCATATCAGACAATGGAATGTCTGTGCTTGCACAATCCCCATACCTTGAGTAAAGGAGTGGCTAACTGCCACCCATTCTATTTTTTAAGTTATTTTTTGTCTTTGGATCATTAAAATAAATCCAGTGTTTAAAACAAGAACCAGTCTTCATCATCCTCAGTTGAATTTTCATCCAGCACCACATCAGGAGCTGACTTCCCTGCCACAAATGAGAGTGCAGATACAAAATCCATTATGTAGGATTTTTGATTAAGACTACCGTAAATAAATTTCTTATCCAGTTGCAGATTTTCTTCTATAGTTTCTTCTTTTGGAACTATTATGACTTTCACATCAGTCATTTCAACTGCTTTTTCCATAGCCTTTCGGAAGTCTCCAATGCAATAGGCTATACGATACTTATAATTGTCACGGGTTTTTTCCAGATATGCAGCAAGTCGTTCACTTTCCATCTTAACAAAGTCACGTTTGACTTTAAGAACATTGCATTTACCCATCATGAATTTATAATTCATAAATGGGTACTCAGTATCGAGTTCCCTGGGAGTAATACCGCAAGTACCGAAAACAACCACATGCACATCTTCAGGATCTAGAATGTCAAACATTAGCTGATCGAATATCTTGTGTGATGGGCTTTCATGATAAGGTTTTTTTTGTGAACAGGGAACAAAGACACATACATTGCGCACAGGTGCCTGATATTCATTAAGTACCCACTCATTGGCACGTATCATATCAGGGTGATAAATAAGCTGAGCAGTGTCCAGAGGCTCACTGGAGCGTTCATTTTCAGGTATGATTGGATCCATGCTGGAAAATTCTGGCAAACTATATATATAATTGACGCAATCTCTAAACGGTTTTGTATAGAGTATACAATTGCGTGAATTCGAGTATATTATATACCAACATGAGGATACATAATGGCAAGTTCAATTCCGGAAATGTTAAGAGCAGATTGTAAATGTGAAGATATGGCAAAGTGTGTACTTGGCTTGAAAGAGCTGGACATTAATACATACAAATCACTCCTTGAAGCTGGGCCCATGACTGCCGAGCAACTTGGAGAAATGCTTAGTAGGGAAAGAAGCACAGCATATCGCTCGCTCCAAAATCTGATATCTGCCGGACTAGTATATAGAGAAACAAAATCTATAGACATAGGCGGCTACTATTATGAATACGTTGCCATTGAACCCGAAAAAGTAAAACAAATGATAAAAAATACCATTGATAACTGGTATGCAAAAATGAATACGCTTGTCGAGAATTTTGACAAAGAACTATTAGGACAATAGTTTAGAAAGTAAATAGTATCCTGGAAACCTATTGAGATCATTATTCATATAGATGATTCAGAGAAGCTTACATCACATAATATAGAATGGAGCCGGATATCAACCCTAAAAAAGCACCAATGAACAATGCCAGGAACCCACATGCAACATAAACTATAACAAGATCAAAGCTTCCAGCAACAAATCTCCTCCAAAAACCTGCATACTTAGTACCTACAAGGTAAATACCACAATTGCGACAATGTGCTACATGACTGGGATTATAGGCATTGCATTGTTGACAATACATAATGAACCTCATTTTTTATTATGAGACTTATACACCATATAAGTAAGTACACGTGAAAAAATAAAACAAAAATATTATCAATGAAACGCTGAAGGATTGAACGTGAACAAATTGTTTTTGAGGGGAGAAAATATGAGAGATAACTGTTCACGTTCCATTCCAAATCGTTTTTTACTTCAGCGATCCATGATGAGTCCACATCATACCACCGATGTTTAACCAACCTTTTACTCTGTACCTTTTGAGTACAATTCAAAATTGACATATCAAACTATATAAATATATGTATGTTTGGAAATATGTTGAGTATTATCATAATGATATATGCATGCAGCTACCGATCAATATCAAGAGCACCTACAGGCCACTGTTGAACGCACTTAAAACAGCTAATGCATGAATGGTCATCAATCACATCTTTTTTGAAACAACTATGCACATAGAGCATATCCTACCACACAGCCCACAGGAATTGCACAAAGAAACATTTCTTTTGATCGTATTAACTTTAATGAGATCGCACACCACCTTCAACGACACCTTCTTTGCAAATTTGATGATTTATATAGAATTCATAGATCATCAATAAAAGTCAAATTCATAAAAATACATAATTGTTGCACAGCGATTCATTAACACACAAATATTATGAATAAGCCATAACATACTAATTGTGCATATTATTAAGAGCCTTGATCAGGTCACACATGCGCATACATCGTATGAAATGTATGAAATGTTAAGAATGTAGCCAATATGCCACATCAAGCGACATATAGCACTAATGAGGAGCACATAGGAATTAAATTTTAAAGCATACCACATAATATAGATTAAAAATAATATATAAATTGCTGATAATAGATACATACCATAATGCAAGCCACCATCAACTAATTCATTCATTCATTCATTCATTCATTCAGAGAACACTTGAAATTATTACCTGAAAGAACCACCAAATAATAAGCAGCTGCAAGAGCAACTATGAGAACACCCATACCTACCAAGAAGAGTGGAGATGTTGTCTTTATGTCAATTACCAATATTTTCCGCACAAGTGCAGTCAGGCCTACAAGAATGATTATTCCAACATTCATCATCGACTCATCCAGGATCATCTTAATTGTTTCGAGAAGCTCTATCCCTATGATTATAATAAAGAACAAGCCAAATATATCCAGAACGTTATCAACCTCGAACAAGAGATAAGGAGGATTAGTAAGGTTACTGACAATTATCCACCCAACTTCAAGAGTAGTACCCAGTATGACTAGTACCATCATCCATATTACAGACCATATCACAACCTTCTGGAATTTATTAATGTACTTCATCATAGCAAATGCACCAACTGTAATCAATCTAAGGGCTCCTTAATTAAAAATATTTATGCCAGAGATAGCCACCACTATACAAGTATGCACATTCCCCTGCATAACTTATATAGTATAATCAAGAAATGGAGCGAATAATGAAGCATTCCGGACAGATGTATCAGGCACTTTTTATTCTTGGAATAATTACAGCAGCACTTGCTTATGCACTTTATCCATACCTTAATGCCTTTTTTGGAGCATTCATACTATATGCCGTATTTCGGCCCATGTATAGAAAACTTACAACAAGATTAAAAATCAGGCCTGGAATTTCAGCCCTGATCAGCATCCTTACTTCAATAATAGTAATATTAATACCATTATACATACTGATGACAGTTGTCATTTTAGAGATACAAAATGCTATAGTAAATGTTGATGACCTATTAGTCTACACAGAATCAATATCAACATACATAAACCAATTGAACGTAGAAGTACTACCCATAGATATAGACATACGTGAAAAGATAGTTCAATTTGCAGGCAACGCGGCTAATTTCTTTAGCGTACTACTGGTAAATGCAGTACAAAGCTTAGGCCAAAGAGCTATTGAACTTACGATCATGTACTTTTTAATATATTATCTCTTTATAAGCGAAGGTTCTGATTTTTTTAAAGGACTGAAAAAGGCATTTCCATTCAGTGAAAAAAATACAGACATATTGCTTGAAAAATTTAATTCAACAGTTAACACTACCCTAATAAGTGCAGGAGTTATCGCGCTCATCCAGGGAACACTGCTTACAATAACTTTCCTCATACTTGACATAAAAGGAGCATTCCTTTGGGGATTTATTACAGCTATCCTTTCATTCCTGCCAGTTGTAGGTGCAACATTAGTATGGATGCCTGCACTAATAATCCAAATTGCACAACAAGATTACAGCAGTGCAGCTGGAGTATTTATAGGCGGAATGATGCTGAGTTCTATCGATAATTTCATTAGACCTGCCATACAGAAAAGAGTAGGACAGATTCACCCCCTGGTATCCCTGATAGGAGTGATCATCGGACTAAACCTTTTCGGACTTCTTGGAATTGTTATAGGACCTCTCTTAGTATCCTACGTAATAATCATGGGAAAAATGTTCAATGACGAATATCTATCTGATAACTACTAGATTCATTTTTAACAAAGAATACACTTATAATCAAAAGCCTGAGCCCAAATATGCCAGATTATATTATATACTAGAACTTCCACTGTTCTTGAGACATAATATAGGCCCATGATAGCAATTATTGGAGATTAAGCACAATAAAGAAGATAATATGGATAATTGCAGCAGTATTATTGTATGGCATCCTTAGACAATAGCGCATACTATTTCACTGAAAAGAAATAAAATGGACATTTAAGTTTCTATTTTTTACCTCCTTTACTACAAAATGACCTACAAAGCAATTTATTGCAATATTTTACTCTCGAATTTTGGGGCTTGCAACACTGATAGCGACTAATAATGAACATTTTCTCCCATAAGCAATTACGCAGAAATATTTATACAATGTGCCATTAGAAGATAATCATAAATTAAAGCATCATAGATAAAATAACAATACGAGAGGAAACAAAAATGGATGCTACATCATACATATTCAACATATTATACACATTTTCATCTTCACTACTATACCCAGTCGTGATCATTCTATTACTACTTGTTATTTTTTCACTGATGCTTATCGGAGAATTCCTTTCAGAGCATAGAAAGAGAAAACGAGACATAAGAAATCTTGAAAAATGTTGTTACCTCATAAGAAAATCAATCGAAATCAATAACCATGCTGCTGCAGCAAATTCATTAAGAGACATCAAACAGAATTCCATGGTGACAAGTTTTGCACAAGAATCTGCAAAACATCTTGAAAAGAACATGATACCATCTATTGAGTGGATGGCACAGGAATTTGAAATAAAGATGGCAAAAAGACTCGAACAAACCAGGATAATTGCCACAATATCCCCAATGTTCGGTTTAATGGGGACATTGATCCCACTAGGGCCTGCACTTATTGGCCTTTCAACTGGAAATATTGCACAACTTGCGGACAACCTGATGATTGCTTTTGCAACCACTGTCGTAGGCTTATTTGCCGGAGCTGTTGGATATGTACTTACCCAGGTTCGAAAAAGATGGTATTGGCAGGATATGGCTGACATTGATTACATTTTAGACACACTTGAGGGAGGAAAATGAGTAGAAAAGCTCAAGGAAGGCGGAGAAGAAACGGACTTATCGATAGAGAAGAGGAAGATAACCCCCTTACAGGGGTAGCTAATCTCTTCGACATTGCTATGGTGTTCTCTGTAGCCCTTCTTGTAGCACTTGTGATGTCATATCAGCTACCTGAACTTCTAAGTCCTGCAGATGATATCACCATTGTAAAAAATCCCAGCCAAAAGGACATGAAAATAATAATCAAAGAAGAAGGGAAACCTATTGAGGTTATGAACATGACAGATCAAATAGGTGGCGGCACAGGGGAAGCCCTTGGAACTGCATATAGACTATCCAATGGACAAATAGTATATGTGCCATCAGAAAAAGAGAATAATAGTGAAGGTTGATTACAAAAGTACCTTCAAATAGCTACCCCGACCTAATTTTAAAGTTTATTTACAAAAATCTCTATCCTACTAAGAGCTTCTTCGATCTCTTCTCTTGAAGTAGCATAGGAACAACGCAAAAATCCATTACCCGCATCACCAAAGATGTTACCAGGAATTGTTACGACCTTTTGTTCATTCAGAAGACGCTCGGCAAATGCTTCCGAGCTAAGTCCTGTATTGGACACAGACGGGAACACATAGAAAGCACCCTTTGGCTCAAAACAATCGAGACCAATTTTATTGAGGCCACTCACAATAAGGTGACGGCGGCGATCATAATCACGCACCATACTTTTCATTTCATGCATACCATTCTTGAGAGCTTCAATTGCGCCGACCTGAGCAGTCACCGGAGCACAGAGCATAGAATATTGATGAATAAGCATCATAGCAGCGATTATTTCAGGAGGAGCCATTGCATATGCCAGCCTGAAACCAGTCATTGCATAAGCTTTTGAAAAACCATTCAAGAGAATTGTCCTTTCTTTCATCCCATCTAGTGATGAAAAAGAACTGTGACCACCATTATAGGTCAAACAATCATATACCTCATCAGAGATAACCATTATATCATGCTCGGATACAATATCAGCAATTGCCTCAAGATCAGCTTTTCCCATGGTAGCACCAGTGGGATTATTAGGATAATTCATGAGAACTGCTTTGGTCCTTGGAGTGATTGCAGCTTCGAGCTCTTCAGGAGTTAATTTAAAGTTATTCTCCATTTTTGTAGTGACCATAACAGGCACGCCACCAGAAAACATTACAGCAGGAACATATGCCACATAGCATGGCTGTGGAATAATGATCTCATCCCCAGGGTTTGTAATAGCACGTATAGCAAGATCCAGACCTTCGCTTACACCAGAGGTTACAAGGATCTCGGAGTTTGAATCATAAGATACACCATAGGCACTAGAATGATAATTAGAAAGCTCTTCCCTAAGTTCGATCATACCATAATTGGAAGTATAGGAAGTTTCCCCACATTCAAGAGAATGGATGCATGCCTCCCTTATGTGCCATGGAGTGACAAAATCTGGTTCACCTACACCTAAAGATATCACGTCATCTATTTCTGACGCAAGGTCGAAATATCGACGAATACCAGATGGCGGTACTTTCTGAATCACACCAGAAATAAAATCAGAAGGATTGCAGCCGTTTCTCATGACATATACACCCTAAGAAAACTATGGAAATATAATTAAGGAGTCACCACTAAGCGACCTGTATGTTCCTGCTCGTAAAGAAAAATACCATCTTCTTTGTAAGTCTTCAACACAAAATGAGTTGCTGTATGTTGCACCTGTTCAAGAGTTGATATTTTCTCTGCTACAAAGAAAGCTACTTCTTTCATGGATTTACCACATACTGTCAATGACAGATCATATTGTCCTGATAGTAACCTTGCTGAGCGAACCTCCGGGAATTTGGATAAACGGTTCACAAGATTCTGATAACCCAGATTGCGTTCAAGAGTCACCTTCAGTTCAATAATAGCATAGACATTCTCATCGCCTGCGAGATCCCAATCAACTATGGTCTTGTACCTTCGAATTACACCTGAGTCTTCCATTTCCTTTATGCGTTTATTTACTTCATCCACAGAAAGCCCAGTAAGAGTTGCAATTTTTTCATGACTTAACCTTGCATCCTCTTCAAGACACTCCAATATATGACGTGTACCTTCATCCATGCCTAGCAACCCCATATTAGATATACAAAAATAAAAGAAAAATAATTGCAGATCGCTTAAAGCAATACTGCGTTCACAACGCCATCCTGACCAGGACGGCTTGTAACTTTTGCGTCACCAAGAGCCGTCTTGATAACTGAACCTTTTGAAAGAATGTTACGTCTGATGTAATGCTCGTTTGCAGTGTTATCAATTACACTCTCGATGGTTGTTGCCTGAGTCTTACCTGCAGAGTCAGTTACATTTACGACATTGCACTGTAAGAGTCTTACCTTTCTGTTTCCGCCTCTTGTTGTGATGTTCTTCCTCTTAGTCTCGTGGACATGGGGTTCTGCTGGCTCACGAGCGAGCTCGAATTTTCTTTTACTACGTGATGAGTGCACTTTAGCACCGGTGAAAGTCCTACTTGATCTGCCTTGAGATTTCATGATATATCCTCTTGTAATTAGTATGAAAGAATTATTTTTATGATCTTTATAGTTGAATTGAAGTATGCCCTATGGACGTACCATTAATAATAAGATTATATATGAACTTTTCGAGTGATACCCGAATCATTCAGCAAGGAAATCATCGACCAAAAATGGAACGAGCAATATGTAGAAAATATATCCAGAACTCATATAATTAGCGGTAATTCATAAATAACCAAAAACCAATTGTTACACATGCTTCGTGTAACTTTTCTTGGAACCGGCGGTTCTCTGCCAACACCTGATCGCAACCCTTCAGCAATAATGATCAATAGGGAAGGAGAACTTTTACTCTTTGATTGTGGAGAAGGGACGCAACAACAAATGATGCGAGCTAAGACTGGCATGAAAGCACTAACATCCATTTTTATCACACACTTCCATGCGGACCATATTCTTGGAATTCCAGGACTCATCCAGACAATGTCATTCCATGGAAGAACTGAGCCACTCAAAATATATGGACCACACCATGTACACGAGTTTACCAGAATACTCAGCTCCCTTGGATACTACAAACTGAAATTTGAAGTTGAAGCCATCGATCTTGAGCCAGGAGATGTTATCAAACGTGACGGATACTCTATCCACGTAGTAAAAACCGAGCATAGTATACCAAGTCTTGGTTATGCAGTCATCGAAGATGAACGTCCCGGCAGATTCGACCGACACAAAGCGATTGAACTTGGAGCAAGCCCAGGACCATTGTTTTCGAAGCTTCACAAGGGAGAATCCGTAGAGGTTAATGGAAAAGTGATTGATTCCAAGGATGTAGTTGGGGAAGGACGCCCTGGAAGAAAAATTGTTTACACCGGCGATACGCGGCCATGCGAGAGCATACTTCACTTAAGTAAAAATGCAGACCTGCTCATCCATGAAGCAACATTGACAAGGGAACAGCAGGATTGGGCTATTGAATCCATGCATTCCACCGCAGAAGAAGCTGCCACCCTTGCTAAAAAAGCAAATGTATCTAAATTAATACTAACACACTTCAGTTCACGATACTCGGATGACACTAGACCTATATTAGATGAAGCAAAGGAAATATTTGAAAATGCAATAATTGCTGAAGAACTCATGGATCTTGAGATATCCCTAAAAAAATAATATTTAACAATAAATGTATATTTAACATACTTAAATAAGGAAAAAATAAATTGAACTGAACTTAAATGAATGTCCAGTCAAGTCTGTTATCATCGGTATCGTAAAGTGAAACTTCCATGGAAAGGTCCTCAAGGTCTGATATTATTTGCTTGATACCTATGAATAATGTATCCCCAGGAACATATTCAAAGCCCTCTGCTTTTGTTTTCCCAAAATAGACACGCCCTCCGGACTCAACCTCTTCCACAACAACACCCTTCCAGATCAGGTTATCTATAATATTTACTATCACACATTCAAAACGATCTGATTCACTAATTTCGGCCATGAAACACGATACATGTGCAAAACTTAAAAAGATAATCCCTAGACATATAAGCCGTCGGGATTTAATGGAGCTACAGGTTTACTAATTCTTTTTAGTGACGTATTAAAATCATCAGCAGAGACTACTTTACCACCATCCATTATCGCAAGATGGAGAGCAGTCTTCAGGAACTTCTCCACAATATCACGCCCGGAAAGGCCTACGGTTTTAGATGCAAAGTAGCTGAGGTCAATATCATCCACATCTATTGGGAAAGTTGCCAGGTTAGATTCCAATATAGAATAGCGTTCATATTCATCAGGAAGTACAAACTCGATCTCCTCTTCAAACCTGCCCCTTACAGCCGGATCAAGAGATGCAGGACGATTAGTTGCAGCAATTGTACATACACCCGGGCGCTCTACGATACCGTCCATCTCAGTAAGCAGGGCATTAACTATCTCAGAAACGTCCCCACGCAGTTCCTGGTTTCTCCTGTCAAGAGCAATTGCATCAAGTTCATCAATAAAAATTATACAGGGAGCCAGGTCTTGCGCACGGTCATACAATTGGTGGATCTGCCTGGAACCCTCGCCTACAAATTCCCCGATCATGTCAGTGGATTTAACAGGCAATAATGGAACATGCGTCTTGTTAGCAAGAGCTTTAGCCAGCATAGTTTTTCCAGTTCCCGAAGGACCGATAAAAAGTACATTGCTTGGAGCCCATTTTCCAAATCTTTCAGGATCTTCCAGATAACGTTCGATCAATTTACACTTTTGACGAGCAATTTGCTGACCAACGACATCATCAAAGGTAATCTCAGTTCGAAATTCTACTTTAGATGTACTGGAAGTTTCAATATCATTTACAACAATGCTAGTATTAGCAGCAATTACAGACTCTGGTGGCTCCACTTCTTTTACGCGATAAGCAAAATCGGGATACATCCTTTTATCAAAGAGATATTCACCCTTGCAGACAACACATCCATTCCACTGCTCACGGGCATAGTGCTCAAAAACTCCGGGATTCTCTATTTCAGGATAGTCATCAAGTAAACTAGCCATCGGGTAGCCAGCAGGCTCCAATATTAGAAATTCAGCACTACTGTCTACTTCATCTGTTGAAATATCCCTTTTGAGACTTACATTGGTTTTTTGTGGAGTTTTTACTATAAGTACCAACTCTTTTTTGTTTAGTATAGTGTCAAATGAATTGTATCAATAATAAAGCTTAACACTTAAGCATGTCGGATTAAAATAATAAAAACGAACAATAACGTTTGGTAGAAAATATTAATATATTAACGAGTAATATAAATACAGAAATAAATATGCAGGACACATATAATGAAGACAAAGGTAACTAATCTTGCAAACGGAGTATTCCTCTTAATCGTCTGCGTACTTGGAGTGATCCTCCTCTCGCCGTATGTGATGCCTGAAGAAAGTGACATTTTATTACTAAGCTCAGCACTGACCATTGGAACTTTTGTAATTATTATATACACCAGCTACCAGATTGAAAAAACAAATAAAGAATTTGAGCAAAAGATAGTTGAGCTGGATAAAGAAAAAAGAAACGTTGAAGAGCTGGTTGAAAAGAAATCAAAAATTGAAAACAATTTATCATCCCTGATAGAATTATTCATTGCACCAAAAGATATAGATGCTACTATTAATGAAACTCTCAAAAAAGTAGGACACTTTTGTGACTCAAAACACAACTACCTTATTTTATTCAACAATGATCTAAACTCATTCTACAAAACCCATGAATGGACATCTGATAATAATAATTCATTCCGGATGATATTTGAGACTCAGGATATGGCCAATTACCCATGGATCACCCAGCAATTAAAGAAAAAACAAATATTCTCGATCTCAGATAGACAATCATTACCAAGGGAAGCTTTCAGAGAAGCTGAAATGATGAAATCGAGAGATATACAATCAATAATAATAGTCCCAATTGACATCAAGCAGGAAATAGTTGGTTTTATCGGAATTGAAAACCCCAGATACCCAGATAAATGCAAAGGAGAATATTTGCCATCATTGGGGATATTGTCGGAGCTTATGGCAATGACAATACAGCACAAGTATTTCCTCAATGATATGAGCCTATTCAAAGACCTAATAGATGAATCTAATGACCTTATATTTGTTTTTGACCCGGTGAACAACAAAATTACTGATATTAATAAAACTGCATGCGAATATTTGGGATACTTCAAAGAAGAAGTCATGAACATGCAAAAAGAAGAAATAGAGCAAATATTTGGAGATCTTTTCTGGAATGAAGATATCCAGGAAGTATGCGGTGACAGATTCCTTGACCTGGATAAAACAATTATGGGAAAAGAGGGGAAGTTGATACCCGTAGAAATAAATGTGACATTCACAACCCATGAGAACAACAAATATGCGCTAGCCATAGTCCGTGATGTAACTACACGTAAGGAAATGGAAGAGACGCTACTAAAGACACAGGAAAGAGTAGAACTTGCACTTGCGGGTGCTGACCTTGGCATGTGGGACTGGAATATCAAAACCAATGAACTTATCCACAATAGCAGATGGGCTGAGATGCTAGGATACGATTCAAGAGATATTAAGCCTCATTTTGACTCATGGAAGAAGTTGATACATGAAGATGATCTTGAAGAAACAATAAACGAAATACACCTACATCTGAATTCTGAAAAGAAGTTCTTTGGATCAGAATATAGAATGAAGAACATTTCAGGAGAATGGCAGTGGATACAGAGTCGTGGGAAGATAGTAGAATGGGGCGACAATAATGAGCCACTCAGGCTAACAGGCACTAGCATGGATACAAGTGAAAGGAAACAATTTGAAGAAGAGCTCTACCACTCAAATGAGTTAAAAGACCTGTTTACAGACATTATGCGCCATGACCTGCTTAACCCTGCAGGAAATGTTAGAGGCTATTCGGACCTTCTCTTTGAACTTGAAGAGGATGAGAAAAAGAAACAATACTTAGGTAGTATCAGACGCAATAATAACAAGCTTATCGAGATGATAGAATCAGCTGCTAAGTTTGCAAAGATCGAATCCACCGAAGAGATGGAATTATTAAAAATGGATCTTGGAATTCTTGTTAAAAATGTCATATACCAGTTTGAGCACATACTGGAAGACAGACAAATGACGATCAATATGAAAGCTAGCGGCACATACTATTCAATAGTAAATCCAATAGTGGAAGAAATATTTGCCAACTACATATCAAATGCCATTAAATATAGCCCTGAAAGAACAGAGATCACTGTAGACATAGTTGATGCAAATTATGAATGGAAAGTTGAAGTAACCGATTCAGGGGAAGGAATTGCTGATAAATATAAAGATCATGTATTTGATAGGTTCAAGCGTGCCAACAAGACTGGAGTGAAAGGAACCGGACTTGGACTTGCAATTGTTAAGAAAATAGCAAAAATACTAGATGGAGACGTAGGAGTTGAAAATAACCCCGAAGGAACAGGAAGTCGTTTTTGGGTTAAGTTAAAAAAAGCATCTAACGTGAACTACTCCGAAATACCACAACCAGAATCCAGCATACATAAATCAAAAACTGAAGTCAACAGTACAAAAATACGCCCCCAATAACTTTAAGTTGGATGCCTCCAATGAAAAACTGATTTTTACATCAAAGAGGCACAAAAATGGAACTCGATGAAGTCACTATTACAAGAGCTATATTTGAAGAGTATTCAAAAGTTTTTCTTGATCACACAGACGTTGATGTTGCACTAGTAGGTGGTGGGCCTGCAAATCTTGTTGCAGCAAAATATCTTTCTGAAGCAGGATTAAAAACTATTATGTTTGAGAGAAAACTCTCCATAGGCGGTGGAATGTGGGCCGGTGGAATGATGTTCCCACGTATCGTTGTGCAGGAAGATGCAAAACATATCATGGATGATTTTGAGATCCCATACCATGAATATGAAGAAGGGTACTATGTTGCAAATTCCATTGAGTCTGTAGGTAAGCTCATATGTGGTGCCATGGGTGCCGGTGCGGAGATATTCAACCTAATTGATGTTGAAGATGTAATGATCCGTGAAAATGACACTGTATGCGGACTTGTTATAAACTGGGGACCCGTATCTATGAACAAGCTTCATGTTGACCCCCTGGCAATTCGTGCAAAGATTGTAATTGATGGAACAGGCCATGATGCAGGCATATGCAGTACAATTATGCGCAAAGTACCTGATGCTGAAATGGGCGAACTTGGAGTTGTTGGAGAAAAGCCAATGTGGGCAGATATTGGAGAAAAGCTTCTCATGGACACAACTAAAGAAGTATATCCAGGGCTTATTGTAACCGGAATGGCTGCAAATGCTGTTGCAGGAGCACCAAGAATGGGGCCAGTATTCGGTGGAATGATGCTGTCTGGTAAAAAAGCAGCTGAAATTGCAATTGCAAAACTGAAAAAGTAAAAAATGTGCTTGCATAAGGCGCATTGGATTAAGCATTTCAAAGGAAAAGTTTATGTAACAAAGGTACATCTTTAGGGTGCTTCCAACAGAAGTACCTACTTCAAGCCGGGGTAGGGTAGCGGTTATCCTGTAGCCCTGTGGAGGCTACGATTCGAGTTCGATTCTCGGTCCCGGCCCCATCCACTTTTCTAATTACTGCTGAGATGAAGAGAGTCATCTTTGCTAATGCCATAATAGAGTTGTAAAGGCAACAAAAGCCACACCCCCATTTAAAATTTAAAGATCGAAAAGCATTGCTATCCATTACAAAATTAAAAAAAGGTGGCAAAAAATGACAGTAAAAATTACCCCCACCCATTTCATTTGCAAGGGGTGGCACATCCTTACAAATGATGATTTTTAAACCAGCAGATCAAAAACCTGCATTTCCCTATAGAAGCTTCTCATATATAATTGTATATACAAATTTAAAAAGAAATATATTAATGAGCAAGCATCACTTGAACTCATTAAGTTTGAGCTGACGTCGTGAACATACTTTCTCACCCGGGATCTCCAAAGGATATGCACCAGTCAGGCAACCAAGACAAAGATCATCTTTTTCAAGCCCGATTGCATTCACAAGACCATCAATGCTCAAATACCCCAGAGAATCTGCATTAATAACAGCTTCCACCCCACTTACAGTTTTATGCGCAGCAATGAGCTCTTCTCTTGAAGCCATATCAATACCAAGATAACATGGAGCGATTATCGGAGGACTACCCACACGTGCATGGATCTCACTTGCACCGCCGCGCCTCATCATATCAATGATACGACGTGAAGTGGTACCTCTGACAATACTGTCATCAATAAGAACTATCCGCTTATCTTTGATGTTCTCGTTAATAGTATTCATTTTAAGACGAACTGCCGTCTCACGCATTGCCTGGCCAGGTAAAATGAAGGTACGGCCAATATAGCGATTTTTCATGAGGCTTTCTTCGTAGTCGATATTAGATTTACGTGAATATCCAATTGCAGAAGTAATTCCTGAATCAGGAACCGGCGAAATCATATCAGCATCGACAGGATGTTCAATGGATAATTGTTCACCTATTCGCTCCCTCACCCTATAAACTAGTTTGCCATCGATTATAGAATCCGGACGCGCAAAGTAAACATATTCGAATACACAATGAGCACATGAAGGTTCATTGAAAAGCTGATGAGATTCTATTTCCCCACCACGGAAAATAATAAGTTCACCCGGATTAACGTCCCTGATAAGATCTCCATTTAGAGTATCTATTGCAACACTTTCAGAAGCTACTGCATGACCAGATTCGATCTCACCAATGCATAGTGGTTTAAATCCATACGGATCTCTGACTGCCATTAGAAGATCATCTATCATAATAGCCAGAGAATAAGAACCATGCAATCTTTTCATTATATTGCGCACAGCATCAGGAATATCGTGTTTAAGGAGTTCCTTTACAAGGAGGTGAGCTATCACCTCAGTATCAGAGTTTGCCACGAACACATGCCCTTCAGCCTCAAGCTCCTTACGCAGATCAAGGCCATTGACAAGATTCCCATTATGAGCTATGGCCACCGTACCGCTCTTATACTTTACAATAAAAGGCTGGCAATTCTCTACCCTTGAGTCGCCGCTGGTGGAGTAGCGAACATGACCAATGCCAACATTACCCTTAAGATCAATCAGGTCGTTCTTATCAAAAACTTCCGGTACAAGACCCATTCCCTTAAAAGTATTAGGTTCCTTCCCATCATGGACAGTTATACCAGATGATTCCTGGCCACGATGCTGTAGAGCATACAGGCCATAATAAATGAGGAGCGCAGCGGGCACAGGATGTGAATCCGCATCTTGCTTCACCACACCCACAACACCGCATTCTTCACGCATTTAGATCCTCAGCGTTAAAAAAGATATATTAGCATTTACTATTGCACTTTTTCTGCCATTTGAAGCTTCTCATGCGAGATGTCTTACCGAAACCACATGATGTACACTGTTTTGTATGAATATTAAGTGAAACACTTCCGCAGCGCCTGCACTTCATGTGTGTGCGCTTTTGCCTTTTACCCATTGAGGGAGTACCTTTTGACATTTAATATCACCTTTGATTTGAAATTGAAATATTTATATTTTGATTAGTAGGATTTTACCCTGATATGGTTATTAGTTCTTATATGTTACGTTTGTATTAGGGTGAAACATAAACTACGTTGTCGCCCCTGATAACAACACTACCCAATTTCCTAACAACTTCTCCGTCTTTCAGTTCTTCTGCATCATCAAGTACAAGGTTCATGTGAACATCGTAACCCTGGAGTTTACCTCTAAACTCCCTTGCACCTTTAAGTCTCACGATCACAGGTGTGTTCAAAGCATCGTTTAATGTATCAAGAGGTCTGTTTCCCATATTATTCGCCCTCGTTAGAGTATTTTAGATAATAGTGACAACGTAAACTGTTCTAAATCTGCTTACGTGCATATACGTCTTGTGCTGCTCCACTCTTGCATATACAATATATAAATCTATCGCACACATAAGAGGAATCCGCAGTAGCAGTGGCCAATTTCATGTATTTTAGTACAATCTGACCAACTACTATTTAAATCACCGAATTATTAAACCAGCATCGCAACGAAGTTAATCTGAATAAGACACATCCTATATAAGAGAATTGACTATGATAAAAACACCTGTTGTACTGACAATAGCTGGATCTGATTCAGGCGGGGGTGCAGGCATTGAAGCTGATATAAAGACCATTGCCAGCCACAACCTACATGGAACAGTTGCAGTAACATCAGTCACATCACAGAATACTACAGGTGTTTTGAGTGCCTTTGACCTACCCACAGAAGTAATTGCAAATCAGATCGATGCAGTATGCATTGATATGGATGTCAAATGGGCAAAATCGGGCATGTTGTCCACATCCGAGATCGTAACCACTGTTGCGGCAATGGTGAAAAAATATGGATTGAAACTAGTAGTCGATCCCGTCATGGCTGCAGAAGCCGGCGGAGACCTGCTGAAAAAAGAAGCAATATCAGCACTTAAAGAAGAGCTTCTACCGATCAGCCAGGTTGTAACTCCAAATATAAGTGAAGCCACTGCTCTTTCCGGCGTGAAAATAGAAACGATAGAAGATGCAAAAAAAGCTGCAATCATCATTGCAGAAACAGGGGTCAAAAACGTAATTGTTACGGGAGGACATCTTGATGTATCAGATATTGTGTACCAGAGTGATACAGGCAAATTCACCACAATTCCCGGTGATTTCGTCAAAGGTGGAACACACGGCACAGGCTGTACATACTCCGCATCATTGGCATCATACCTGGCATGCGGAGAGACAATAGAAGATGCTGCCAAAGAAGCTAAAAATTTTGTAGTGTATGCTATCAAAGGCAGCCAGGCAGTGGGAAAAGGGATTGGACCAGTAAATCCTCTGGCAAAGCTCCATCTTGAAGGCATAAAATAGCCTGGAATACGGGAATTTATGCCTGCAGATAACTAACTTGCAAATTAATTGAACGCAAGTGATCATATAGATCAATATTTTACAGAGTGAAAACAAAATGGAAACTGAAACCATAACATTCAACGACCTCTACCTTTCAAGAGAACTCAGAAGAGGAATTACAGAGATGGGATACAGGGAGCCCACTGATATTCAGCAAAAGGCTATTCCCATCATACAGGAAGGAAGAGATATAATAGGCCAGGCACAGACAGGTACTGGCAAAACAGCTGCATTTGGACTACCACTTTTAGATAGTGTAAATGCTAGAAGCAAAAAGACACAGGCAATGATACTTTGTCCTACAAGAGAACTGGCCAATCAGGTAGCTGACGAACTGATAAAGATATCAAAATACGTCGAAGGAATCAAAATAGTAGCAGTTTACGGCGGAAAACCTATTGGACAACAGATAAGAGATATTAAAAAAGGAGCTCAGATCGTAGTCGGAACTCCGGGAAGAGTTATTGACCACATCGAGCGCCGTACATTGAGGATGGATAATATTGAGGTAATGATCCTTGATGAAGCCGATGAAATGCTTAATATGGGATTCAGAGAAGATATTGAACAGATACTTGATAATGCACCAGTTGAGAGGCAGACTTTGTTCTTTTCCGCAACCATGCCAAAACCTATTCTCAGATTGACAAAAGAGTACCAGCAAAATCCTGAGCATATCAATGTAGTCAAGAGAGAACTTACAGCATCAAAGGTTGAACAATATTACTTCGAAATGAAGGGAAGCCAGAAAGCAGATGCGGTTCGCAGATTGATAGAAGCTAACAATTTCAAATCATGCCTCATATTCTGTAACACCAAGAGAGAAGTTGATGCATTACTTGTAAAACTCAAAGCATATGGGCATTCTGTTGATGCATTGCATGGTGATATCAAGCAGAACCAAAGAGAAATAACAATGAAGAAGCTTCGCGATGAGAAGATCAATGTGCTCGTCGCTACAGATGTAGCTGCAAGAGGACTTGATGTTGACAATATTGAAGCGGTCTTCAATTATGACTTGCCACATGAGACAGAAATATATGTACACAGAATCGGAAGAACTGCAAGAGCAGGAAGACCTGGTATAGCATACTCCTTTGTGACAAGAAGAGAAATGGGCAAGCTAAGAGCTATTCAGAAATACACTAAAACAAAAATAACTCTTGGAAAGGTTCCATCATACAAGGATATTGAAAAACTTAAAGAAACAAGTATTGCGGACGAAGTTATTCAGACTATGAAAAGTGGGAAGCTTGAAAAGTATGATAACTGGGTGAATCAGCTTGCAGACGAAGGTTATGAGTATAATGAAATAGCTTCAGCCCTTGCAAAGATACTACTCACTAAAAAGAATTAAGGAATTAACCGAAAATACAAGATGATACTATGAAAGATTTTGTCATAATAGGCCATAAAGCGCTTACATCCGGAGATTTTTCACTTAATGACCTCCCAGGTTCCGCAGGAAGAATGGACATATTGTGTCGCTGCATAAATTCGGCACTTTTCCTTTCCCACGAAATGAGAAGAGACATTAATGTACATCTTGTATTACTTGGAGAACCTGATCCGGGAAAGATAGTCCGTTTTAACGGAAAGGAACTAAAATACCTCAATCCGGATGAGAGAAGCAGTGGTGCCCTCATTAAAAAAGCATTACAGAAAGATGCACTTGAATATGAGAGCTCCTCCACCCCTGGCGTTTGGATACGCAAGGCAGACCTTCAACAATTACTTGAGGAATTTGCTGAAAAGGAAAGAAGCATATACTATTTGAGAGAGGATGGGGAAGACATCAGAGGAATAGCACCCAAGCTCGATGATTCTGTATTTATCCTTGGAGACCACATGGGAGTTACAGAAGAGAAGGAAAGCATTATTGAGAATTTTGCTACTAAGACCTTGAATATAGGACCAATATCACTCCATTCAGACCACTGCATAACAATTATCCTAAATGAGATAGACAGGGCAACAGAGTGAATTGGAAATATCCAGCAATGTCTGTCAAAATACCAAATATATTATAATACTAAGCGCAGAAGTGATCCAATGAGCATACTTGAGACTGCGAAGAAAATAGTAAATGAAGGACCCATATGCGACCATTGCATGGGCAGGCAATTTGCAAAGTTATCCACCGGACTGAACAACCTGGAAAGAGGAAGCGCCATAAAATTATCCCTTGCAATGGAAAGTGATATGCTGTACAAAGAAACAGGAGACGATACAGCATTAAAAGAGCTTTCCACATGCAATTCATACGCAAGGAAGACACTTGGCATTAAAGGAAAAGACCAGAAATGCTGGGTCTGCCTTGGACTTTACGAAAATCTGGACCAATGGGCTGAACGTGCTGTTGAGGCCATTGGAGACAAAGAATATTCAACTTTTCTGGTAGGAACAAAAATCAGTGGACTTCTTTCTGAAAATGAGGAGATACTCTGGAGTGAATGCGGTATTGCACATGCAGAACAGTTCAAATCAGAGCTTAACAGAGAAGTAGGAAAACTGATATCAGCACGTACCGGTAAGGAAGTTGAGTTTGAACGACCGGACATACTTGTTACTCTTGATATCGCAGAGAATGATGTCAGGCTTCAGGTACGTTCACTATATATCCAGGCAAGATACAGAAAATTGATAAGAACCATTCCACAAACAAGGTGGCCATGCCGCTCATGTGGAGGAAAAGGTTGTGAAACCTGCGAAAATACGGGCAAACAGTACCCAGAATCTGTGGATGAACTAATTCGCGAGGAAGTTATCAAAGCAACTAACGCAACCGACACAAAATTCCACGGAGCCGGAAGAGAAGACATTGATGCTCTGATGCTTGGTACCGGAAGACCATTTGTGGTTGAAGCACTTAGTCCGACCATACGCAGCATTGACCTTGGACTACTTGAGAAGAAAATAAACGAGTTTGCAAAAGGTAAAGTTGAAGTTGATGGCCTGAATTTTGTAGAAAAAGATGTTATTGAGAGTCTAAAAGCCTCAAAAGCGGATAAAGTTTATAACCTTAAAGTTACATTCAAAGAGCCAGTTTCGAAAGAAAGACTTATATCTGCCATTGACAATCTGGTCGGTGCTGAAATAGCACAGAGGACACCACAACGTGTTGCCCACAGGCGAGGCGATCTCGTCCGTAAAAGACGTGTGCATGGAATGCAACTTCTGGAAAGAACGGATGAGTATGCTATCATACAGATTCACTGTGACGGTGGATTATATGTCAAGGAACTGACATCCAGTGACGAAGGAAGGACAGAGCCAAGCCTTACAGGCCTACTGGGAGTACAGGCAACGGTGAATGAACTTGACGTTATAAGCGTTGATATCTAAATAAGATCAATATTACCAATTAACTAAAACTTAAATCATCATTTAATTAACGGAGAATAATTATGGCAACATCACACGGCGAAAGACACTGCACACGCTATAAATTGAAGAAGACTATAAGGGAAAGAGGACTCTCAACAATAAGCAAGGCAATTCAGGAATTCGAAAAGGGACAGATGGTACACATCGACATCGACCCAAGCGTACAGAAAGGAATGCCAAATCCAAGATTCCAGGGCAAGACTGGTAGGGTATTAGGTGTACGCGGACGTGCATACCTCTTGCAGATCAGAGATGGAAATGCAATTAAGCAACTTATTGCTCTTCCACAACACCTTAAGCCACAGAAATACAATTAAACTAAATGACTTCAGGTTTAAAACCTGAAGTCATTTTTATCGATAGATATATCATTATTATTGACATAAAAGATATGTCTTCGGTCAAATTTATGCCACAAGGCAATTTAATATTCTAAAGAGTGTTTATTAATGATAGTAAAAGAAGTTCTGAGTGAGGAATTATTGACCCTTTCTGAAGTCAAGGGTATGCTACATGAAATCATGGAAGAGCGCTTGAAGGATGAAGAGGAGCTTGGATACGAGCTGCGCAAAGCCATCAACCATGCAGAAATGTTCGCAAAGACAACCCCCGAAAGAGCAAGGGATCTCGTAGACAAACTTCTTGAACTGGAAAAAATGAAACCTGAAATTGCCGTCAGGATCGCAGATATCATGCCACAGACAAGAGATGAATTAAGAACCCTTTACGCAAAGGAAAGATTCACTCTGAGCGATGAAGACTTAGACTCAATGCTTGGAATGGTTGAAGAGGCAGTGGATTAGATTTATATCCAATACATTCCTATTTTTTATCCGAACTAGTTAATACCAATACCAGTGGATATGCTGTTGGAGGGAATATATGATGACAAAGGGAAAGCCACCTGAAAAGGAAGAATATGCAATAGTTTTGGATTACCTTCCATACGGAAGTTCAGATGACAAGCGACCATCATACCAGAAGAAACCTTTGGTTCAAGCTGTTGGAGAGAACAACTTCGTACTAATGGATCTTGTACCAAAAGAAGGGGAAATTCCCGACACACAGTCACGTGTATACATTGGTGACGGGGACAGAGATGTCATTGACCATGTAAAGCACAGGATATCATACAATGAGCTAGGCCATGGTTCCCAACTTGAGCTACCATTTGTGCTGGAAATGATCATCAAGAAAAATGAAGAAAAGTATGTGAAGTTCTTCAATGATGCACATCCAATCACAAGTCGATTGCATATGCTTGAGTTACTCCCGGGGATCGGCAAGAAGCTTATGTGGGCCATTATAGATGACAGAAAGAAAGGTGAATATAAGAGCCTGGATGAACTGCATGAAAGAGTTGGTGGCGTACACTCCCCACAAAAAGTACTAGCCAACCGAATACATGAAGAGCTCAAAGACGATAAAATAAAATACAGGCTTTTCACTATAGCACCTCGTCTACCTAAGAACCAGTGAGAAGGTGCATTTTATTTGGTTCACAACATACTAAGGAAATATGGTATTCGTGGTGGAAACCACGACCAACATTTTCTTGTTGATGAGCGTTTACTTGAAAGAATAGCTGATTATGGTGATATTCAAGCAGATGAAACCATACTGGAAATAGGCCCAGGTATTGGCAATCTTACAGAGCGATTACTTAAAAATGCAAAAAAAGTAATAGCTATTGAAAAAGACCCTGAACTTGTTGATGTATTAAAAGACAGATTGGGAGACAACGATAAGCTTGAAATAATCCACGGAGATGTGCTCAAAGTGGATATTCCTGATTTTGATAAGGTCATAGCCAATCTTCCATATTCCATCTCATCAGAAATTACATTCAAATTATTCAAACATGAATTCAAGCTTGGAATTCTCATGTATCAACTTGAATTTGCCCAGCGGATGGTATCGCATTCTAATTCAAAAAATTATAGCAGACTCTCTGTTAATACTCACTATTTTGCAGATGCTTCTATAATAATGAAAGTTCCAAGAGCTGCATTTTCACCACCCCCAGATATTCTGTCAGCTGTTGTTAAAGTTGAACCAAGACCTTCACCATTTGAAGTGTTGGACGAAAAGTATTTCCTATCTTTCGTAACTGCATTATTTGGGCAAAGACGTAAGAAAATAAGAAATTCAATAATCAGAAATAAACAACTTCTTGGCATTGAAAATATGAAAGAGTTCATAACTGAACTTCCGAAAGATATGCTAAACAAAAGACCTGAAAATCTTGAACCTGAAGAATTTGCACATCTTGCAAACATCATGTTCAAACACAAGCAGGGCATCTGATCCATGGTTGCTATAAATTACAAAAATGCCACTGTAAATCTTGCAGAAGATGTTTACGAGCCTGCAGAAGACTCTTTTTTACTTGCAAATGCAGCACTGAGCACAGCAACTAATGGCATGAAAGTTCTTGAGATCGGAACTGGAAGTGGTTTTGTATCCGCAGTCATCCAGGCCAATAAAAATATTGAGCTCATTGCAACCGAAATTAATCCTTTTGCAGCTAAATGTGCCAGATCCAATGGCGTAAAGGTCATAAAAACTGACATGTTTGCAGGGATCAAGGAAAAAAATGAATTCGACCTGATAATTTTTAACCCGCCCTATCTACCCACATCGGAAGATGAAAAGGTACCTGGTTGGCTAAATTATGCATTCGATGGAGGAATCACCGGTCGAGACCCCATTAGACCTTTTCTTCTTAATGTCAGAAATTATCTAAAAACGGAAGGAACTATTCTGCTTTTAGTATCATCACTTACCAGTATTGATGACGTTAAAAACGAAATGTCTGAATTTTATTTTGATTCCCATATAATTGCAAGAGACAAATGTTCTTTTGAAGAGCTGGTAGTTATTAAAGGTAATCTCAGAAAAGTTTGATTGCAGCATTAATTACGTTCATTGTTTGTTAAGTACATCCCACATAACATAGAAAAATCATTATAATATCCAAACATTATAATTATATATATCATAAAAATATATAGATGAATATTGTGCACGTATAAACAAAATGTAAGCTAAGCAGAGGAATCGAAATTGGATAAAGCGAATATAGTTGATGAAGGGCTCCACAGAATACTGAATTCCATGGGAGCTGTAATCTGGTCAGCAAGATTGCCAGATATCGAAATTACATACATGAGTCCTTCTGCTAAGCAACTATTTGGGTGCGAAACTGAAAAATTGTCCGAGAATGGTCAAATCTGGAAGGACAGCGTCCATCCAGATGACGTTCATATTTTCCTCAAAGGAGTGGAAAAGGCAACTCATTATGGAGATGCATCAATAGAGCATCGCATAGTGGGATCAGACAAAAAAGTATACTGGATACAGAACCAGTTAAAAGTTGATTTTGATAATGATAATAAACCCATAATAATAAATGGAGTTATGATAGAAAAAACTAATCTCAAAAAATCAGAAGACGGAATGAGGCAAAGTAAAGAAAGACTAAAAAGTATCCTGAAAGTCGCCCCCACAGGTGTTGGAGTAGTTTCTAATCGAGTGATCACAGAAGTGAATCCATTGATATGTGAAATGACTGGATATAGTAGGTCTGAACTTATAGGATCTAGTTCCCGGATCTTTTTCCCTAGCCAGGAAGAATTCAAGCATGTAGGTCAAGAAAAATATCGACAGATACAGACAGAAGGAACCGGAACTGTAGAAACACGATGGAAAAGAAAAGATGGGATGATCATCGATGTATTGCTGTCATCGACCCCAATAGACAGCTCAGATCATTCACATGGAGTTACATTTACTGCGCTTGATATCACAGAGCGCAAAAAAACCAAAGATAAGTTAAGGCAGAATGAAAAATTCCTGCGAAAGATCCTTGATGTTTTACCCATGGGGTTGTGGATCGCAAATAATGAAGGAAGGCTTATCAGTGCTAATCCCGCAGGTAAAAAGATATGGGGAGCAGAACCACACGTTGGAATTGAGGAATATGGAATCTTTAAAGCAAGGCATTATCCATCAATGGAAGAACTTGCACCCGAGGATTGGGCTCTTGCACACACAATCAGAAAAAGGAGCACAGTTGAAAATGAACTTCTCGAAATTGATGCATTTGATGGGAATAAAAAAATAATAGTTAATTATACTGCCCCGGTAATCGATGACAATGAACAAATTCTGGGAGCCATAATAGTTAACGATGATGTTACAGAAAAAACTAAAATTGACAGAGAAATAAAACAACATAACAGTTTCCTCAATACGCTGCTAAATACTATTCCTAATCCAGTATACTATAAAGACAAGAATTTTAAATATACCGGATGTAATGAGGCTTTTGCAAGGGAAGTAATTGGCATCTCCAGAGACAAAATAGTTGGCAGGAAATTACGAGACATGGATTACCCCATAACAGGGAAACTTGTCAATGATTATGAAGAACTGGATAAAGAACTTATAAAAACTGGAATTAAACAATCATATGAAGTCGAAGTTCCTAAACAGGACGGAACTGTGAAAATATTCATAAACAGCAAAGCGGCGATTTATGATTCAGACGGAGAAATTACAGGCATTATAGGTGCGATGCTCGACATCACAGAACACAAAAAAGTAGAAAATGAAATACTGCACGCAAAAATGGAAGCAGAGGCGGCAAGTCGCACAAAGAGTGAATTCCTCGCCACAATAAGCCATGAGCTCAGAACACCTCTGAATGCCATCATAGGTTACTCCGACATACTTATTGAAGGTAATCAGGGCGAACTCAATGAAAAACAGAAACGTTATTCCCGACATATACACACCAGTGGAACACACCTTTTAGACCTTATTAACGATATACTAGACATTTCCAAGATCGAATCCGGAAAGCTTAATCTTCACTATGAAGGATTTTTTATAAAGGACCTTATAGATAATGTAGAAAATATAGTTAGGCCACTTGCAATGAAAAAGCAAATCAAAATTAACTTCCAGACACACGATGATAAATTATCATTAAAAGCAGATAGAATCAAATTAAAGCAGATGCTATACAACCTGACCAGCAATGCAATCAAATTTACCCCGGAAAAAGGTGCTGTGAAGATAATTACAAAGCAATCTGGAAAATATCTTGATATTATTGTAGAAGATAACGGAATCGGAATATCAGAAGAAAAGCAGAAACATTTATTTACACCATTCTATCAAGTCGATTCCAGTTGTTCACGGGAATACCAGGGAACCGGACTTGGGCTCCCACTTGCAAAAAAAATGGCAATTGTACATGGAGGAACAGTTACATTTAAAAGTATACCGGGAGAGGGTAGTACATTCACTATCACAATCCCAATAGATCCGGATAAACTAATTGATGTTTAAACAAAAGAATCAATTAACTCATTCACTTTTTCTGTTTCATACTTACTTTTCACAAGAGTGGAAGATTTTAGCGCATCAAAATTATCTTCAAAGACAGGCTTTCCCTTTTCATAGAATACGCCAAGAGGTATCTTTTCACCCCATTCAAGAGATTTTGCAAAAGCATGGACCTGATCATCTCTTGCGTACTCAGACTCGTCCATTTTGTATACTCTTTCGGAATACCATTTGAATGTATTCAATTTATTGAAAGAAACGCATGGTTGCAGCACATCTACAAGTGAAAAACCCCTGTGGTTTATCGCTCTTTCTATCAAAGTTATAAGATGTGCAACATCACCAGCATACCCCCTGGCAACAAATGAACAATCCAGGGAAATAGCCATTGCAAGAGGATTTAATGGAGTATTAAATACACCATGATTCTGGATCTTGGTCTTCATACCAGGCTCACTTGTTGGTGATGCCTGACCTTTTGTAAGTCCATATATCTGATTATCATGTACTATCAGTGTAATATCAGGATTTCTTCTGATATTATGAATGAAATGATTACCACCTTCACCATAACAATCACCATCACCAGCAACTGCGAGAACCGTGAGTTCATGATTAGCCATCTTTGCACCGATTGCAGGCGGCAGTGATCGACCATGTAAGCCATTGAACATATTACATTTAAGATAATGAGGTAGTTTGCTGGATTGGCCAATACCAGAGGCAATGAATACCTCATGTGGGTCTTTTTCAAGATTTACAAGTGCCTGCTTTATAGATTTGAGTATTCCAAAATTGCCACAACCAGGACACCACTCAGTTTCATACTCTCCATAATCTTCTATACTAACCATTTAGACCATCCCCTTTTCATCAAGAGCAGACAATATAAAATCAGGAGTGAAAGGCTTCCCATCATAGCGTAATATATTTTCTCTTATCTTTATACCTGTTTCTGATTCGAATAATCTTGCAAATTGTCCGGTAGCATTAACCTCTACACATATCATCTTTTTTGATTTGCGAAGAATTTCATGAGTTTTAGATACGGGGAAAGGATACACATAATTGTAATGAACAAGATTTACAGATTGACCCTTTGAGTGTAGGATATCAACTACTTCTTCAAGAGGTCCATAGCTTGAGCCCCAGGATATTAAAGAAGTATGTGCATTTTCAGGGCCATAAACCGTAGGACCAGGTATTTCTTCCTGCAAAAGACCCAGCTTTTTCATCCTCTTATCATTCATCCTTATACGGTTTTCAGGAGTTTGATCAATATGTCCAGCCTCGTTGTGTTCATCACTGTCCCCAACAACCACAACTCCTTCCTGACCCGGAATTGCCCTTGGAGAAATACCAAGAGGGGTGAATTTGTAACGTTTATATTCCTCGTGCTTCGTTCTCAGTTCATGACCGGAAAGAAGATGCCTTTCTATTTTTACTTTTGAGCTATCAAACTTTTTACATGTAAACAAAGAATCTGCAAGATATTGGTCACTCATGACAAATACAGGGATCTGATACTTATCTGCAATATTGAACGCTTCAGCTGTCTGGTAAAAACATTCTTCAGGTGTTCCAGGAGCTATTACGCATCTTGGGAACTCACCTTGTGCTGCATTCAATACGAATTGGAGGTCACCCTGCTCGGTCATTGTAGGAAGCCCTGTTGCAGGACCCGGGCGCTGTGAAATGAAAATTACTACCGGGGTTTCAGTTATACCAGAAAGACCGAGTGCTTCTGCCATTAATGAGAAACCTCCACCTGAAGTTGTGGTCATTGAACGGACCCCGGTAAATGATGCCCCAATTACCATATTCAATGCAGCGATCTCATCTTCTGCCTGTTCAAGAACCACACCGAATTTATCAGCATGAGTTGCCACATACGTCATAACACCTGTTGAAGGAGTCATAGGATATGCAGCCAGGAATTTAAGTCCTGCAGCCAAAGCCCCAAGTGCTACTGCATCATTTCCTGCAATGAGCATTTGAAAATCCTGATCAAAGACCTCCGGAACTTTGAACTTGCACCCATGAGGATAATTTACAATCGCATGATCAAAGCCAGCACGTGCAGCTTTAATATTCGTGTCAATGATATCCTGACCCTTTTTCATGAAAGTTTTTTCAAGTACCTTTGACAGGGAATCAAATTCCGAGCAAAGCAAACCTAATGCCGCACCCATTGCTACTGAATTAGAATAAATTTTGTTCCCACATACTTCTTTAGCTATTTTCAACATCGGCACATGGAATATGGTATCATGCTCCAAATCAATTCCAATTGCATCCTGGTCGACCAATACAATACCATCTGAAACTTCATCAAGATGCTTTTCAACTGAAACTTTGTCCAGTGCAATTAATACATCTAGATTCTCGGTCATTGATTTTAAGGGAGCATCAGAAATGCGTATCTGAAAAGTATTATGCCCACCCCTTACCCGAGACAGATAATATTGTGTTGCAAAAACATAAAAACCACTTTTTTTGAATGTTTTGGCAAGTACCATACCAATTGTTTGCAGACCCTGACCTGCAGACCCGCCTATCTTAATGTTGAGATCAAAACTCGTTTCAACTCCCCCTGATAAGTATTTATTTAAATACAGATGAATTTATGGAATTACTGTATAAATATGATGTTAAAATATTCAAACTTATCCTTTATACTTGTAACTACTCCCGAACAAGTCAAATGAAAGTCAATGACAAAATCGAATATACTTATATAATATACAACATATTATATTAATCAGCGATATATTGCAATTACCAATCCTACTATAGATAAAGTGATCTAAATGGAACGAATGCCAACTGGAATTGAAAACTTAGACAAGAAGGTTGCCGGAGGTTACCCGAAGGGGAAAGGAATTCTTGTAACTGGTGTACCTGGAGCTGGAAAAACAATATTTGGGCTTCACTTCATCAATAAATCATGCATGGATGGGAACAAATGTGTATTGATAGCTACTGAGGAAATGCCAGATGATCTCATGGAGCAAGCAGCCATGCTTGGAATAGGCATCGATTCATTTGTTGAGAAAGGAAATCTTTCGATCAAGCCTGTAATTGAGTTCAGGACCGGAGGAATTGCACGTGAAGCAAACATATCCGAAGACTTTAGTGATACTGAGATCGAGATTATAGAAGAGGCGGAACTTGACAGGTCATTCCGACCTGACCAGGAAGGATTCAATATTGAAGAGATACACATGTTGGACCTAATAAACCTTATCCCGGAAGATACGGATGTTGCTGTTATTGATAATATAGGAGTGATGGCATTTGGACTCAATGAAAAGCAATTCAGAGACCAGTTCGATACACTCAACAAATTACTTGCAAAGCAGAAAACTACAGTTCTTTACATAATGGATGAAGCAGCCTATGAAATGACACACAGAATAGCGGATTATTCAACATATGGTGCTGTAAAGTTATTCATTAAGGAAAATCCATACACCGGTAAGAACGAAAGATTCCTGAGCATACCTAAAATGCGCAGTACAAAAATAACACTTGATATTACGGTTTTTGATATAACTGCAGCTGGTATAAAACTCAAAGGATCAAAAGGAAAGCTTGTAGAAATATAAGTATAGTAAATAATCATCTAAAAAAGAGAGGATGAAACATATCACCCATTCTTTAATTATTCGGACATATTTTATCTAAACCGGCCATAATCTCCGGAAGCAGTTCTTCAGGTATTCCAATTGTCATTTCGTCATCAGAGATATTAGTGAAAGCGCGGCTTCCACTGCATCCTACAGTTATACCTACTTTTCCATCCTTATAAGCCTGTACAACACCATCTGAGCATATACTCTGCTTGCCAGCGAAACCAACTTCTATCCTACCACCACTCTTATACATTATTGCCTGGGTCAGCAACATTACTTGTTTAGGGTTGCAAATAATAATTACTACATCTGGCTCAAAGGTAGCTTTTATCATATCGCCATAAACAATAGCCTTAATGGTATTAGCAGGAAGCATAGGGGCATTCTCTACAGTACGTCTGGCAGCATTGATATTACTGAAGTGATTAAGGCCTTTATAGTAGAATTCACCACTTTCGACTTTTGCCGGCATATTACCAAGACCCATGGAAGCAGCTCCTCCCTTGCACATCTGGTCATCAGCTAAAGAATAGATCTGATCACCAGTCCTTCTGACCATGTCTATAATTTCACAGTGACGCATCTTTTCCCCTACTTTTTCAATACCTTCGGGAATTTCATCCCTCTCAGGAATGAGCTTTATCCCCACTGGAGAGGTCTTGAGGTCCAATCTGTCAACTAATTCCTGCCCATAAGCATTAATTTCTTTTATATCCATCTATTTCGCTCCTAATAAATTTTGAATATAATTATCAAAAACTAAATACAAACCATATTAGTTTTGAATAAAATATACAAAACCGATTGATATATAAATATTTCGACATTGTTGTCCATGATCAAAATCCATTATAATGTAGGAAACTAGCCGAAAATCAGAAACAAAAAATAAAAAGTAAGAAAGTAGATAGAAATTTAAATATAGAATTGATTAAATATAAGTAAATAGACAACATAATATAATCTATTCAATCTTTTTCACATGATAAGGAGCTGTTAATATTTCTGATGAGCAAAGACCCAAAATACTCATTGTTGACGATGAGGCAATGAATATAGAATTACTCCGGGCATATCTGGATGAAACCTATGAAGTGATCTCTGCCACCAGCGGAAAAGAAGCACTTGAATTGATTGAAGAAAGTTTACCAGATACTATATTACTTGACGTAATGATGCCTGAGATGAATGGCTATCAAGTATGTGAAATTTTAAAAAATGACCAGAGAACAAGATTTATTCCAGTCATAATGGTAACTGCACTCTCGGGAAGAAATGACTGGATCGCAGGCATTGAAGCCGGAGCAGATGAGTTTTTAACAAAACCGGTTAACAAGTTGGAATTACTGACAAGGATAAATTCCTTGCTCAGATTAAAAGATCTTCATCTTGATCTAATTCAGGAAAGAGACAAGTTAAATCTACAGAATCGTATACGTTCTGTCCTCACCCAGATCATACCTAACCTACTGAGGACCTTGCCACCAGAACAAAAGAGTATTGCGATTCACCAGATGATCGATATGGTAGTAGATGCATTATTAGAAGATGCAGACGCGGAATCCAATACGATAAAATACGAAAACGTAGGAGACCTTTGTTGCCAGATGATCAATCAGCTTGGTGGAAGCTTTGAAGTTGAATCAACCGGAAATGATGAATATACATTAAAGGGACTTGGATGTCCATGGGGCATAGAAGAAGCTAAGTCAAATCCAATATTATGTACACTCACAAGAGGGATATTCTCAAGGCTTATAACAATGAGTGGGCAAGATGTTGATGTTGATACTCTTGGAACAATGGGCAACGGAGATGAATGTTGTATCTTCGAGATCACAAGTCTTGAATAATTAAAAAATAAAATATGTCATATCTAAAATCTGACAATTATATTGTTTTATTTGGCGATATCCAGTATTCTTACAGCCAGATGTGCTGCATTGGCACCATTGTCTATGCCTACACTTGCCACCGGTACTCCCGGAGGCATCTGAGCTATTGATAAAAGTGCATCAAGACCCATCATTTTTGCACTGACAGGTACCCCTATGACTGGCATTTTAGTCTTTGAGGCTATTACGCCTGGAAGAGCAGCTGAGAGACCTGCTATGGCAATATACACCTTACAATCGCTTTGGGCGACATATTCATCAAGCTGATCCGGATTTCGATGTGCTGAAATGACCTGCACATCAAAAGAATAGTCTGTGTTCTCAAATACATTTGTCACTCTATTTGCAATAGCTCTGTCTGATTCAGAACCCATAATAACTGCAACGTCTACCATTTTTATATACTCCTAAGGAAGATTGCCATCACCACTTAATTCATGTTGGCGTGAAATACTCATTTTAATAAGAATCTCGAAAATCTCTTTTACATAACCAGTATCCAGGTTATTTTCTGTTGCTGCACTTACAGCACGATCCAGAACTACATGGTTCTGAGATGAGTCATTTATTTTTATGACATCCTTTTGCTTTGCCTCAAGAACCTTTTCTGCAAGATCTACCCTTTTATGGATAAGATCTATAATATCATAATCAATATCCGCAATTTGTGTGCGTACTTCTTCAAGGGTGGTCATAGATTCCTCATTATTTAAAGTTTGCTTGCACCATTATTATTAACTTTAGTATTTATCAGGGTTCCGCTTAACTCATAATCACCCCATGCTCTTTTTAGGGCCGCCGCATTTTTTTTATCCACCAATGCAACATAAGAAGGACCTGTACCGGACAAAGTCACACCCTGTATCCCGGATTCTAAAGCATGCAGCATAGGTTCAGTATCAAATCCCAATGCATTACAATAAAGGAAACCATTAAGAGTCATGGCTTTTTCATACTCACCCTGAAGACAAAGATCATAAGCTATTTCAACCCAGGGAGCTATTAATTCGGAGCGTGATAAATTCGTATTAGAACTGAATGACCGTACATCGGGTGCAAATATCAGTACATCAGAATTACTTTCAGTCCTCTTGATAAGTTCAACTTCACGATTATCAGTTACCACATAACCACCAAAAAATGAAGCACATGCATCATCAAAGGCACCAGTGATAGTTACACCTGCATCTTTTGCAGCCCTGACACCAAGTCTTGCAGCTTCAAGAGGTTCCATTTCCTCACCTATGGCATCCAGTGTTGCAAGCACTGTAGCATTTGCAGCTGCACTGCTACTTTTCAAGCCACTGGCAAGAGGAACCTCACTTCTTGTTCTTACAATACCACCCATATTAATATCAAAATGCTCCAGCACATAAGATACTGACTTTTCAATTAGTGAAGTATCACCATCGGGCATTCCTTCGATCGTTCCACGAACTTCTGTTCTGTCCCTGGATAATTCTACATCAGAGAATGTTTTAAGATCAATCCCAAATGCAGCCCCTTTCCATGTTGCTATTGCATTGATGATGGTACCTGCTCCAAGAGCATAAGCACTTCCTTCGAGAGTCATATTATACTACCACAAATCATTAAATAAGCGTTAATTGAAACAAACTATATGCTGTTTAATGGAAGATATGCTATTTAAATGTGCAGAAGGAAGAAATTATGTAGAAAAAAATGCCTCAAAATAAAATAAAAAACCAGCTTAAATGATCAGAAGGTACCATTTACACCCATCATAACAGATCTTTCTTGAGCTTTCCACAAAAATGGTCGTAAAGGTTGAACACTTTGGAATTTGACTCCGAAACATCTGAGTTACTATTTTCAGCAAATAGTGTTTTCAAAAAGAAGGATTGCTTCTTAAAATCAACAAAAATATCGTTGAAGATACCATTGCAAGAGTCGTAAAAA
Source organism: Methanosarcinaceae archaeon (assembly GCA_020055655.1). Taxonomy (GTDB): domain Archaea; phylum Halobacteriota; class Methanosarcinia; order Methanosarcinales; family Methanosarcinaceae; genus Methanolobus. Next base: position 10,973 of record JAIPUR010000007.1, on the reverse strand, counting down.
AGCAGTACTGAATCAGAGATCGAACCATAGAATTTAATTTTTTCATATGTTTCTTTTTTGAGTTTTGACGGGTCATTTAGGAAGGTATTGCTTTGTAACGTGACCAGTACATTAAAACCATCATCTTCATTCAATCCAGCTGGTAAAGAATCTGAGGACAATAGCTCATGCTCGATCTTTAGATCGTCGAGATCCCTACTAATCAAATGTGATTTCCCATTCACAACAGCCAGACGATCAATACAATTATCTTTAGCTAACAATTCTACAAGGTCTTTGGTAGATGATTCACAGCCAATTATGCTCACTAATGACATATTAACAACTCCTGAAATCGATAATTCAGACAATGAGTTCAGAAGCAAACATGAAATTGTTCACAACTGATTATTGATTACCCCTATAAAAAGAGGGATACTAGTAGTATATATACCCTCCGAAATTACTATTTATTAACTTGAAAGATCAGTGAAATATGATAAGCAATAGATGCAGCCAAATATGACTGAAATCGAACTCAAACGATAATTTTATAACAAATACGTGTCACTATAACTACAATTCTTTACTACAATACAGTATTAAAGAATATGAAAAACGGTGACGCGATCATTGAAAGTCTATATGCAGAAATAAAACGAACGATCTTTCGATTGATTATTTATTTCTTGATAAAGGCGTATTCAGGCCATCAATAAGAATGCCCGACCGATGTTTCCAGAGTGAAATAATTGGCAAGAGACATTTATACAGCCATAGGCAGGATTACGGAGAAGATTAGATGAACGAAGTAGTGATTGGAGTAAAAGGCGAGAAACAACTTGCATACATTCCAGAGAAGTGTATAGGTTGTGGAACGTGCGTCATGGCGTGTCCTAAGAATTCCCTAACAATTGGTTCAGTAGGAGCCGTTGCAAGAGGACTCTTAGACAAAGATTACATAGAAAATGATGCTGAAGCATGCATTGTTTGTGGAATCTGTGCAAAAACATGCCCATCAGGCGCACTTGTAATGATACAGGACGGAGAACCTGTAAATGATAACAGTTACATCAATGTTGCTCTCAAAGACACAACTGTCAGCGATGATTGTGTCCACTGTGGCCTTTGTGAACAGATATGCCCACAGGGTTGCATCGAAGTCAGACAGTGGCTTTCAACCGATGGAACAGCATCTGTAAATGGTGAAACTATAATTGACAACGAGACTTGCATACACTGTGGATGGTGCCAGTCAGTTTGCCCGGCAGATGCTATTGCAGTAGAAAAGCCATTTGAAGGCACATGGGTACAGAGTGAAGAGACCTGTACAGCATGCAGAACATGTATAGATGTCTGTCCATGCAATGCACTTTACAACCCAGAATGGGGACCAGGAGAAATTGTTGACAATGTTGCACAGCGTGCAGATGTATGTATCTACTGTGGTGCATGTGACATGGCCTGTCCTGTAGAAGCAATTGAAGTTACAAAGACAGCAATTGTACCTGAAGTTGAAAAAGTAACTATTCTCGAGAAGAAACTTCTCAATGCAGAAATGAAAAGACCTGAGCTTGTAACAAAGCTTGTTGTCGATGATTATGCATGCCTTGGCTGTGGAAACTGTGTCATCGTATGTCCGGTAAATGCAACCGATGCAGATGTAGGATCAGGATACCTGAATGAAGTCGATTCAAAGAAGGTCCTTGAAGTCAGAAACGGTGTAGTCAATATCGTGAATCAGGATGCTTGCGGTGCAGACGGTGCATGTGCTATGATCTGTCCGGTAAATGCTATCATGCTTGAGAGAAGGGAGGAATAAGATGGCTGGAACTATTGCAATCAAGAACGGTTACGTTTATGACCCACTCAACGAAGTTGACGGGGAAGTCATGGACATCTTCATCAAAAACGGAAAGGTCGTTACCGAACTATCAGCAGCAGAGATGAAGGATGCAAAAGAAATAGATGCAAAAGGCAAGACAGTAATGCCTGGTGGTGTGGACTCACACTCACATGTAGCAGGAGCAAAGGTCAATACTGGTAGGATGATGAGGCCTGAAGACCACTACAAGTACTACCAGAAGAAAACCCCTATTGCACACTCAGGTTGCGGATACACAGTACCATCCGTATACCTTGGCGGATATGAATACTCTAAAATGGGTTACACAACTGTTTTTGAAGCAGCTGTCCCACCAATGGAAGCTCGCCACACACACGAAGAGATGCGCAGTATCCCAATGCTTGACATGGCTGGTTACCTCGTATTAGGAAACAACTGGTTCCTGATGAGATACCTTAAGGAAGGAGATATCGACAAGGCTGCAGCATACGTCTCATGGATGATGAAGACACACAAGACCTATGGTATTAAGTGTGTCAACCCTGCTGGCGTAGAAAACTGGGGATGGGGAGAGAACGTAAGTGCACTTGACGAAGCAAACATTCACTTCGAAGTCACACCTGAAGATATTATCAAAGGCCTTGCTGAGATAAATGAACAGCTTGGAATCCCAATGCCTATGCACCTGCACGCAAACAACCTCGGACACCCTGGTTGCTGGGAAATTACAAGAGACTCATTAAAGATACCAAAGAGCATCAAGGCAAAGCCAAATACAGATGTTGAATGGGCAGAAACAAAGATGAAAGCCCAGAGACACCAATCCGTTTACCTTACACACTGCCAGTTCAACGCATTTGGCGGAACATCATGGAGAGACTTCGAGTCCGGTGTAAAGGGAATAACAGATTATGTCAACAGCAACGACCACGTTGTAATGGACAGTGGATGTGTACCATTTGGTGACGCTACTGTAATGACAGGTGACGGTCCTGCTATCCACGACCTTTACCAGCTAACAGGGAACAAATGGTCTAACACTGATGTTGAGTGTGAGTGTGGATCCGGTGTACTCCCATTCACATACTTGAAGAGCAACCCAATCCACAGTGTACAGTGGGCAATGGGCCTTGAAACACTGCTCTACGTCAAGGATGCATGGAAGAGTATCATGACCACTGACAGTCCAAACGGTGGACCATTTACCAAATACCCACAGATCATCGCCTGGCTTATGTCAAACAAGGCAAGACAGGATACATTCGAAGAATGTCACAAGTGGGCATCTGACAGATCCGGCCTCGCATCTGAAACAAGAGAAATGTCACTTTCTGAAATTGCAATTGTCACCCGTGCAAATGCAGCAAGAACGACCGGGCTTGCACACAGTAAAGGAACACTTGCAGTTGGCGCTGACGGTGATGTTGCAGTCTACGACATTGACGCAAAGAAGATCGATGTCAATGACTACGAAAGCATCATAAGAGGATTCCAGAATGCATCATACACCATCAAGGGTGGAGAAGTCATCACACAGGATGGAGAGATCCTTGCAATCCCTGAGAAGAACACATTCTACTCAGACATCGCGATCAAAGCAGACTCCGAGAAGGAAATGCTCAAGGACGTAAAGAGCTGGTTCAAGTACTACACAATTGGATTCAACAACTATCCAACACCTGACAAGTACCTTGCAAACCCAACCCCAATCAAGGTAAATGCGGAGAGATGATTTTAATGGCAGAAGTAATTCTTAAACCAATAGGTAATTTCGACCTCACTGTAGAAGCTGAAGCTATCACACCTGATAACTTCGCTGGAAAGACTGCAGTCGAGATCGGCGAAATACTCATATGGCAAGCACCTGCTCAGGCGAAACTTTCCGAATTCTTCTCTGTTGAAGGAAACGGTGGAAGCTCAGCAGAAGACACCACCATCACTATTGATGGAGATGTTCCAAGAGTAAAGCGTATCGGACAGGAAATGACAGCAGGCAAGATCATCATCAAAGGTTCAACCGGGATGCACGTTGGTAACACAATGGCAGGTGGAGAGATCATTGTTGAAGGCAATGCAGAGTCATGGCCCGGTATGGAAATGAAAGGTGGCCTCCTTCACATAAAGGGAGATACATTAGATCACGTAGGCTGTGCTTACCGTGGTAGCTGGCATGGCATGACTGGCGGACGTATAGTCATTGATGGTAACGCAAAGAACCAGGTTGGCGGCGGTATCAGCGGAGGAGAGATCATTATTGGCGGTAATGTCGATAATTTCTGTGGAATCCGTATGAATGGCGGTCTTATCGTTGTAAAAGGAAACGCTGTCAGAACCACAGCAGCAGAAATGACCGGCGGTGTCATGGTTGTCGGTGGTCGCATTGAGAAATTCAGCCCAGGATTTGAAATGGAAGCTGTAGAATGCGACTTGAAATTTGATGACATAGAATGTGCCGGAGAGTTTATGAAATTTACAGGCGATTACGCGATCCCGCAGAAAGGAAAGGGTACACTGTACGTTTCCTATGAAAATAACGAGTGTCTGTGAGGTATTAATCATGGAAGCATTACTCAATACAGGAAGTACTATCGACGAAGGTAGGCTTGCAAAAGGCGGAAACAAATATAGCGAGGATTACAAAACAGAATGTGCAGTATGCTGGGTCTGTGCAGAAGACTTTGCTGCTCTGGGATGCCCGGAAAAAGTAAAGGTCACAAGCAGAGATGGCGTACATTCTGTAGCAGTCAGTACAAAGGTAACAGAATCAGTAAAATCCGGTCACGTATTCATCCCAAGATCCATCTGGGCAAATGTGGTTGTTGAACCAAGCACATTCTCAACCGGTTCACCACTTTACAAGGGAAGTCCTGTCAGCGTAGAACCAACTGATGATGTTGTTATGGATGCTGAAGAAATTGTCCTGAAATTATACATGGGAGAGGAATAAAATGGTATATAAGAACATTATCTGCCCGGTTTGTGGTGGCTCATGTGACGATGTCCAGGTAGAACTCAAAGACGGAACCATCGATGTGCAGAATGCATGTAAGATGGGTAACGCAAAGTTCCAGGAAGTTGTAAGCTCACACAGATTACTTAAACCAACCATCAGAGAAAATGGTAAGGTAAAGGACGTTAGCTGGGATGAAGCACTCGAGATGTCAGCAGACATTCTTGCAAACTCAAAGCGTCCACTTTTCTTCCTTGGTAGTGAAACATCTTGTGAAGCACAGGAAGTCGGATTGCACATCGCTGAATATCTCGGCGGAGTAGCTGACTCAAACGCAACTATCTGCCACGGTCCAACCGTAATGGGCATCCAGGAAGCAGGTTGTGTCGGTTCAACTGCCGGTCAGGCAAAGAACAGAGCAGACATGATCATCTACTGGGGAGTTAACGCACTTGAATCTATGCCAAGACACATGTCAAAGTATGGTGTGTTCCCAAGAGGATACTGGGCTAAGAAAGGAAGATTTGACAGGACAATGGTAACAGTTGATCCTAGAAAGACACCAACAGCAGTTGCATCCGACCTTCACTTACAGCTTAAACCAAACACTGACTACGAACTGCTCAGTGCATTGTTCACAATCTTAAACGGAAAGGAACCACACCCATCTGTTGAAGAGATCACAGGCATCCCAATACCTGTAATGAAGCAGACCATTGAAATGATGAAGGAATCAAACTACGTAGGTATCTTCGTAGGACTTGGTGTTTCATCATCATACGGAAAGCACAGAAACATTGAGATCGCACTGAACCTGGTCAAGGAAATGAACAATTACACTAAGTGTAACCTTGGTGCTCTCAGAGGCCATTGTAATGTAGCAGGTTTCAACCAGCTTGCATCATACCTTTACGGATACCCATTCGGTATCGACTTCGGCAAGGGATATCCAAGATACAACCCTGGAGAGACAACCTGTGTGGATGTACTCAGAGAGAAAGATGTTGATGCAGCATTTGTAATGTCTGCAGACCTTGTGAACCACATTCCAGCAGATGCTGCAAAGTACCTCGCAGACATACCAATGATCTGTCTTGACATTGCACCATGCCCATCAACCACCGCATCAGACGTAGTTCTGCCTGGTGTAATTGATGCTATGGAATGTGATGGTACATTCTACAGACTCGACAACGTGCCTGTACACTTTGAACCATTCACAGACTCACCATTCCCTGAAACAAAGAGTAATGAGGATACACTCAAGCAGCTCTTTGCAAAGGTAAAGGCTAAAAAGGAAGCATGAGTGACAACTGGTACTCCAACAAGAACATGAAGACTGACGTCTTCTGGAAGGATGAGGAATCCATTTCCTCTCCCCTTTACGTTCCGATGCAGTGCCTTGAAGTCACAGATGTACATATTAAGCAAATAAATGTGGATGTTATTGTAGAAGAAAGGGTTGACCTTTTTGTCAATAATGTTCATATAACTACTTTTTTTGCAAGTCCAAAAGAACTTAAGGAGCTTGCAGTAGGATTTCTAGTTTGTGAAGGATTCATAGATTCCGACACAATAATTGAGAGCATAGTCATTGAAGATCACAAGATCTATTGCAGGATAGATGTTGGATCACAGGAATTGGATTCACTTACACATATCGAAAGATGTGGAACCACATCGTATCGCAAGGATAAGGTGAAGATCATTGACTCTGATGCACAGTTCCACAAAGATACAATTATAGATGTTGTGGAGCAACTCAAAGACAAAGGCAAGACATGGCGTAGAACAGGTGGAGCACATACATCCTTTGTTTGCGACAGAGAAGGGAATATTCTTACGGCCTGCGAAGATGTTGGCAGAGCATGTGCTGTTGATAAAACCGTTGGAAAAGCTATATTGAATAGAATTGACCTTACAGACTGTGCATTGATAACCACAGGAAGACTCGCATCTACAATGGTCTCAAAAGCGATCAATGCAGGGTTTCCCCTTATGGCAAGTAAAGGTGCAACGGTCAGAGAATCCGTTGAACTTGCACGCAAATCAGGAATAACACTGTTAGCATTTGTGCGCAGACCAAATATGTACATTTATTCAGGCGAACAAAGAGTTTTACTGGACTAAGAGCTAAGCAGATACAGATATTATTAGCCTGAAAAAAGCAAAAAGGTTATATTCATTCAGTGTAAATACAGGCAATCATCGTAGCACTTTTGCTACAAATAATAATACTACCACATCATAAAATAAGGTGACATTATGACAGAAAAGATAGGAATACTCGCAATTGGACACGGCAGCAGATTACCATACAACAACCAGGTTGTCACAGAGATAGCAAACATGATTTCAGAGAATCACCCTGAATACATTGTTAAGGCAGGATTCATGGAGAACAGCGAGCCTACAGTTGAAGAAGCACTCGCATCCTTTGCAGGCACAGGTGTAACAACCATTGCTGCAGCACCAGTATTCCTTGCATCAGGCATACACATTACAAAAGACATCCCAGCAATCCTTAAACTCGACCCTGAAACAAACGAAGGCGAGATCGACTTTGATGGAGAGAAGGTTAAGATCGTTTATGCAAAACCTCTTGGTGCTGACAAGCTCATTGCAGAACTTATCTTCAAGAGAGCACAGGAAGTAATCTGAAAGCTGTGTCATTGACACAGTACTCTTTTTTATTAGCAAAACTTGTTTTTGCAAGATTTTATATTATACTTTAACATGTATGTTTTTTGGAAATGCATATATACTTTATTACTAATGATATGTTAAAAGGGCGAGCATATTATGAGTGAAAAAATCGGAATACTAGCTATTGGACACGGCAGCAAATTACCATACAACAATCAGGCAGTCACTGAGATGGCTAACATGATAGCAGAAAAGCATCCTGAATACATCATTAAAGTAGGCTTTGTAGAACACAGCGAACCTAAAGTTAAAGATGCACTGATGTCCTTTGAAGGTACAGGCGTTACAAAAATAGCTGCAACACCCGTTTTTATGGCATCAGGCGTCCACCTCACTGAAGACATTCCAGAATTTATTAATCTTGACCCTAAGACAAACGAGGGCGAGATTGAATTTAATGGTAAGAAAGTTAAGATCGTTTACGCAAAGCCTCTTGGAAGTGACAAGCTTATCGCAGACCTAATATTCAAGAGAGTAAAGGAAGTAATTTAAAAACATTTTAAAAACATGTTGTAATAGAAATATTATAGCAACTATTCTATTTTTGTTTTACCTTTTTGGTTTCAGAAAAGAGGAAGATATTCATTTTCTGAACATCTTCTTTGCAGAGCAAACTAACTCTTCAAGTTTCCCAACGGGAATACTAATTATCATCTCTTCTTCCTTGATCTCAGTATAGTTACGGCTTCCACCACAACCAACTGTCACGCTTGCTTCACCACTAAGGTAAGGCAGTGCTACACCATCTCCGCATAAACTCTGTTTTCCTGCAAAGTTTGCATCGATACGTCCACCTTTTTCGAAAAGAAGTGTCTGAGACAATTCCATTGCCTTTTTGGGCTTTACAATAAAAATAATAACATCAGGAATGAATGATGCCTTCTCAAGAGGAGCATACATTATAACTTTAACATTTTTTTCTTTTATTTCAGGGATCTCATCCATAGTTGCTTTTGCAGATTCAACGCTGCTGAAGGACTTAAGTCCATAATAAAACTCACCGGACTTTAACTGTTCAACCATCTCAGTCATCCCCATTACAGCAGCACCGCCTCTACATTGCTGTTGTTCAATAGTTGAATAGAACTCCTCACCAGAGCGTCTTATATTATCGACCATTTGACAGTGCCTAGTCACATGATCAAGCTGCTTCATACCTTCTGGAATTTTATTCATATCTGTTGCAAGACAGACTGCAACCGGGAATGTTTCAAGCTGGAGTAGCTCTTTAATTTCAAGTCCTAATTTATTTACTTTTGCAGTATTCATTGTTAAATCACCAATTTATGAGGAACAAAAAGAATTATATCATGCTTTGTGTGAATTATACACAACCAATGTGCTATATAAATATTACATATAACTGCAAAAAAATCAATAATATGGAAGCATCATTTGCTAATTTCATAGGCTTTAGAGATTTCCCAGCGAGCAGTTAGGAGATGAGACATAGTATTTGAGAAATCTTCACCATCTGCACATATAGCGTTTAGATCTAAGTTACCATCACCTTCGCTAACCGTAGACAATAGTGTTTTAGAATTATCAACTAGCATAATAAAACTCTTTAAACCATCCAATTGACCCTTCAGGTCATTGACCCTGATCAAGGCAAGCGGAACCATATTGCTCATTTTCATGGCTTCAGATTCAGAAGAGCTTATCATTTTTACATCCACCCCTTGAGCAGTTTTTTTGTTGAAAAGCTGCACGATTTTAAGGTAATCTTTTTTATGAAGATCGCCTTTTTCAGCAAGCCTATCGAATGGAGTGAAAGAAGTCAGGATCAATATCTCCTTGCTGGCTTCCTCGATTAATTGAATAATTTTATTTGTAACATTATTGACACCTTTGATTACCCAAACACCTTCATCATGAGCTTCTTCAATTGATGTACCATATATAGTATCAAGTTGACATTGAATATTCTCGCATTCCGCCTCAAAATCATGTTTCAATTTAAAGATGGCAACATCAGGAGAGAGACATTTATACCTCATCGGTTTTGAATTCTGAAGCTCAATGAGTCCCCTTTTCTCAAGTTTTTTCAATGCCCCATATATAGCAGAATTTGGTACACCTGAATCTGAGTTCAAAGTTGCAACTGTAGCACTTTTGTTTTGAACAAGAGCCACAAATACCCGAGCCTCATATGAAGTAAAGCCTATATTCTGAAGAGATTCTAAAAGAGTCAGACATCATCACCCCAAATAGTATATCCCAAATTAAGATCGTTTATTTGAAAAAAGAAAGAAGATCAATTATCCTCTTTCTTAGCAGCCATATAATTTCTTACAACAAAGAAGCCAGCAACCAGAACCACAATCAATACAAGTATTCCTATATAGGTACCCATACCCGCAGATGACGAGCCTGCAGGAAGTGTTTTCACCTGTATTTTGACAGTGTCAGATATCTGGCTGTGACCGTCTTTATCTTCATACTTGATCTCACTGTTAATAGCATATGATTTAACTACAGCAGCTTCATCGACTTTCAATTTGAAGACTGCTTCAGAGCTTTCGCCTGGTGCCATTGAACCAAGGAAAGATTGATCATCTGTAGTACTGAATGGATCGTCAGCACTGATTCTGACAGTTGCATCTTTTACAGCTTCTTCACCTGTGTTCTTGTAAACAACACGTAGCAAAGCCTCATCTCCAGCTTCAAGATCACCGGAAATACTTGCAACTTCAAAATCTGCTTCATCCTGCACAGCAACTAGCACCTTCTGACTTTGGTGTGCAGCTGCATACCAAACACCTACTTCCAGATTGGTGATTCCAAGATTTGTTTCACCATCACCGTTTAACTGAACATTTTCCTGATAGCCATAAAAGAAATCCAGATTGAGAGGATAGACACCTGCAGGAGCATTCTTTGAGATCTCTATATTAAATTTAACAGGCTCTTCGGTCTGTCCACCTGAGAACAGAGTACCTGCTTCCTGTTGACCGGATTTTACTTTGATATTTGGATCATCGGAGCTCAAAACTGCAACAATACCTATTGCTGTAGTCCTTTGTGCCTCATAGCCCATTTCAGTTTGCTGGATCTTCTGCTCCAGACTTGACAGGGATTGATCCCCTTCCTCATCCTTAAAACCAGTAATAACACCCTTGTTCATCAGGTTCAGGCCGAGAGTGACCTCATCCCCTCGTGAGAACTCATTGTCCCCTACAAGGCTGGCAGAGATATCCGGTCCACCATAGACAGTATAGTAATTATCGTCAAAATTGAAAAACTCCGGAAGATCCAGGTTACTAGTTGACATCTCAGCATGCACAGGAAGTGCACTAAATATTAATATAAATATTGATACCAATACGGCATTCTTAGTATTGAAAAATTTCATATGCATCCCTCGGGTTAATTATCAGGTCCGTTTGAACTATTTCTTTTCCTATTTTTAATGATCAGCACTATTCCCGTGATCACAAGTCCAATAATGGCAAGATAGGTGACGTTTATCGCCCCATCAGGGTCTTTGAG
>JAIPUR010000006.1 GCA_020055655.1 Methanosarcinaceae archaeon | reverse complement strand
CGATCGCCTGGGCGGCTGTTTCATAGAACATCATTTCAGTGCATATGCCTGCAGTGTTCCAGTAGTATCTTGCAGTATAATAGTTCATATTTCTGGATGTTGCAAGTGAGGAAAGATTGGAGGCCCACATGATCTCTCTTAAAGAAGATGAACCTGTATCTGCGTGAATCGCTCCCGATGCATGTATGCTCGAGTGGGCAAGTATTTTTGATTGTAATGTTTCTGCTACATCAATAATAGCCAGTCCTTCAGGGGAACCGATACATGGTCCGCCAAACACAGGTACTTGACCGGAAACAAAATGATTTCCATGTTCCTGATGATAGATGAACTTTGATAGAGTTTCGTAGTCTACTTTCAAGTCGTCCATATAAACTTCCTGGGGATCAGCGCTTGAGTATAATTCATCAGATGAGACAAGTACATAAGATATTGGAAGGGTGGGTGTACTTGGCCCCATTAATGCCAGTCCTTCTCTTCCTAATATTTTTGTAGCAAGTCTTTCCTGTCTTGCAGCTTTCAGGACGGCCAACATTTCCAGTGGACTCTTTGGTTTGATGTATTCCCCACAAAACTTTTTCATGGCCCCGCCATAGATTCCCTGTACTACACTTTCCATTACAGAACTCATGTTTACGAAAAGAAAATTCTCTTCAGATACACTTCCGCCCATGGGTCCACCGATGATCACAGGGGGAATTGATGCCATAGGGTATCTATGGTTTACCACTACTTTCTCTTTCAGTCTTCCTATTTCAAGTGGGTTACTCACATTGAGAGCCTTGATTATGTCCTCTTCATCAATATTGATAACTCTCTGAGTGCTTCGGCAAAATATTCCCACGGAATGTAGAAGTTCTATACCCGCTTCAAAAGTAGCATCTGCCATATCCAGATCATTAGGTACAAAACTTCGCCCGTCATATTCTATACCATATTTGAGGGCTAGCTGCTCAGACTTTTTAAAAACCTGAATATCGTGTTCTTTTTCGGTTCTTTTGTCTCCCTCAATTGCGCTTTTGAGGTACTTGTACATACTCTGCATGGTTTTGCCGTGGAGGTTTAAAGGTATTTTTTAAATTTAGAATGAATGATGAGTCTTATCCTCTTGCTTTTGGCCTTCTATTTTTAGTGGCCAAATTAAAAAAGATCTCATCTTACATATATAGTTTTTTGTTATAATAACATACCTCATGAATGTATACTTGCAATTCCTCTGCAGGTATTGTTTTTATGTTGTTTATGATTTATGGTTTTTCCATTTAATGAAAACTTATTTATATTATTCCAGAAGGCTTATTGTCAAACATGGAAATTTTCTTATTATGTTTGTTAGGTATTTGTAGTTAGTATTTAAAATAGTGAATAACGATTCAGTGTATATTTTCTTTGTGTGCTTTATATTTTGTCTTTTTTGGCATGCGGCCACAAGTTATGCTATTTATATGTTGTGCAAAATCCCTTTTGTTTTGAATGGATATCGGATCAGAGTACATTGCACTATTTTCAATAGCAGTCATTATTTTATTTCATGTGTTTCTGCCTGAATTTTTATAGTATATCGATATCAATCGGCGTTCTTTTTTTTGTATATATTTATTTTTTTTAAATGATTGTAAAATAGCTTTTTTCTTGTATTTCTATTTTATGGGTGGATTTTTTAACTCTCTATATATAATCTTTACTCTTGCTTGTGCGTAAAATATATATATGTACTATTCTCTCCATCAACTATAGATTAATTGGAGCTTAGTATCTATGACTGAATATACACCCAAGGAAAGATTAGCACGTGCATTAACTGACCAGACTGTTGACAGGATGCCAGCAGTTTCTGTAACACAGACTGGAACTATAGAACAGATGGAAGCATGTGATGCTTTTTGGCCAGAGGCCAATGATGATGCAGAAAAAATGGCAACTCTCGCTGAAGCAGCTCATACATTGCTTGGATTTGAAGCAGTACGTGTGCCTTTTGACATCACTGCAGAAGCCAATCTTTTTGGCTGTGAGATCAAACCTGGTACAAAAGACCAACAACCATCAGTCGTTGGTCATGTAGTTAACAACATTGATGATATAGAGAAAATCAAGGGCTATGACCTTAGTCAGGGCAGAATCGGCGTTATTTGTGATTCAATAAAAATACTTGCAGACAAATACGGCGATGAACTCCCCATCATGGGAAGCATGATCGGGCCTTTTTCACTGGCACAACACATCAACGGTGATGACTGGTTCATGGCAATCTTCACAAAAGAAGAGTTTGGACTTGCACTTATGGAAGTGACCACCGATTTCTGTGTGGACTACGCCAGGAAGATGGTTGAGAATGGTGCCGACACAATGGTTATCATTGACCCGACAGCAAGTGCTCAGCTTATTGGTGCAGCTTTCTATGAGAAATTCGTAGTGCCTTATCACAAGAAGATCGTGGATGCAATGCATGAGCTTAACGTAGCCACAGTGCTCCACATATGTGGTGACACCACCAAGGGACTTAGTATGATGGAATCATGTGGTGTGGATGCTATCAGCATTGACCAGAGTGTAGATGTTGCAACTGCTGTTTCTACTGCTGAAAAGGCAGTTATTATCGGAAATCTTGATCCTGTAAATGTATTATGGAACAAGACTCCTGAGATCGTAAAAGAAGAATCACAAAAAGTTCTGGACGCAGGTGTTGGAATACTGGCACCGGGTTGTGGTATTGTGAGCAAGACTCCTAACGCAAATCTTCAGGCAATGGCGGAGGTGGCAAAGAGTTACAGATACTGATAATTGATTAATTACCCTCCGTTAAACAGGAATCTGCTGGAATGCCTCCCAGGTTCCTGTCAATAACGGTTTACATTATACTACTTTTCTACTTCCACACATTTATATACGTCAAAATTTAACTAGAGCCCAGATGTCTCGTAGAAAGCGAAAAGATATAGAGATCACTGATTATAAGAGCCTACTGAAAAAGCAACGCTACAGCCTTGCAGGTAGTCATTCTGCAGTTAAGACATGCATGTGGGTTGGAAGGGCCATGAAGAATGAAGGGCAGTGTTATAAGGCTGCTTTCTATGGTATATCATCCCATCGCTGTTTACAGATGACACCGACGCTTATGTGTAATCAGAGATGTCTGCATTGCTGGAGGCCTACTGAGATAGAAGTTCCGGCACCTGATAAATGGGATTCTCCAGTGGAAATAGTGGGGTCATGTGTCGAATCTCACAAGAAACTCATAACAGGCTTTGGTCATTCAGCTCCAAGGGATATGTGGATGGAAGGAAATGAACCTAAACACGTAGCAATATCCTTGTCAGGCGAGCCGACTACGTTTCCATATTTGCCAGAACTCATTGAAGAATTCAAAAAACAGGGATTTACAACTTTTGTCGTAAGCAACGGTACCATTCCTGAAATGATGAAAAAGATAGATCCTGCCCAGCTTTATATGAGTTTGGATGCACCTGACAGAGAAACATATGAGAAGGTCTGTCTCCCAAAATCTCCCCAACTCTGGGATAGGATAAATGAATCTCTTGAAGTTTTAAAAGCTAAGGATACAAGGACTGTCATTCGCATAACTCTCATAAAAGGCGTGAACATGTTCGATGCAGCAGGTTATGCCGAGCTGATCAAAAAGGCAGAGCCTGATTATATAGAGGTCAAAGCTTACATGCACCTTGGATTTTCCAGAAATCGTCTTGAGCGTGAATGTATGCCACAGCATGAGGATGTACTGGAATTTTCACAGGAAATTGCCGACAATCTTGGATACAATATCGCTGACGATGTATGGATAAGCAGGGTAGTTCTTCTCTCAAAGGATGGTTCAATGTCCCATCTTGTCTGAATTTCACACAGTCGAACACAATCTATATTTATAGCTATGTTCCTCATAAGCAACATAATCTAATCGAAGATATGGACTTATATTGTAATCAATCATTCACCTTAATCATGGAGTATTCCTAATATGCCAGAACAATCTGCTCATTCTAAATATGAATTTAAAAGAAAACTCGAGGAGCTGCGTAGCAAGAAAGGGCGTGGGACCGAGCTAGTATCTCTATATATACCTCCGGATAAACAGATATCCGATGTTACTTCTCAACTTAAGAACGAACACGGTCAGGCTGCTAATATCAAGTCAAAAATAACACGCGATAACGTTCAGGGTGCATTGAGTTCTCTGCTTTCAAGATTAAAATATGCTGAAGTTCCGGAAAATGGTATAGTATATTTCACAGGTGCCGTGGATGTAGGTGCCAACAAAACAGATATGCTATCCATTGTTATTGAACCTCCTCAGCCTATAATTACTTACAAATATCATTGTGATTCCTCATTTTATCTTGAGCCCCTGGAGTACATGCTCAAAGATGCCAAGACATTCGGTCTTTTGGTAATGGATAGAAGAGAAGCTACTGTGGGTCTGTTACAGGGAAAACACATCGAATCTTTCAGACACATGACCTCAACAGTTCCCGGAAAACAGAGAAAAGGAGGTCAGAGTGCACAGAGGTTCCAGTCACTTAGACTCATCGCCATCCATGATTTCTACAAGAGGATCGGTGATGCTGCAAGTGAAGTGTTCATGGCAGTCGATCCTAAAGATTTTGAAGGTGTACTCATTGGTGGGCCTTCTCCCACAAAAGAAGAATTTGATTCAGGAGAGTTCTTCCATCACGAGATCCAGAAAAAGATACTCGGTCTTTTTGATATTTCATATACCGATGAATCAGGTCTCTCTGAGCTTGTGAATGCTGCCAGTGAAAGACTTGCAGATATTGATCTTATGGTTGAGAAGAAACTTATGCAGCGTTTCCTTGCAGAACTGGTCTCAGATTCAGGTAAAGCAGCTTACGGTGAAGCCCAGGTACGTGAAAATCTTAATATTGGTGCAGTGGAAGTTTTGCTGATCTCAGAAGGATTGAGGGCTGAAATACTCACTGTCCATTGTCCCAACAATGACCACGATGCAAAACTGACCCGTTCTTTCAAGCCAGGAGATGACCCAATGGCTGCGGGAACGTGTCCGGTTTGTGGAACCAATCTTGAGCTTATGGAAAGGGTCGATATCGTAGATGAACTCTCAGAACTTGCTGACCAGATGGCAACACAGGTAGAATTCATTTCTACTGATTTCGAAGAAGGTTCACAGTTGCTCAGTGCATTTGGTGGAATAGTTGCGATATTGAGATTCAATACAGGTGTCTAAGTGAGGTTGATGTCATGTTCCTTGAATTCAAAAAACAGGTTAATTCCGCTCTGAAAAAAGCTGTTGGATCACTCAATTTCGAGATAGATGACTTTGAGCTTGAAGCATCGCAACATGCAGATATTGCTTCAAAGGTGGCTTTTAGACTTGCTTCCCAGGCAAAGAAAAGTCCTAAGGACATTGCCCAGCAGATAGTTGAGGCTATAGAACTACCGGAAGATTCACTTCTTGGTGAGATCAAAGCCGTTGGTCCTTATATTAATATCACTTCAAGTCGCAGTTACATAGACAAGACTGTCACAGGTATAAGAGAAGAAGGCAATGCTTTTGGTGGTGGTTTCTGTGAGGGCAAGATCCTCCTTGAGCACACTTCTGCAAATCCAAATGGACCATTGCATGTGGGCCATATTCGTAATTCCATTATTGGTGATACCCTCGTACGCATACTCAAACACGCAGGCTATGATGTTGAAACACAATACTATGTCAATGATATGGGCCGGCAAATTGCTATCGTTTCATGGGCTTTCACTCAATTTGAATTCGATGTCTCTAAAAAACCAGACCATGCAATAGCTGATATTTATATTAAAGCCAATGCTCTGTTAAACGATGATCCTGAAAAAATCGCAGAGATAGACAAGCGTATGCAGCTTGTGGAAAGTGGGGATGAGGAAACCATTGAGAGTTTTGATGTGGCAGTTTCCCACGCAGTTTCCGGAATCAAGGAAACTCTGATGCGCATGAATGTGAAGCATGATAGTTTCCCACATGAATCGAGTTTCATCCGCTCAGGTGCAGTTTCCAGAGTAGTTGAGGAAATAAAAGCTATCGGCAGAACTGCAGATGATAAAGGTGCTCTTGTAGTTGATCTTGGAGACTATGGATTTGAAAAGACCCTTGTCATCCAGCGCTCTGACGGAACATCCCTGTATACGACACGCGATCTTGCATATCATGAGTGGAAGGGTGAACGTGCTGACAGGATTATAGATGTGCTTGGTGCTGACCATAAACTCATATCAGGACAGCTCAAAGCAACTCTCAATTCAATAGGAAAGAAGGAACCAGAGATCGTTATATTCGAATTTGTATCTCTTCCTGAAGGCTCAATGAGTACCCGCCGTGGTAAATTCATTTCAGCCGATGACCTGCTTGAGCAGATAGAAGAACAGGCATATATGGAAGTCGATAAACGTCGCCCTGAAATGGCTGAAGGATTCAAGAGAGAAGTTGCAAGAACGGTAGGTATCGGCGCAGTAAGATATGATATTGTAAAAGTAAGTCCTGAGAAGTCAACGGTATTCAACTGGAAGGAAGCTCTTGATTTCGAGAAGCAGGGTGGTCCTTTTATACAATATTCCTATGCACGTGCATGTAATATACTCAGAAAAGCTGGAGAAGAACTCTCGTGGATTTCCGCTCAGGATATTGACCCTTCATTGCTTGTGGAAGATACTGAAATAGATCTGATCAAGAAGATGGCGTCATTTGATAGTGTTATTGACATTTCTGCAAGGGAACTCAAACCTCATGCCATTGCAATTTATGCAAGGGAACTTGCTGAATCTTTCAATCAGTTCTACAGGTTCGTGCCTGTTATCAGTGCTGAAGAAGAAGATATCAGAGCTAGCAGACTTGCATTGGTGGAATGTGCAAGGACAGTGCTTGCAAGCGCTCTTAATACCCTTGGATTGGGTGCACCTGAATCAATGTGATTCAGGATATTTTTTTTAGATACAAAGTTCAAATTTGGATTTCTACAATCATTTATTTTTTTGGAGACAGTTGCCTGGCCTGAATACCTATATTTTTATACCCTTACTGACACAGTTCTTATAAGGATTCAGGAGTGCAGGTATAGAACATGAAAGAAGAAATGACATCCAAAGAGCGTTTTGTCAATGCCCTTGAAATGGATGGAGTGGACAGGGTACCTTACGGTTATCTATGGTTTGGAGCAGGAGATGCTGTTCTTCAGCGTATGGGTGCCAGTATGAAGGATGTATACTATTCTTCAAAGGGAATTGCAAAGGCACAGATACTTGCCAGGGAAATGTATCACCATGATAACGTTATGTCTCCATGGGGTTGCATGCTTGCAGAAGTTGAAGGTTTTGGTGGGAAGGTCAATATCAGGGATAATGGCTACCCCACAATGGATGGATACCTGCTTGATTCTCCTGGTGATTATGACAGAATAGATCCTGATAGATTCATAAAGTCAGAAAGAGTGGAAACTGTACTTGAATCCATATCCCTCCTCAAAAAAGCGCTTAATGACGAGGTTTTTATCACAGGTTTCATGCTTCCTCCACTTTCACTGGCATTTCAGCTTGTTGACATGACCAATCTGAGTATGGGGATGCTTATGGAGAAGGAAGATACCCATGATTTAATGAACAGGATAAATGAGAGCTGTATCCTCTATGCAGATAAGATGTTAGAAGCCGGAGCAGATGGAATACTCTTCGATAATGGTGGAAGCACTGCAGATCTTTTCAGCCAGGAAATGGCCGAGGAGTTCATGTTCAAATACACAAAGAAACTTTACAGATATGTACAGGCAAATGAAGGATATGTTATCTCTCATAATTGTGCTGTGCATGCTTTCCATGAAATGGAAATGGCCATGAGCCCGGATGCTCTCAATTTCTCCTATGGAGAAGTCGATGTGATAAAAGAAAGGTATGGAATGGATTGCGTGAAAATGCACAGAAAATCCGGATGTACTCCCCGATATTGCCTGAAGGAACTTGCTTATTCAGGTATCTGCCTTATGGGAAATATTGACTCTAACATATTTGGTAATGGTTCCTCTGCTGATATTGAGCATGAGGTCAATAGTTGTATGGAAGCTGCACCAGAATGTGGATTCATATTATCTACCGGATGTGAGATTCCGCTAAATACATCACATGAAAAGATGGATGTGCTCTGGAATGCTTTGAAATCTCATTTCTGAAATCATATTTTTCTAAGTTTGTGATACCCGGTATAATCCTCATTCCTTCATATGTGTGGGTGTCAGCCTTTTTTCCATTGCCGTGAATGAGATTTCTATCAGTATGGCGAGTACTATGGCAGGAATAGCTCCTATGAGTAACGTTTTGGTGTTATAGCCGATAAGTCCCTGGAATATTATTTCTCCGAGCCCTCCACTGCCGATGTAAGCAGTCAGTACTGCGATACTGTTGGCAAGGATAGCAGCGAACTTGATGCCAGCAAATATGGCAGGATATGCGTTAGGCAATCTGATATGTCTGTGTATCTGCCACTGGCTGAGCCCTACACCCTCCGCATAATCAATTAGTGCAGGATCTATATTGCTAAGTCCGATATAGGTATTTTTGATAATAGGAAGCAGGGCACGGAGCATTATGGCAATTACCGCAGGGGTAAATCCAATTCCTATAAGGGGTACCATTATGGCAACCACAGCAAAACTTGGGACAGCCTGTACCATATTTGCAAATTTCATCACCAGAAATGCCAGCTTTTTGCTGTAGAGTGAGAGGAAAGCCAGGGGAATAGAAATTACAATGCTTATGAGCAAAGTGGTATAGACCAGCACGATGTGCTCCATAGTAGCATCAAGTACGGTTTCAATGGCTACCATGTACCATACCTCTGATGCAGTTTCTTTTCTATTATCCCGGCAAAAGCATCAAGTATCACAGCAAGCAATCCGGTCCAGATACCTGCAATGAGTATTGCATCCTTCTGGTAGAGCTGGATTCCGTTTTGCAGTACAGTTCCAAGTCCTCCGCCGGCTACCAAGCCACCAAGTGTTATAACTCCCATACAGAAGACCAGAGCTATCCGTATCCCTCCAACAACGAGTGGCAGAGACATGGGAATTCTTACTTTGAACAATGTCTCTCTGGGAGAAAGTCCCAGAGCATGAGCTACATAGGTGTATTCTTCATCAACACCTTTCAGGCCAGTGTACGTATTCCTTGCAATCGGGAGAATAGAATAAAGTACAGATGCTGCAATGGCAGGACCGGCACCAAGCCTGAGTACCGGGAGCAGTACAACTATCAATGCAAGGTCTGGTATTGTCTCCACAATATTGAGAAGATTCAATACTGTATTTGCTATTTTAGGACGGGAATATATGTAAACACCAACACCAACTCCAATTATAATGGATAACAGCAATGCTATACTGAACATCTGCAGGTGCTCTATGGTACGCATTGTCATCAGATTCTTGTCCCATACCTCTGCAATGACCTGTATTAACGTCATTCTCACTCCATTAAATAAGCTTGAGCAAAACCTCATCTGAGACCAGAATACCAACAGGTTTTGAAGAATTCATTACAAGACTCAGATATTCTCCACTCTTTTTCATATCAGAAAGTGCAAAAGCAACAGAATCCAGTGGCTTGAAGCTCTTCACTGGCCTGGCAAGCTCCTCTACTTTTATATTCTCTTCTTTGCATTTCATAAGGTCCATCATTCTTATTTGTCCCAGAACTTCTCCATCCTTGAATACAAAAACAGTTTCGACATCTGATCTTGTCATCTTATCAACAGCATCACATGCATTCAATGATGCATCGATCATGTATCTATCTTCAAATATCGACATAAGGTCCTTGACCTTGAGTGTGTCCATGTGCTTGAATTTACGATCAGTATCTACAATACTGGCAACCATTTCATTTACAGGATTGAAGATCAATTCTTCAGGAGTTCCGACCTGCACCAGTTTGGCCTGATTCATTATGGCTATCCTGTCTCCCAGAATAAGAGCTTCTTCAATATCGTGGGTAACAAAGACTATTGTTTTACCAATCTCTTTTTTGATTTTGAGGAATTCTTTTTGAAGCTGTTTTCGAAGTATAGGGTCCAGAGCACCAAATGGTTCATCCATAAGCAGAAGAGGCGGATCCATTGCCATTGCTCTTGCAAGGCCTACTCTTTGTTGCTGACCACCACTTAATTGTCTTGGGTAACGGTCCATGAACATGTCAGGTGGCAGGGATACAAAATCTAGAAGGTAACGTACTCTATCCTCTATCTTTTTCTTATCCCATCCTCCAAGCTTTGGAACCAGACCAATATTCTCTGCAATGGTCATATGTGGAAATAGTCCGATATTCTGGATCACATATCCCATATTACGACGCAAGCGAACCGGATCCAGTTCTCTTGTATCAATCTCGTTTATAGTAACGCTTCCGGAATCCTGCTCGATCATTCGGTTTATCGTTCTAAGAGTTGTGGTCTTGCCCGAACCACTTGGGCCAATGAGTATGAGCAATTCCCCACCTTCGATCCCAAGATCAAGGTCTTCAATTGCAAAACTTGAGCCATATTTCTTTGTTATATTTTTGAACCGAATATAATCTATCCTGTCAAACAGTTTTTCATTTTGCATTTTAAAAATACCCTCAGTTAAAAATGGGAAAAAGAGGAAGGAACTATTCTTGGATAAGTCCTTCATCAATCAGGAACTGGTATGCTATATCTCGTGGTTCCTTTTGCTCAACATCGAATTGATAGTTAAGCTGTCTCATAGCATCTGTATCAATTGCCCCATCCAGTTTCTGCATTGCAGCAACAGCACCGGGGTTATTCTCTGCAAATTCATCGGTGACTATGAGAATGGCATCGTAAGGTGGTAATGCATTCTTATCATCTTCAAGAACTCTTAGTTCGAATACCTCATTTCTGGTATCAGTTGTGTAAGCAGAGATTGCTTCAACGTCATCGTTCTTGATAGCTTCGTACATAACAGTGGATATTCCCTGTTTGTATTCCTTGAATTCAAATCCATAGATCTCATTGATCCTTGGAAGACCATCTTCACGGGTTGCAAACTCAGGATCAGTTCCAATGACGAGATCCCCTGCATATTCTTCAAGGTCGCTTACGGTCATGACGTCGTTCTCAGCTGCCCAATCTTCTTTTACTGCGATAGCATAGGCATCCTCAAAACCAAGATTGCTGGCAACCATTACATTATCAGTTTCCATAAGACCCATCTCAGTCTCATTAAGAACGACCTCTTGATCCCATTCTTCAAGTGCCGGAAGTTTGAGTATTTGGCTGTATACTGTACCGGTATATTCTGCGTAAGTGTGTATTTCTCCACCTTTCAATGCTTCATAGTTGACAAATGTGCCACCAAGTCCCTGCTTGACTTCGGTCTCATATCCTGCATCTTCAAGCATGATCCCTGTCATGTGTGCAAGAATGTATGATTCCTGAAAAAGCTTTGAACCAATAACAATAGTTTCTTTTTCTTCTTCTGATGAAGGTCCTTCTGTACATCCGCTTACCAGTAGCATCATAAATACAAGTAAAGTTGTTAGTATGATTTTTCTCATGATCTGCCCCAAAGTTCATTTAATTAAAATAATTCGCTATGCAATAACTCCACAATAATAAAGATGAAGTATATTTTTTATAAATGTATCTATCATTTGAAAAATGAGAAAGCTTCTTTTGAAAATAAGGGTGAAAAATTCGTGCTGTTAAGCAGAAGTTCAGGTTTCGTTTGATAATGGATATTTGATCTTTATTATTTGTGTGGATAGAGTTTTAAGTAATACAAGATGAATTATTTATTGTAATTACTGGAGTGGTCAAAATGGTAAAAGCTAAATTGAACGGTACTCTGCTTGCAGAGAGCAATGATACGATCATGATCGAAGGAAATCATTATTTTCCTCCTGAGTCGGTAAACATGGAATACTTTGAAAAAACCGAGACCCATACTACATGCTTCTGGAAGGGTGTGGCCAATTACTACAATATCGTGGTCAATGGTGAAACTAACAAAGATGCTGCCTGGTATTATGCGGAGCCTAAAGAAGGTTCGGTTGAAAGAGTAGGAAAGGACTTTGCCAGTTATGTTGCATTCGGGAGAGGAGTGGAAATAGAGGAATAATTCCCCATCCTTATTTTTTATTTTGTTACAATTAATCTTTTAGTTTCTCACTTTTATGCATTTTTACAGGCACAGTGATTATCTTTTAGTTTCTCAGTGAGTTTTATATTCTCAGAATAATCGACCTTTGCATCAATTATCCATACTCCTCCTTCTGAAAGAGCTTTATCAATTGTGGGTTTGAATTCTTTTGCTTCCTCTATTTTTACACCCTTTGCGCCAAAACTTTGGGCAAGCAGAACAAAATCAGGATTATTGAAATCAATTCCTATGGTGTCATTGAATTTCTTTTTCTCATGCCACTCTATAAGTCCGTACTTTGAATCATCGAATATCACAATGACTATGTTGCAGCCAAGCCTGACAGCAGTTTCAAGTTCCTGAAGATTCATCAAAAATCCCCCATCTCCGGAAACCACCACTACTTTACTTTCAGGTCTTAAAAAGCTGGCAGCAGTTGCAGCAGGTAGTGAAAATCCCATTGTTGCAAGTCCATTGGAAATGAATACGGTATTTGCTTCGTATGCAGGGAAAAGTCTTCCAACCCATAGTTTATGGGCACCTACGTCGCTTACAAGAATATCATCTCTGCCGATACTTTCCCTGATGTCGTAGATGAGTTTCTGGGGTTTCATGGGGAAGGACAGATCGTCTTTGAAATCCTCAAGTTCTGCTTTCATTCTCTGCCTGACCATCTTCAATTGATCTGACATTTCATATTTGAAATCGCATTGTTGGTTCAAGCTGAAAAGTGCCTGTTTAATGTTCCCTATCAGTTGTACGTCAGGTATGTAACTTTCATCGGTTTCAGGGTGCTTGGAATGGATATGAATTATCTTTTTTGAACCATCGGGGTTCCAGGATCTCGGGCTGTATTCAACGTAATCAAATCCCACACATATTACCAGGTCAGCCAGTTCAAAACCACACATTATATGATCTCTATCCTTGATTCCCATTGATCCAAGATAATGTTCATCATCTGCTGCAATGGCTCCTTTTCCCATGAAAGTAGTGACAACAGGAAGTCCCGTGGACTCCACGAATTTTCGAAGTTCTGAACTTGCGCTTTCTCTGAAGACTCCATTTCCTGCCAGAATTATAGCTGTGGAACTGCTCTCTATCATTTTTGCTGCTTTTTTAAGCTCAGTTTCATCATGAATACTAAGATGAGAACTATGTGCTTTGGTAAGTGGGTTCTTGTTGCTTTGCTCCTGTGCTACATCTTCAGGCAGTTCAATATGCACCGCACCGTAACTATCTGTTGCAGTATCAAAGGCCTTGCGTATGATCTCAGGTATGAAGTCAGAACGCGTTATTTTTGAGTTCCAGCACGTGAATTGCTTGAACGTGGCGACTATGTCTATGTACTGGTGTGATTCCTTGTGAGTCTTTTCCAGTCCGGACTGGCCGGTAATAGCTACAAGAGGTGCGTTATCAAGCTGTGCATCTGCAATGCCGGTAATTAGATTCGTGGCACCGGGGCCAAGTGTTGCAAGACAGACCCCTGGCTTGTGGTTCAGTCTTCCGTACATATCTGCCATGAAAGCTGCACCCTGTTCATGTCTTGTAACAATAAATCTGATCTTTGACCTGGAAAGTGATTCTGTAAGGTCTATTGTT
The DNA here is from genome assembly GCA_020055655.1 of Methanosarcinaceae archaeon. Taxonomy (GTDB): domain Archaea; phylum Halobacteriota; class Methanosarcinia; order Methanosarcinales; family Methanosarcinaceae; genus Methanolobus. Next base: position 77,465 of record JAIPUR010000006.1, on the reverse strand, counting down.
TCCTCACCAGGCACTCCAAATATGTATTCAACTCCTTCATTTTCCAGGCACTTTACAAAAAGGTCGCTTGATTTCATCAGATCCCTCATTTTATTCTCATAATTTCAGTATACTTTCATGGATTTAGCTGTCATGAATTCCAACATGCCTATTTTGTATAATTCCCTTCCGACTCCGCTTTTCTTGAAACCACCAAATGGCAGACGCGGATCTGAAGCAACAAAATTGTTAATGGCAATGATTCCGGATTCTATGTATCTGCTCATGCGCATTGCCCGCTCCCTTTCCTCACTCCAGATACTTGCGCCCAGACCGAATTCAGTGCTGTTAGCTATATATGTTGCTTCTTCCTCTGTCTTGAAAGTGACTATTGGTGCCACGGGCCCGAATGTTTCTTCCCGGAGCACAGGTGCCCCTTCTTTGATATTATTAACAACAGTTGGCATGTAGAAGAAACCGTCTCCTTCCGTCGCACCACCTTCAACAAGGACGTTGGCACCGAGTTTTACAGTATCTTTCGCCTGTTTTTCTATAGTTTCTCTTTGATTAGCACTCACAAGGGGTCCCATATCAGTTGATGTATCCATTGGGTCCCCGACCTTGAGATCGAGCGTAATCTCTACAAATCTGTCTGTAAATTCCTCGGCAACTTCTTCATTTACAATAAAGCGCTTGGCTGCAATACAACTTTGCCCTGCATTGAGGAATCTGCTTGCAACCGCTGTTTTGGCCGCTTTCTTAATATCAGCATCTTCCAGCACTATGAATGGATCGCTACCACCCAGCTCGAGCACGAATTTTTTCATGTTCCTGCCTGCTGCCTCTGCAACCTTTTCACCAGCAGAGCGACTACCGGTAAAAGAAACTGCATTGATCTCATCCTTTGATATCAAGGATGAGGCAGTTGGACCGTCAACAAGCAATGTTGAATATACTCCTTCAGGAAGTCCAGCTTCTGTAAATACCTTCTCTATTTCCAGTGCGCACATGGGTACGTTGCTTGCATGTTTTAACAGCACGGTATTTCCTCCAGCAAGTGCAGGGATCCCGAATCTAAGTGCCTGCCAGAATGGGAAGTTCCATGGCATGATGCTGAGCACAGTCCCCACGGGTTCATAGATGTACCCTGAAGTTTCCGCATCTGTTTCTACAAATTCCGAGGCAATGAAATTATCGGCATTCTTTGCAAAATAATCACAGGCCCATGCACATTTATTAATTTCTGCAAGTGACTCGGTAATGGTCTTTCCCATTTCCTTTGTGATAGTGGTAGCAAGTTCATCTTTTCTATTTCTGAGTACTTCTGCAACACATTCTAAGGAAAATGTTCTGTCAACCAGATCAGCATTTCTCCAATCTTTAAATGCTTCTTTTGATTTTCTGATCTTTGCTTCTATCATATCATTAGAATAAAGATCGAACTCAGCATTTATTTCCTCTGTTGCAGGATTTATTGATGATATTTTCCCCATTGTTAATTCTCCCTGTTAATATTAAAAGTGAGTATAATTATATATAATACACCATAATTTTACTTGGAAGTGATGCCATATAAAATTGCTTGTTCCATATTTTGCTATTGGAACAAAAGTTTAAATAAAACAAATCTAAAATTCAAATTTATGAGAAGTAGATACCTTAAAATCCTATTTTATGCTTCTCTCACATAGCTAATTACTTTTGCATGTTCGCTATTATTTTATACAAGAGAAGGGGAATTACTGGTTGATATTTTCCTGTTCAAATCGATCATGATAGTGGTAGGATCTTTTTTAGCAGCAGCTCTTTTGATCTCATATTTTAAAAATATAGCAAGTGAATATCTGGAAGATAAAGACTAATGTTTAGTGAGATTGCTAAGCTCACTTTTTTGGGTAATTTCCTCTCAATAGACCTTCACTGACTTCACATTCATGAACTCATGGAAGCCGATCCTTGAAAGTTCTCGACCCATTCCACTTTTTTTGACACCACCAAATGGCATACATGCTTCAGGTCTGAAGAATGCATTGACTCCTACCATGCCGGTTTCGAGTTTGTCTGCCAGCTCAGTGGCTTTTTCCCGATCCCTGCTCCAGATACTTGCACCAAGTCCGAACTCTGAATCGTTTGCGATATCAATTGCTTCCTCTTCCGTCTTGAAAGTGATAATTGGTGCTATGGGCCCAAATGTTTCCTCGCGCATGACCTTCATATCCTTGTTAACATCCAAGAGTACAGTGGGTGAATAGAAGAATCCTTCACCCTCTATTTTCCCACCGGAAATGATGGGCTTAGCATCTTTTGATATGGCATCTTTGACCTGATTCTGTATATCATTCACCCGTTGTCTGCTGACAAGAGGACCTATATCGGTATCAGGGTCCATAGGGTCGCCAATTTTAAGCTTTTCTGTCAGCTCTGCAAATTGCTCTGCAAATCTTTCTGCCACTGATTCAGCGATGATAAAACGTTTTGCAGCTATGCATGTCTGTCCGGTATTGGTGAATCTGCTGGGAACTGCAACCTCTGCAGCCTTCTCCACATCTGCATCTTCAAACACTATGAAGGGGTCACTGCCACCAAGCTCAAGCACGAACTTTTTCATGTTCCATGCAGCTTCCTTTGCCACTTCCCGACCTGCATTGTAACCTCCTGTAAAAGATACGGCAGCGATCTCATCTCTGGAGATAAGTGAGGATGCGGTCTTTCCATCTATGAGCAGTGTCTGAAAAACACCCTCGGGAAATCCTGCATCAAGAAAGAGTTTTTCAAGTTCCAGTGCGCAGGCAGGAACTTCACTTGAGTGTTTGAGTAACATGGTGTTTCCACCAACAAGGATATGAGATGCTGCACTGAGCACCTGCCAGAATGGGAAGTTCCAGGGTTTGATGCTAAGCACTGTTCCCACAGGTTCGTAGGAAACCATGGAACTGGCTGCATCGGTCTGGAAATACTCAGGTTCAATCATCTTATTAGCATTATCCGCAAAGTAATCAAAAGTGTCTGCACATTTGAGAACTTCTGCCACAGATTGTTTGATGACCTTTCCCATCTCAGTGCTGATAAGTTCCCCATATTCCTGTTTTCGCTCTCTCAGTATTTTGGAAACATTCCTCAGTAGTTCAATTCTCTCAAAAACATCCGTATCTTTCCAATGCTCAAAAGCCTCAGTAGCCTTTTTGAGCGCATGATTGACCTTTTCCTCAGAATGCAGTTCTAATTCGCTGAATACCTTTCCGCTTGTAGGATTGATGGATGAGATGCTGGTCATGATTATTGATCCTTTGAATATTGAATTTGAAATTTACTTATTGTAATTTGTATATCTGATAATTGTTTATATCAGTCTTATATTTTCTTTTGTTGATCTGAAAAGCAAATGCAGAAATAAATTCTAATTATCTGCCTCACCCAAAGGCTATCTGAAACACCGAGGGATATTTCTTCATGATGCTGTATGCTATGGATTTGCCCAGCCACAGTTTTCCCTGCTGCATCCGGCGCAACTTGCTGAACTCTCCAAGTATTTGCAGGGCCTTGAATGCATATTCATCGTTTATGAAACAGCTATCAGGAACCCTGTTGTCAAAGAAGAATATTATCGGTAATCTTAGTCTGTTCCGGATGTCCTCAGGAATCTCTTCACTGATGGCAGTGAGCACATCCTTTTCAAAAAAGTATTCATCTCCGGCCTTTGTTTCAGACTGTGGTATTTCTTCATTAAGAAGTTGGCTGATGCTTTTGCGCTGGGATACTATTCCTTTGTTGATCTTTCCCATTTCCACTCTCATCCATTTGAGAAAGGTGGACTCGCAGTCTATTGAAGGTCTGCCCGACATGTTCGTATCTCCAGATACAGTAGATATCCTAGTTTATTGTTAATAATTCTTCAAGAATGATAATTTAAACTTTGTGAACAAGTAATTAATATGGATGCACTCAGTATTTTGAAAGAACATGAAGATGTTGTGATGAAACGTTTTGGTGTAAAAAAGATTAATTTTTGGCTCATTTGCCAGAAATGAATCACATGCATACAGTGATGTTGATGTTCTTGTTGAGTTTGAGGCTGGCAAGAAAACATTTGATAATTTCATGGAATTGAAGTTTTACTTAGAAGATGTTTTTGGAAGAAAGGTAGATCTTGTAATTGAAACATCTATCAAACCTCAACTAAAAGACAACATTATGAGGGATGCTGTTTATGCCTAGGGATTCTTTCGTCTTTTTTGAGGAGTTTTCTGAAGACGAAATGCGAGTGGATGCAGTAATACGCAATCTTGAAAAACTTAAATTTGAGGTTGAAAAATCTCTGAATAAATAAGTCCTTTTCTTTGAATTCAATTTTTATTTTCTATTTTTGCAAATATAATCTAGCATTCAACTGGCTAAATATAAATTCTTTAAGTTCGAATCTATAATTATGGACGATCTACACATTACAGCTGAAAAGATCCGGAGTATGGAGATCAGAGGTGCCGGAAGGATAGCAGTTGCTGCTTCTCAGGCTTTGCGGGATTACGCTAAGACCCTTAAGGATCTTAAAATGGAAGATTTTACTCTAAAGATAGAAGAAGCTGCAAAAACGCTTGTTGATACCCGACCAACTGCTGTTTCACTTCCAAACGCTGTGGCTCTTACTAAAAAATATAGTTCAAGTAATGTGTATGATGCCATTGATGAGATCGTCAGGAATTCAGATGCTTTCATTAAAAACGCCAACGAAGCACTAGATAAAATTGGAAATATTGGAGCTCAGCGCATTCGTGATGGCGATGTCATAATGACACACTGCAATTCCCATGCAGCTATTTCTATTATCAAGACGGCGTTTGATCAGGGTAAGAATATCTCGGTCATTGCCACAGAATCCCGTCCACGCAGACAGGGTTTAATTACCATCAAGGAATTGAACGATTATGGAATACCAACAACATTGATAGTGGATTCTGCAGTGAGGATCACAATGAAAGAAGTAGACCTTGTGGTAGTTGGAGCTGATTCAGTATCCGTAAATGGAGCTCTCATTAACAAAATAGGTACTTCCCAGCTTGCACTTGCAGCACAGGAGGCACGTAAAAATGTCATAGTTGCAGCCGAGACCTATAAATTCAGTCCGAATACACTGCTTGGAGAAATGGTGGAAATTGAAGACCGCTCAAGTGATGAGGTCATCGATGCTGAGATCCTTGCAGAACTACCAAACGTGAAAGTGAAGAATCCATCCTTTGATGTTACTCCGGCAGAATACATCGATCTTATTATCACTGAAGTTGGTGCGGTTCCGCCAGTTATGGCTTTCACCATAATCAGAGATTATCTGGGTCTGAGTCCCATCAAATGAAATGAATTCTCATTTTAGATCTTTCTTTTTTCAATATTCTTGTCAGACCAGTTCCATCATTTGAGTAATTCCGGATCATGGTTTTCATGGGATGCATAGTAAACAGCTTCTCTGAAGCCGTAGAGTACACACCTGTCAACATGAACTCCCCTTGATCCCATCAATTCCAGATACATGATCTCAGGGTCTTTATTCTTAAGATCAGCTATTGATCGAATTCCAATCTCCCATAATTGTTGAGCCGATTTGATACCAAAGCCTGGCATTTCCATAAATTCTTTCAATGCTTTTTCTTTTTTGGATTCTGTCATTTCTTACCCACAGTAGCAAGATAAATTGCCATTTCTTCTTCTCCATCTATATCCAGTATGGCATTGAGCTTATCGTCAAAGAAAGCTGCAATAGCACAGACCCCACAGTTTAGAGATTCAGCACTAAGGTAGAGATTCTGGCATACATGGCCTGCATCCAGATGCATATACCTGTAGCCTCTTTCTCCATATCTCCACTTCATTCGATAGGTGATAGCGGTCCAGATAAATGTGACAGCACTTTTTTTAATGAATGTCTGATCCAGGCAAGCTTGACTGACATCCTCGGCAACAGAATTATCTGATATTATTTTTGAGAGCTTGTGTTCGATGGGCAGGAAAAGGTACAGACCTTCTTCGAGTCCTTCCACATTGTTCACAAGTATATATGTCTCAAGTGCATGTCTCGCACCTGCGGAAGGTACATTTCTCATTGTGGCTGCACTACCTATCACTTCTTTAACTCCCTGGGTACACCATAGGAGATATGAAAGTTCTTCAAGTGCCAATGGGTCTTGTGAATAGTTTCTAACACTGACTCGATTCTCTATGGCTTTTCTCAGGTCGATCTTTTCGAGATTAAGGTTATCTGGTTTAGGCAGATCAATAACTTCGCCACTCTCATTACCTTTTTGCAATGGAGGTTGCGGATACCCAAGTGACTGGTCTGATCTTTCTGCATACTGGAATTTTGTCTTTTCCATGAAGTCTTTTCCAATTTTGTTCAAAATTATATTCCTCCCATGCTACAGTTTTAAGAAAGCTTGCTATTCGTGTTTGATGCTTCTTGCTCTAATGCCAATAAAAGATCCTTTTCCAAAACCTTCTTCTGATATCTCTGGCTTAGATATGCTATCCAGAGAACTGAACAGTGTCTGTCTGATAGCTGTGTCCTCAAATCCATGCTCTTCTAACATCAAAAGCAGTTCTTCTGTGCTGTAAAACTTTGCATTCCAGCAAAAACTCTCTTCTGCAGTTTTCTTATTGTATTCTTTTCCCAGAGCACTGTTTCTATCAACAAATGCAATTATCAGATACCCGGATGGAACTAGTATTCTGTGCATCTCTTCGAAGGCTCGCCCAACGTCCATAAAACAGAGACTGGTGACAATGAGCACATTTTCCATTGAAGAACTCTTAATTGGTAAAGCCTCTGCAACTCCTTTTATGCACTCTACTCTGCGCATTGATGCGATATTCATCATATTTTCGGAAGGATCAAGTCCATAGTTGAAACCTAATGTCGCTGCAAATCTGCCTGTGCCGACTCCGATCTCGATACTATTCTTTGCTATACTTACCGGCAAAAGTTTTCTGATCATCTCTGATTCAGATTCATAGACTGCATGTTTATCGTCATACCAGAATTCGTATTTCTTTGCATGTCTGTCAAAATCGCTTCTTTCCATAGTACCCGTAATCCCTATAATGATTCTCTAAAAGAAAGTATAAAAGCTTTGACATCTCTCTAAAATATATGGAAGATCGCTGTGAGTGGGCAAACATAAATGACCTTGAAATAGAATATCACGACAAATACTGGGGAGTACCTGCCCACGATGATAGAGTACTTTTTGAGTTTTTGATACTTGAAGGAGCACAGGCGGGGCTTAGCTGGGATACTATCCTGAAAAGAAGGAAGAATTACAGGAAAGCCTTTGATGATTTCGATTGGAATCTGGTAGCGGCTTATGATGAGACAAAGATCGGGGAACTTCTGCAGGACAGTGGAATCATAAGGAATAAACTGAAAGTACGCTCTGCAGTGAAGAATGCCAGAGCCTTTATTGAAGTGCAAAATGAGTTTGGTTCATTTGACAATTATCTACGTGGTTTTTTGAAAGAAAGAAAAACTATACAGAATACATGGGAATCCATGGAAGAGATACCCGCAAAAACAGATCTATCCGAGAAGATAAGTAAAGATCTGAAAAAAAGAGGCTTTTCGTTTGTAGGCCCGACTATAGTCTATGCATACATGCAGTCTATTGGAATGGTAAATGACCACCTTGTAAGCTGTTTCAGGCATGAGGAATGCAGGAAGCTGGCTGAAAAGTGAGATATCTTCTCAGTTTTTTGCTGGAATCTTCTTTACAAGATATACACAAAGATAAATTCCAATGGCAATCAAAAATGAAAGTGAGCAAGCATTATACACTAAGGATGAACTCACAAGTGCCAAAAATGGATTGCTGTTCAGGGGCCAGAAAGGAATGATGTCTGTATAGAGAAAAGAGTCCAGAAATACATGGCTGAAAGTGCCGATAAGTGAGCTGGAAAGGATCACTGGAATTGAATACTCCTGGAACAGACCAAAAGTGTCTGTGATCCTCTGAAAAATTCCTTTTATTGAATAAACTCCGGCAGAAATGATAAGAGCAAATAATGTGGCACCCAGATATGTGTGCAGTGGTCCATGAAGTGGGAGGCAGCCTGCAAATAGACAATATGTTGCCCTTATATCAATAACTGTGCTTGAAAGAATGATGGCTGTGAAGTTGATCCTTTTCCCAAGTAAACCTGATATCAAAAGGGCAGGTCCAATATGAAATGGAGTGAAGGGCATCCTTCACTCGATCTTTCCATACGGGCTTTCTTCGTAATAACTCAAATACTGGTCAACAGCTGCAGAAGCATCGGCTTCGGAACCGAAAAACAGGCTTGAAAGGGATGGCTTGTTCATGTAAACAACTGTAGGTTCACCCTCAATGTCGCCAATTTCTGCTGCTCTGTCAATAGCATCGTAGAGGTTCCCGAACTCGTCGACAAGTCCCAGTTCTTTCGCTCTCATACCAGTGTATATTCTGCCGTCTGCAAGGTCTTTTACCTCGCCTACACTCATATTCCGGCTTTCTGCCACATCCTTTACAAAACTGGTGTAGACTTCAATGATGACCCTGTCAGCATATTCCTTTTCATCATCTGAAAGACCACGCCATGGTGCTCCCATGTCCTTGAATTCTCCTGACTTTGCAACATGGAATTCTATGCCTTCTTCATCATAGAATCCAGAAAGATTCTGGAAGGTCCAGATAGTACCAATGCTACCAGTCATTGTGGATGGATTTGCAACAATAAGATCTGCAGGTGCTGATATATGGTATGCTGCACTGGCTGCCACATCTCCCATGGAAACTATGACAGGTAAGCCGCTATCGCTTGCTCGTTTGACTTCTGTATAGACCTCTCCACCTGCAGTTGATGAACCACCGGGGCTATTGACACGTAGTACAATGGCCTTGACATTTTCATCCACTGCAGCATCCCTGATATTTTTGGAGATCTCCTCTGATGTCGCGTAACCAAGTCCAGCTGGAATACTGCTTGTGATAAGTGTTCCCTGAACGTAGATGACCGCGATCTTGTCATCCGTTGGATAAAGATCTCCATTGAATGTCTGGTAAATAAGGGCAAAACTTGCTGTGATCATAAGGAAAAGAACAGCTGCAATTGTGATGTATTGTAATCTGCGACTTTTCTTTTTTGGAGCAGGTGCTTCATAATTGTGAATGTTTTCAACACGAGGTGATCTCTCATTTTTCTGAGTGACTTTTTCTTCCACTTTTTCAGTGTTTCTTTTTATCTCATTCGTATCAGATACAGGTGCGTTTTCAACATTTTTGCTATCTATATCAGCGTTATAAATGTCAGCATTACTATCCGTGTCTTCATCGACTTTATCAAATGAAGTTCTTCGCTTGACAATACCTTCAAATGTTCCTACATTTTTAGTATTTATCTTTTTAGGAGCTTCATTTTTTGAGTCAATATCAGAATCAGGATATGTGTTAGAATCAGTTTTTTCAAAAGAATCAACTTTATCTTCGTTGTTATCTTCGGTCATTTATGATTTCCCATCCTGAATGTAAAATGAGTTTGGATGTTAAAAAGCTTACACATGATTTTGAAGCGAAATTTATTTTATAATTGTACACAATCCAACATCATATATATAGAGTAAAATGGAGAAAAGAAATGTCAAACATTCCTTCTGATAAATCAGTGCTTGTCACATGTGGTCTTCCCTATGCGAATGGAAAAGCTCATGTTGGACACCTGCGTACATACGTTCCCGCCGATATTTACGTCAGATCTTTAAAGAAAAATGGTCAGGAAGCCACCTTTGTGTGTGGCTCAGATACCCACGGCACACCCATCGCAGTAAATGCTGAGGAAATGGGAATTAGTCCTAAAGAACTGATAGAGCAATATCATGTCCATTTCAATGAAGTATTCAAGAAAATGGGTGTTGAATTCGATGCTTTTGGTACAACCGATGACAAGGAAAATCACGAACGTACTACAGAGATCGTGAGCAAGCTCATTGACAAAGGCTATGTATACCCGAAAGTTATTGAAATTGCATATTGTCCTGATTGTGACCGTTTCCTTCCTGATAGATATGTAGAGGGTGCCTGTCCTAACTGTGGTGAAAAGGCTCGCGGAGATGAGTGTGACCAGGGATGTGGAAAGCACCTTGAGCCAGGGGAACTCCAGCAGCCACTCTGTACCATTTGCTCAGGACCTGCAGAATACAGGCGGCAGGAGCATTTCTTCTTCAAGCTTTCAGAATTCAAGGACTTCCTCATGGATCATCTTGAGAATTTAGGTGGTACTCTCAATGCACGTAACTATGCCCTTGGATGGGTAAAACAGGAACTAACCGACTGGTGCATTACAAGGAACCTTGAATGGGGTGTAAAATTCCCGGGACACGATGATCTTGTGGTTTATGTCTGGGTGGATGCACCTATTGGATACATGTCATTTACCGAGCAGTGGGCAGCAGTAACCGGTGGCGACTGGGAAAAGTACTGGAAGGGTGACAATCCTATAGTTCATTTCATTGGTGGAGATATTGTCTACCACCACTGCATTTTCTGGCCAGCAATGCTCAAGGGTGCTGATTACAGCCAGCCCTCTGCGGTTGTTGCATCAGGTATGCTGAAGATCGAGGATAAGACATTCTCCAAGAGTCGTGGATATGTTGTGTGGGTAGAGGAAGATTATCTGGACCATGGTTTCCATTCCGATCTTCTGAGATATTATCTTGCAAGCTACACCTCCCATACAAAAGAGGTTAATTTCTCATGGAAGGTATTCCAGGATAAGATAAATACCGAACTTGTGGGCGTATTCGGGAACTTCATGTACAGGAACCTGCTCTTTGCATTCAAGAACTTTGGCGAGATCCCTGAAGGGGATATCGACCCTGAAATTATGGAACAGATCAGCTCCACAATAGACCAGGTCACAAAAACAAATGCTGAATATGAGTTCAAGAAGGCAGTGGATACTGCAATGGCACTGGCATCCTACGGAAATTCCTACTTCCAGTCCAATGAGCCATGGAAACTTGTTAAGGAAGACAAGGCTGCATGTGGAAAGGTTATCAAGAACTGTATACAGATCGCTAAATCCCTTATATTGCTCTTCGAGCCTGTAATTCCAGACAGCATGGAAGAAGCATGGAAACAGATCGGTATGGATACAGATGTGCACACAGCTACCTATTCAGAGGCAAGTATTCCTGTGGTAAGTGGAACCGCCCTGAAGAAGCCAGGCATCCTTTTCACTAAGGTCGAGGATGACAAGATCGCAGAGATGGATGAGATATCATCTGGCCGTGTAAAGGCAGCTATGAACAGAGAAGCAGGAATTGAAGAAGAGGAAGAGGTAAAAATGGAATTTAAAGATGAAATTGAATATGATGATTTTGCAAAGCTAGACATTAGAGTTGGAAAGATCCTAAGTGCTGAGAAGATCAAAAAGTCCAAGAAACTCCTGCGCCTACAGGTCGATATCGGTGACGTGGAACCACGTCAAATTGTTGCAGGCCTTGCTGAATATTACCAGCCGGAAGATATGGTGGGTAAAACAGTGAATGTGCTTGTGAACCTCAAGCCCGTAAAACTCTGTGGCGTAGAATCCCAGGGAATGCTCCTTGCAGCAGACAACGATGAAGACGTAGCATTGCTGAGCAACGACAAGGACATGGGTCCTGGTGCGATTATCGGATAATTTAGGTTTAGTTTTTTTGGTAGGATGGGATGAAGTCCCATTCTACATTTGTTTTTGAGAATTTATTTTCAGTCCTTATGAACAATATTTTGCAGAAGTATGTAGTTACAGTGCATATTACGAAAATTTATAAGGACACCTCATTTAATTATTATTTATGAAATCATTTGAAATTACAGGTACATGGTGGATACCCAACAAACCAGAAAATAAAGTGCATGGTACTTTAAAATATAATGCATCAAATGGCGGAGAGTTAGAAGTTATTGGTTTGCTTCAAGAGAGTCCACAAGTTATCAGTAACGAAAACGTTTTTCAGAATGAAGACCTGATTTTAGGCTTAGCGGAAGGGCGCCCAATCACATGCTACAAATGCCGTCAAATACATAGCTCTTTATTTTTAAATCATGTAAGCGAACATAAAATAGTTTATGATATTGAATTCATATTTGCTGGTTATCATTTTCTGGAAAAAAATGACATACTATTTGATGAATTTTCAATCAATTATTCAAATCTTGGAAGCTGGTTATTAGATTTCCCTATATATTTTGATGAACGTTTCAATATCAGCACTAATGAGGTAAATATTTCTTTTAAGAACCAAAAAAATGAAATGAAACTATATGAGTCACCTGAATTTGTATTATTCCTAATAAGTGACTTAAAATATAGTAGAAGTATAAATTCTCGGTCATTAAATCAAATTACATATTTCAAAATACTTTCGATGAATACACTTCACTTTAAAGATTGGATGGATGGAATATTATTCGACATGAAGAAGTTTATAACTTTATCATTGGATGTACCAATATATCCAATTTCTATTGAGGGAAAAAGAAATGACCACAAAACAATACATGATTTCAATAAAATAGAACGATTATTACCAATTGAAATATTTTATAAAACAAATCATTCAATAGAAAAAGTGTATCCATCTAATGTTTTATTCTCATATAAAGACATAAAAGAAAATACTCCTCTTTTTTTCAACAATTGGTTTAGAATATCTAGAGATTTAAGTCCAATGATTAACTTGTACATTGCAAATATAGAGCAGAGTATAAAAATTTTAGAGTTTCAATTTTTAAATTTGGCTGAAGCTATCGAAATTTATCATCGAAGAACCTTTGATGAAAGCACTTATGTTGAGTTACCGTTATTCGATGAACTTTCTGCTGCGATGTGTGAAATAGTTAAAAATAAAATTGAAAATAATGATGCAAGAAATACATTAATCAAGAAAATAGAATATATGAACCAACATTCTTTAAGAAGAAGAATTAAAGATGTACTGAGAAAACTTAAAAAATATGATTATCTTGATTGGGAAGATCCTGAATGTAAATTGCTTGGAGATAAGATATCAGAACAGAGGGATATTCTTACTCATTATGAAAAAGAAAGGGCTGACAAACTTGATTACAAAGAATTATCTGAGTATACCATGCAAGCAAGGGAAATTGTTAGAAAATGTATTTCTTATGAATTATTGAATGATTAATAATAGGCATTATAAAGATATCTTTAAACTACCATTGCCGTAATCATTTTTCACCAAGCACCATCTCAAGATACGATGTCCTGATGGTATCCTCTTGCTTAATTTTTAAGTATGGACTGTAGCTATTGGAACAGGGACATGAAATCTTCAGGTGTTAATTTGGACTGCCTGATAATGGATCTAAGGGTACCAGTTGCTATTTCATCGTGATTTGGAACAATAACGACAGCAGTACTATCTTTATCTTTCCTCTTCATTTTTATGTGGCTTCCCTTTTGGGATACCAACTGAAACCCTGCACTTTCCAGAGCCTTAATGATCTCACGCGCTGATAGGACGGGAAGCTTTGTCATAGGAAACCTCGAAAGTAGTAGTCAAAAAATTAGTTTCCTCTGGTATTGAGACATCTTCATCTTCCAGATACAACTCTACAGCTTCTCTTAAATTAGCAAGAGCTTCCTCTACTGTTTTTCCCTGACTTGCTACGTCCAGCTCAGGACACCAGGAAACGTACCAGTCCTCTTCTCTGTGGATCGTTGCAGAAAACTTGTAATTCATATATTTAGTTTAGAATATGAATTTATATAAGGATTGTTAATATGACAGTTCTAGCAAAAAGAGAATAATAAAAAAGCTCTCAGATACAACAATGCTGTATTTCATTGTTTTTACCCGTAGCGTTCAGAAAAATCAGCGACCTGAATAAATTTTCCTTTTCTGATATTGTCGAGTTTCTCCAGATATTCCTTATTTGCTTCTGGCTCTTCAGATACAACACTCTCCATGAACATCTGTATCTGTTTGCTCATGCTCATTGCATGAGACTTGCACAGAGCAGAGAATTTTTTGTATGTGGCTTCATCCACATTGAACGTCTTTAATACTATTGATATCACTGCTATTAACTAATGTTTAATAACATTATTTAATTTTATTTAATTTTGTTTAGAAATCTATTCATAATCAATATATAAATTTTGATAGCTTGCAGTTTTCACAAAAAACGCGAGTAAATCAAATATCAAAAAATTAATCTGAATCACTGCTTTTTCAAAATCATCTCAAGATACGATGTCCGAATCGTATCCTCTTGCTTGATCCCCAATTCTTCCAAAAAAGCAAATAATTTCTCTTTCGCTGCATCATTATCTGATTCAGTGACAATTTCCACTTCCATAAATTCGCCGAGTCCTTCAACGGTATCGAGTACGATTGTGATATCATTGTGTTTGAATATCTCTCGCTTTTTGGAGACATTGCCGGATGCTACAAATCCAAGTGCGAGAAGGATCTGGCGTGTATTTTCTCCATCGACCTCGGTCTCGAATTCTTCACGGGTCTTGGAGATCGTGTCGAGTTTCTGGCCTTTGTAGGTTAGTACTGAGTGGCCATTGACGGAACGTATCCTCAGGGCTTCATCTGTTTGTGCAAAATCCCTGTGGGGGGCGTTGTAATAGGTGTCGCTGTGGTTCTCGACAGCAAAAAAAGTAGCACCCATGTCAGAGAGCATCTTCTTCAGACGCTGGTGACTGGCACGGGCTTTGATCTCTATTTCTATCATTATGCAGGAACGAATTTAGTACCGTAGTATATCATACCGCTCTCGCCGTCCTCTCCCAGTTTCCTGAAAACAGGCTTGACCTTCATTCCAATTTCCATTTCATCGGCTATGCCGATTATCTGGGTTGTCAGTTGTGGTCCTTCATCGAGTTTGATAATACCGAGTACGTAAGGTGTCTGGCCTTCAAATCCTTCAGCAGCGGTGTGGATGACTGTATATGTTACGATCTCTCCGGTTCCCTTGAACTTGAAATCCTCAATTTCACCTTCACGTCTGCAATCAGGGCACATATCACGTGGTGGATAAAAGTATTCTCCGCACTTTTTGCAGTGTGTACCAACCAGATTATATCTGGCAACCTGCTGTCTCCAAAATCGTGGTACTGACATTATGATCACCTGTTCCTCGAGAAAATGTGTACAACAGCAGTCGCACCTGATCCACCAACATTGTGGGTCATTCCAACCTCTGCTCCGTCCACCTGACGCTTGCCTGCTTCTCCACGAAGCTGTTCTACTATCTCAACAGCCTGCTTAACACCTGTAGCACCAACCGGGTGACCGCATGATTTGAGTCCGCCGGAAGTATTCACTGGTATTCTTCCTCCAATTGCAGTTTCACCATTTTCTGTGACTATTCCGCCTTCTCCCTTCTTAGCAAAGCCAAGATCTTCAATAGCACAAATTTCTGCAATGGTGAAACAGTCATGGACTTCGACCATATCAATATCGCTGGTTGTCATCTTTGCCATCTCATAAGCACGCTTTCCAGCAGCCACGCTTGCATCAAGGGTGGTTATATCACGTCTGTCATGCAGTGCAATGGTATCGCTTGCCTGAGCTGTTGCCTTCACATAGATAGGTGTGTCAGTGAACTCATGGGCAATTTCGGCAGGTGCTACGATAACAGCGGATGCACCGTCTGTAATTGGTGAACAATCGAAAATGTGTAATGGGTCAGCAACCATAATTGATTTCAGTACTGAATCCACGCTAATTGATTTTCTATACTGTGCAATAGGGTTGTGCTGTCCGTTCAAGTGGTTCTTCACAGCGACCTGGGCAAGCTGTTCACTTGTTGTGCCGTATTTTGTCATGTGAAGTTTTGCTATCATTGCATAGAGGCCCGGGAATGTTGCTCCCATGATACCTTCCCATTCCCTGTCAGCTGCTGCTGCAAGGGCGGATGATGCTTTCGGGGCTGGCACATCGGTCATCTTCTCAGCACCTGCTGCAATTGATATATCATCAATTCCGGATGCTACTGCGTAGATAGCCTGTCTTAATGCAAGACCGCCTGAAGCACATGCTGCCTCCACACGAGTCGAAGGTACGTGAAGGTTCTTTGCAAGACCTGCGTAATCAGCTATGAGCGCACCAATGTGCTCCTGCTCAACAAACTGACCTCCACTCATGTTCCCAACGAACATGGAATCTATCTTTTCACCGGCAACACCGGCATCTTCAACGGCACCGACACCTGCTTCAACAACTATGTCTCTTAAATCGCGGCCCCAGTGTTCTCCATAATTTGTGTTCTTTACACCAATTATTGCTACATCTCTCATCTTCAACACCTCATGCGATCCTTATCTTACCCTTATGTTTGGCATACATTGCATAGTCCGCATAGATCGGGTCTGCAAGTAACTCTTCAACAGTAGTTGTATTGTTACGGATCTCTTCTATCTTATCGGTAACAGTTATACTGAATGAATCTCCACCGGCACCTGAACCAAATGCAGTTGCAAAGATGCGGTCTCCAGGTTCTGCCTGATCGAGAGTTGCTGCGATTCCCATCATGCAAGATCCTGAATATGTGTTACCAAGTCTTGTAACTACAAGTCCTGGCTTTATCTGCTCCTTGCTAAATCCAAGCATTGAAGCTGCACGGCTTGGGAACTTTCCATTTGGCTGGTGGAAAACAGCGTAGTCGTAATCTTCAGGCTTTGTGTCAAGTTTTGACATAAGTCCCTCGGATGCACCGATCACATGTTTGAAGTATCCTGGCTCACCTGTGAAACGTCCGCCATGCTCCGGATATGGCATTCCTTCACGTCTCCAGAAATCAGGAGTATCTGTAGTAAATGAATAAGTATCTTCTATAATTGCCGCAAGTTCTGATTCCTTGTTTCCGATAACGTATGCAGCACCGCCAGCGGCAGCAGTATACTCAAGAGCATCTCCTGGTGCACCTTGTGCAACATCTGCACCAATTGCAAGACCAAGGTCTATCATTCCTGAAGACACCATTCCCATACATGTCTGAATGGCTGCTGTACCTGCCTTACATGCAAATTCAAAGTCAGCAGCTGTCATTACAGGTGTAGCACCTACAGCCTCAGCAACTATTGTACTTGTAGGCTTAACAGCATATGGATGACTTTCTGAACCGGTATATACCGCTCCAATTCTTTGTGCATCCAGGTTACTTCTGCTAACTGCTGACCTGGCCGCTTCCACAGCAATGGTCGCAGCATCTTCGTCAACGTCAGGTACTGATTTTTCATTAACCATTAAACCTGCTTTTAATATATCCGCATCGTCTCCCCATACGCGAGCTATATCTTCTATTTTGATCCTATATCGGGGGATATAGGCACCATATGAGACAATCCCTACAGTCATCTTTACACCTTTTGAGTTGATCTTGAAAACTATTCCATAATGTGGTATTCGCTATATTTTTTCAGCACTTCTACCAATTTCTCAATTTCCATTGTTGTTGCAATGAGGGGAATTCGATCAATTTCAGCCAT
Source organism: Methanosarcinaceae archaeon (assembly GCA_020055655.1). Classification (GTDB taxonomy): domain Archaea; phylum Halobacteriota; class Methanosarcinia; order Methanosarcinales; family Methanosarcinaceae; genus Methanolobus. The sequence goes on along the minus strand of JAIPUR010000006.1, from coordinate 59,978 downwards.
TTTCTTTGCCATGAGGTCAACTTCGCTTCCGTGTAATCCATGTATCACAATTGCCCCCGGTTTGAGATTTGTCACCCTTATGGCCACTAATGGCGATTTGCCTGTACTTACTTTAGTAAATACCAGTGCGCGTTCCGTGCTCCAGCCGTAGAGTTTCTGGAACTCATGGGATGAAAGCTCAAGGATCGCTTTCTTACTATCGACAACTGTGAATCCATATAGTGGTTTCTCAACACCTTTGTTGACCACATCTCCTTCTATCAGGCTTGCAAGCTTTGCAACCTGCATTGGAAATGTGTATTCATAGGTAGCGTAAATGGCTTTAGATTTTTTCTCAGTGAAAATCATCCCCTCATAAGCATGAATTTTTTGTCCACCTTTTTGAGTATCTATCTCAAGAAGGGCTTCTACTATCCTGCTTACAATGAGCGTTCCGGGAGATTTTCGTCTCCCACTTTCGTAATCACTTATAACGGAGGGTGACACGCTCAGGTAACCGGATAGGTCAGTTTGGGCAATCTCGAAGTTCAATCGCCATTTCTTCAATGCTTCTCCAGGCTTTTCGGACAGGGTTATCTCGCCTGCCATCTTTTCCGCAAGACGCCTGCGAATCATTGTATGCGACTCGTCTTCATTCATGCTTTACATTCCTAAGGATAGATTCACATATATATTTAACGAATACGGCATCGTTAATTGACGATACTCTAATTTTTGCATAAATCATAAATCATCTGTTTATTTATATTATGTTCTATATCAACTATAAAAATATGTTTCTCAAAGGCAATAAAATAGGTGTAAATGTTTCCGAATTGGTGACATATTTATTGTGTCCCAGGAAACTGTATTATACATGCCGTGGACATGAACCATATTCAGATATCAGTATTGCATATATAGAGCATCTGCTTTTAAAAGAGCTGGGTATGAACCTGCCTGAACTATTACAAAACTGTTCGTCAAAAGACGATGCCACAATACCCTACCTTGAAGCCACGCTTTCCCAGGCGAGTGAAGAGCTTCCTCTGATATATTCCTCCGAGCTGGAGGGTGTGGATCCTACTATAATATCTGAGGCAGTAGCACAGATAAGCTCCTATATTAGTGCCATGAGAAATAACCTGCGTTCATTTTCCCTGGATAAAAACAATACCTCACTCTTATCCCAATTAAAGGAAGCAGATCTTCCTTCAGTTTATCACTCTGAGAAACTGAGTCTTAGTGGTATTCCCCACCTTGTTCTCAATCAGGATGGGGTAAAGATGCCAATTATAATTAAAACCGGAAAATACCCTGAAATCGGCGTGTGGTCCAATGACAGGCTACATCTGGCTGCTCTTTCCATGCTCATGGGGGAGACCCATTCAAATCATGTATCATCTGGTATTGTATTCTATGCAATACATGCTGAAATAAGGCTTATATCCATCCGTTCGAACGACCGCAGGCAGGTTTTGAAAATTCTTGGCAGGATCAAAAAAGTAAAAGAAGGTTCTTTGCCCGACAAAAAAACAGGTCCATTGTGTCATAATTGTGCATATAGCACAAGCTGCAATGTCAAGACCTCTCTGGCTTCTAAGTTTTTTTAATATCCTCATTCTTAGCCATGCCAAAAACTTTTTAATCATTAACCCTTGAGGATGCATAATGTCAAAACCTCTGTATCTTGGTGAATTGTTCCTCCACTGGTGTCTTTCATGTAACCTGCCAGTGCTTGGAAAGGAATGTGCGTGTGGGGAGCGGACAAAGCATGTTGCAGTTACGCCACCTGGCGATATCCGTCCGGCATTCCAGTACGAAATAGACTTGATAAACAGCCTTTCTGAAGAACAGTTCGGCTCTCCTCTCATAGCTGGAGAACGTCTTGTAGTTCTGAACAAGTCCCCATATGACGATCGTATGGAAGAAGTTGTGGTAGATGGTGAAGTTATAGGAACTATTCGCTATGAATTAGAACACTTGCGATGGACTCTATTATTGAGACTTGGTGGTGCCCGTCGCATTTTTGAAAATAAGGAAAAATCGGAGCTTAAAAGCTGGGTTCGTATCGATGAAGGTGCTGAAAAATTCATTCTTTCAGGCTCCAGTGTGCTTGCTCCCGGTATAGCTGATGCCGACCCTGAAATTCAGGAAACGGATGAAGTTGTAGTGCTTACCTATGATGGTAAAGTGCTTGCAGCAGGTAGAGCACGCATGACTGGTGCCAAGATGCTTGAAAAGGTCAAGGGCGTTGGGGTAAAAGTAAGGTTAAAAGGGGTTCCTGAAGATATCACTGTTCCCGCAGATGGACAAACATGGGACGATGCCGTTAAAGCTAATTCAGCATATATGGATAAATTTGTACGTAAATCCCACGAGTTTATTAATAATGTCATCCCCTCCGTAAATCGTCCTGTAACTGTTTCTTATTCTGGTGGCAAGGATAGTCTTGCTCTTTTACATCTTGTCAGTGAGTGTGTGGATGATTATGAACTCTTATTTGCAGACACTGGGATCGAGTTCCCGGAAACTGTGGATAATGTCTCTGAAATTGCTGAACTGTACGGTAAACCCTTGCATTCCATAGAGTCAGGAGATGCTTTTTGGGATTCCGTTGAGAATTTCGGTCCGCCAAGTGTGGAGGTTCGCTGGTGTTGCAAAGTATGTAAATTAGGTCCCATAACGCAGATCATCAATGATAATTATGAAAATGGCTGTCTCACATTTATTGGCCAGAGAAAATATGAATCCGGGGCACGCGCTAAAAGCGAGACTATATGGAAAAACCCATGGGTTGCCAATCAGGTAGCAGCAGCCCCGATACAGCACTGGACTGCCATGCATGTTTGGCTTTACATTTTCAAGTATAAACTTCCGTATAATCCCATGTATGAAGCAGGGTTTGATCGTATTGGTTGCTGGCTCTGTCCTTCAGGCTCAATGTCTGATTTTGTGAGGTTAAAAGCAACTCATCCGGAATTGGAAAAGCGTCTCAATGATTACCTGTTATCTTACGCTGAGAAAATGGGTTTATCAGAAGAATGGGTAAGTCATGGTTTCTGGCGCTGGAAAACTCTTCCTCCCCAGCTAAGGGAGATCGCAAAGAAAAAAGAGATAAACTTGGTCCCTAAAAGTGATATTTCAGGCAGTTTGGAATTCACGGTGACTTCTGGGTACCGCCCATGTAAACAGGGAGGTATTTCTGCAGAAGGAGCATTTCACACTGCTATTGATCTTGAAAAGCTGGAATACACATCCATGCTTGAGGCCGTTTCAAGGGCCATGTACATGGAAGGTGTGGCATCTATGCTCCATGGTGAGGATAGGGTCCAGGTCTTTGCATCCGGGACTGTTACCACGCGCAGTGATACTGATAAAAAAGCACGTATTCTTATGAACAATGTTGAAGGTTCAATTCGTAGGGCTATGCTCTGCAGTGGCTGCGGAGTATGTGTCGGGAAATGTCCCAACAGACAAATAAAGCTCAAAAAGGGTGTCGCAATAATCGGTAAGAAGTGTACACACTGTGGACTTTGCATTGATGTTTGCCCTGTTGTAAAGTTCAACGATTAGTCCCAGGGCGTTTTTGAGAACAGAGGGATAGTTTCCTTTCTGATTCTCTCTTCTTCTCGCTTTTTCTGTTCAGACCAGAACATTTATACACGATACGTGCTAACCTAATACGGTGATTTTTTGGTAAAAAGGGCATTGCTAAGTGTTTCTGATAAGACTGGAATTGTAGATTTTGCGCGTGGACTTGAAAAACTCGATGTCCAGATCATTTCAACAGGTGGCACTGCTCGTATTCTGCGTGATGCCGGTATAGAGGTAATGGATGTATCGGATGTTACCGGTTTTCCTGAAATGATGGATGGAAGAGTAAAGACACTGCATCCTCGTATACACGGAGGTATTCTGTGTCTCAGGGAGAATCATGACCATCTGGGACAAGCTGAAAGAGAAGAAGTAGAACTTATTGATCTGGTGGCAGTGAACCTTTATCCTTTTGAGATCACAGTATCAAAAGAAGGGGTAATGCTTGAAGAAGCTATTGAGAATATCGATATTGGTGGTCCTTCCATGCTTCGCTCAGCTGCTAAGAATTATCGTTCAGTTACAGTAATATGTAACCATGAGGATTATGGACATGTTCTCAAAGAGATCCGTTCAAGTGGTGTAGTTTCCCAGAAAACACGGGAAGAGCTCGCTGTAAAAGCATTCAGACACACAGCTAACTACGATGCAACCATTGATACATACCTCAGCAAAGAGTTGCTTGAGGAAGATATACTCAGAACCAGCTTCAATGAAGGTGTAACTCTCAGATATGGCGAGAACTGGCATCAAGAAGCGAAATTCTATAAAGATAACAATGTAACGGGCCCATCACTTGCAAATGCAAAGCAGTTGCATGGAAAAGACTTCTCCTATAATAATTATATTGACGCTGACAATGCCCTTCAGACGGTTAAGGAACTAAGCCATGAAAAACCTGCTGTTGTTGTCGTAAAGCATAATAATCCATGTGGCTTTGCAACAGGCAACACTTTAAAAAAGGCTCTTTCAACAGCATGGGATGGCGACCCAATTTCTGCGTATGGAAGTATCATCTGCAGTAACACTGTTTTTGATCTTAAGGCAGCAGAATTTTTGAGTGGTAAATTTGTAGAGATTATACTAGCACCTGGTTTTGAACACGATGCTCTTGAATATTTGAAGAATAAGAGTTCAAATCTGCGTCTGCTTGAGCTTCCAGAATTCAATGAAGCATTTATTGCAAAAGACACTTACAAATATATTGTAGGTGGAATCTTGAAACAGTCCAGAAATGTAGGTATCTATGATAAGTGGGAATGTGTATCAGAGACTCCATACCCTGAAGAGCTGCGCTCACTTTCAGAATTCAGCCTTCATGCCTGCAAGTGTGTAAAATCCAACGCTGTAACTCTTGCTTATGAGTATGAAGAGGGTTGCTACATGATGCTTGCAATGGGCGCTGGCCAACCTAACAGGGTGGATTCCATAAGAAAACTTGCAGTAACAAAAGCTCGTGAGAACCTTCAGGTAGTATATGACCGTGAAAAACCGGATATGTCCTTTGATGAATATTGTCAGGATGTATTTTCAAAATGTGTCATGGCTTCTGATGCTTTCTTCCCGTTCGATGACAGTGTCATTTACGCAAATGAAAGTGGCATTAAATATATTCTTTCACCAGGTGGCTCCATCAGAGATGATGAAGTAATAGCTACTGCAGATAAACTTGGTGTGTCTTTAGTATTTACTGGAATGAGGCACTTCTTACACTGAAGTTAATTGTTCCTCTTTTAATTTTTACTTTTTTAAATTAGCATGCTTTAATTTGCATATAAGACCATTCCTATCTTTATAACAGGTTCTTATTTTTTCAGTCTGAAAATACTTATTAGTACTATTGGCTTAATCATAATTGATAATAAATGTTATATGATATTACACATATCAATATTATTTAGTAATTTGGTGAACTCTGTGAAATCAAAAGGTTTATTGAGCACATTAGCTTTTTCGGAAAAGAGAAAAGAACTTCTTTTTCTTCTTGAAAACGATTCAAAAACTCTTTCTGAGATAAGAGACCATTTTAATGTTTCATCACCAGAGATATCGCCTCGTGTAAAAGAGATGCTCACTGCAGATCTGATATCTAAAAATGATAAAAAGTATCACATTACTCCTATGGGAAAAGCAATTTTGGATCATTACAGGCCACTTCTGGATATCCTGGAAACCATAGAAAAAAATCAAACGTTCTGGAAGGAACATTATGTTAGTGATATCCCTCCGAACTTATTGAAAGACCTTGCTAAACTAAAAAATTGCGATCTGGTTTCGGATGCTGTTGAAAATATATATGAATCCCACAAGGTTTTCGAGGAAAATGTTTCCAAATCCAGTTACATCAAGGGCTTATCTTGCATCTTCATCCCCACATATCCTGATTTTTTTGTGAGCCTTGCAGAGAATAATGTCCCTACATCTTTGATTCTTACTGAAAATGTATTTTATAAAGTTGCAGCTGAACACAGGGAAAAGCTACAATTTTTCCTTGATTCTCCAAAGTCGGAACTTTATGTCATTAATGATCTCAAACTTGCATTCGTTGTCACTGATCATTTCTTTTCTCTTTCCTTATTTTATGCAAATGGTACGTATGATCCCAGAAATGACCTGGTGGGCTACGATGAGGGATCTATTGCATGGGGTGAGGAAATATTTGAATACTATCGCCGAAGATCTCGCCGAATAGCTTCAATTTAATAAAATTCCTATCATAGGATACAATTTGCAATTGCTTTGATCCCTACAATAGAGCTTGATTCTCCATCAACTATGAGAAGTCTCTTTGTTTCATTTTTCATGCTTTCAAATTCCAAAGGCTTTGTGAAACTTCTGATCGATGTAATTCCTGCTCCAAGACTGTAAATTAATATGATCGGTTCAAAAGCTATCATTCCTTTGAACAAAGAAATTATCAATAATATATGGATTGCTATGTGAAGTCCAAAAAGAAGATGTCTGGTTTTCTTTTCTCCAAGGCTTACTGGCAAAGTCATGATTCCTGCTAGCATGTCACCTTCAATATCTTTGAAATCATATATTGCGGAATTGACAAATAATTTGATTCCGAAAAACAGAAAGACCAATATTGTTGCCAGGAAACTTGCCGAATAGTACCCTGCAATTCCTGCGATAAATGTACCCCATGTAATTCCAACTACCAGATTCTTCACTCCCATACCGCCTTTAAGCCTTAGTTTTAAGTTACCAATTTCAATTCCCTTGGTATACAGATAACCAGTGATGAGGGGTATAAATGCAATAAGGATTAGCCCACTGGATGCAAGTATGCCTGCTCCGATGACAAAACATATGAGTGAAACTACTAATGCACATTTATTCGAAGCACCTTTTAGTTCGGATCTGTTCACTGAATCTTCTTCAGCGTCCATGGCCCTATCAATAGTATAGACTGAATATATGATTAACCCACCTGCAAAACAATGCAAGAACATTGAATTTAATTGCAGTAACAAAAAGGCTATGTGTATTCTCAAGGCCCCGGATATAGATACCAATACAGAACTTTTTAGGAGATTCAATGTGGCAAGAGTGTCTTTACCGATAACGTTATCGTAAAATCCGTATCTTTTTGCTGGGAATCCTGTTATATCTATTGTACTATTCGAACTCATGAGTCCAATGGCTCATGGAAATGTAATATTATTTTTCTCGCATAATGTTATATCATTGATATAATAGTAATAATATCATTGGTATTATTTTGGAATTTAAGCTAAAAAAAATTTCAAAAAAGTCATTACAAAAATGATCATTATTTTGTAATCTATTGCCGTCAATATAAGAAAAACTTATGTGTATTTATAGGTTTCATAAAATAATTACAAATCATCATTTAAAATTGTTATTTAATTATTATCTTTGAACTTCTCACTGGAATCATTTGCAGTGAGAAGTAAATATCCTCCCAGAGAAAAAAAGAATGGAGCGATCGGGAATGCTTTAAAAGCACTGTTCCAGACTGCCAGTGAACTTACTAATGTTAATATTGCGCAGGCAATGAAAACGGCAGCTATGTTTGAGTTCTTAAGTTCTAATTCCAGACTTTTCTTAGATAATTCATAGACTAGTAGAGCTATACAAAGTATTGCCGCTACAAACCACGTGATAGTCCTTACCGAAGGAAGAAATCCTCCGTAGGATAGCAAGCCAAGCTGCTTGATCATATCTACAAAAATGTTGCCATACTGCGAATCAAAATTCGCGTAGAATAGTGAAAACTTGATGCCCCAGCCTTTTGAATAATCACCTATGTAGTAATAGACTTCCCATGGAACAAGAATGCAAATAATGGGCATAATTTTTCTTAAAATTGATATATCATGCGGACTCATATTTGTTTTCAACATCTTTTATAATAATGTTTATTATTATATATTATTCTTGGTGTGAAAAGAACAGATATATATACCTCGGCTGTGGATATATATATTCTATAAAACAAGATTAAACTGGGGAATTTAAATAGAAACTAGAAAAATTCAGCAAACTGGCGGTTCTACATATATTATCTCTTTACCCAAACCCTGGGCAGATAAAGTTGGAATACAAACAGGAAGTAGAGTTACACTATATCCGCAGCCTGATGGAAAGATGGTCATAGACCCGATTCATGATACACCTCCTATAAGAAAATACCAGATAGATGTGACAGGTAAAATGGGTGATGCTCTTACACGTGATATTATTGCAGCTTATCTTGCTGGGTCTGACATAATAGATATTAAAGCTGAGCGCATTTTGGCGGAGCAAAAAAACATTATCAGGGGAATGTGTTATAAGCTGATAGGCCCTGAGATAGTTGAGGAAACTGCAAAAAAAGTGGTTATTCAGGATTTGCTGAATCCGGATGAGATCTCTATCAAAAAAAGTGTGAGAAGGATGTTCCTGATCTCAAATTCCATGTATGGGGATGCAATAAAAGCTGTGAAGACATTGGATACTGATCTTGCACTTGATGTTGATCAAAGGGATGATGATGTTGATCGTCTGTTCTTGTTAATCTCAAAACAGTTCCGTGCTGTACTTCGAGGTGCAAGACTTCCTGATGCTATGGAAACTTCTATAGATGAATATCATGATTTTAGGATGGCAGCCGTTCCAATCGAAAGGATCGCAGACCATGCATGCAAGATCGCTAAGTCTACATATTCATTTGATTCCCCTGTTCCTGAAAATACTATGGAAATGATAGAAAAAGCAAGCGACTTCTCTAGAAAAATATTTGAAGACTCTATAGATGCTCTTTATAATTCAGATGTTGATCTTGCAAACCAGGTTATTGACAGAATTGCAAAGATGTCTCCTCTAATTAAAAAGCTCAACGAAGCTACTTTGACACTCAGTTCCCCTGAATCAGTGGTTGCACTTGGGACTGCAGTGGACAGTATTGACAGAATTGTCGATTACAGTGTAAATATCGCTGAAATAGCAATTAACTCAGCTATGACTAAATTAAATAGTTAATGGCACCTATTATCAGCTTAACCATATACAATAAGAAATATATGCCAGTGGGTGTTTGTTATAGTAAAATATTCAAATATGATGTCATCCCATACAACGGAGGGTATGAATGGGCGTAATTAACAAATTCAAAAGCAATTTCTCTAAATTTTTCACAAAACTGTTTAAAAAGCAAAATGCTCGAATAGGTATATATGGTCCGCCAAATGCAGGTAAGACCACTTTAGCAAACCGTATTATCAGGGACTGGACTGGCGATGCAATGGGTTCTGTGTCTCATGTTGCCCATGAGACCAGACGTGCAAGGCGCAGAGAAGGTGTGACAATAAAGGCCGATTCAAGTTCTATCACTTTAGATATCATTGATACTCCGGGACTTGCAACAAAGATAGATTTCCAAGAATTCATGGCACAGGGAATGGATGAGGCTGAGTCTAAAAGACGTGCTAAAGAAGCAACAGAGGGAGTTATTGAATCTGTTAAATGGCTTGAGAACCTCGATGGTGTCATTCTTGTTATGGATGCCACAGAAGATCCTTTCACCCAGGTTAATGTAACTGTTATTGGAAACATGGAAGCACGTCAGCTCCCATTGCTGATTGTATCTAATAAGGTTGATCTTCCTGATTCATCTCCGTCTACTATTAGAGATGCCTTCCCACAACACCCAATGGTTTCAATATCAGCTCTCGAAGGAAAGAATGTGGAGACACTGTATGAAGAAATAGCAAAGAGGTTTGGGTGATCTTATGAAGGGTTTCCAGATGGATCTGATCTCTGAGCACAGATTGTCAGAAATGGCTCCTGTTGAAAAAGTCAGATTTATAATTGATGAAGTGATGAGCGGCAAGATCCTGGTGCTTGAAAAGGGTTTGAGCCCGGAGGAAGAGGCAAGTCTTATAGAAATGACCATGACTCTAATAGAGCCAGATGGTTTTTCAGGAATTGAAATGGAAAGTTATCCTTCTGAAGTTGATACATCATTCTTCGGCAAGATCCTGAAGAAGAATGCACTTAAAACAAGACTTACCGTGATCGGACCTGCTGACCAGTTAAAGACCCTCAAAAAGGATCGTGATATGATCAGTGCTCTTGTTTCTGCAAGTAAATAGATGTGTGTGAATTTGAATGAGTGTTAAAGAGAGTAAACAAGACTTAATTTCTCCTCATCACTCACTTTCTTCTTTTGAGATGGGTAGGGATGACATACATGTAGTCTGTACCTATGGTAAAATCTCTATATGGTTTGGACGGCAAATACCTGATGTAGTTGTAGGTGAGGTCCTTCTCGCAATTTCTAAAATCGATAAGACAGCTGTCCATGAGCTTGAGGTTGTTTGTGATTTTGAGGAAATAACTGACTACGAAAGCAATGGGTATGTTCTTGTAGCCTATGCCAAGGCGGACAAAGGATATCGTGCAACTTTTCATATCCCATTTTCCAGTAAAAAAGCACTTTTCAGGCTTGCAGGTTCAATATGTGATGAGCTTAAAGAAAATGACATGCTTATGGATTGTTATTGGAATGGCAATGATTCAGATATTATCAGACTATATGATGAATTAACTAATATCAAAGGATGGGTTCTGAAAAAAGTTAATTATAAGGATGATGTTAAAGAGAAATATTACGATAGTCATTCCCATTAAATAATAGGATCTTTTACAATGAGCGAAGATAATACAATTGAATGTAAACATTTGAAATCATCTATTCTGTTAATGGTCGGGCACTTGGAAAAGGTGGCTGAAGAGCTTGATTATGAATCTATTCAGGAGATGCTTCAACATCTCCTAAAAGCAAAGCGGGTATTTGTTATGGGTGCAGGAAGGTCAGGTCTTGTTGGAAGAGCTTTTGCAATGAGATTAATGCATCTTGGTTTTTCTTCACATGTAGTTGGTGAGACCACCACACCTGCTGTCAGTAGCGGTGATGTTGTTGTTGCAATATCCGGGTCCGGGCAGACTCGTTCAATTTCAGACCTTGGAAAAGTTGCAAAGGATATTGGTGCAACGCTTGTATCAATAACTTCTAACAAGGATTCAAAACTTGGCAACTTGTCCGATAATGTGATCGAACTTCATGGAAGGACAAAGGATGATGCAGGTGGCTACGTCGAACGTCACATGCGTGGTGAATACACTTATCTTACACCACTTGGCACCTCTTTTGAAACATCTGCAAGTGTTTTTCTTGACGCCGTGATCGCAGAATTGATATACATTACAGGTGCATCAGAAGCTGATCTTAAATCAAGACATACCAATATTGAATGATCGGGAGCTAATATGGCCAACACGAAGTTTGCTAAAAGGGCACTGGATATTGATATTTCCGGTATCCGTAAAATGTTCGAGGCTGCAGGCCCAGGTGCTGTAAACCTCGGCATTGGCCAGCCTGACTTTGATACTCCTGAACACATCAAACAGGCAGCTATTAATGCCATCAACGAAGGCTTCACGGGCTATACTTTTGGGTCTGGTATTGTGGAACTTCGTGAGGCTCTAAGCTCTAAATTTCAAAGGGAGAACAGTATAGATGTCTCTTCAGATGAATTGATCGTAACATCCGGTGCATCTGAAGCACTTGAAATTGCCATAGCATCACTTGTAAATCCTGGTGATGAAGTGCTTGTTGCAAATCCTGGCTTTGTTTCTTATAATTCCCTCATTGAGATCATGGGTGGTCTAAGCTCACCTCTTCCTCTTGGAGATGATCTTACCATAAGGCCTGAAGATGTAGTTGAAAGAATCAATCCCAAAACCAAGGCAATGATACTTAATTCACCTGCAAACCCTACAGGGGCTGTTCAAAGCAGATCCGATATGAAAGCATTTGCTGAGATCGCGGATGATCATAATATCACTTTGATATCCGATGAGGTTTATGAGCATTTTATTTATGAAGGGGAGCATGTAAGCCCTGCTCAGTTCTCTGATAATGTCATTACTGTTAATGCAGTGTCCAAAACATATTCCATGACCGGATGGAGACTTGGTTATGTTGCTGCAAAACAAGAATACACTGATCAGATGATAAAGATCCATCAATATGTTCAGGCATGCGCAAATTCCATTGCTCAAAAGGCAGCACTTGCAGCTATAAATGGGTCAATTGATCCCGTTATTGAAATGCGGGAAGAATTCAGGAAACGCAGAAACGTTCTTGTGGAAGGTCTAAATTCTATCGGCCTGAAATGCGATTTCCCAAAAGGTGCATTCTATGCATTTCCGGAAGTTTCTGATTCAGCAGAGGTTGCAGCAAAACTTGTGTCCAATGGGATTATAGTGGTCCCGGGTACTGCATTTGGTGCTGGCGGCGAAGGTCATATAAGATTATCTTATGCAACTTCCATGGATAATATAAAAAAGGCTTTGGGCATAATGGAAGAAGTGCTTAAATAATAAATTGAATGAAAAAAGATGTGGTGTATTGATCCTCTTATACATCTTCTATTTTTACCTGATCCATCATTTCCACAAGTTTATTCATAACTTCCTGAACGCCTTCTCCGGTAGCTGTGGACATTTTCATATCAACAAAATCAAGCTCTCTGAATTGTGGAAGGTCGGATTTATTTGCAACCACAAGGAATGGTAGCTCAAATGCATCTCTTACATCTTCAAGCATACTTTTCTGATCTTGTATCTCGTAACCACATGATTCCGATGCATCAATAATGAAAAGAACCACTGCTTCAAGATTTGTCAATGCACTGATGGCCTGAAGCTCGATCTCATTTCTCTCTGACATCGGCCTGTCAAGAAGTCCGGGGGTGTCAATTACCTGATATCTGTCCGGACCTATCATAAAGTGTCCTATTGATACACCTTTTGTTGTAAATGGATACGATGCTATCTCCGGTTTTGCACCGGTAGCCATTGAAACAAAACTGGATTTTCCAATGTTGGGGTATCCTGCAACAACAATGGTTGGCTCATCTTCTACTGAAGGGAGTTCTTTTAGTTTATCGCGAGCATCACTGAGAAAAACAAGGTCCTTGTTTATGGATTTCATGATGGATCCCACACGACCGAAGAATTTTTTTCTTACGAGTGTAGGTTCCTGCGATCTTCTTATCATTCCCACATGTTCTCTTGCCATGCCATGGATCTTGGAACTTGCCCAATCTATTTTTCCAAGAGCAAGTCTCAGTTTATCAATACCGACCATTACATTTGCAAGGTCGTAGTAGAATGGGTGTAGGTCATCAAAATTAGGAAAATGTCTAACTATGTTTGAAAGATTGTCTGATAGTATATTTCCAGATGTCAGTATCATGGATTCATGTGCCTGACGTGCAGTGTCCCTGCCTGTAATTTTCTTTCCAGACATCGCACGGCTTGCTCTTTTGAATGCTTTATCTATTAGCTCGTCTGATGTTGGGATAGTCGTTATCTTCTCAAATATCATAGTCTTCTTACCTGTGTAGGCTCAATCGCTTGAAAGTATAAAGTGTTATTCCTTGTGTATATTTTGTTGATCAGGACCATCAAATTATATTTTCACTTTAAAAGTGTAACTCTTTTTTCATTACCAATTAACGTTGAATGAATGTAGCTCACGCATTACGCTTATATATCAGAAAATGTACCAGTCCATGAAATATTATCACAATGTTTTGGACGGAATTTGCAAAATAGGGTTAAACAAACGAATTCATTTGCAAATTATGTGTGACTTAATATCATCAAATTAGAATGGGAGGAATTATGACCTAATTTGATAATCTCTAATCATATTGTATATATTATCTATTATTTATTTGAAATACTCATATATTTATATCACTATTGACTATGTATAATTAGATTATTCACTTAATGGTGATTTTATGGAACTGACTCCAATTCAAAAAGATATTCTTATAGCATTAATAAATCTCCAGAGAGAAAAAAGCCGAGCTGTAAAAGGCGAGGAGATTGCTGACCTCATTAATAGAAACCCAGGTACTGTTCGTAATCAGATGCAATCTCTAAAAGTTCTTGGCCTTGTAGAGGGAGTCCCCGGTCCAAAAGGTGGATATAAGGCAACAGGCGGTGCATATGAAGCACTTAGTATCACATCCATGGAAAACGAAGCTGTAGTTCCTATTTACCTTAACGGCAATTTAATGGAAGGTGCAACAGCAGCAGAAGTGAGTTTCACCACTGTAAGACATCCTGATCTTTGCCAGGGTACGATTAAAGTTTTGGGCAATATCAAAGGCTTTGAGCAGGGAGATAAAGTTCAGATGGGTCCGACACCAGTGAATAAATTAGTAGTTTGTGGCGAGGTAGTCGGACGCGATGACACAAAAAACACTCTTGTTTTCTCAATAACTGAGATGATCTCTCTTCCTAAAAAACCGGTAAAGGACTATGCACGTATGGATGTGGTATTTATAAATTCTACTTCAAGTATCCAGGAAACTGCTCGTATACTGGTGGAAAATAGCATTCATGGTGCGCCTGTAATGGAAGGCGATGAAATTATCGGTGTAGTCACATTTACAGATATCGGCGATGCAGTTGCATGCGGTAATATGACTGCAAAGGTCAAAGATATCATGACGATGGAATTGATCACTGTGGATTCGGAAACATCTCTATATGATGCCGTGAAAATGTTCGATAAACGTGACATCGGATTCTTGCTTGTTTCTTTTGATGGTGTCCTAAAAGGTCTTCTTTCAAAGAAAGATATTTTCCACGAATTGACAATTTACTGAAAAATAAAAAAATCATTTTCTGCGTTTTTTCAGCTCTTCGGTAATATCCTCAAGAGATATTCCAGATGATACGAACATCACCATCAGGTGAAAAAGAAGGTCTGATGATTCATAAACTATTTCTTCTTTTTTTCCACCCTTTACTGCAAGTATTGTCTCTATGGATTCTTCGCCGACCTTCTCAAGTATTTTATCAATACCCTTTCTATGGTTAAGAAGTGAGTTTACGTAGGATTCTTCGCTGGGGTTACTCTTGCGGTCAAGTATGATGTCGTATAGTTCGTTTAAGATTGAAAGGTCTGTATCTGACATTTTGATCAAGTGCAAGTACAGTCTTATTCTATTTACTCTTGTGGTTATGGATGGGTCTGGGCAGTAAAACTCATGGAAAAATCTTAATTAAAAATGTCTAAAGTGACGTTGGTGTAATCCGCACAATATGACGGGTTAGTGCTGGTTTTCCAACGTCTGAAATAATCATGCAGATTTTGTAATATATCTGTTTTGGTCATAATGTGGCAAAAAAGGAAGATTTTACATCTTCCTTGGGTCTGTGATCTCTCCTGTAATTGCTGATGCTGCTGCAGTTGCAGGTGAACTGAGATATACGAATGATTCAGGGCTTCCTTCTCTTCCCTTGAAGTTCCGGTTGGATGTTGCAAGTCCGACCTCTCCATCGCCAAGAAGACCAAATGATCCGCCCATACATGGTCCACAGCATGGCGCTTCTACCATTGCTCCAGCTTCCATGAACTGTTCGACATATCCTGCTCTGAGAACCTTCATGTATTCTGTTCTGGAAGCAGGTATGATCAGAAGTCTTACATCCTTGGCAACGGGTTCATCACCCATCATCTTTGCAACAATTTCAATATCCTCGAATCTTCCATTGGTGCATGATCCGACAAATACCTGATCGACCTTTGTACCTTCGACCTCTGTGACAGGCTTTACGTTGTCCACATTGTGTGGGCAGGCAATCTGTGGCTCAAGGTTACTAACATCATATTTTCTGAAGTCTGCATAGTTTGCATCTTCATCTGATCTCCAGTATGGGTCAAATTCATAATCTTGAATACGCTCTTTCAGGTATGTTTCTGTTGTTTTGTCAGCTTCAATGATACCTGCCTTTCCGCCCATTTCAATAGCCATATTGGATACGGTCATACGTTCGGATATTGACAGATCCTGCATGGTAGTACCTGCATATTCAGCAGCCATATACCTTGCTCCTTCTGCGCCTACATCTCCAATAAGATGGAGGATGACATCCTTTGAATACACGTTCTTTGGAAGCTTTCCGTTCACTTCGAACCTGATGGTCTCAGGAACCTTGAACCATAGCTTTCCGGATGCAAAGACTGCAGCCATGTCTGTTGACCCAATACCTGTGGAGAATGCTCCAAGGGATCCATAGGCGCATGTATGTGAGTCAGAACCTACTATGAGGTCACCTGGTTTCACGTGACCCATTTCTGGCATTACCTGGTGGCAAACACCCTCATAAACGTCATAATTAAGGATACCCTGCTCTTTTGCGAATTTTCTGAGCATGGTGTGGTTCTTAGCTGCATTGAGTGAGTCAGCAGGAACCTGGTGGTCAAAGAGAATTACTATTTTGCTAGGGTCCCAGACCTTTTTTTCTTCCTTTTCTTTCATGATCTCATAGAAACCATCTACTGCGAGAGGTCCTGTGATATCGTGGGTCATCGCCCTGTCTATATTTGCCATTACGAATTCTCCGGCTTTAACCGTTTTCCCGGCAGCCTTTGAAAATATCTTTTCAGAGATTGTCATTGCTTGGTCAGTATTAGTGGACATGATAATCAGTGTTTTAAAATGTTTATCCGTTATAAATCAATCGATGAATCAATTATCTATACATTCTGTGTAATTGTTTTCTTCCCCTTACTGTCATGTACGACATAATTAATGTATCCATTGGCCAGGTTTTCAATAGCTTTGCTAAGTGCGTCAGGTCTTTGCTCGAACTCTTCATATTCTTTGTAAAGGAGGATGGTGTCTTTAATTTCCATAATGTATCTCTTTAGCAGTTCTTCTGCAAGCAGATGGCTTTCAGGAATAGATATTTGTCCTCCCAGCCCTTCACACTCCGAAGTTCGAAGTTCCAGTTCTTCTATGTGAAAAGGATATGTGCTACATAGCATGGGGCGGGCGCTATAAATGGTACAGCGTTCTCCTTCTCTTTTATCTTGAATGAATTTGCAATCGCCATTCTTTTTCTGGCAAAGTCTCCATCCAAATGTGTGTATATTTCCCTGCCTATCTATGCTGGTGGCATATTTTTGCAAAAATTTTTCATCAAAATCACTTACTGCTTCTTCCAGTAAAGGCATAGTGATTTCATCTGCTGCAAGGAATGTATCATTTTTAATGACCTCTATCTCTTCCGGGCAGATTACTACAGTATTATCTGCTTCTTCTCTTCTACAACATTTACCACATATTAGGCAGTTGAATCCAATCTCCTGTACAGATCTTGCAATATCCTCAACACTAATATTTCTGGCTGAATCAAGTTCTTTCTCTAATGTCTTAATAAGGGTATTTTTGTATGCTTCACTCATGGTGTTCATGTACCGATAGGTCTGTGTGATATAAAAGAGTTTATTGTGGCAGATGCAAGGGCATACTTGCTGCTGGTTTCTATAAAAAACGCAAGCAATATAATTTACACTATGATATCGACTTCATTATATATTCATCTGATTATATTGTAATTTGTTCGTCCAGCTTCGACTGTGCAAATAAATAGGGGGAGTGGCCCGCTCCATTATATGCACCAATATATGTGCTTAAATAAATACCACTTAAGCTGCAAGCAAGAAGTGATAGGAATTCAAAAAAGAATGAAGAGAATTATTCTGCTGTCTCTTCTACGCCAACAGCTCCAAGGAATCTCTTGACAACTGCTTCATTTACGAGTCTTAAAAGAGTTTGTCTGTCTTTTGATACACTGAATACACCAAGACTTATCTGCGCTGCTGCTGCAGTTGCATGTCCACCTCCTGCTTCTGCCCCAAAGGCACGTTTCATGACATCTCCAAGATTTACACGAATATCATTACTTCTGCCTGATATGAATATCTGTTCTTCACTGACTCCAAAGACGATCGATGTGGATATTCCTTCAAGGTTCAGAAGATAATCTGCAGCTTGGGGTAGTGTATCTCTATCGCGAATGTTTCCCACGTTTGTAAGCAAATAGCTACCGATGACCTGTCTGTTGTTTATAGCTTCACCAAGCACATCGAGAGTTTCAATGGACATTGAAGGTCTCTCCAGTTGATCCAGTACATCATGGTCTGAAAGGGGGTACAGGTAGGATGCTGCAGAGAGGTCAGCAGAATCTGTATTTCTTTTAAAATCCAGAGTATCGGTTCTTATGCCGTATAGGAGAGCCGTTGAAAGGTTACTGTCAATATCAATGTTCAATTCCTGAAGGTACTTTGTTAGTATTGTTGCAGAAGCACCTACATTTGGTCTAATGTCGATGAATTCCGCATCTATCTCTGCATCACCTATTGGATGATGGTCAATGATAACTCCTACTGACATGTTAGGTGGTAGCGGATTATTAGCACCGGGGATGGCACAGTCCAGCATTGCGATTTTATCATAGGAATCTATGTCTATATCTTTCATCCTGAAAAGATCGATGCCAAGTAAATTTACAAATGCCTTGTTTTCCTGGTGTCCAATCTCCCCATGATATATTATGTCAGAGTTAACTTCAAAGGAAGTTGCAATACTTTGGAGTGCAAGGGCTGATGCTATTGCATCCGGGTCTGGATTATTATGTACTACAATTCCAAGTTTCTTGTTTCTGATTCCTTCAAACCACTGTGCCATTTTGTTTCCCCTGTGGAGTGCCTCTGCCCTTTCCAGTGATCTTGAAAGGGATTTTGCAACCATTCGGGGGGGCATAACAACAAGGTCTGCACCCATAGCTTCCATTTCCTGCATGTTAATTACATCAGGAGCTCTTGCCACGCAGTAAACTTCCCTTGGTATATTTTTTTTGATATTTTGAAGGGCTGCCTTATTGGCCTTCGCGTCAGAACTGAGTATAAGGATGCCTGCAAGGTTCTTTGTGTTGATATTGTCAAGAAGATTTGGATCGCCTGCATCACCAACAATGGCTTCATATGCCTCTTCTCTAAGGGTTTCAACCTTTTCCTCATCCTGGTCGACAATAACTATTTCTTTGCCAAGTTCTCTAAGTTCTTTAGCTAAAGCAAAACCAAAACTCCCGCTTCCGATTATGAGATAAGTGGGTTTGATCCTGCTTTTATCTGTTGCAGCAATATCCTTTGCAACTTTGTTAATAAGATAACCTCCATGTTAAGATAAGAGTTATTTGTGTGTTAGAATGATTTTTTCTTAGAAGAATAGTATCTATACATTAAATAATAAATTCAAATTCTAAATGTAAGTCAAGAATAAATAGATAACCAGTCAAATCTTCTCTTTTATTCAGGCTTTTAGTTCTTTTAATAGCACATTGCCAAAGTTTATGTGGTTTTACTTTGATACTCTTAGATATCATTAAATTCAAAATCGGAACAAACTATCATGGATGCTATTACATCTTCTAGGATGAGAGCAATTGATCTGAATTGTGAGTATCTGGGAATCGATTCTCTTCAATTGATGGAAAATGCAGGTGCAGGCATTGCACGCGAAATACGTTCTCATTTAGATTCTGGAAAAATAATTTTTGTCTCAGGGCGGGGCAATAATGGAGGCGATGCCTTTGTGGCTGCCAGACATATTGCACTACACGCTGAATATGATGTCAGACTTATTATTCTTGGAAACTTTTCGCAAATACGTACACGTGAATCGATCCATAATTTCCGTTTGTTGGAGCATAGCGGTATCACTGAGACCTTGGAAATAAGTGATTCCTACGAATTAGAATCCCTCCCTGAATGGAACAATGCAGATATTATTGTTGACGGAATACTTGGTTCAGGTGTAAAAGGTGCTCTGCGAAGATTGGAATCATCGGCTATAAGTTGTATAAATGATTCTGATGCATTTATTATTTCTATCGATACACCCTCAGGTCTGGATATGGATACAGGCGAATCCGTGTTATCTGTAAAAGCTAACATGACTCTGACATTTCACAGGCCTAAGAAAGGTCTTATTTTACCCAATGCTTCTGCTTTTGTTGGGGAGCTGGAAGTACTTGATATCGGTGTCTGTAAAGATGCAGAAACCTTTGTCGGCCCGGGTGATATTAATAATCTTAAAAAACGAAGCAATGATTCTCATAAAGGGAGTTCAGGAAAAGTGCTGGTAATTGGCGGTGGTGCATACTATGGTGCTCCTGCTCTTGCAGGCCTTGCAGCATTGAGAAGTGGTGCTGATATTGTGACTTTAGCTGTACCTGAAAAAATAGCATCAACAGTTGCTTCTTTTTCTCCAGATCTCATAGTTCACTCGCTTTCAGGTGAAATGCTTCATCCGGGAAATGTGCCTGTCATTTCTGAGCTTATAAGATCCCATGATGTTGTAATAGTGGGCCCTGGACTTGGAAAAGCGGAAGTTACTATACAGGCACTGACGCGGATACTACCATTATGTAAAAAAGTAGTCGTCGATGCGGATGCACTTAACAAGAGTACTTTCTCGGGTATATATGATGCCGATATAATTATCACGCCACATTTGGGAGAGTTCTCCCGTATATCAGGTGAGGACATTCTAGAGGACATTGATAATAAAAAGAATGCGGTCATTGAGTTCTCGAATGATCAAAAGCTTGTTACATTACTAAAAGGGGATCTGGACATAATTTCTGATGGATATGAAACAAGGCTTAACAAGACAGGAAATCCCGGAATGGCCGTTGGTGGGACAGGGGATGTTCTTGCGGGTATCACAGGAGCTTTATTTGCAGTCAATGATGCGATGGACGCGGCGATGTGTGCTTCATTCATCAATGGCGCTGCAGGTGATATTGCATTTCAGGAAAAAGGACATGGATTGCTTGCAACTGATATTATTACTATGATAAGTAATGTAATGAAAAGGGAGATATGAACATGGAATGGGGAAACAGGAACATTAGTGTAGATATTGAACGGAATCGGGTTCGTATAGTGATAAGTCATGGTGAAGATGAGGAGATCCTGAAACTGAGCCTTGAGGAGTCCCGAGAGCTAGAAGAAAAAATAAATAGAACTATAGAGGATTATCTGCAAAGGCAGGATATTCGGATAGACTGAATACTAATTATTGGTGATCTATTGACAAAGGAATTCACACACATTGAAGATGACAGAGCAGTTATGGTGGATATCGGCCAGAAAGACATCGTTACTCGAAGAGCAGTTGCCTCCGGTGAGATAGTTCTTAGCAGTGAAACAATTGAAAAAATAAGAACTGGAACTGTTGAAAAAGGCAATGTTCTTTCAACTGCCCGGGTGGCGGCAATACTTGCTGTGAAGAAGACTCCTGAGCTGATCCCTATGTGTCATCAGATTCCCATCACAAGCATCGATGTGAATTTTTCAATATTCGATGATCATATTTCTGCAAGTGCTGAAGTAAGCTCCGTTGGAAAGACAGGTGTGGAAATGGAAGCTCTGACCGGTGTATCGGTTGCACTCCTGGCTGTATGGGACATGGTCAAATCAGCTGAGAAGGATAATACCGGAAATTATCCGTGCACCGGCATACGCGAGATAAAGGTTGTTGAAAAGGTCAAGGGAACCAAAGCTAATGTATGATAATAACGTAGGAGTGATATAGATATGAAAAATGAAAAATCAAAGAGGTACATCATTTGAAAATTATAGGAGGTCCAGCTTCTCAGGCACTTGCTTCACGGGTTGCCCGAGAGTTAAACCTAAATCCAACTGTGTGTGATTTTACAAAATTCCCGGATGGTGAGCTTTATACACGTATTCTAGATGAGGACGTAGATGAAGTTACAATTATCCAGAGTACGACAACAGACACTGATCTTATGGCACTTCTTCAGTTGATCGACGCATGTGAGGACTCACCTGTGATCAATGTCATCATTCCATACATGGGATATGCAAGACAGGATAAGAAGTTCAAGCATGGAGAACCGATAAGTGCAAGAGCTGTAGCAAGAACCATTAATGCTGACAGGGTATTCACTGTAAATATCCACGAAACAAGTGTACTGGATTATTTCAATGCTGACACATTCGATCTTAATGCATCACAAGAGATCGCTTATCATATAAGATCTTTAAATCTTGATAATCCACTGATAATTTCTCCTGATAAAGGTGCTATCGACCTTGCTGAAAGGACAGCCCGGGAAATTGGAGTGGACTTTGATTATCTTGAAAAGACCCGCCATTCCGGTGACATTGTGACCATTAAGACAAAGAATATCGATGTCAAGGGTAGGGATCTTGTGATCCTTGATGATATGATAGCCACAGGTGGTACCATGGCAGAGTCAATAAAACTCCTCAAGAGCCAGGGTGCAAAGGATGTTTATCTTGCATGTATTCATCCGGTATTAGCAAGAAATGCTGTCATGAGGCTTTTTAATGCAGGTGTGAAGGATATCATTGCCACAGACACAATAGAGAAATCCCAGAGCTGTGTGAGTGTTGCTCCCCTGATCGCTGAAGCTATCAAGGGCTTTCAATAAAGAAAAAAGAGGCATTTTGTATGACACTACCCGATATTTGTCCTAAAGATGGAGTTTCCCACTGTAAAACTTCTGCATGCCATCTCTACGTTGTGGATTGGCGCTCAGGCGATGAACAATGTATCATAGGTTACAGATCCACTCATAAGAAGAGCAGCTCTTCATGCTCTGTGGAAGATACATACGCAGAGAGCACGCGACGCAGGACCGGACGGGACATAGGGCACATGATAGTGGATCATCCTTCAAGGGCTGAGCGTCCAGAACGCTCTGAATATGTCCAGACAAGTCCAGTTCCCGAAAACCCGAATAGGGTGAAAGAGCCTGAAGTAAGGGAAAAGGTAGTTGTCAAGAATAAAGATACAATGGTCTTTGAATCTACAGGTGATACGAAAGAGGACCCTGTTGATAATAAGAAGAGGAAGACCATTGATGATGTCATGGATCTTGATCTTCCTGAAGACTATGAGGAAAAATTCTGGAAATAATTCATTTCAAAGCAGTATCGGGAAAAAGCAGCTTCTCAAAATGTATGACCTGCTTTTGCAGGAGCTAGGTCCTCAATATTGGTGGCCTGCAGAAACGGTATTTGAAGTTGTAATCGGTGCCATGCTTATTCAGCAGACAAAATGGATAAATGTTGAAAAAGCTATTGGCAATTTGAAAGAACGTGGTTTGCTTGAACCATTAGCTCTTTCCGAAACTGATCTCACTTTGCTTGAAGAGCTGGTAAAATGCTGTGGCTTTTACCGACAGAAAGCTTTCAGATTAAAGAATATAGCTCTCATTTTTCATGATCAAGGTATGGACAATATCTTTTCGTTACCTGTTGATGATCTTAGGAAATGGCTTCTTGGGATCAAAGGAGTGGGCAACGAAACCGCCGACATTATAGTTCTTTATGCTGCCGGGAAACCTAAATTCGTGATAGATGCATACACTACACGTATGATGAAATGTCTGGGTGTGCAGGGTAATTATATGGAACTGCAAGCTCTCTTTGAAGATAGTTTGCCGTCTGATGTTGAGATGTATAAAGAGTACCATGCTCTTATTGTTGAGTATTCAAAGGCTTTCTGTGCCAGAAAAAAGTGCGATGATTGCTCACTTTTGCTCGGAATTGGAGATCTAAAGGTAAATAAAAATGAATATTGATGTATACGAACAGATCCATGCTGCGCTTGAAGGAATAGATGACGTTCCTATCCTGTCAGAGCATTTCTTAGAACCAGTAGGAGTAATTGATTCTATTCTCAATCAGAAAGTTGTTGAAAGCGTCAAGCGAAATTTTCCCAGAGTGAAAAAAAAGGGTAGATATCATTTGAAAATGTGGAAAAAAGGCAGGACAATTATGGATATTGCCATAAAAAATGGTCTGCCTGCAACTCTTATGGTCACAATTCTTCTGAAGGAAATGGAAATTCCTAAAAAGTCCTTCCTGAGGAATATAGATGAGCATCCTAACAAAAGGCTGAGAAATGAAGTGAAGGCAGCAATAGAAAATGATTATTTCTTTTCTCCGAGAGCCCATAATTCTCATGCTGAAAAAGGCAACATGGGTGAGGAAATATTGGATATCTGGCTTCGATACCGGGAAGTTCCTTTCATGACTGAAAATGAGCTCAGGGATGCGGGGGAAAGTAAAACTCCTGATTTTCTGCTAACTGAACCCATGATCATTGATGAGACAGAGATATTCTGGATAGAGAGCAAAGCTCTTTTTGGGGATGCAAAGGAACATCAATACTACACAAAAAAACAGTTCAGTGATTATGAAGAAAATTACGGCACCGGTATGATCGTGTACTGGTACGGTTTTATTGATGATATCAGTTTGAATGGAAATCTGATAAAAGATTATAAGTTCTTTGGGAAAGAAGTGGATATGTTAGATGAGTTAATGAACTATGTAGTTCATTGGTAAACGTCCTCATCTTCTGCTTCATAAATTCCTTTTTTAACGTCAACAGCAACTTTTTTGGTATATACCTGGAATACTTCCTCATCCTCGTATATTACAGTTTTTTCATTAACTGTTGCATGATTTCCGTAAAATTCAATGAATGCTCCTACTTCCTGTACAACAGGATCTCTCTGTACCTTCATGTTGAATATATCCATCATGGTACATATGGACATTTTATCTCCACTTTCTGCGATACGGGTCATAGACTCTAAAATACTGCTGACTTATTAATACTTTCCGGTTCGTGACGATACGAACATTTCGGTGTAGCTTTTTAATTAGCGTGATATCTTACAACATCTGTCCTCAGGTTCCTCACATTTCGGACAAATATCCACATGTTGCATAAATTGGCAAATATGGTCTAGTAGCATTTCAGATGCTACGTGTTCCAATACCGATGCTTCTTTTTTTGCGACCTCAGGATCGATTCCAAGTACCTCTGAGAGAAAACGTCTGAATACCCTGTGATTATGCCTGAGCTTTATTGCCAGAGAATTCCCTGAATCTGTCAGCTCTGCTCCATAATATGGTGTATATTCTACAAATCCCGCATCTGATAGTTTCTGTATCATTTCAGTCACGCTTGGTGCTGAAACATTTAACTCAGCGGCAATCTGGCTCGTTCTGGCAGGTGCTTGACTTCTCCTATTTATAAGAAAAATAGTCTCTAGGTATTCATCAGTACGTTCAGGATACATTTTTATCTCCAGGCTATTCACATAAAACTAGGTAATTTTCATCTGTATTTATTATGAAGTAGATATGTAGTTTTATAATTAACTATCAACTTGTATCTTCATTGTTGATAGTATTCATAGCATTGTCGTACAATTCCAGTTTTCAGGTTTTAAGAAAAGGTTATAATACTAGCAATAATCTAAGGTTACAACCTATAAGGGCTTACGATCATAAAATCAAATCATTTATTTTTACTGGTGAAAACAATGGCAGAAATCACACACTGGGCAGACGTAGTAGCAGATGAGGTGTTAATCAAAGGCAAGAAACACCTTGTAGCAACCGGGATCACGCCTTCAGGTCACATTCATATAGGCAATATGCGAGAAGTAGTAACAGCAGATGCAGCATACAGGGCCGTTGCTGATAAAGGTGGGGATTCAGAGTTCATTTATATTGCAGATACCTACGATCCTTTAAGAAAGGTCTATCCTTTCCTTGATGAAAGTTATGCAGAGCACGTTGGAAAGCCTCTTTCGGAGATACCATGTCCATGTGGTCAGCACAAGAATTACGCTGAGCATTTTCTCGAGCCTTTCCTTGAAGCTCTGGAACACCTTGGTATTCATCCAAAGGTATACAGGGCAGATGAACTTTACAAGGAAGGAGTCTACAAAGACGCTATCAAGCAGGCTCTTGTAAAAAAGGATGAGATCGGTGCTATCCTTCAGAAGGTATCCGGTAAATCCCCTGCAGAAGATTGGAATCCTTTCAATCCGATATGCAATGAATGTGGGAAGGTAAATACTACATTAGTAACAGGTTTTGACGTGGATGCTGAAACTGTGGATTACTCATGCTCCTGTGGTAGTACTGGAACTGTGCCAATGATAGGTGGCGGAAAACTTACATGGCGTGTTGACTGGCCGGCAAGATGGAAGGCACTTGGAGTTACCGTGGAACCATTTGGAAAAGATCATGCATCAAGAGGCGGCTCCTACGATACCGGTGTTGCCATAGCGAAGGAGATCTTCGATTATGAACCCCCTCATCCAATAGTCTATGAGTGGATCATGCTTGGTAAAAAGGGTGCAATGTCCTCTTCAACTGGTGTCGTAGTCTCGATCTCTGATATGCTCAAGGTTGTACCGCCTGAGGTATTGAGATATCTTATCATCCGCACAAAGCCGGAAAAACATATTAAGTTCGACCCCGCACAGCCTTTGCTTACACTTGTGGATGAATTTGAGCGTCTGCATGCAAATGAAGATGCCAGTGTCAAAGACAAGAGGGTACTTGAGTTATCACAGGCTGCTGGAATTTGCCACACGGATATTCCTTTCAAACACATGACAACCATCTATCAGGTAGCAGGTGGGGATTTCGATAAGATTATGAGGATAGTTGAAAGAGCAGGCTATGACACTGAAAAAGAAAAGTGTATTCGTGAACTCACCGACAATGTTGCTAACTGGCTTGAGATGTACGCTCCTCCATTTGTAAAGTTTAGTGTGCAGGATGAAGTCCCTGTTCAGACAGCGAGCCTTTCTGATATGCAGAATGTTTTCCTTGCGGCACTTTCAGACATGCTTTCTCAGAAGGATGAAATGAGTGGAGAGGACTATCACAATCTTATATACTCTGCAAAGGAAGAAGGAACTGAACTCCGGAAAACAATTGCATGTGCCATGGATGTAGATCCTGCTGAGCTTGAAGTAAACCCAAAGGAATTCTTTAAGGCAATATACACAGCAGTTCTTGGTCAGCAATCCGGTCCGAAAGCTGGCTGGTTCCTTTCATCATTGGAAAAAGACTTCCTTGTACAGCGATTCAAGGCAGCCTCTGAGTACAGGCCTTGATATGGAACAGTCAGAAAAGAACAGATCTCATTTTCTTGCCTGGGATGAAGAATACAGGCACGTGACCTGGGGTGGCCCCAGGTCTATTTCTAGCTTGGAGGAATATGTCCTCTCTCCAACTTCTCGCATACTCGATGCCGGTTGTGGTAATGGGAGGTATCTGCTTCCTCTTTCCAGAAAGTATGATGTAGTAGGTATTGATGTTGCAGCAGCCGGTGTTTCAAAAGCAGATGCATATATTAAAAAAAGTGGCCAGGAAGCTTCGCTTCTGGTATCAACCATAACTGAACTTCCATTTTCTGAAGGTTCATTTGACGCAATTATCTGTTATGGCGTGTTGCAACATCTCTTCGAGAATGAAAGACATCAGGCAATTCGGGAATTCAAAAAAGTTCTCAAGCCCGGAGCGTTAGTATTTTTTGAAGTTTTTGGTGTAGGCGATATGAGATATGGTGGGAAGGAAGTTGAAAAGGGTACTTTTGTGAGAAAAGGTGGCATAATCTATCATTATTTCAGTGAGAATGAATTAAGATCACTATTCAGTGAATTTGAAATAGTCAGTATTGAAAATGTAAAAACAGAAAAAAGATTCAAGGGTGCATTATACACCCGTCACCACATAAGGGCTGTTCTGCGCTCTTAGAAAGCAATTCCAAGATAGCTCAGCAATATGATCATGATAGCACCAACCACACCTGCTATTGCACATATGAGAATTACAATCCAGTCATAGACAATATTAAGGTCAAGAACTATATTTCCAATCACAAGTACGATCAGACCCATTATGGTGTTAATCACCATGTTCTTTACAGTTTTTAGTACCTTGTACAGGACATATGCAGCGATAATTGCCACAACAAGCATTATTATTTCAGTTACCATGATTTACCACTTTTATATTAAGCTGATAAGTATTTAAAAATTGCTTTGCAAATTCATTTAAGTTCATCAAGAAATGCCCTTATCTCATTTTCTATCGTTTGAAAATTTGCATACTCTTTACATTTCACAAGTTCATTGTCATTTCCAAGTATCATGGCAGAAACATTAGCATCTGCCGAGTATAGGCAAAGCACAGGTAGACCGAGTTGCAGGGCACTGGCAATTTCATATCCGACACCTGTTGATGCTGTGCTGACTTCTGCTATCACAGATCCTGCGTTTTTGAGAAAGTCCATATCACGCTGGAATATTTCCTGCTCGGTCATTTTAGATTCAGTTTTTTCAAGCTCTGGATCTGCAACATGCCAGCTTAATACTTCATGGCCTTCATTTTTCAGAAATTCGTGTATCTTGATATAAGTGGGAAGCAAATTCCTTCCACCGCGTATTGAAGCTGATAGAAATGTTTTCATAACACACCTCTTTTGAAATGTCCTCTTGTATACTCTTTTGAAATGTCCTTGCAGCTCATTCGCCTTGATCTTGAAGCTTGAAAGTAGTCATCGACTGCTTTTCTATATGAAAGAACAACTTTTTCAAGCTCAGAAGCTTTCATTTCTCTTGCATCTATTCTCAATCTTGAAATACCCGTTTCAACAAGTTCTCCAATATCCTCCAGCAGGCATAACTCTTTTGAATTGAAGATGTGTGTCCGGTGTCTGGAATCACCTTTTAGCTTGAATGCAAATCCTTTTTCGTCCACCAATTCATGATCATTGTTCAGGAGATTTTCATTTTTTCTTTCTGGCTGAAGATTTGAAATAAGGTCATGTTCGGATTCCATAACCTGAAACTTACCGTGGACTATGTATTCAGTTTCCATTTCCTGGCTCAATTCCCTGACCTGTTCTGCGTTCATTTCAGGTGAGAGCACTATAACTTTGCTACCTTTATCAGAAAATACATTTGCAGATTCACGGTTGAATATGTTGAGATTGCTATCTGCAATCGTTTTGATACCCATCTGAGCACACTTTCCAATAATTCCTAAATTTGCTGCAATAATTCCTTCAAAAACAGCTTTCTTTGCAGAAAATGCTATTTTATCAAACGACTCCATATCAGCATTTTTCATAATAACCGGGCTGTGGAGGTATACTGATACATCTGAATCGCTGGCTGCTTTTTGAATAAGTGATAACCGCTCTTCGATATTAGTGCAGTTTTCAAGATCATAATATATCAGGTCAGCTCCACCTGAAATTGCAGTTTTCACCTTATTTATGCTGTCTACACTCACTGCGATAAAAGGTCTGGATAGTTCTGTGGTATATGTGTTTTCATGATTCTGGTATGGAATGTGTTTATTTCTTCTCCATTTGTTGGTCCTCATCTCCTCAAGAATGGAAACAGCTTCGTTCCTGGCATCGTTCATGCTTCTAATGGGGATGAAAATATTTTCATCCACTTGAATATCAATGATCTTTGCTTCGAAAACCGTGTTACCAAGTTTCCCGAGCTGCTTCAATATATCACTTTTAGCAATGGCTCTTTTTTTAGCAGGCTCTACCCTGTAATCCGATTGTACGCTGGCATTGTTCCCATCCTTATCCAGCACAGTGATCTCAAAAAGTTCATCTTTGATGGCCCTTGTTTTTATTGAAACAGGAATTTTACGCAGGTTTCCATGTTCGTAGGAATTCTGTAATTCCTTCATCAGGGAACTATCCTGTGTTCTGTAAATACTGGTTCCCTTTTTGACCTCATTTTCAAAAGGAATAGTTACAAAGTCATTTTTTTCAGCTTTTTTAACGACCTTTTCATTTTTGTACATACGCTGTACAATGGTACCACCTTCCTTTTTATCCTCAAACCCGATGCCGTCACCAATTTCCAATTTATCATTGAGTCTTATTTTCAGGGTCCTGTATTTTCTATCGTAAGTTTCAACCTTTCCGAGTAATATTCCTCTGTTGTATGGTCTTTCCCGGCTCATAAGCTGGGTGCCGGGATTTCCTTTGAAATACCCTGTAGTGAATTCACGGTTGAAAAGTTGTGTGAGTTCTTTTAGCTCACTTTTTGATACAAAATATCCCTCGGGATCCTCAATGTATCTGTCAATGAGTCTGCGGTATGTTCGTACTACTCCGGCAACGTACTCCGGTCGTTTCATACGACCTTCTATCTTGAAGGAATCAATACCTGCTTCTATTAATCTGGGGATGATCCTAGCTGTGTTCAGGTCCTTTGGACTTAAAAGGAACTTACCGGGAGTCTTTATCTCCCTTCCATTTTCCAGAAGCCTGTACTTTTTTCGGCAAGGCTGTGCACAATGGCCTCGGTTGCCGCTTCTGCCACCTATTATACTGCTCATGAGACACTGTCCTGAATAGCAGATACATAGGGCACCGTGGACAAATGCTTCAATTTCAGCACCAGTTTCCTGTTTGACGGTCTTTATCTCCTCAATTGTCATTTCCCTTGCAAGCACCACTCTTTCGACGCCCATTTCCTGAACAAAGCGAACAGCTTCGCTATTGTGTAGTGTCATCTGTGTGCTTGCATGAACCGGTAATGTGGGTGCAAGCTTTCTTGCAAGTGATAGTAATCCCATGTCCTGAACTATGATGGCATCTGTTCCGAGCTCATCAAGGGTGTATATCAGATTTACCGCTTTTTCGATCTCGACGTCTTTGATCAGTGTATTCAGTGTGACGTAGACCTTAACTCCCCTGAGATGAGCATAGTCAAGTGCTTCCTTGAAATCCTCGATTGAAAAATTTCCCGCATAGGCTCTTGCACTGAAATCCTCGACTCCGAGATAAACTGCATCGGCACCATTCTGTACGGCAGCGATGAGTGAATCCATATTTCCGGCAGGAGCAAGTAATTCTGGTTCTTTTTGCATCTTAATTGCTCAGATGAAGTGTGAGTATATAACAGTCACCTTTCAACAATCATCAAATTAGATCTAGGAATATTCAATTAAAAAAGAAAGAACAGGCTTAAGCCTGTTTCCTGAATACGAATAAACGCATGATGTAGACACAGACAACTATTATGAAAATGTTGTACAATGCCTTGATCATGGAAACATACTGGTACTCGAACCAAACGCGAATGACATCGTCAAGGGTGAAGTAAAGCTGCAATGCTGATATTACTATCAGTAACATTGTCACACCAAATACTCCCCATCTGAAGTAATCTTCAGGGGATGCGTTCACTTCCTTTTTTGGAATTCTGGTCTTTTGTATATGTGTTTGCTTTTCTTCAGTTGTCCTATTCTCTTCAGTCATTCTTACCCCTCCTTATCAAAAAGATAGCAAACATTGTGGCTACTAAGCCAGTGAGCAGCCCAAATCCTGGAGTCATCTCTTCCTCTGCATAATCAATCGCCTCTTCATCTGGAACCATCTCGGTCATAAAATCCTCCGTCCTGATCTGCTTTTTCTCAACCCGCTGGTCTCTGTCTATTGTCCTTTCAGGGTTCAGTTGCACGTAGTCCTCTCCCTTCTTGATTATGGTGTTTCCTTTCCATATGACTACTTCAACTACGTAGTTGTAATTATCAGGGACTGTGAGGTTCACACTTTTGATGACAGTTGCTTCGGGTTCTATCTTTCCGGTATAGGTCCATTTTTTACTGGCTATGAGTCTTGAATCTATTTCTCTGGCTTTGACAAGCATCTTGTAGTTCGAGCTTGTGTCTGCTCCCTCATTTTTCAGATAGATGTCGTTCTCGATGACAACGCCTTTTTCCGTGACACCCTTGACAATGAAATCTATGCCATCTATCTCTATTCCGATATCTTCCAGATCGGTTGCAAGATTCTCAAGATCGTAGAGCGATATCTGGGAGAATGCTTTTCTCTTATTACCTTCAAAGAGTGTCGCTTCGATCCTGTAATTTCCTTTTTTAGGAATCCTTATAATCTGGTCGACCAGAGCAGTACTATCTTCTTCTATAATTCCTACCTGTTCTTCCTTCGACAGTTCAAGCAATCCATTGTCTTTATTGAATGCTTTAAGCATCAAAGTGGTGTTCTCTTTGCTGTCTGCGCCCATGTTGTCAATATAAGTTGTGATGGTGAAGTCAACATAGGAACTTTTGATATCATCGGCGGATATCTCCATATCAGTTATCGTGTAGCTACTCGGTCTTTCAAAGTCCTTCAGGCATCCTCCTGATGCCATGGAAAATGAGATTATGAGTAGGATTAGCAGAAGCTCTGCTATAGTTTTAGTATGCTTTCTCATGGATACTCCCATTTAGAGTATCCATTTTTGTTATTTAAACATTATTAAAAAATAAATTTAGATTAAAATAATTATTCGATTGTATGGATGTGATAAGAAATCATTAATCCGTGCAGATACACGGATTCTGTTTACATCCCGGACACATGTTTGGATATTTCTCAAGGAATACTTCTTCAAGATCGATGTCGTAGAGATTTGCCATTGCACCCACCCACGCAAAACAATCTGCAAGTTCCTCTCTGAGATTCTCCCTGTCATCCCTGCGGACAGCTTCGGCAAGCTCTCCTACCTCTTCAACGAGCCAGAGCATTGTAGCCGTAGCTCCACGCTTCTTGTCGTTGTGAGCGTAGAGGTCGAACATGAATTTCTGGAACTCAGAGATTTCCATGATAATTCCCCTAAAGTCTTACAGGTATGTCTTTTTCTTTGAGATATTCCTTAACGTCCCTTACGGTGTATTCCCCAAAGTGGAAAATGCTCGCAGCAAGTGCAGCGTCAGCTTTTGCATCGGTGAATCCCTGGTAGGCATGCTCTGGATTTCCAACTCCTCCGGATGCGATGATGGGTATTTCCAGCTCTTCTGAGAGTTTTCTTGTTATCGGCACGTCAAATCCATCGTAGGTTCCATCCCTTGCCATGCTGGTAAGCAATATCTCTCCTGCACCGAGTTCTTCTACTTTTTTACCCCACTGTACTGCATCGATTCCGGTTGGTTCACGTCCACCGTAAATGACGACCTCATACCATGCAGGAGTACCGTCCTCAAGCTCAAGGATCCTCTTGTCAGTGTTGTTCTCAACATCGAGATTCCTTCTGCAATCAATTGCAGTAACTATGCACTGGGATCCGAATATGTCAGATGCTTCCTTGATCAATTGAGGGTTCTTGACAGCAGCAGTGTTCACGGACACTTTGTCAGCACCTGCACGCAATATCTGGCGTACATCATCGATGGTGTTAATTCCGCCACCAACAGTGAGCGGAATGAATACCTCATTTGCAGTCCTTTCTATAACATCGACCATGGTACCCCTGCCCTCATGGGAAGCCGTAATGTCCAGAAATACAAGCTCGTCAGCTCCCTGTTCATTATACCTCTTGGCAAGTTCCACGGGGTCGCCTGCTTTTCTCAGGTCTACAAATTCAATACCCTTGACAACCGTTCCCCCGGCTTCATCAAGCGTTACATCAAGACATGGTATGATCCTTTTTGTGAGCGTCATTTTGTGAATATCCTTTTCCCTGAATTTGATTATCTGGAATCTGCCAAGATGCTTGGCAGTTTACGTTTTTAATAGGAAGATACGGATTCTTTATTTAAGAGTTGTTGTGTGAGTGAATTTCTTTTTATAATTGAAATTGACATGAATATATAAGGGAACACTACCCTACATATTTATTAGCTAAATTTGCAAAAGTATTGTAGATATAATTGATGATTAAGCAATAACTGAACTCATGGGAAAGCAAATGGATAAAGATACAATTCGGAAGTTAATCCAGAACAATGCCTCTGATATCAAAACTCAATTCAAGGCGGAGGTAATTGGAATTTTCGGCTCATATGCCCGCGGTGAACAGAGTAGCGAAAGCGATGTGGATGTGCTTGTTAGATTTGATAAGGGTGCAACGCTTCTTGACCTTGTGGCTGTATCAGAGTACCTCGAGAACTTATTGTGTATTCCTGTGGATGTGGTTTCGGAAAAGTCATTACACCCCATGATGCGTGATGATGTGCTGAATGAATTGGTGACAGTATGAGATCTCCAATTCTTTACCTGTCTGAAATTCTCTCGGCTGCAAGACTTGCAATGGATTTTACTTCTGGAATGGACAGGGAATCGTTTCTGGAAGATGAGAAAACTAAAAGTGCTGTCGTGCGCCAACTTGAGGTTATCGGAGAGGCTGCAAAATCCATTCCTGATGATATAAAGTTACTAGACAATGACATCCCATGGCGCAATATTGCAGGTATGCGGGATCGGCTCATCCATGCGTATTTTAATGTCGATTATGACCTGGTCTGGGATACTCTTGAAACAGAGTTGCCTGCAATCGAGAGAAAAATTGAGATGCTTATTTCTAAGCTTGAATGAATTTTTTTATTTAAACCTATATATTGCATTGTCTGTTTTAATTTTCATTTCATTCAAACCAACAACACCGCCAGCACCCCTGCCAAAAAAATGCCATCAAAAGTGCCTGCGCCGCCGATACTCACAACGGGTGCGCCGAGCTTTGTAATGGATCTGAGGTTCAGGAGGTCTGCACCGATGAGGGTGCCCATGGTGCCGCTGATGTAGGCGGTTGCGAAAAGAAGATCTGGGTGGGCGTTGGCTGCTGCGATAACTATGGTCGAAATGATGGCTGCTGAAAGTGGCGGGACGAGTGCAGGGGATACAATGCCAACTCCTTTTACAGGGCGGGCTACCAGCTTTGTGACAACGGTCACGAATATGGTTGCTGAGATGCAGTAAGTGAGGGCATCAGGGAAGATGGTGAGGAGGTAGAAAGCTACCATTGTCGGGATGATGGCTCCTCCCATATTTGCTGCAATTGTGGTCTTCGTTCTGAAGGATTGCTTGAAAGGGACTCTGTATGAGATTCCAAATGCTTTTACGTATTTCTGCTTATCGATGGGATTATTTGTCTCGATGGTGGTGAGGGGAATGTTAACATGGCTTCCGATAAGTGAGAGGAAGAGCAGGAGGAAAGCATCGGTCCAGGAAAATCCTATCCTTGCAAAAGCGGTGCTGGCAATTCCAAAGAAGAGAATGGACACACTAAATGCAAGTATCGCTCCCAGAATGAGTGTAAAAATAAATTGGAGAGGGTTGTAGAATATGCGATGTCTCATGGAATAATCCTGTTCTAGCGTATGATCTGATTCTCTCATTCGAGAATGATACCATCTCTCGAACTGTGGAATTTATCCTTGCTCATGGAACTCTCATTGAAAAGTTCAGTATCTATCAGGATAGGTGCATCATCACGTAGTGCAATGGCAATGCAATCGCTTGGCCTTGCATCAAATTCCATTCCCACTCCATCCTTACTCAGTGTAAGCCTTGCATAATAGATGTCGTCGATCTTCTCATCGATAAGTGCGATCTCCACTTTCATACCAAGTCTCTTGATAATGCTGTCTATAAGATCATGGGTTAAAGGACGTGGCATGGTTTCCTCTTTGACCACGGAATTTATCGATACTGCTTCGGTATTACCAATAGTGATCGGCATAAAAGCCCCGGTATCGTCCTCTAACATCACTGAAGGCATGGTCTTCCCTGCTGTATTGAGCATGAATACACCCTTCACAGTAACTGTTTTTGTATCTTTAGCAGAATTCATGGTATCAATTTTTTGTGATTAGCTAGGAATTTCAATACTAACTTAAGATGCGAGCTTACTTTATAGTTCTCACCGTTCCAAATGCTCCACCACCCGGAGTCTCAATGACGAAAACATCTCCTGCATTCATTTTCAACTCAGATCTTCCCGAAAGTTCCAGAATCTCTCCGCTCTCCTTCAGAACGTAGTTGTGGCCACATTTTCCATCCTCACCACCTTTCAGGCCGGAAGTACTCACTTCCCTGTGACTTGAGATCACAGCCGCATTCATGGGTTCAACAAAGCGTATTTTCCTGACACTTCCATTTCCACCTCTGAATTCTCCATTTCCACCACTTCCCTTGCGTATGGAAAACTCTTCTAGCATAACAGGAAATCTCCATTCCAGCACCTCGGGGTCAGTGATCCTGGAATTTGTCATATGTGTCTGTACAGCATCTGTTCCGTGGAATCCATCACCTGCGCCAGAACCGCCGCATATCGTTTCATAATACTGGAATTCCTCGTTACCAAAAGTGAAATTGTTCATAGTTCCCTGGGATCCTGCCATAACTCCAAGAGCTGTCAGGAGCGCATCCACAATGTGCTGTGAGGTCTCAACATTTCCAGCAACTACCGCAGCCGGATATTTTGGATTCAGCATGCTTGATTCGGGTATTATGATATCGATCGGTTTCAGGCATCCCTCATTCAAGGGTATGTCTTCCTGAACCAGAGCTCTGAACACGTAGAGCACCGCAGCCTTGCAAATAGCAGTCGGAGCATTCAGATTTCCAGGGTGCTGAGTTGAACTACCTGAGAGGTCCACAATAGCTTTTTGTTTCTCATGCTCAATGCTCACTTTTACATGGATCGAAGTTCCATCATCGAATAGCTGCTCAGCTTCTCCATCATCAAGTAAAGAAATAGCGTTTCTTACGGCTGCTTCTGCATTATCCTGTACATGCTGCATGTATGCATTCACAGTTTCAACTGAGAATTGCTCAACAAGTTTTCTCAATTCCTCTGCACCTTTTTCATTTGCAGCCACCTGTGCCTTGAGGTCTGCAATGTTCTGCTGAGGGTTACGTGCCGGATACTTCCCGGAAAGCAACCAATTTTTCAAGTCTTCATTATGGAAATGTCCGCTTTCCATCAATTTAAATCCCCGGGTCAGCAGTCCTTCTTCTTCGATATGATTACTCGCTGGTGGCATCGAGCCCGGACTGATTCCGCCTACATCTGCATGGTGTCCCCTGGATGCAAGATAGAATGTCAGTTCATTATCATAAAACACGGGAGTTACTACCGTAATATCAGGGAGGTGTGTTCCCCCATCATATGGTGAATTAAGCATGTATGCATCACCCGACTGCATATCATTAAATTGCTCAATAACTGATCTGACACTCTCTCCCATGGAACCCAGATGAACCGGAATATGAGGTGCATTGGCTACAAGGTTTCCGCCCCTGTCAAAAACAGCACATGAAAAATCAAGCCTTTCCTTGATGTTCACAGAATAAGCTGTATTCTGAAGCGTATATCCCATTTGTTCTGCAATTGACATGAAACGGCTATTGAATATCTCAAGCATTACAGGATCGGCTTCCGTACCTACATCTTCAACATCCAAAACCGTGCCTTCTTTTGTAAGCAGCATATTTCCATCTTCCATAACTAATGCTTTCCAACCCGGTTCAACAATAACGGTGGTATTATCTTCAATAATTATTGCAGGCCCGATAGCTTCCTTACCAGGCAAAATATGTCTGCGCATTAGTACCGGTGTTTTGTTGAATTTTCCATAGCTGAATATGTTCACATATTCAAGGAGAGCATTTGATACTTCATTTTCTCTGTCCCAAGTTCTTCCGAGATCATGAAGTACATCTCCTAGTCCTATTATTTCCACGGAGAGAGATTCCACAATATGTTCTTTATTTTCAATAATGAAACCAAAACGCTTTTTGTGCTCATCATTGAATTCATCAATAATGTTTCTCATGTCAGCCATTTCAATCATGAGAGCAGTATCAGTTCCCTTATACTTCACATGTACCCGGTTTAATGCATCTATTCTTTCATCAGGAACACCCTGTGAACGCATCTCTTCTTTTCCAGCAGTTTCAAGCTCCGATGCATATTTTTCCAGATCTCCCACAAGTTCATTACTTAGCAGTTCTTCAAATGAGTGCTCTTTGAGTATTCTCTGGTCTGCAAGTCCCATCCCATAAGCTGAGAGCACACCGGCAAGCTGATGAATTATTATTTTTTTGAGTCCCAGTGAATCAGCAACTCTGCATGCATGCTGTGCTCCTGCTCCACCAAAGCAGCAGAGGGCGTAATTGTTGATATCATACCCTCTCTGGATGGATATTTTTTTGATAGCATTGGCCATATTTTCCACTGCTATCTTCAGGAACCCCTCAGCTATCTCTTCTGCATTATGCTCCTTGCAGGTGGATGCTCTCAGTTCTTCTGCAAGTTCTCCAAATTTTTTCTGTACGATATCTACGTCAAGAGGGAGATCTCCTTCTTTTCCAAACACTTGAGGGAAGTAGCTTGGCTGTATCTTCCCAAGCATCAAATTGCAATCTGTAACGGTAAGAGGTCCACCTTTTCTATAACAGGCAGGCCCGGGATCAGACCCTGCTGAATCCGGTCCGACTCTGAATCTCCCTGAATCAAAGTGTAGTATGGATCCACCGCCTGCTGCTACTGTATGGATATGAAGCATTGGTGATCGAAGGTGTATCCCTGCGATTTCCGTCTCAAAGCTTCTCTCATATTCTCCACTATAGTGCGCCACATCCGTGGAAGTTCCTCCCATATCGAATGTTATTATTTTATCAAAACCCGCCATTTCAGATGTTTTGACAGCACCAACAATTCCACCGGCAGGCCCGGATAAAATACAGTCTTTTCCTCTGAACTGCTGGGCATCAGTAAGGCCTCCGTTGGACTGCATAAACATCAGATCTGTTTTGTCTCCACTTTCCTGCAGAGTGGAATTAACCATATCAACATATCTTTTCAGCACTGGCGAAAGATATGCGTCAATCACAGTGG
Organism: Methanosarcinaceae archaeon; assembly: GCA_020055655.1. Taxonomy (GTDB): domain Archaea; phylum Halobacteriota; class Methanosarcinia; order Methanosarcinales; family Methanosarcinaceae; genus Methanolobus. The sequence goes on along the minus strand of JAIPUR010000006.1, from coordinate 21,473 downwards.
TTTCTCCTCTGCTGACATATTTCATAAGAGGGCTGACTTCGTGTGAAAGTGATATATGTGTGAACCCAATTTCCTCTGCGATATTTCTGAGAACAAGTTCATGCTCAGGATATCGATAAGCATGCATCAACACAATTGCAAGTGAGCGTATTCCTGAAGAGAATATATTTTCAAGATCATTCCGTGCTTTCTCAATATCCAACTCTTCAATAATCTCTCCATGGGAACTGTAGCGCTCATTGACCTCAACTACACCTTTGTAGAGCAGCTCTGGTAATTTTATATTAAGTGCAAATATGTCTGGCCGGTTCTGATAAGCTATCTGCAGAGCGTCCCGAAAACCTCTGCTAGTCACAAGTACGGTTGATTCACCTTTTCGTTCCAGTAATGCATTTGTTCCTACGGTAGTACCCATTTTGACAGACTCTATGTGTCCGGTTTTCAGTACTTCTCCCTTTTTAGCATCGAGTATTCTTCTGATACCTTCAATTGCTGCATCCTGATAATGCTCCGGGTCAACAGAGAGCAGTTTATAGCTCAATAGTTTTCCATCATCTGCCTTTGCTATAATGTCAGTAAAAGTTCCTCCGCGGTCTATCCAGAATTGCCATGATGCATTTTTAGAATTCATCTCTTTCACATTTGCTATATATGATAGTCTGCTCAGAATATGTTTTTAGATAAAGTTTAGTCTTAATATAATGATTTCGCAAAAAAGATGTGTCAGTAAGAAGGTCAATTCTTAAAACCGTACTTTCCTATCAGGGGTACAAAAAAGACATCTCCCCATTTTTTCTTAACTATGCTGCCATCTTCATTTTTTTTGATGGCAAAAAGTTGCTGATAAGAACCCCCTTCGGGTATGACCATAATTCCACCAGTCTTCAATTGTTCTATAAGAGCCAGTGGGGTTTCAGGTGCAGATGCAGTAACACATATTCTGTCATATGGTGCTTTTAGAGGATAGCCGGATGAGCCGTCATCCCGTAATACTTCTACATTTGAACATCCTGCTCTTTTGAGATTTTTTTGTGCAAAAATAGCTAGTTCTTCAATTCTTTCAATAGAGTATATCCTACCACTGTCTCCAACAAGTCGTGACATAACAGCTGCATTATACCCGGAACCTGTACCTATCTCAAGCACATGCTGTCCTTCCTCAAGTTCCAGCAGGTTGCACATTATGGCAACCATATGCGGGGCAGATATGGTCTGTGAATTGCCTATTGGCAAAGGTGTATCTACATAGGCTCGGCCGCTTTCGCTCTGTGGTATAAAAAAGTGCCTTGGGACTTCTTCCATTGCTGAAAGAACTTTATCAGATATCCCGTATTTTTTGAGCGATCTAATTAATAACGCTCTTTCTTCCTCGAACTCCATGATGACCCACTCTCATCTCTTTTTGAACTCCATCTTTCGCCATTCCCTTTTTTTGAACCCCAACTGTGGCTGGAATCCCTGCCTCTGTCACTCCAGGCGGTTTTACCTTCTCCCCATCCTCTATGTTTCACTTCTTCTGCGAATACCCTTTTGATATCTTTCGCCTCAACAGCCATTCCCTTTTGTGAAACCAGACTTCCATCTCTTATTTTTATTTTGGTGATGCGGTATTCTTCTCTACCTGCTGTGCCTTTTTCGCCCACTATGAATTCCTGTCCACCAGGAACTCTTTTTTCTAATGGTTTGGTACTCTTTCCCTGGTGTATCGCGATCTTGACAACAACTTCATCGATAGCTCTTCCCCAGATCGTATCAATTTTTGCTGCATCTGCAACCCCAAGTCTTCTGTCACCTGACTCTATGGAGGTGACTATTATTGGATATACCTCATCAGATTCGCCATCATCAACTATTATTTCATCGTCAACTGTCACGATATCATCTGAGCTCATGTGGTTCATACAGGTAAAAGATTCATCCTCTTTACTGATGATCACCTTCACAACAACTACTTTTGGCTTTTCAATGGTTGTTGGGTGTACGTCACCGCATTCCTGACATTCTACTACTGGATTCTGACCTGACTTCAAAACATCATGCATCACTTCGATTTTAGGTGAGCATGAAGGACATATTACTTCTACTTCATCATTCATGATTCTGATCAACTACTCATTGTCTGGAGGTGGTATATAATTAACTATGCTTGAAAGCTTGGATTCTCATGCCAGAATCGCGATTTTACGTTATGATGGATCTTTTATTCAGTTAGTAATTGCTGGGAGATAATTATGTGAAATACTCTGACAGGAAATATTCAAAAGAAGAGTTTGGAACTATAATTATAGGATTTAATTATTTTTCACTTGCCGCATGTGCCGCGATGAATTCACGTAGGAGTTTCGTGCCTAGCAATGCACTCTGGCCGTTATCATACTCCGGTGCGATCTCCATGACATCAAATCCAATCGTCATAGGTGCAAGTATGCGTATAACTTCTCTTACATCCAAATCTGTAAGTCCAAATGGTTCTGGTGTTCCAAGACCAGGTGCAAATGATGGATCAAGAGCATCCATGTCCAGGGAGAGGTAGATCTGCTTGCAATCCAGGTATTCCAGAGCTTCTGCAATTACCGGTTTAATTCCCATTTCACGCACATCATCGGATGTGAAATATTTGATATCGTTGTCTTTTGCGAATACCCACTCTTCCTTTGGCCCGCTTCTGACCCCGATGCTCACATAATTATCTGTAACCTCTTCGATAATATTCCTTGACACACATGCATGATTATTCTTTATGCCGCCGTAATCTTCACGCAGGTCAAAGTGAGCGTCCAGAACAAGCACACCAAAGTCGTCACCTGCTTTTTCTGCACATGCTTTCACGCAGGGTAATGTTAACGAATGTTCGCCCCCCATCATAATGAGGACCTTTCCATCATTCACAATGGGCTGTACGTCAAAAGTGATCTCTTCCAGCATGAGGTCCACTGAAGAGTAATGTTCGATATTTCCTGCATCATGTATTTGCAGGTCTTGAAGGTCAACGTCAAAATAAGAATTATAAGTTTCAAAATTCTCCGAAGCCTTTCGCATGGCATCCGGTGCCCAGCGGCTTCCTGACCTGTATGATGATGTCCCGTCAAAAGGAACTCCGAATATGGCATACCTCGCAGACTCGTAGTCTGACAGGGCATCCATCATCTCAGGCTTGTAAAACATAAGTTCTCAAAGAAAAACTGGGATTTAATTTCTGAAATCGAACTTTATATTGCCCATTGCTGTAAGATACTGTACTTCCTGACCTTCAACGACTCTGTCCTTGTATTCTTCAGGGACCTTCATCTCGAATGTTGTGAAGTCTGCCATGTCCATGAGTTGTGCAACACCGCCTGATAGGGAAAGTACCTGTGCGCTCTTTCTCTCTACAATAGGAACGTAGATCTTATCGGATACAGGACTTACAATTGATCTCTTCTGCTTGTCAAAAATTCCGATCACATCAATTCTTGCTTTTGCAGAACCGTGCTTACCTGGCTTTGACTTTGATATGCTCTTAATTGAGCAGGGTGCATCATCTACAAGAACGTACTTTCCTTCTTTAAGGTCTTTAACTTCGACTTGAGTTTTCATTTATAAGTCTCCAAATAGGATGATTATTAATATAAATTTAATTTTGTGGGGTATAATTCATACTTTTATATATCAATTTGCTCCCTATTTTGCAAATAATCAGCAAATATTTTATAGCTGGCAGTATCACATAAAACTATTTAAATCAAATCGTATGTAACGCTGACTTCCTGTGTAGGTCTCAAAGCATTAAATTTTCTAAATTTTCATTTGGACGTCCCTGATCATCCCATTCTCTGAAACGATAATAGTCTTTCAGACTCCTCATGAATTCATCTTTATCGATACCATCTTGTGCAAAGAACCTTTCAGGGAGCATATCGTCGCTTTTGGAAAACCCCGCTTTTATATTGAACGATCTTTCAATATCATAGATGCGCTCTCCGCAGCGGAGTATTTCTTCTGCGGAATAATCCATTCCTGTTATAGCATTCAGGATGCTTGCAAGCTCGACTTCCCCAAGTGCAAAAGCTGCAAATGGGCAGAGCACAAAAGAATCCATCACGGCAATAAGATCCTGGAAATGTTTCACCAGCGCTGCTTTGCCTGCAAAGGTATCTCGATCTAGGTGTACAGGTTTTCCAATAAGCTCAGGTGCCAGCATAAACGCATTCATATGACATGCACCACGATTGGCAGTTGCATATGAAAGTGCCATCCCCATCATTGCTCTGGGGTCGTAACCTGGAATGCTGAGTCCCTTGACATCCATACTAATGGATTCTGCTTGTTTTGAGCATAGGTATGAGCGGGAACCATGTGAAAGCTCACTTTCTCCTTCTCCAATTTCCTTCAGTATCTTTCGGACATCAATATCTTCGATATTCAATGACTTCAATTCCATGTATCCTGTAATTGCACTGGAACATGAAATAGGGTCCATGCCATATTCCTTGCAGATCTCATTGAGATTAATGATCATTTCAAGATCCCTATTACCAATATTGGGTCCAAATGCCCAGATGGTTTCGTAATCAGGAACAACTCTTCCATCTGCAAATGCCTGCATGCATCCGATATTACATGCTTTGCATGGGGTTTTGTTTATTTCATTGTTCTGTTTAATAGAGTCTGCAGAGATATTTCCAAGACCAATGAAATTCGGATCTTTGAAATTGTTTCCTGGTATAATTCCCATGTGTCCGAGCAGGTCTGCAAACATTGTATTGCCATATTTTGCAAGCCCTTTTGAAGCAGGGGGATTCGCAACAATTAGTCTTTCTACTTTATCAATTGATTTTTCAAGCTTTTGAGTATCGGCGATCTCAATCTTATTTGTTCCTTTTACAACCAGTCCTTTGAGATTCTTTGATCCTGCAACAGCTCCTGCCCCTCCTCTGCCACTGGAGTAGATCCTGTCGTTAGCCATGCTGGCCATAGGGACCATTTTCTCCCCAGCCCTGCCAATGCATAACACCTTTCCTTTTTTTTCCAGCAGATCGGTGCTTTCTTCAATATTCTTTCTCCATAGGTAGTCAGCTGAAAGTATCTCCACTTCTTCATCGTATATCTGGATAATAACGGGCTCTTGAGCTTTTCCTTTTATGATCAAAGAATCAAAACCGGCAAGTTTCAGCTCTGTTCCAAAGGACCCGCCAACATTGCTGTCAAATATAGTTCCTGTCAGGGGTGATTTTGTGCTTATGCAGAAATGGCCTGACATGGGCATAGAGCTTCCAGTGACTGGTCCGGTTGAGAATACCAATATATTTTCAGGACTCAATGGATCAGCTGTAGGCTCGACAAGCTCAGAGATCCATTTTGCTCCAATCCCCCGTCCTCCCAGGAATGGCTTTACATCAGCTTTTTCAGTTTTCTGCTCTGTGACCGAATTATCACTAAGGTCTATTATGACTGTTCTCCCTGTCCATCCAAACATGCGTTCACCTATGATTCTCAAATATGTCCTCTAGACTAACTATGCATGACTTTTACTTCTATCTATGATAAGCCAGAGTATAATGAAAAGTGAGCTCAGGTCTTTTCCATTTCCAGCATTTTCTTTTTAAGGTCAACCTTCTCTCCGGATCTTTCCCCGCAATATCCACCGACACCTAATGAAGCTACCACTCTGTGACAGGGTATTACTATGGGATATGGATTTTTAGCAAGGGCAGTACCTACAGCCCTTACAGCGCCTTTATTTCCAATTCGACATGCAAGTTCTTTGTAAGTTATGGTTTTGCCATAAGGTATTTTTCTGACCTCATTCAATACTGTTTGTTGGAATTCGGTGAGATCTGAAAAATCAGGTTCAAAATATGAAAAATCAACATTTTCTCCGCTGAAATAGCGTAGAATGTCCTGATATGTAGTAGCTTTTGTCATTTTTCCTGCTTGCTAAATATTTCTCTTTCCAATGCTTCTCTTTTCTTTTTTGATCTCACCCATCCGGCACCTCTGTAAAGTATGAGCACTGATGCAATAATTGCAATTGCTATCAAAAAAGGTCGGGTATTATGGTATAGCAGAGGATCCACATTGTTCTTTTGTTCGTAACTTGGGTACATGATATCATTTTTGTCGTCACTATGTGCAAGCCCAAGGGCATGTCCCAGTTCATGTTTGGTCAGATCGCGCATGGTCTTGTCACTAAACTGTCTCCATGCATAACCTTCATAGTTCCCTACTTCCAGAACGATGTCAACACGCTCGTATCTATCATTGATCTCGTATGGTCTTGCAAAACCAGCAACGCCATCATCTAATCCATTATCGCTTTCGAGATTATCTACCCACATTATGAGGATGTCTGCGTTATCTTCTTCCACCAATTCGAGCACCGGTATATAGCTTAGCTGGCCGTTTCCTCCATCATTCCAGTATTCAAGTGCTTTTTCCACCTGTATCTTGTAACTTGGACTGTAGTGCTCAGGAAGATTATTTTCATCGATGTAGACTGTGATGGTTGTGCTCTCCCAGGGGTCAGCGTTGAGCTTAGGGTAACTGTTGCTCCCCGTGCTGGAAATAATAGTTACTAGTGCTATTAGTAGCAATATCAGATATCTTCTGTTTTTTAGCATATCCTGTTCAGCTAGAGTTTGCCTTCGTTTCTACATATAATTTGTGAGCTTACAGATCGATCATCCAATGAAAAAGTAAATATGCATAAATAACAAGAATATATCCATGGAAAAAGGGCTTGCTGTGGTATTTGATAGTGCTGGGACACTTATGCGGATGTTCCGGGTTGCAAAGGAATATAGCACGGGAATGATAATTCAGGATGTTCAGACCACTTTACTGGTATCTCAGGCGCCCACTAGGGCACTTGTGGTCATTCGCTCCTGGCTTGATCATATTGATAATTGTGCTCCCGATATGCTACTTCATGAATTTGTGGAACACTATAATATTGATATAAGAATTAGTTGTGCAAGTCGCCCGTTCGAACTTGATGATGTGCATTCTATTATTCAGAAAAGTGACATCCGCATTATCGATGTCCTTGATGTTGTTTCTACCGTAAGAGGTCACTGTCCTGGAATTTCTTTTGTTGCTGCAGGTATAATTGTTGATTCTGATGGCATGCATGTGCCTTATGTGCTAAGTACGGGAGGTAAAATCTATTCAAACACTCCAAAGACTATATCCAGTATTATGGATATGGGTGCCGATGTTTATATTGCCTCAGGAGATGATTATCCCAGTCTTGAATTATTAGCATCTTCCTTGTCTATTCCAATGAGTAATGTTTTTGGTATTGCTACTACCCGTGACAAAGAACGCATAATAAACGAGCTCAAAGAAAATCACCAGTCTGTTGTAATGGTTGGGGACGGTGTTAATGACATTTTAGCTTTAAAGGCGGCTGATGTTGGAATTATGACTGTGCAACAAGGTGATGAGAGCCCTCCTGCTTTGCGGGATGCGGCAGATATGGTTGTGGATAATATTTTCGACGTTGTAGGTATTGTGTCCGATATTTAGGTTCGCTTAAATATCTATTCGGTACCTGAAGGCTGTTTTTCATGTTAACACTGCAAAATATGATGCGAAATGTTTATGTAGTGAGTTCTATAATCCAATTATATCTATTTGAATTAAATCATTGTTAGGCTATTCAGCTGGAAGGGCGGAGTTCCTATCGTATAGTTGTGTATGCACAATACAAAACCATTAAATAATTTAAGAATAGTGTATACAGGATACTAATAACAGGAACTCTCATACAATAGTGGAGGAAGTTAAATGGCAGTATTCATTGAAGTCAAAGACCTTACACTGGAATTTGATGGTGTAAAAGTCTTGAAGAACATAAATTTGACCATCAACGAAGGAGAGGTTCTGGGTATTTTAGGACGGAGCGGCTCAGGAAAGACAGTTCTGATGCATGTTCTGCGCGGTGTTGAGGAATATGAGAACATAAGTGGACAGGTAATATATCATGTTTCACGATGCGATAAATGTGGACAGGTACACCCACCAAGCAAAGTAGGAGAAACATGTCCTAACTGCGATGGCGATGTACTCAAAGCTATGGATATCGATTTTGCAAGTATCAAGTTGCATGACAGCAAAAGAAGGGAACTAACAAAGCGTATTGCTATCATGCTCCAGCGTACATTTGCACTTTATGGTGATGATCCTGTAATTACCAATGTGGTAAATTCACTTACAGAAATTGGTATGAACAATGAGCTTGCCCTGGAAAGAGCGGTCGAGCTAGTTGAAAAAGTAGAACTTTCTCACCGTATGATGCACATTGCACGTGACCTTAGTGGTGGTGAAAAACAGAGAGTAGTACTTGCCCGTCAACTTGTAAGGGATCCAATGCTTCTTATTGCCGACGAGCCAACAGGTACTCTCGACCCAAGGACTGCAGATGTGGTTCACGATGTGATCTCAAAGGCAGTTAAAGAGTACAATATGACAATGCTCATTACCTCACACTGGTCAGAGGTAATAGAGGATCTTGCAGATAACGCAATTATTCTGGAAGATGGAGTAATAGTCAGTGAAGGTTCTCCTTCTAAAATTTCCAAGGAATTTATGCAGCGTGTTTGCACAATTGAGAAGAAATGCGATGTTATTGTGGGTAAGCCTCTTATCAAGGTAGAAAACCTTGTCAAGAAGTATATCTCAGTTACCAGGGGCGTCGTTTACGCGGTAGATGATGTTTCTTTTGATGTCATGGACGGAGAGATATTTGGACTAGCGGGTACAAGTGGTGCCGGAAAGACCACGACATCTGAAGTTCTGATGGGAATTGTGCAACCAACCGCCGGTGAGGTCCAGGTAAGAGTCGGTGATGAATGGATAGATATGAAGAAACCGGGTCCTGAATGCAGAGGCCGTGCTGTAAAATATATGGGTATTCTTCATCAGGAATATGGATTATACAATCACAGAACTATCATTGACAACCTGACAGAATCCATAGGTATTGATCTTCCTTACGAATTAGCTGTAAGAAAGGCTCTTAGTACTCTGGTATCTACAGGCTTTACTGAAGAAAAGGCAAAATCTATATTATCAAAGATGTCGAATGAGATTAGTGAAGGTGAAAGACACAGAGTAGCTCTGGCACAGATCCTGATGAAAGAACCAAATATCATCATCATGGACGAACCAACAGGTACCATGGACCCTATCACTAAAAAAGAAGTTACAAAATCGATTCTTGAAGCACGTGAAAAGAGGGGCGATACATTTGTGATAGTGTCGCATGATATGGATTTCCTTGAGGAAATATGTGATCGTGTAGCTCTTATGAGACTTGGTAAAATTGTGGATGTTGGTGAGCCGGAAAAGGTAATTTCCCAGCTTACTGAAGAAGAACGTATTGAAGCGGCTACTGAGTCGTGATATTAAGTATATGATTGGAGGCGTTTGACACGAATGATGAAATAACGGTAGAGATCAATGGGCATGAGTTTAAATTTCCGGAAGGTTCAGACCTCGCAGATGCGATCAGGGTGTCAAATGCCCCATATAAAAAAGGAACATCTATTGGTATCCTCATTGAAAAAGAGGGTGAGAAGGAACGAGATACTGCAGAGTATATTGTAAAAACATCAAAAGGTGAGTTCAGGATCGAACTCCATGACCTTCCTTCTTCTTCCAGAGATAGATGGCTTTCTCATTTTCAGGATTATGCAGATATTCCGGTTCGCTGGACCAGTAAGGATGCAGTGGCTTTTGGACCATTTGATAGTGATGTGGTTCAAAAGCGTGGCTCCATGGAATATGAAAGGTTCGAACTTATGTTCGCAGCCGGTGGCGGAGATTCATCAAGTACTCATTTGATCCTTACAAAGAACAGACACATATCGGAGTATGGTGCCCCTGAAGAATCTACTTTTGCAAGGATAATCAGTGGAAAACATGTTTTATTAGATCTCGACCCAAGTGACAGGATCCTCAGTATTGAACCTATGGTGGAATGGGAACAGATCGGTGAACACATTTCGACAGATGATATAGGTACAAAATTAAAAGATGGTTCTAAAATATTTACCTGTGTAATTATAGAGATCGATCCTGCAGCTCCGGAAGGTGCAGAACACTTTTTTGCTGTAACACGGGATGGCACTTTTAATGTTGATTTTGTTTCTAATTCATTTATTTCCGATCACAGGTTCCAGGGGGAACTTGTCAGGTATGAGAACTTCGAGGCACGTTCAACAGGTTCTGTTTTTGTAAGAACAGTGGGGTACGGTGCCGGTAAATTATTTATTTCCACAGATGGACGAACATCCACTATCATGCACTCAGTCATTGGTCATGTTATTCAGGGTATAGAACTTGTGAAAATGGCTGAAAGCGGACAGAAAATAATGGTGGATTTTGTCCCTGATCCTATTATGCTTCTTGGAATGAGTAATGTAGAAGCAGAGCAGGAAATGAATTCATTGGGTATTGAGATTGTAAAAGAAGGATATACAGAGGATGACGGCTTCATTGTTCAACAGATCCCTGAGACAACGATCGGGATATTGGGGGAAGCTAAAGTGACTGTGAAGGGGGTTGACCCTGATCATCTTGTAGATATTGAACTCTATGATGAGCTAGCTCCTAAAACACTCGATTTCTTCAGGCATGCTACTCAATTGCAATATAAGCCAGTTGGCGTTTTGCCTGTTCTTATGACCTATGAGAATACCTACATTTTCAAAGCTGAAAAAGAGGCAGAGAAATATAAGGAAATATTCCCTGAAAATTCTCCGCAGAATAAAGTTAGTTCAGGAGAGATAGGCGTTACAAATCAGGCTGCCAAGAGAGCTGGAATGGTAGGGGTAAAATCATCTGATGATGATCTTTTTGGTCCCACAGGTGAAAGATTCAACAGTACGAATATAGTTGGAAAAATACTTGATATTGATAAACTGGATAGACTCAAAGATGGAGATGTAATGTACATCATTGAACGTAAAAAGGAGGATCAATATAATGCCAGACAATGAAGATGATGTGATCACAAAGCTCGTGGTTCTGGGCTCTGATAGTGTTCTGCCAATTGATGCTGCATTAAAGATATACGAGTCTAAAACAGGAATCGTGATTAAAGAGACCTGTTTTGGTACAATGGTTACAGGCTCCAGAGCTGATGTGAATCAGGTTGTGAAGGAAGTTGTAGCACTTGACAAAAATCATATTTTTGTAAAGGAGAGAGGTTTTCCTCCAGGAGATGACAGGCGCTGTCGTGCAAGTCGTGGAGGAGGCACAAGGCCTGGCTTTTATTTTATGCAGGAAGAGGCTGGCATGCTTCCTATAATTGGGAAAGCTCTTGATAATTACGAAAAAGGCCTTCCTGCTAAAGAAGTTGAGCGTAAAAAGAGAATGAAAGTCAGTCAACTCAAAGACATAATTGAATCCACCTCATGAGGCATTACAATGGCAAAAGTAATCATTTATCCTACAAATAGTCTGATACTTTCCGATCTTGTGGAAAGATTCGGGCATAAACCCCTTGCAATGATGGAAAAGATCAAGGAGAAGGTCGCAACAGTTGGTGTTGATTCCCCTCCTCTGAACATCACAGCAGAAGAGCCTAAGAATGGTTTGAAATACGCGGCAGTAGAAGTTCCTGCAGGTGTTCGGGGAAGAATGGCTATAGTGGGTCCCATGGTTGATGATGCAGAGGCTGGCATTATCGTAAGCGAATCACCTATGGCTTTTGGTTGTATGGGCTGTGCTCGTACCAACGAATTAACAAAGTTCCTTATCCGTGATCGTGGGATTCCTCTTCTTGAACTGGATTTCCCAAAAGATGATGATGAAGGTCAGGAGTTTGTATATAAGATAGCTGATTTCCTGAAATCTTTGCCTGACGGGGAGGCAGAAGCATGAAAAACGAATCAGCTGTAAAAGTGGCACTGGTTTCATGTGGCTCTGAATATGCAGGTGTCCATGGAGAACTTGAAGAAGTTGCCCGAAGTGTGGATGCTAAATTAATTTTCCCTGAAGTGGATATCAATATCCTTGATGATATCGGAAGGGATTTTGGTCTGGAAGCTGCAAGCCCTGATCTGCGTCTTATGATGGCCCGTGCAAAATCTGTGGTAGAAGGTATCACAAACGTTGATGGTGTGTTCATCACATCCTGTTTTAGATGTGCAGAAGCTGCGATAGTAAGAAACGAGGTTAGAAGATACATCCATAAACATTCCGATATTCCTGTTATCAGTTATTCTTTTACCGAGCGTACCACAGCAGCTACTTTGATGACCCGTATGGAAGCGCTTACAACCATAGCAAGACGCAGGCATTTGCTTGCAAGGGAGCATCAGAATGGCCTTACTGCAGGTATCGACTCAGGTTCCACTACAACAAAAGCTGTTGTCATGAGGGATGATAAGATCATAGGCTCTGGATGGGTGCCAACCATCAAGGTTATTGACAGTGCAACAGAAGCTTACAACAAGGCTCTTGAGGATGCAGGTGTCAAAGCCGAGGACATTCAGGCACTCGGTACCACCGGATACGGTCGTTTCCTTGTTGGTGAGCACTTCAATGCACAACTTATTCAGGAAGAGATCACTGTCAATTCAAAAGGTGCAGTGTATCTTGCAGATGCACAACAGGGTGCGGCAACTGTTATTGATATAGGTGGTATGGATAACAAGGCTATTTCCATTCAGGATGGAATTCCAGGTATGTTTACCATGGGTGGTATCTGTGCTGGAGCATCTGGTCGTTTTCTTGATATGACTTCCAAGAGACTCGGAGTTGATATTACAGAACTTGGTGCACTTGCAGTGAAGGGTATGCAGGATAAGGTTGACATGAACAGTTACTGTATTGTTTTCGGTATCCAGTCGCTTGTGAACTCCCTTGCAAAAGGTTCCACTCAGGAAGATGTTGCAGCAGCAGCATGTCACAGTGTTGTGGAGCAGATATTTGAGCAGCAATTGCAGGAAGTGGATGTGAAAGAGCCTCTCATTCTTGTAGGCGGTTCATCCCTTATTGAAGGTGTCCCAAAAGCACTTAGTGAACTTCTCAACATAAAAGTGATAGTACCTCCGAACTCTCATCTTATTGGTGCAGTGGGAAGTGCTTTACTTGCTTCGGGATATGTGGAGGAGTAATTCTCATGGAAGCTCTTGAGACTTTCATTGTAGAATCCGGTATTCCCGAAGAAGCGGCAGCTTACAAAAGCATAGTTTCTGATGTGATTTCCGAGCTTGTTCTCGGAGGCGCCATTGGTCGCATAAAGGTAATTGTCACACCAGAGGACTCTCTCTTTCAAATGGCAATAGTGTTGAGATCATCTCAGCCTCTTGTAAAACTATCAGATATTACAAACGTGGATTCCGGATCAGCTGTGAAGAAAGAATTCACAATATCCGTGGTTGAGGAAAAATATCTTCCTGAGCTTCTTGAAAAGTTATGGGCAAGATATGGACGTGGCAAAGTTCGTCAGCCTGAGAGGAAGACTCTCATAATCTCTGCCGAGAATCCGGGCGAGGAATCAGAACTTGTCAAAGAGATGATTATAGCTGATCCGAAGCGTACTTTGCAATCGAGACTTGTAGAAATGGCTATCAGAGGAACTCCTGAAGGATTCAGGGTTCGCTATCATTCTATGGATGAGAACTCTTTTGTTTTCGTTGCAAGTGAAGATGCACTGGAACCTGAATGGATCGAGGGTGCGCACCAGATACTTGCTGAACTGCAGGGGGAAAAATAATGGCAGCAGTGCTTGAACCATATATTTACGAAGGCGGAATTCACAAGCATACACTTATCACTGAACTTCTTGAAGACCTTGGGGGCTATCTTATACAGAAGGTACCTGCAGCAACGGAAGTTACTCTTATCATGCTCATACCAAAAGACGATGTGCATTTAATAGAGGAACTTGGAACAAAAATGCTTGGTAAGCTCACAAAAGCCCCACTCACAAGCACCGAGATAGCTGTTGTTTCTCCTACACTTGCATCCCATCACCTTCCTCACTCAGCATGCGATGTCGCAGAGCATCTGCGAAGAGATGGTGCAAATACCAATATGATCGGCCTTGCAAGAGGTATGGGACGAAGGGTATCACTTTCAGCTGATTATGAAAGAAAACTCATAAATGAGCATGATGTGGCAGTATTTTCATTCGGTACATTCAGGGACTGTATCATTAATAAGAAACCTAAACTTCTGGAGAATATCAATATTCCTATCGTAGTTACAGGTGGTCCTGAGCTTGAAACCGAAGAAGTTGCCGGTGCAGATGTCTATGTTGGTAATATCGGCAGAGTCGCTCATAGATTGCGTAAATCAGATGAAATAAGCGCTCTTGACAACCTAAATGAAAAAGTTGGCGAAGTTGTCAACAAAATGCGCAAAGATATCTCTAAAGATCAGCTTGCAGTTCTTCCGCCAAGGGTCATGAAAGAGATACATGAGCAAATTCCAGAGATATTGGATGTTCTTACGCCTGCTCCGATAACTCTGCAACTGGATGGCCTTCGTGTGAAACTTCCCTTTGAGGAATTTCATGAGAGAATTGAAGCTCTTGAATTCGATGAAGGTTTGAAATTATCGGAAATTGCAAATATCACACCGTCTAAAATGAAAAATTATATATTGATAAAGATTAAACGTGAATCAGAAGTTGGATTTGCAGTATAATTTGAGTATATAATTAATATTAGGCTGCATTGCTAAGGTGATCTCCATGGAATTTGAGAAAATAAAGGAACTTTTAGAGAAAGAGCCCGATGAGGCTGTCGATGATCTCATTGAGAGCGTAAAGGAACGTTACGGTGAAGTTCCTTACATTATCAATTTCATGAAGGATATGCCGGAACTATTTGTTTCCAGAATGATCTATGAGAATAGTATCATGCGTGAGTTCAAGAATATGGATCCAAAGACCGTGGAACTCATTGGCATAGCTGTAGCCTCTGCACTTAGGTGTGAACATTGTCTGAAAACACATGTAAGGGTTGGCCAGCGCATAGGTGTTACAAAAGAAGAAATGTTTGATGCTATTCTTATAGCAGCAACCATATCCAATGCTGCAGTACTTGCAGAAGGTACACGTTCCCTTGATTCAGAGTTAAATGGAATTCTTGAGGATAATTGTTGCAATGGCGATGAAAATTGCACCATTTGCAACATCAATCCAGATGTTTCCGAAGAAGTTTAACCATTTTTATTTTTTAACTAGCTATTTTCAGTATAGTGGACTTCCTGATATCAATACTGCTACTATATACCCAATGATCACTCCGCTATTAAGGAAAGGTAGTCCTGCCTGAGGTTTTCCTTTCATTACAAGCACACTTAATGCGAAGAATCCCACAAGGGTACCAATCATTGCGCCAATTGCCGGGTATGTGATAAATCCGCCTACAAGGTCTATATTGTGTTTCTGGACAAGGAATACGTTTGCAGATATGACAAGTATTGTTGGCATGATAGCATCCCCAAGTCCCATGAAGAATGCTTCTCTGTCTTTGCCATCATCCTTGTTGAATGAATCTTCTATGAATGAGTATTTCATGTGCTTGGGTATTATGAAAAGTATTGGCAAGCGCAGATCCATTACTCCTTCTGCGAGGTCTATCATATGCTTTGTTTTGTAAACTGAGATAGCATCATATATTGCCAGTAATCCCAGAAGAAGAATAACCGGGAGGATTGAAAGTGATATGCCAAATATTGCACTGGCACCGGCTCCTATGATAAGTCCAATGGTATCAATAACATACCATTCAGGGAACTTATAGAGCAGGACGGTGAGTGCTGCTGCAACTACACCTGACACCAGATTGTTTGTCATTATCGAGATATCTGCAAGTGACAACAGGGCATAGAATACATAATACATCGTGGAACCCACAGCAAGTAATATGGTAAGCTGTATGATCCATTGCATATTCTTTTTAATAGCTAACAAAAGCAGGCCAGTGAATACCAGTATGATAACAATGTAGAATAGGGTGTTGAATGCAGAATCCGGGTTCTCAAAGGCTCTCATATCATTAGCATTCATGGGCGCTGCCAAAAGCAGTGCTGTGATCTGTACTACTATTATAATACCTGCCATCACAAGCATAGGTATGTATTCTTTAAGGTTTGATTTTTCCGTATTCACTGACACTCCTCATGGACTATTATATTTATATTCGGGTTCTAAATATATTAGATGTCAGTTCTGTATTTAACATTATGCAAATTACCAATAAATTAAAGTTAAATAATATAAATAGTAAAGAAGCCTACATAGATAATGAGGTAACAGAATGGAAACCAGAGATGTGATATTCTCAATAGTGATGGTAGTATCTTCTTTTGTACTAACATATGAATGGCTTGGAAGATTTAAATACAGCCCTGCCAATGCTTTGATCATCCTTTCTGCAATGGTCATGGTTGGTGCGCTAGCTGCTATGATCCTTTCAGTAGATAGCAGGCTTAGAAAAATTGACAATATGCTTGATGCAAAGGAACGTTCTTTGAGAATAAGTGTTCAAAGCGTTGAAGCAAATCTCGATGGCCGGGTCAATGAGGTTCTTGAAAGTATTGATGATGTGGCAAGTACCATTGACAGAACTCGTTATAGATGAGATAAGTCCCCTCTCTTCATTTTTCTGAGAATAATGGTTTGTACCCGAAAACCATATTAATGTAAGGTGCTTAATAAGGCGGCTGATACTTTTGATTCTTATAGTGAGGTGAGTAAATGCGCATTAATCTGGAACCGATAGGTATTATAAAAAAATCCGGAAAATGTTCTGAGATTCTTATTTACTCTGATTTCGATCACCTCGTAAGGAGCATGATGTCAAAATTAGGTAAAAGTGAGAATGCAGAACATGATGTTCTTATTGTCCATAAAAGCCAGGAATCTGATGATCTTCATCAGGTTCAGATAACAAAAACGAATTTAATTGATAGAGTAGGGAACATTCTCAGAGTGGGGAAAATAGACGCTACTGATGATTCGGTCATTGATGTTAGGCTGGATATCAAGGATTCTTTGACAAAAGATATATAATTTTTAAAATTAAAAGAATATGTATGGGCACTGATATTGGTGATCTTCTCCGAAGAAAACCCCTTAAAATATCTGAATTATCATTTCGGGTAGTTGCAATAGATGCCTACAATACGCTTTACCAGTTTTTGAGCATTATTCGACAGAGGGATGGAACGCCTCTAAAGGATTCCAATGGTAATATCACCTCCCACTTATCGGGTATTCTTTACAGAATGGCTAACCTGATGGAATCAGGAATAAAGCCTGTTTTTGTCTTTGATGGAAAGCCCCCTGACTTGAAGTCGTCAACAAATGAAAAGCGCGCGCATGTCCGGGACAATGCAAGTACTAAATGGGCAGAAGCTAAAGAACAAGGCCTGGCTGAAGAATCATTCAAATATGCCCAGGCTTCTTCAAAAGTTGATGAAGATATTGTTTCCAGCTCAAAAAGGCTGCTTGGCGCAATGGGAATTCCGTTTGTAGAGTCTCCATCTGAGGGCGAGGCCCAGGCCTCTTATATGGTTAAAAAAGGAGATGCTGATTTCATTGCATCTCAGGACTATGATTCTCTGGTATTCGGCTCTCCAATGGTCGTAAGGAACCTTACAATATCAGGCAAACGAAAGCTTCCAAACAAGAAAGTCTATGTGGATGTGAAACCTGAACTGATCGACCTTCAGGAATCTCTGGAAAAGCTTGGAATAGACCATGATCAACTCATTGATATTGCTATTTGTGTTGGAACTGATTATAATGAAGGCCTTGAGGGTATCGGTCCTAAAAAAGCTCTGGACCTCATTAAAAAATACGATAACGCAGACCAATTATTAGAATCAAAAGGCCTGGAACTTGACACGCTGGAAGAAATCAGGTCATTTTTCCACAACCCTCCGGTTACAGATAGCTATGAATTAAAATGGGGCAAACCCGATAAGAATGCAATTCTGGCTTTCCTCTGTGATGAACATGATTTCTCACGGGATCGTGTTTTAAAAGCAATTGAACGTCTGGATTCGTTCTCCGGAAATGATCAGAAAACGCTTGACCAGTGGTTCTGATATTTTGATATTTTATCGTTTTCTTAGAAGTAATGAATGCCCTGTCATTTCTTCAGGCTGTGTTATTTCCAGCATTTCCAGCATTGTAGGTGCGATGTCTGATAATTTGCCTTCTTTGAGGTCAAGTCCATCTCCTGCATTTACAAGGATAGCCTTTACCGGATTAGATGTGTGTGCAGTATGTGCTGTACCTGTATTGTAATCCACTATCTTTTCGGCATTTCCATGGTCTGCTGTTATGATGGCTGCTCCATTTTGAGATACAATTCTTTGGATCACTTTTTCAACACACTTGTCAATGGTCTCAACAGCCTTAACCGTTGCATCAAATATGCCAGTATGGCCTACCATGTCCATATTAGCAAAGTTCAGTATAATGACATCATACTTTTCAGATTCTATATTTTCAATAAGCTTGTCTGTAACCTCGTATGCACTCATCTCTGGTTTCAGGTCGTAGGTAGCAACTTTTGGAGAAGGTACAAGGCACCTTTCCTCTCCTTCATTCTGATGTTCGACTCCTCCGTTGAAGAAGAATGTCACATGAGCATACTTTTCAGTTTCAGCTATACGAAGCTGCATGAGGTTGTTTTTACTCAGGAATTCTCCAAGTGTATTGTCTATGAACTCAGGCGGGAATGCAAGTGCCACATTCAGTGTTTCATCATATTCTGTCATGCACACGTAATGGACCTTAGGATATACTTTTCTTTCAAATCCATCAAAATCATCGTTAACAAAAGTGTAAGTTAGCTGGCGTGCTCTGTCAGGCCTGAAATTAAAGAAAATAACAGAGTCCTTATCTTTTATAGTTCCTACAGGTTTGCCATTCTCATTTAATATCACAGTGGGTTTGACAAATTCGTCGTTTTCTCCACTTGCATAACTCTGCTTGATGGCAGATACGGCGTCATTTGCAAAGACTCCGGTGCCTGATGTAATTGCATCATAAGCAAGCTCTGTTCGTTCCCAGCGTTTGTCTCTATCCATTGCATAATATCGTCCTGAAACAGATGCTGTTCTTGCACCTATGTTACGACAATATTCTTCATGCTCTTTCATGTCTTCAAGTGCAGCCTGGGGTGGCACATCTCTTCCATCGAGGAAAGCATGAATGAATACATTTTCGACTCCTTCCTGCTTTGCAAGTTCAATGATAGCTCTCATATGATCCATATGGCTGTGTACGCCACCATAGGAAAAAAGTCCCATGAGGTGAAGATCAGAGTTGTTTTTCTTCACGTTCTCGATGGCTCCTAATATCGCTGTATTTTCAGAAAAAGTTGTTCCTGTTATCTGTGCTGAAGTAAAGTTTGTTATATACATTGCCCCGCCAAACGTTGTTTCTGTATTGGTAGAAAAGGTTGAACCCGTAATGGTGACCGATTGACCGCTAGATCCAAAGACAGCTCCGCCGTAACTAGAATTATTATTTGTAAAGGTTGCATCGTGGACGAATAAATCAGTTTTATACAAATAGATGGCCCCACAATGTTGATTTGATTCATTTGAGTCAAACTCACATCGGTTAATTGTTAGTGTCGCTTCTTTGAGATAAATTGCCCCGCCTTGATTTGTGGATATGCAGTTGTTCTGAATTCTAAGATCTTCAAGCGTCACACTCGACCCGTTGGAGATATGGAAAGCCCGCGTCGCACCTCCTCCCCCATCAATCTCAGAATCAATCTTAACGGGAGCTGTAAAAAGTGGGGCAGAAACTCTTGACAAAAAAGCTGTTAAAAACTTTAACAAAACTTTAATAACTCAGCAAACTGAAGCGGTCAAAAAAACAGGGGATGCAATGATAGCTGATCCAACAGCTATGCAACAACAGCGAAAATGGATGGAAGAAGCGTATTTAACAATCATAAACACGTTCAAAGGATCCGTAGAAAACTCTAACATAAAATTAGAAGACGTAGTTAAGTCAAAAGCTTCAACAAGTGGATCTGACTCAAACTGGTTGGCTGAAATGATTAAAAAAGCATCCGGAGAAGGGGCGGATGAATCAGCTAATGATGCTATTGTAAGATCAGACGGTAAAGTCATAAAACTAAACTCTAATGATAATGTTTATGCAACAACACGGAATCTTAATTTTAATAGAGCTTCTACAATTAACAACGGGAGTCCAGCTAAACCACAAAGCTCAACTTCCCTAACAAAAATGGCTTCTATACAACATTATACAACACAATATAATAATAGTAAAATGAATGAACAGTCACAAATTTATAATGAATTAAAACAATTAGTAGCATTACTAAAAGAGGGTAAGGATAAAAATCCTATTACTGTTATTAATAATAACTCATCAAGGTTTAATCCTCAATCCATAATGCAAAACTTACAAGGAGTGGAGGTATAAAATGGCTTACGCAGGTAAAAAAATAACGTTAAAAAAAATGAATAAAAATCGAAACGAAGAAGTTACCGCTGTACTTAACGAGGAAGTAACCTACTCTATTGCTTCAGAGTATACTAACATGTTAGATGACTTAGGACTGGCGAACGTAAAAGGAGTAATAGATAAAGTTGGAAAATTTGCAAGTACCGCCGCATCTCTTTTTGGAATAACTGGTTTAGAGGATAGCACCTTTGTTTTTAAAGAAGCTTCCGTTCCAAGATGGGCAGGAACACAACCCCTAAAACTCCAAATTTCAATCAACCTATATAACGATGAAGTGAGTACAGATTCAAAGAAGAATTATAAAAAAGCAAAATTGATCCAATCATGGGTACTACCTAGTGATCGGGGAGATGAGGAAGGTGAAAGTAAATGGAAGGGTCTGAAACCCCCGATACCTAATGATGCAGAGAGTTTAATAACTGCATCAAGAAAAAAAAGAAGCACATATAAAAAAAATGGTACTGGTTTTGTTGGGGTAAAAATAGGTAATATAATTACATTACCGAATGTTATTATTGAGTCAGCAGATATGACCTACTCTACAGATTCAACGAGTGAAGGAAAGCCCTTATACATTAAAATGAATTTAGAAATGAGAACAGTAGGAGCTATAACATCATCACAACTTAAACTTGCAATGACAAGTGGAAGTAGAGGGGTAACTATATAATGAGATCAAGATATGACTTAATGACAGAATTTGAAACACTTAATGAAGACGGGAATACGTATAAAGATATATTCTCTTATCCAAATGATGAAAATATAACAAGCAATTTTACGCCAAAAGAATTAGTTATTACACAAAGGGAAAAACAACGGATTGATTTAACAATGTTTGAAATTTACGATCTTCCAGAAATGGAAGATGTTATTCAGTGGCACAATTTTTTCGTAAATACTTATGCTATGCAGAACGGGGATATTTTATCTATCCCCGATGGTCGTGATATGATGGATTTCTACACAGCAAATGAAAAATAGTTAGTGCTTATTTTTTAGCTCT
>JAIPUR010000005.1 GCA_020055655.1 Methanosarcinaceae archaeon | reverse complement strand
GAGCGCTGCCAGCGCCGCGGCGTAGGTCCAGCGCGGGTCATCTGGAAAGCGGTTCATCGCAGGGCGTGCCAACGCGAAGACCGCCTCCCATCGTTGCGGAGTATCCAGATCCCATCCGATCCTCATGAGCGTCTGCCATTCGCGAATGGTTCTGGCAAATTCAGCCGCTTCCAAGAGCGTGGAGGTGGCGGTTTCACCGCGCTCGATCCTACGCAAAACCCGGCTAAACTGGACGGAGTCCCGAATCGCATCCACCGAGATAGCGATCGTCACGATCGTAGCAACCGAGACTACTAAGGCTGCGGAAAACACTACTATTCGTCGCGATCGACCCATGGATCTCCTACTGAGTTAGATGTTTACGGACCCCATCAAGAACGCCATTAATAAATCGAAACGCCTCATCGGTAGACATTTCCTTGGCAAGCTCCACCGCCTCATCGATCGTGACGTGCGCGGGAATATCCGGCTGGAACCGCAGCGAATAGACTCCGATTCGAAGGATAGCAAGATCTACGCGGGCAAGCCGGTCGATATCCCAGTGCTCCAGTTGTCCGGAGATTAAGGTATCTACCGTCTCTCGTTCCTGCACGGCACCCTGAACCAAAAGGCGCGGAAAGGATAGATCGTCTTCGTCGGTAGTATCTATCCACGAGAACCGAACGAGCTCAGAAACGGGAACGTTGCCCACATCCCAACTGTACAGTGCTTGAACCGCGAGGCGCCGTCCTTTTCGCCGCGAGACCGATTTACTCACCAATTAAGATTCTCAGGAAAGCGTGTGATCTCGGCTTCGTCCTGCAGGCGGGCCAAGACCGACTGCACTGACTCCTGGAAGATCTGCTGTTGTTGCTGATTCAGGATATATGCCCGAATCTGATCGCGCACCGTGGTGCTTTCGCCGGGAAGCAGCGGATCTCCTAACTGAAGCAGGCGTGGTGCTCTGCGATCGGTCACACGGACGATGTGGAGCCCCACGTTACTTTCCAAAACGCCGGAGATATCGCCCTCTTCCATATCGAGTATTTCATTCACGAATTCACCGCCGAGCTGATTAACCGCCTGTTGATCGCCGCGGACGATATAGCCGAAGTCTCCGCCGGAGTATCGGGCATCATCCAACGATTCTCGCAATACTTGTTGATACTCTACCGTGTCGCGATTGAGCCGACGAGCAAGCGAAGTAGCGAGACGACGCGCTTCCTGTTCTTCGTCCGCATCCGCTCCCCTGAGGTCAAAGAACAGATGGTCAAACCATGCCACTCGATTTAGACGAGCCTAGGCGCCTAGCTGAGGCCATTAAAAAACTAGGTCTTAAACATGCTGTCATTACCTCTGTAACCAGAGACGACCTTGACGATCAAGGGGCAAGTCATTTTGCCAATTGTATTCATGAGATTAGAGCCCTTAATCCAGAGGTATCCATTGAAGTCTTAACCCCAGATTTTTCTGGTGATATCCGTCTTATAAAAAAAGTTGTCGAAGACTACGGTGATAAAAAAACGAGATTAGTTAGAGATTCAGGATCAATGGTAGAAAATTCTTTTGGTCAAGTTACTTATAACAGAAGTAACAACATGATAGAATTCAATAAAATCAAAATTGAAAATGACATTAAAGAAGTCGGTAAAGCCATTGGAGCTATTAAAGCTGCACACATAACACTTATGGTTAAAGCTGGTTTAAAGTATGAGGATCTGCGCTATTCCTACATGTCCGGCGCCAGCGGAACATATGTGAATGCCAACAAAGCCAGACATATAGGTTTAGTACCTGGTTTTTCAAAGGGAATTATTCAATTTGGTAATACTTCTATCGGACTTGCAAGAAAATTAGCCATTGACAGCTCAAGACTTGAAGAGGTCAATAAAATTGCAAAGAAGGTAACAGCTGACCATCTTATGATGGCTACTAGTGAAACTTTCAAGAATATCTATGTGTGTGAACTTGCAACATGGATTGAAGGAATGTCTGATGAAATGTATAATGAAGTATTGATAGAAGAAGGAATTCCAATCCCACCTGAAGATCTGCCAAGATCTGAGGTTGAGTTTGAGAGAAGGGTGAAAAAAGATATCGATGATGTTGGTGAACTGGGACTTGACATTGTGGATAACGTTGGTATAGTACTGGAAGCTCCGGTCGAGAAATGCATACTCTGTCACAAGTGTGAAGAGGAGTGTCCTGAAGATGCCATAACCATAGTGGAAAATGAGGGAGATAGGTTTGCAAACATCAACAGTCAAGCATGTCTTGGATCTGCTTGCAAGCGCTGTGTCTACATCTGTCCTGTAAAGACCATAGACCATAGGCTTCTCAAGATCCAGTGTAATGAGAATGTAAAAATTTGTGATGAAAATGAGAACTAGGTAATTATTTGAATATCACCTAGACAATTATCTGAAAGACTATTCATCAAATTTCAAAATTGTTGTTTTCAAGCTTTCCAGGTCTACAACAGGTACTTGGGATGGGGTCGGGACAACATTAACTCTTTTTTGGAATTCGGTCTGGTCTTGCCATGTACCTGAATTTATGAGCAGGACATTCTTGTACCATTCCACACCCACTGTATGGACATGACCACAGTGTAATATATCAGGTATTTGATTAAGGACAAAATGGTCATTCTTTTCGGGTGCAATGGAAACACGGCTGCCATACATAGGGGAAAGATGACGGAATTTCATCATTTCTACCATAGCTTTTGTGGGGTCATGATAAGAAACACCAGGTACAGAAGCTACCAGGTCATCAATGGAACGACCGTGGTATAACATTATTTTAACGCCATCAAGGTCTACCATTGCAGGATTACCTACAAAAGTCACATTGTCAGAAAAGTCTTTTCTGATAATTTCCGGGAATTTGGGCTGGGGTTCAGCCTGTCTCACTGCATCGTGATTTCCGGGGGAAATAATGATCTGTATGTGTTTTGGTATCTCAGCAAAATATTCTGCAGCTTTTTTGTACTGGTCATAAACATCGATAATGTTTAGTTCAAGCTCCTGACCCGGATAGATACCTATCCCATCAACAAGGTCTCCTGCTACCAGAAGATAACGTATTTCTTTTGAAATAGAGAGAAGATCTTCATTGTCGGTGTCACCCTTCATAAAATCCAGAAAACGCTCCCAGGGCTCTTCGAGAAATGTTGTACTTCCAACATGCACATCGGATATTAAAACTGCTTTTCCATGTGTACCAAACTTTTTTGGACTTATGTTTGGTAAATCCGGAAGAATGATCTTCTGGACTATCATCAATTTTCCATCATTTGTGAGAGTTCCAGTAAAACCTACAACTTCATCCAACACAAAGTGACTTGCCTGCTCAAATAATTCTTTTTCAGCCATGCGTATCAGAACAGAAAAACTGCCTGTAGGGTCCTCAATTTCTATGATCTTGTGACCATTAGAGGTATTCTTAATCTCTGATATCATGCCAATAACTGATATCTGACCACGCTCACTATTGCCTCTCATACCAGGAGAACGACTTTTTACTAGACTTTCAATAGGACGGGCATTTACCCTGCTTCGGATTATTTCACTAAGTTTGCTGTAACGGTTGCGGAAGTACTGGATGAATTCCATATATTCCCCGACACATGTAGAATTGTCTGTGATGTCCGAAATAACCGATATTGGATTATCAGTATAAACAGGTAGGGTACTTGCTTTATTTGAAATGGAGCTATCCGTTGCATTTTTAGAAGAATAAAAAATCGGATCTTCAAAAGGAACTAATACAGGATCTTCGATTGCTGAAGGTGAAGAAGATAAATTATCAATATTGATATCAGCATCTATGTGCTCCACACCGATTACAAGAACAGACATATCAATATTGACAAGCACATTTTTAACAAGGCTCCCTGGATTGGAACTGGAGCATATAAGCTCTACTGCTTCGGGACTTATTTGATAACCTTCTTCAATAAAAGCTGTTAGAACATCAACTTCATTCATATCCAAGCACAAGATAGTATTAATATTACAAATAATGATTACTGAATTACAATGCGTTAATAATTTATTAAGAAAAAGTATATTCTAATAACTGAAAAATTTTTAAGATTATCCTAAGGCAGGAAAATAAAAATGGATATGAAAAGTGCCTATATCAAATTCAAAGAAAGTGACAATTTTTTTGTGTCACTAACACGGGATATTGCATCAGTATTAATTGCAGTAGCAATATTCGCGCTCCTATCTCAGATAATATTTGGAATGTGGACCCCTATGGTTGCTGTGGAATCCGGAAGCATGGAACCTCACATGAATATTGGAGATATTATTTTCATTCAGAGTATCGATCGAACCGAAATAATCACCAATATGAATACTGCTGATTACACCTCATTCAAGATGTCAGGGGATGTAATATTATACAAACCATATGGACAAGAGGGAGTGACACCTATTATTCATAGAGCAATGTATTATGTAGAAGAAGGCGAAGAAATGTGGGAAGGAGGTCCAAGGGCACCACATTCTGGTTACATTACAAAAGGCGACAATGTTGTCACTAACAAATATTTTGATCAACAGGGTCAGGTAAGCTATTTACTTCCTGTAAAAGAAGAATGGGTTATTGGAGTTGCAAGGTACAAAGTTCCTTATGTAGGATACTTGAGACTCATGATCCCAAAATTCTAATCAAAGATTAGAATTTAACCTTTCTCAATCTTTTTTATTTTTTATTTAAAGCTCAAAGATGTAACTGTGTGGTCAGAACTGGTTTAAAGCCACTAAGGGGCTTAAGCCTGTAATCCTCAAAAAGAACTTTTGTAGTACTATTAATAGGTACGCTCAGAACTATTTCCTTTGTCCTGCCATATCTTCCTTTACTTACAACCACTGCATTTACAATACCAAGCATATCCAATTCAGACATAAGGTCTGTGACCCTGCGCTGAGTCAGGACATCCATATCAACCTGGCGACAAAGCTGGCGGTAAACATTATAGACCTCACCTGTTGTTACATTCTTATAGCCACTATTACGAAGCAACATGACACTGTAAAGGGTGAGCTTTGATTGGGTAGGAAGAGTTCTGACAACTTCAACGATACGATCGATCTCAATTTTTTCCTGAGCATTTTTAACATCCTGCTCACTAACAAAAGAGCGATTGTCACGCTCGGCAATTTCACCTGCAACTCTTAAAAGGTCAAGGGCACGTCTTGCATCACCATGTTCCTGAGCTGCAAATGCAGCACACAAAGGAATGACCATTTCGTCCAGAGAATCTTCTTTGTAAGCAATTTTTGCCCTTTCATATAAAATATCACTTATCTGGTCAGCATCATATGGAGGGAAAATAATTTCTTCTTCCCCAAGAGAACTTTTGACTCTTGGGTCAAGGAACTCCGTAAATTTGAGGTCGTTCGAAACGCCCATCATACTCACTTTAGCATTTTTAAGATCTGTATTGATACGTGACAAATTGTAAAGCACATCATCCCCTTTTTTGATAAGCTTATCAATTTCATCAAGAATAATAATAATAACTTGTTTTTCAGAATCAATCGTTTCTTTGAATTTGGAAAACACCTGGTCAGTAGGCCAACCGGTCATTGGAACATCTTCACCAAATTGTCTTGATAAATTAGCAAGAAGCCTGTATTGAGTATCAATTACTTCACAATTCAAATATACTACTTTACATGAAGTTCCAAGGGATTCACCTTTTGTTTCAAGTTCGATTCCTACGTGCCTGGTCACAGCAGTTTTTCCTGTGCCTGTTTTACCGTAGATAAGAACATTTGACGGAGTATCTCCCCTTAAAGCAGAAACAAGAATTGCAGCAAGAGTATTAATCTGATTATCTCTATGGACAAGAGAATCAGGAGTATAAGAATGTCTCAATACTTCTTTATTGATAAAAAGAGATTCATTTTCCAGTAACTCTTGAAATAATCCATCTAATGATTTATTTTGCATATAGTGTCACCAGCCAGATAATATAATAATATGATCAGAAATGCGTTTTTTAAATTCCACAGGATACAAAGGAAGTGTAGCTTATTAATGTTTATGGTTAAGACCCCTTGGTTTCAACTGGAACATAAAAATAAATTTAAAAACGCTATCATTAACACTGTAAATACATTTTAAAATTTTAAATAATTACAGATTTTGTTTCAACTGGAATAAGACCCCTTGATTTCAACTGGAGTACTTATAAAGGACAGTGACCCTATGATTTCAACTGGAGCATGAAAAAAGATGTGAAACAACTTTTTTAGAAATTTGAAAAAAGAAGGTGTTGTATGTATAAACATGTTCATATATAAAGTTATCTTCAAGAAAAACAAATTATTAAAAAAAATGTTCCACTTGAAACAATGGGGTTGGAGTCAAATCAATGTCTAATCGATCAGAAAATTATTAAAAATATTAAACAATTTCAAAAATAAAATGGAACAAATCCTCATGCAAAAATGTGAACTACTTTTGCAAACAAAATAGTTTTAAACATCTTTCAATATTCATGTGTGCAAATGAACGAAAACGGATTAAATGAAAAAGAAGTTCTTTCTCTTCTTAACAAAGCAAAAAGCAATGATCTTCAATATAATCATGTCTTGAGTTCCATGTGTACTTATCCCCATGAAATTGCTGTAAAAGCACATGTAAAATTCATAGAATCTAATATGGGAGATTTTGGTTTGTTCCAAGGTACTTATAATATGGAACAAGAAATCATCAAAATGTTAGGAAATATGTTGCATTGCTCAACAGTTAATGGTTATCTTACAACAGGTGGAACAGAATCAAATATTCAGGCGATTCGTTCTATGCGAAATTCACACATAGTAAATGATCCTAATATTGTAGTCCCTGAATCTGCACATTTTTCGTTTGACAAAATTGCTGACATTTTGAACATAAAGGTTAAAAAAGCTGATATTGACGATGAACTTAAAGTTTGTCTTGATTCAGTAGAATCATTAATAGACGATAATACAGTTGGCCTTGTTGGAATTGCAGGTTCAACTGAATTTGGACAAGTTGATCCAATATCTGATCTTTCAAAAATTGCAGTTGATAATAATCTCTTTTTACATATAGACGCAGCTTTTGGAGGCTTTGTTCTTCCTTTTCTTCCAAAATCAGAACAATTTGATTTTTCTTTAACTGGTGTAAGTTCTCTTGCGATCGATCCCCATAAAATGGGCTTGAGTACAATTCCTTCAGGTGTTTTACTCTTCAGAGATATGGAAGATCTGATACACTTAAAAGCTGATACTCCCTATCTTACAATTGACACTCAATATACTCTTACTGGCACACGAAGTGGAGCTACAGTGGCAGCTACCTATGCTGTAATGAAGCATCTTGGAAATGAAGGTTACAGAAAGATAGTTTCCAGATCCATGCATCTTACAGATTACTTTGTTAAAAGCGTGAAAGAAATAGGTATATATCCCGTAATTGACCCTATTATGAATGTAATTGCTCTTGATGTTCCGGAACCTGCTAAACTGAGATCAAAACTGTCAAAGGAATATAATTGGCAAGTATCGATTGCACAAAAGCCAGCAGCTTTAAGAATTGTGATGATGCCACATATGGATTTTGAAACTATAGATCTCTTTGTTGGAGATCTTCAAAAAGCTCTTGATGAAATATAACAAAAGTGTAATTTAACTTAGTAATTTAAGCAGACCAATTTAAAAAAAATTGTGAGGGAATAAGGCTGATGACACCATGCCTTGAAGCGTGTAAGACGTGTGTTCATCATGCCTTGTATTAAATGTAAATATGTATTGAGTATATATATTGCAAATCCAAGTAGGGTGAAAGTATTCTGCTATTTTCTTGTTTACTATAAATTGTTTCCATTATTATGAGACCATCAAATTAGATTTTCACTTTAAAAGTGTAATTATTTTTTCATTACCAATTGATGTATGGTATAAATTGAAGGCAAAAATGTTATTGAATATTTTTCTGATTCTAAAGTCCATAATGAAGGAACGATGAAAGGAATCTATAACTGGGTCAATAAGATGTGGAAAATGGGCGGATCGATTAATATGAAGTATGAGAAAAAACTTCGTTCCCTCTATGAAAATGGAAGGAAAAAGGTTGGTATGCATCTGCGGAATGAGAACATAGAGGATGAGGGATTTGAGGAAGAATATTCAAAAAGAGCAGAATGTGAGAGAACACATAAAAATATAAAATGGACTGTGAAATTTGATGTTCGGGGAATGAAGAATGTAATTAAGGAAATGTATTCGATTATGAAGTTTGTGGTATATCAATTACTTTTAACTGCTAATTTCCAAAATGGACTTAAGGAAACGAATTCATTTGCAAATTATGTGTGATTTAATATCATCAAATTAGAATGAGAGGAATTATGATCTGATTTGATTATCTCACTATTTTATTTGATTTTTACATAAGGCTAAATAAGAGTGTCTTCTAAAAAGAAAGCATGAAAACATCATTAAAAATTGGGACCATATTGGGAATTCCAATAAAACTGCATATCACATTTTTATTGATCCTCCCTGTATTCGCTTATGTTTTTGCCATAAATCCCGCACCATTGGGATTTGCGGAGATTTCATCAGCGACTAGCAAATATGCATTTTCACTTCTGACCACAGTATTGCTTTTTGTATGTATATTGTTGCATGAACTGGGTCACTCATATATTGCTAAAAGTTACGGGATAGAGATCAAGGATATAACATTACTTTTATTCGGTGGAGTCTCATCCATGGGAGAGATCCCAAGAGAGCCTTCACAGGAATTCAAGATGGCCTTTGCAGGTCCTCTTGTTAGTTTCCTTATTGGTCTTGTTCTCATAGCTTCGAATTTACTGGTGGCATCGTATGTATCAGGCTACTCTGCTACTTCCACTTACATAATGTTCTCAATTCTTGGTTCTATTAATATAGTATTGGGTATTTTTAATCTCCTGCCTGCATTTCCAATGGATGGAGGGAGATTGCTTCGTGCATGGTATGCTAAAAGAATGAATTATGTGAAAGCAACACATTACGCAGCATATGTTGGAAAGATGTTCGCTTTTTTCATGGGCATACTTGGTCTTCTTGCTAATCCATGGCTTTTATTGATAGCATTTTTCGTCTACATAGGAGCTTCTGAAGAAGATAAATCCACAACTGTTACAGTTCTGTTGGAAAAGTATTCTGTGAAAGATACTATGTCAGACAAAGTAGCCTCAGTTACTGAAGATATGACAATCGAAGATCTCTCAAAATTCATGTTCGAGAACAAACATCTTGGTTATCCTGTGATGAAGGGTAACTCTTTAAAGGGAATCGTGACATTTACGGATATACGTAATATCCTTCCACATGAACGTTTTGGAACGCTTGTATCTGATGTTATGACAAAGGATGTTATTTCAGTGTCCTCAAAGGATGCTGCATCTGAAGCCTTTAACATAATGGCTCTTAATAACATTGGAAGGGTTCTTGTTATTGATGACGGCAAACTTGTCGGCATACTCTCAAGAACAGATCTCATGCGGACGTTGATGTTGTTGAATGAATAATTACACGAGGACAAAAATTGACCACATCAAGTAATTTATATGATTCTCAGAACATTCTTTCTGAATACAGTATGAGCAGCACAGATGGTGCTTTTGGTCAAATCGAAGATACTGATGTTTCTTCAATTGAAAGTGAAGAGATAGAGCTTGTAAAAGAAGTTCTTCCTCCTAAAAGTGAGGACCCTGCTATTCCGCCTTCTGAAATTGTAATTGTGGGAACTGCCCATGTATCTGAAAAAAGTGTCCGGGAAGTTTTTTCCGCTATTGAGCGAGTTAAGCCTGATATAGTTGCAGTAGAGTTATGCAAAAGCAGGTATGACTCCATTAAGGGCAAGGTTGAGAATACCGAAATACCTGTAAAGGAACTTTTGAAAGAAGGCAAGATCTACTTTTACATAGTTCATCTTTTACTGGCTCACGTTCAGAAGAAATTCGCTGACCAGATGGGTATACAGCCTGGTGCTGAAATGATAGCTGCAATTGATGCTGCAGAGGCAAGTGGTGCTGAAGTTGCATTGATAGACAGGGATGTGCAGGTAACGCTTCAGCGTTTCTGGAGCAAGATGGGCTTTGTTGAAAAATTGAAGATAATGGCAGGTCTTATAGCTGCAGTGCTTGGTATTGGTGGAACTAAAGATATTGACATGGATACCATCACAAACCAGGATATTGTTTCCATGCTTGTGGAAGAATTCAGGGAAACTTCTCCAAATGCCGTAAAAGTACTCATTGATGAGAGAGATGCCTACATGGCAAGGAATCTTATCAGGGTTGCTGGAAAAGGAGGAAAAAAGATAGTTGCTGTAATAGGTGCCGGACATAGAGGAGGCATACAGGAATATCTTGAAAATCCAAAAAGTCTGCCTGTTCAGAATGAATATGCAGCCCCTTCCAGGAAAAAGCGCTTCAATATAATGAAACTATTTGGTTTTGCAATAGTGGGATTGGCCCTTGCTACCTTTGGACTTTTGATAATGTCAGGTGTTCCATTGGAAAAACTCTTACTTGCTTTTGCATGGTGGTTTGTAATAAATGGAGTACTAAGTGCAGGGGGAACTATTCTTGCAAAAGGACATCCATATTCTGTGGCTACAGCTTTTTCAGTGGCGTGGCTGACATCCCTGAATCCAATGATGGCAGCAGGCTGGTTTGCGGGCCTGGTAGAAGCTAAATATCGTAATCCTACAACTGATGACTTCAAAGGGATGATAGAGATTGAGACCACCTCTGAGATGATGAACAATAATCTCTTCAGAGTAGTGATGGTTGCAGCCCTTGCAAATCTTGGAAGTGTGATAGGTACTTTCCTTGGAGTATATGTGATGCTGGAAATAACAGGTATCAATCCAAAAGAGATCATCCAGACAGGTGTGAGTGCAGGACTCATGGCAGTGGGTCTTGGATAATCTTCTTTTTTTTATTCAAGCATTTTTTCTATTTTTGATTTCCTCAAATTTGTCTGCGAGTCTGTAAGATATATCAGAAAGATAGGCAGTTCCCCATGTGGCTGCAATGATAGCTCCGAACAGGTCGAACATGAGATCTATCATTGTATCATGGATACCATGTTGAGCTAGTATGGTCTTGTAACCAAGTTCTGCTGTCATCCCATCAATTAGGAACTCTATTATTTCCCAGGTTACTCCCATTGCAAGCACGAATAAGAGGATGAAAAGAAAGAGTACTTTGGGTGGTATGTATATCTCTTCAACGTAGATGTCAATAGCTCTTATGAGAGTATATCCGGAAGCAGCCACAACACATGCTGAAAGTGCATGAGTTATATTGTCCCATCTTACGATATTATCATAGAATGCAAATGTTCCAAGCAAATGCAGAAAAACTGCAAGTGTGATCCATAAGGTCAAACCTGTTTCATGGAGAATATCATATTTACGCGTGATAAAATAGGGTAGAAAAGTGAGGGTCAGACCGGCTGTTGCATTTATGGTGGTAGACAGGTCCTTTAGAAAAATCCCTGCTATCAGTAGTGTGAAAAGAACTATCTGCATTATTTTTGTTGCAAGTTTCTGTTTCTCATCAGAGATCCCAAGTAATTTGCGGATAGGTGCAGGTGCTCTTGACGTGATATAATCTGTCTTTTCTTCAGATATCTTGATGGGTATTTCAACATCATCAGTAAATCTGGATGATCTGAAATACCAGCCAAAAAATATTCCAGCGACAATTCCTGATATAGTAGCATATATGAATTTTAGCATCACAGCATCGTTGATATCATTAGCCGCCTGGCCATTGAGAATATAACTGGTACCTAAATTCATATCCAATATCCATTGCAACAAATACCAGAGTCCCGACATTGCAAGTGTTGTGGTAAGTACTAAAATGATTGCAAATTTGTCATTCATTTTAACAGAAGTGAACCAATTGATCTCGGCAGCTACCAGCATTGCAATAGTTGCTACTGATAGGTAAATAGGTATGCTTGTAGAAAAGAAATAGTAAGCTGTTGTACTTCCAATGATAGGTAAAGTTGCTAATATCACAAAATACCACGAAGGCATGACAGAATACCTGTGCAGTAAAATTGCAGGAGCAGCTATGACCCCAATTACAAAAATTGTAAGGATGAACCATGTAAGTCTGCCATAGATCAGATTAACAATAGCAAACATAAAAAGCAGTAATATCATTCCCCATCCAAAGAATGCATTGATCCGGGTATTTTTCAGGACTTTGCTGAGTTTGTTCTTTTCTGTCATGGAGTTTTCTATTGATTATGGATTTTTGATGATATTAAACCATCCGCATTATCCATGAACCAAAATATGATTGATACAAAAGTATAATGGTTTGTGTGACAAAGTAAAAATTTATATTATAGGCATATTACCTTATAATGTAGGGATTATTGATGAAAAGAAAAAAAGTGAGAACCTCAGATGAGGTCCTTGAGGTGGAACTGGTACTTACCAAGCTTTCCACCGTAGTTTCCTGCTGTGACCTTTGAGATACCGGCAACTGCGGTAGCAGCTTTTACACCAGCTTTCATTGCTGCCTGGATCGAGTCTTCATCAAGACCGTTGATTACCAGTTCGTAAACTGCCTTTACGCCTTCTGGGATCTCGGTGCCTTCTACCTTGTCCCTGATGGATGGGCAGAACTTCTCATTTGCTGTTGCCTTCATGAACTTGTAGGTGTTGAAACCTGCTTTTGAACCACTTGCAACGATTCCGCCTGGGAATGGTGTGATTGTATCTTCCATGGACTGGATAGCATCTACTGCAATCTCTGCTGCTGTGAGTGCTGTCATCTGGCTGTCACCGAAGATGAAGAAGTTACCGCCTGCAATACCTGTTTTTAGTAATTTGCGGCCATACCATCAACTCAGATAATCGGCTGAAGAAAAATATTGTAAGGTACTTGAACAGAGAATAATACTTTTTGGTTGGATGATAAGGCCATAAACAATTAATATACTAAAATAAAATTGTTTTACATCACATTAAATAATGTGTATTGGAGTTAAAACCGAATTTTCAAAGTCTGCTTGAACTCCAGAATGCCCAAAGGCAAGAGAATGTTGGCTTTGATAATGTTTAAAGTTTGTGAGATCTTGCCTCTGGAGTGAATTAAAAGAGGTAAAGAAAGAAATGTTTTCAAATAAAAATTGTAGAATAGGTTTGTTCCTTACAGCAATAATGTTGCTTAACATATTGTTTGTAGTAGGAACAGCATATGCAGATGACAAAAATTCTAGTATTTTTGAATCGGTTAAAATTGAAAAAGACTCACTTCGCCAAAACGATTTTCTTTCTGATTTTGATACAGTCACATCAAATCCTAAACTTTTCTTAGAGGACTTATCAGATGGTAAAGTTGAACTAGAATTATTAGGAGAGAAATTTAATCTTGAACTTTATGAGACTTATATCGTAGATGAAAATGCAAGAGTTTTTGTAGAAGATGAAGCTGGTGTATATACAGTTCCAGCAACACAAATAAAAACGTATAGAGGAAATGTTGTAGGGCTCAAAAATAGTAGTGCAGCAATCACGGTATCTGATGAAATTGTTATTGGATGCATAGAAACAAATGATAATCAATATATAATAAAGTCAACAAACAAAACAATAAATGATAAGACTGTTATTGTAGTCTATAGTACTAAATATCTGAAAGAATCTGATGATTCAAAAATGGAGTATTCATTAGTAGGGGATGATGTAGAAAATAAATTATCTCCTGAAGCCCTTCAGGAATACATTGATAAAGCATCAGTTGGAGTCAAAAGCATTACAACAATTACTCTTCTTCCTGCTTATGATGCAGATTTCAGAGATAATGAAGGTAGTTATTCATTAGCAGAAGCAGAGATTGCCAGTTTGATTAACAACATAGAAGATGCTTACTCTGATGCTGGTGTAGATTTTTCTATTACTTACTATAAAAGGTATGGTTATCTTTCAGATAGAACCGCGCATGAAAGTCTAGATGATTTTGAATCAGATTGTTCACCATATAGAGACATTACTAATAGTGATTTAGCAATATTATTTTATGGAAAAGATTTTGAAGAGGATGTTATAGGTTGCTCGAATGGTTTTAGCGGAAGCTCATACGATGCGTACTGTGTAGTTCAAATGGTAGGACAATGGAACTATGATGCAACTACTAATGGTAGAAGAGTTCTAGTAGCGCATGAACTTGGTCATAATTTTGCTGCGGATCATGATGAAGCCCTTTCATGGAATAGTAACCAAGACTACTCAATTATGTATTCTCCATGGAAAGGTGATAGCAAAATGAACCTTCTTTTTACTGATGAGGATGGAGTACATGGTGATGCTAACCATGATAATATTGGTATAATCCAGGCTACAAAGACAACAGTATCTAACTTTCAATAATAGTCAACATAAATGAGGTTGAAGATGTTAAAAAATTATTTTTTTATTTTTTTTATTTTTGTAGCATTTGTACCCACTACATTCGCATCATCAATATTCATAGTTGACAGCAGTGAAGAAGCAAATTATATCTCTATACAGGAAGCGATAGATAGTGCAAATACGGGAGACATTGTTCTTGTTTATCCTGGGATATATGAAGAGAACATCAGAGTTATTAAAGAATTAATTATTAAAACCTACTCAGATAATCCCGATGATACGATTGTTCAGCCTGCTAACCCAAAGGATGATATTTTCTATATAACTGCAAATAATGTTACAATTAATGGATTTCACATTAAAGGAGCAGGTACAGCACAATATCATTATGAAGATGAGGCTGGCATATACATCGAAGGATGTAGTGGGGTTACTATTGTTAATAACAAGATATCCACGAAAATTTCTACAGATAGTTATGGAGTATATGCTCATGATTCTGAAAATAATCAGATTTTTGACAACAATATAACTATGTGCAGAATAGGGATTTTTCTATGGAACTCAAGTAACAATAAAGTGAACAATAATTATCTGTCCACGCATAATCATGGTGGAATCTTGCTTCATGCTTTCAGTGATTATAATGAAATTGTTGACAATTATGTATTTAACACATATGCAGGAACTGGATTAATGATAGAAGATTCCTGTAATCACAACATACTCAGGAACAATACTGTTGTAAACAGTAAAGGTGGAATTTACGTTTTTAATTCAGATTACAACTACATTGCAGGTAACTTAGCAAACACAAATGATTGGGCTGGAATTTATTTGTCTGAATCAAATTTCAATAGTCTTATCAATAACACTGCAAAATTCAATGATGAAAGTGGTATAATTTTAAAAGATTCCTCTGACAATGTGCTGAGTTTTAATCATGCTTCTAACAACAGTGAATATGGCATTTTTAATTTCAACCAGAGTCAGAACAATACATTTAACTTAAATATTGCAGTTTCAAATGGAAAAGAGAACATCAATCTTTCAAGTAGTCAAAATAATAAGACTAATGATTCTGAAAACAAAATTCCATTTCCAGGATTTCTATTCACATATATTGTTTTAATAATAGCATCTTTTATGAAAAAGGATTCAAGCAATGACTAAAAAAGAAAAAATATGAAAAAAGTGAGAACCTCAGATGAGGTCTTTCAGGTGGAACTGGTATTTACCGAGCTTTCCACCGTAGTTTCCTGCTGTGACCTTTGAGATACCGGCAACTGCGGTAGCAGCTTCCACACCAGCTTTCATTGCTGCCTGGATTGAGTCTTCATCGAGACCGTTGATAACGAGTTCGTAAACTGCTTTTACGCCTTCTGGGATCTTGGTGCCTTCTACCTTGTCCCTGATGGATGGGCAGAACTTTTCGTTTGCAGTTGCCTTCATGAACTTGTAGTTGTTGAATCCTGGTTTGGAACCACTAGCAACGATTCCTCCTAGGAATGGAGTGATTGTACCGTCCATTGCCTGGATAGCATCCACTGCAACTTCTGCTGCTGTGAGTGCTGTCATCTGGCTGTCACCGAAGAACTTGAGTTTGAAACCAACATTCATCTGCTTCTCAGCATCTGGAAGTCCGTTGAAGACTGCTGTTGTTGGAGCTGTGAGTACACACTGTCCGAGTCTCTCAAGGAGCTGGTGTTCAAGTGATTCGTATCCGAAGGTGCAGAACTGGACATATACACCAGGTCTTCCATCAGGAGTCTCATCAGGACCTACGAACTTTTCAATACCTGCTTTTGATAATTTGTGCTCACGTCATTCAGTTTAAATTATTGGTTGAATGATAAAAACTGTTGGATTGTTGAGTAGAGAATCATAATTTATAGTTGGATGATAAGGCCATAAAGCGTTAATAAAGTCAAGTAAAATTGTATTACATCACATTATAATAATGTGTATTGGAGTTCAAACTGAATTTTCAGAGTCTGCTTGAACTCCAGAAAGCCCGAAGGCAAGGTTTGTGTTGGGTTTGATGATGTTTAAAGTTTGCGTAATCTTGTCTTGGGAGTAAAATGAAAGAAGTAAAAAAAGAATGAAAAAAACATTTTCAATATTCTTGAGCATGTTTGTAGTATTAATCATGCTTGTGGGATACGCAGGAGCTGAATCAACAGATTCAACTCAAGATGAACTGACTGAGGATGAGTACTATTTCCCGGACTATGGGACAAATACATTTGAAACGCTAAAAGT
Organism: Methanosarcinaceae archaeon; assembly: GCA_020055655.1. GTDB lineage: Archaea > Halobacteriota > Methanosarcinia > Methanosarcinales > Methanosarcinaceae > Methanolobus. The sequence goes on along the minus strand of JAIPUR010000005.1, from coordinate 113,974 downwards.
AGAATCAAATGTAGTAGAAACTCGTGGGGATGTACCTGAAATTAAAGAGGATAAAGAAAAAATAGAGTGGTTGAATACGCTAAAAGACTGCATCCACATTTCTGAAAGTGAGCTTCACCCTTATATGAAAGAATATGGAGGTCCTCTGGTTGGCTTTGGAACTAATTACGGAGGTTATTTATTTGTAGAATTTGACCCTGAATTAGATAAAAATATAGATGCTGATACTACTGAAAAGTTCTATAACATCATCAATTCACATGCTACTAAGGAAGGAATATCGGATATTCCAGTTGTCTTTAGGATAGGAGAAAAAGAAGTTCTTGAATCTCGTTCATCTTACTGGAGACCTATAATTGGCGGAATTAAAATTACAGATTTGCTAACAACTGATTCAACAATATGCTTTACAGCAGTTGATGATGATGGAAATGAAGGTTTTGTAATGGCAGGTCATGCTGCTGTTGATGCTGAAAATTATGGGGGGTAACATCTTCCAAGCAGGAGCTCTAGTCGCAGATGTTACTCTCATAGGCGGGTACTTTTCAGATTCTGCTTGGGTAAAATATAGCAATGTAGATCCAGAAGTTTACTATGATGATACAAATGACGTACGGGAAGTACACGATTACTATGACCCTTCTTTAGGCAGTAAAGTCTATAGATCAGGTGAAGAAACTGGCCTTACATATGGATATGTTACCGATGACTATGACGATAAATCCAGTAGTTATTTTGGAACCTTACATGATCAGTTCCTTGCTAGCTATGACTCTGATTCAGGAGACAGCGGGGAAACAATCTTTAAAAAATATGGAAGTGAGATTGATATAGTTGGTATACACGTCGGACGTTACGGATCTAGCTGAATTTTCACCAGTAAGTGGTATTATTGCAGATTTAGATGTTGAACCTATAATTGCCTGATGCATAACCAATGAGCATTTTTTTAAGCCAAATTATCATAGTATAATTTGGCATTTTTTTAAACTCTTTGATATTTTTATTAATTGATGATTTTGTGTGGATGCGATAAAATGGTTAAAAAAAACATAATTGGGAATATTGCGGTTATTATTTTAGCAATCTTATTATCATCTGGCTATGCAAGTGCAGCAACCAATTCATTTGAAGAATATACAGATGACTTTCATTTTATAGCTAGCCGAGGAAACTTGCCTGACACTATAGATCAGGAATGGAAAAGTGTAATTCAAGATTGCTGGCTAAATATCACTTCTCCTATATACGACAACTTTGACGAGTCCATAAAAAGTATTGGAAACAGAAATGGAGTATTAACCATATATCTCAAATCTGCCTATAAGAAAGAAATCAATGATTCACAAATTGATGAAATATATCAAAAAATTGAATCTTATTGCGAAGAGAACAGTGGCATAAGTGATGTACCGGTAGTTTTTTTGTGGGCAGAAGATGAAGAAGATCTGACATTTGAATACGATACGCATACATTTGAAAATATAAAGAAAGATTCTGATTTTGTAGCAGCTCGTGGAACAGTGCCCACATTTGAAAACGAAGATGAATGGATGAAATGGTCTGATGATGTTTTTGAGGCACGACGTATCAAAGAGTTGGACCAATTCTATGCTTCACAGGGAGGTCTCCTACTATCATATGGTTTTAAGAGATATAGTGGATACATTGAAGTAGGAGTCAATAATAACACCCCTGATAAAATAACTGATTCTTCAATAGATGAAGTATATCAAATAATTGCAGAGCATTATGAAAAAGAAGGTATTAGTGATATTCCAGTAGTCTTCATACTGCATGACCCTCCTACTGAGGAAAGTCCTAGTTTCACTTCGTTTATGCTCGTTCTATGTATGTTGGTGTTGATTAGAATTAGAAGGTAAATTTGGTCGATAATCGAAAAACAAAAAAGATAAAGAAAAAAGAAAGACCCTCAAACGAGGTCTTTCAGGTGGAACTGGTACTTACCGAGCTTTCCGCCGTAGTTTCCTGCAGTGATTTTTGAAACACCAGGAACTGCGATAGCTGCTTCGATACCTGCCTTTGTTGCTTTCTGGATAGCATCCTCGTCAATATTGTGAATAATACTTCATTTCTCTATGCTTTAAAGTGAAAAGATACTTCCAGAGATATAAGAAGCTACTTTCAAGAAGCTTCTGTTGTGCAAATTCATGAGATAGACATATCCTGAAAGATCTTTTCAAGTCTAAGTAGCATCATTCCTATTAAGGCTCTATGGCCCTATCATCCAACTGTTAGATCCTCATAAATTATCCTACATATATTACCTAAAATACCACCACGGTCCACTATTTTGTAGAAAAATGTATATGTACTATAACGATTTCCAATCTAATTTAGATAAGTTCATCCACATTGATAGAGACTGTTGGAAAAGTCATAACATATTAAATTTAGTCATATGTACAGTGAATAAAATATGTGTGTTTAAAATTATAATCGGTATCTATAGGCACATTAAAGATTAATACATAAAGACATGTTTAGGTTTTTCTGTGAAAATTGGCTAAAAAAGTTCTGCTGGTAGACTTTTCCGACAGTCTCTATATACTCGTTCTTCTCACTCAAGTAACCATTTCCATACAGGCTTCACAAAGATTGTTCTTTCATCCATTTCTATAAGATTTTCGGTATCCTTGGTAAGTATAATCCCTTCATGCAGATCATATGTTCTCATTGCTTCCAGTAGACCTTCAAGTTCACGTTTTTTGTTATGCGGATCAAGTTCCTTTGTTACTTGTATGGCATTCGTTATCTTGTTGTCCACCTTTATCAGAAAATCACACTCATATGTCCCTTTGTGATAGTATACTTCATTTTGTCGCCTGATAAGTTCTATGAATACCATGTTCTCAAGCAGTCTGCCATAATTCTCTGAGAACTTGAAAGATACAGCATTGATCAAACCTGTATCAAGACAATAGATCTTCTTCGGATTTGCGAGTTGTTTCCTGAGGGAGAAGTCGAATTTGTTGATAGAATATAGTAGGTATGAGTCTTCTGCATAGCTCAGATACTCCTTAACAGTATCTGCTGATATTTCCAAGACATTTGCCATGCTTTTATATGAAAAAGGTTTACCGATATTTGAGATGACGAAATAGAGCAGGTTTATTACGTCTCTGTTATTCCTTAATTTATGGGGAAAGATAATATCTTTCAGATATATAGTCTCATAGTAGTTCTTCAAAAGCTCTTCTTTTATCTCACTGTCTTTTTCCAGCGATATTCTGGGAAATGACCCATGCCTGAGATATTCTTCAAACTCCAGTTTTTTTTCGGTTGAAGTCGGTCTTTTGAGTCCTTTAAAATTCAGATGTTCTTTGAAAGTTAATGGAAAAATAGTTAAAGCAAGATATCTCCCCGAGAGTCGCGTGATGGTATTCTTTTTAAGTAAAGATGAGGTAGAACCTGTCAATACAAATTTCAAGCGTTTGTCAGTATCGTATAATGTTTTCAGTGTCTGGGTCCAGTATTTAAAGTTCTGGACCTCATCAAGGAAAATGTAATACTTTTCTTTTTTCGTTGATACAATATATTCATCAATAATGCCGGAAAGAAGATCAGCGCGTTCTGCCTGACTTTGGAACACGGGTTCATCAAGGTTCAAATACAGTATCGATTCCATCTCTTCTTCAGATAGTTCAAGACCGCTGATCAACTGATATATAAGAGTTGATTTGCCCGTCCTTCTCGCACCGAGTATGAGCAGTATCTCTTCAGTAGCTAGATATGTGGATAAGCGTGGATAATATTGGAGACGAGCAATGCCTGTACTGTAACTTTTTCCGAACCACCATGGATTCTGCTTTTCCAGTACATCCTCTATTATTCGTTCCATGTGTCTTACTTATCTTTCAATCTAAATATAATCATCGATTATAATCGTCGATATGACGTGTTTTTGTAGATTATAATCTGTTATTTTCTGAATTATTTCTAATCATAATTGATGATCTTAACGGACAATGAACTCTATGAACATTAATTTGGAGATTGTCAGGTGAAAAGATACTTCCAGAGATATAAGGACCCACTTTCAAGAAACTCCCGTTGTGCAAACTCGTGAGATAAAATATCCTGAAAGATCTTTTCAAGTCTAAGTAGAGTCATTTCTATTAAGTCTCTATGGCCCTGTTATCCAATTGACTAAATCTAAAAATATTTAAGTATGTTTTAGTTGGACGATAGGGCCATAAAGCGTTAATAAAGTCAAGTAAAATTGTCTTATATCACATTACAATAATATGTGACGGAGTTCAAACTGAATTTTTAGAGTCTGCTTGAACTCCAGAATGCCCGAAGGCAAGAGAATGTTGGATCTGATGATGTTTAAAGCTTACGTATCTTGCCTCTGGAGTAATTAGAGATGAGGTAAAGAAGGAATGAAGACATTAAAAAATACTTTTGTTCTATTACTTGTTGCACTAATGATAATATCTGCATCAAGTATTGCCTTAGCCGGGACAAATGATAAGAAAAGTAGTATACTAAGCATAGAAGACGGAGAAGAAATTGCATTATTTTATACAATAGAACTATCAAATACAATTTCTGAGCTTGCTGACTGGAATGGTGCTTCTGCCGAGCACGTAATTACATACTATGATTTCAATGGCGACATAACAGCATATGCATTTGATGTTATTAAAAATAATGAGTATCAGGGATATATTTTAATTTCTGCAACAAAAGATAATTATCCAATACTCGAATTTTCAAAAGGAAAATTACCGCAGATGATCTCTGAAAAAGAAAAGGTGGCCAATAATCTTGTAACAAAATATGCTACTAGGAAGAGTTTAACAGTGGATATTGCTGAAAGTATACCTGTTTATGGGGGTGCAACATTTTATTACACAGGATACAAAGCGAATGATATAACGAATAAAACAGATAAGCAAATTTTTGTAGATCTTGTCACACAGAAAGTAACAGATTTTTCTGACATTAAACATTCGGAGATGAAATTGGATTCTGCTAAATCATTAAAAATGCAGGATATTCAGACTTCTTGGATTGACCTTGAATCAAGGATGAATAAAAATACAGTATTAGAATCACCAGTGGTTAGAACATCAAGTATAGGATATATTTATGAAGTACCATATGAACTTGCTAATGTTGCTGGGTGTGCACCAGCGGCAGGTGCTATGGTTCTTGGATATTGGGATGGGCATGGATATTCATCATTCCCTTCTGGAAATACTTTAATTAATGATTTAGCAGATGCTATGGGTACAAGTGGTGGTTCAACAACAGTTTCAATGGTTGACGATGGTATTGAAGAAGTTTGTGATGATAATGGTTATTCAAACTTCAATGCCGTAAATGATGACAATGTATTTATGTCGGAAACTATGACTGAAATTGATGCAAGTAGACCGTTCGTATTAAATATGCAGGATGGAGGAATAGGAAGTGGTCGTACTAGCCCATATGGAAATCATGCTGTTACATGTATAGGATATTCTGAAGGCACTACTGATTATTTGTTCCTACACGATGGATGGTCTGGAGAAAATCATCATTACATAACTTTTGGAAATTGGGATGATGCTAAAGCAACTTGGGTGAGACCTTAAATCTCTCCCTTTTTTATAACAAACGAGGAAACATGTCATCGGTAAAACTATCCAAAACAATAATTTTGTTATGCATATTACTTTTATCTTTATTTACAGTTCTATATATGACTCCAGATAAAACGAGCAGCAGCATTGAAATTGATTCTGAGGACGATTTTACTGTTGGACCCACTCCTCCAGAAGTTATGCTCTCTTGGTACATGCCACCTGATTTAGTAAATAAAGCTGTTAACCAATCAATATATTTTCCTTCAATATCCAGATATTCATGTTCAGTGAACTATACTAGAAGAACCATGATGACAGTATGGTACTTTGATAATTATAACGATTTGAAAATTGGTGAGCAGGAGTTATACAATTATCTAGAAGAACACGGAAAGTTACAAGATGATACAGTAGACATTACTGAGAAGCTTGAAGAAGTAGGTAATGACAACACCATATATGGCCCAACAGAGCTTAATGTCAGTCTTTATGAAAGTAATGAAACATCAGGATATTTTGCAGTCATCATTGAGCCATTTAGAGGGAATCAAAGCGTGTATTACCTGATATATTATGGCACAAATGGAAAACCAATAGACGAAGAAAATGAAACAGTTAAAAAACTTATTTCAAAGGAATACTCAATGGCAAATGAAAACGGATATGTCAGAGGCTTGCAGAGCCATAGATAACCTGACATTTACATTTTAGTTTTTTACAAAGGGCACACCATAACAGTTGGAACTTTCGATAGTAAATCCAGAAGATCTGAGTCTAGAATGCTCATTTAGTTGAGTTTACAAAGAACCTCATGTATTGCTAAATCTGGGAATTACAATTGCATAGAATTCATGTATATGACAATTTTTTTGTTAGAGGGGAAACCTATGGATAAACCTCATAAACATAGAATGTGAATTTTTAAATCCAACCTCACTTGGTGCTATCAATACTCCTTCTTTTCAGACACTAACTCTCACTAAAAAAGCATTAAGAGAATCAAAACGGATAGTTGGACGATAGGGCCATAACCGCTATATAGATTATTTTCATATTTTTGGCTGCAAACTCAAAAAGGTGAGATAATTGATAAAAAAAATAGGATTGATACTGATTGTAATCATGCTGTTTGCCGGTTGTGCAATGGCTGAAGAGAACAAAGCAAAGGATAAGAATCCCTACAAGGTAACTCCTTCAAAAGCCTCTAATGATGATATTCAGTCTGATGGTATTGTACAGATAAAGGCAGTATTCGACACTATCACTCAGGGAGAAACTAACTGGCACTCAAAATATGTTAGTTCTTCCATCACTACACTTGATGTAGATCTTAATTGGGGAGATTCCTCAGACTCTCTCAAACTGACAATCTATACACCTGATGGTTACACACTCGGGCCATACTATGATAGTGCAGACGGATCAATAAACGGGAGAATAGACCTCGATATTAAAAACTCAAATGGTATTGCTACCGGTACATGGAATTACCGTGTGTATGGACAAAGTGTATCAGGAACTGAAACATATACTATTTAATTATGAAAAAATGTTTGTTCCTCAGAGCAGGAATTATCCTGCTCATTTTTTTAGGAATAACATCATTAGCTTGTGCTATTTCTGGCGACAACGGCGGTTACATTGTAACCCCATCAGTTGGTGATTATGCTGAAGACGAAATTGTTGACAGCAGCGGTGCCGATAAAAATATTACTTTTTGGAACCTGCCACTATGGATACAACTATCCGTAATAGGTGGAGCAACTCTCTCGACCTTTGCATTTGTAAAATACATACCTCTTCTCCTCGGAAAGATATTCACCAAGGATACCAATCCGAAACTTGAAGCAATAGTCGCTTACATATCTGAAAATCCAGGCTGCCTTGAGATTGAAATTGCTGAGGATTTGAATTTAAAGAGAGGCACGTTAAGGTACTACCTTGCAAGATTGCAATTCTCTAATCGCATACATACGATTAGAAAAGGTAAAATAAAAGGTATTTTTCACATCACTTGCTCAAAAACGGAAGGTCAAAAAGTCCTTGATCTGCATAAGAGAAACGAGACCCGTAAAAAGCTGATCGAGATCGTAACAAAAAAACCGGGTGTAACAGGACAGGAATTGTCCGAAGATCTCAATATTGACAAGAGCACGGTACATTGGCACATCAAAGAGCTTCATGCAGATGAATTCATCAACTTCGAGAAAGATGGTAGATTTAAAAGATATTATCCACAGTCTGCTTTGGCATCTGATGACAACAACACTAATATGTTAAAGATGGAGGAGAATCAGACTTTCTCCTCTATTCCAAACTATGAGCTTAAAGCTAAATAGTTACAAGTCCAAACCCGTAAACAGGGTCCTTTCCTGAACTTCCAATGTCAGTCGCAGTAGAGCAAAGCAGCTCTCTTACTTCTTGTGAAGTCATGGACTGATTCTCACTTTTAACCAATGCAGCAACTCCGGCTACAAACGGCGTTGCCATTGAGGTTCCTGATTCTGTAGTATAGTCGTCATTCAGGAATGTTGAATAGATGCTTACTCCCGGTGCAGCTAACTCTACTTCATCTCCATCAGAACTCCATATTGGTGCAATTCCAGTGCTGTCAATGGCTGAAACTGCCATTACAGAGTCGAACTTTGCAGGATATTCAACATTATTCGAAGTTATATCACCATCTCCGCTGTTACCAGATGCAGCAACCAAAAGAACATCAGAACTATATGCATGATCACATGCTTCTTCAAATGCCTGTGAATAAGCAGTAGTTCCAATACTCATAGAAATTATATCCATATCATTTGCAACAGCCCACTCTATGCCTTCTATAACATCAGATATCTGCCCGTTGCCAGTACTGTCTAAAACTTTGACTGCATACAATTCAGAGTCATATGCCACGCCAACAACACCAATAGAGATATCATCCTCTATATAGCGAATTTTCTTTTCACTGAACAGATCTTCTATGGTAGATTCAGATATATCTGTTGAAAAAGCATTGATTTGTTGATGAACCGTGTAATTTGAAATATTGTGTTCTTCAAGAATAGCATCATTCAAATTTCCATTGTATCCTACAATTACTGGTTTAGCGTTTGCTACAAATGGTAATGACAATAGTACCATTGCGATTAGGAATATTGTTTTGATATTCATGTTTTCTCCTGTGGCAGGATTCTTGTTTATCAGTGCCCAACAACCCTGAATATCAAAAAGTTTTGTTTTATGCATATTAAGAATTTATGGCCTTATCATCCAACTATGAACACCAGAATACAAAGCAATACACAAAAAAGAATAGGTTTGTAATCATGAACTCTGCTTCAAATCAACATCTATTGTCCTGGAACCAACTTCTTCCCATCTCCCCTCACCAATACCGGATCTATTTTAATAAAAAGAAAAGAGGAGCGTTTCCTTTAGAATTTTGCTGTTTTAAGTTTCCTATAGACTGGAAATGATCAATTTAAATATCTATGCCTTTGCATCCAAGCCGCTCCTAAGATAACAAAGACCAAACAACCAAAATCGATAAACGATAAGAAATGATTTCCTTCGGTATTCTGGCACGTGTTGTTAAAAAAAATATTTTCATCCACTTCCCCAACGATGCATCCTCCATTATCAAAAAGATAATTACCAGAAACAGAGTTGTTCCTGCTTGACTCTTCTAACACAATACCTGCATTGCTTTCGTTTATTTTGTTATTTGTCACAATATTCTCATCTGAATATTGAAGAGAAATACTGGTATTCTTGTTCGTTAAAAACTCATTCTTATCTATCTTGTTTTTACTTGATAAATACAAAAAAATCCCAATACCATTATTAGAAAGCTCATTGTCAGTTATTATATTACTGTCGGATAAACCTTCCAAGATTCCTATTGAGTTATTTGCAATCAGATTTTTACTTGCATCATTACTTTTCGATACATCAAAATAAATACCGTTGTCGTTATTTACGATATGATTCTTCTCTATCGAGCACCTTTCAGAATCTCCAATATATACCCCTGCCAAGGAGTTTTCCTGAATGTTGCAATCCGAAATTACACCATTCAAAGTCCTTTCAAGATACAAACCATATTTATTATTTGAACAACTGATATTATAAAGACTGACTTCATCTGCGTTATAGAAACTAATTCCATGCAGATTATTTGCAATAACCAGATCTTTTAAGGTAATATTTTCACAATCATAAAAATATAAAAATCCAGCATTTGAAGAAGCATTGATTATGAGGTCTGACGCATCATTGAAATAAAGAACATTTTTTCCATCAACCATATTGCTTTCATCAACGTTATTGAAACCACTTTCATCTCCAAAATTGAACTTGTTCTTGACCATCTGATTACCGTACAAGTGATTATTGTCACTTTCATCTATCAATAGGATACCTGATTCGAGGTTTTCACTCACAGAATTGTTTCTCAGAATATTACCAGTAGAAGAGTCAAGGACAATCCCATCCAGCTGATTGTTCACATTGTTATAACCAATTGAATTGTCATGAGACTCTACAAGAAAAATACCATATCTATCGTTTTCACTCAAAATATTTCTCCATATCGTGTTCTTGTCAGAACCTAGTAGATGAATTCCCCAAAAATTACCCGATAAAGTATTATTCGTAATAGAGCAACCAGTTGAGTCATTGAGACATATTCCATGTCTTCTACCATTCATTCCTATTATATTGAATCCATCAATAGTTACATTATTTGCCTGCACTGAAAAAACACTGCTATCAGGATCATTGGCTTGAATTATAGTATTTTCCGAAGGCAAAGAATTTGAAATAATAGATAACTCTTTATCAACCACGACATTCTCGGTGTATTGACCTTCATTAACAATAATAATATCCCCGGAAACAGCATTTTTAATTGCGGCCTGAATAGTAAAATACTCTCCATTACCACTATTATCAACAACAACAGTAGATGCTCCGGTAGTACTTGTTAACATTAATAGCAAAAATCCCAATAAGCATCTTTTAAGTAACATTGATAACTTCCATACGGATATCAGAATTCTTTACTTATATTTTTTTATCTCTAAAAAAAACAGAGAATCAGGGTATTACCCATGTTCCCATTGCTGCTACCCAATCACCAAATACAAGATAATGCTCATTAGTATCATCCCATGTATCATGCAAGAATACATAATCCTCGGTGCCATCAGAATAGCCCATACACGTTACACTGTGCATTCCATAAGCCTGATCATGACCACTACCAGTTCCACCATATGTCATACTTAGAACAAATGGCCTGCCGTTGTTGATCTCGTTCTTAGTATCACTCCAACTCAAATAATAATCATTAGAAGAACTAATGCTACTATATCCATAGTCATCACAAACAGCTTCGATTCCATCATCCATGTCCCATGGCCATGTTCCATTTGCTGGCCAATCATATGTACCCATCTCCATAGCCAACTTGTAGATTAATGTAGTACCTAGGCAAAGCTGAATAACCGTTATCCTCCCAATATCCCAAGACCATTCCGGCAGAGGTGGGAGTACAACCAATGTACCAGTCATAATTAGGCACCCCACTGATCCAACCAATACTTCTTGTAGACACCTCGCTGGATTCGGTATCGCTTAACATCCTGTTTTCAATGGAATCCCATTGTAGTTCAGCTTCTTTTTCCTTAATTGATTGCCGTTTCTTTAACGTCTCCTCATCTCCGAAAGTCTTCTCAATTACAGATTCATTATAAAAGATCGGAGCAGTTGGTGAAGTCAAATCTACAATCTTCTTTGCTACAATCTCTCCCTTCGAATCAACTAATGAATATTGCATGTAATAAAAAGTACCACCGAGATAAAGAGGAGTTGCACTCTCAACACTTAGTTGCTTTTTACTTGCTTCTGTTTTTACAATAGATTCAGATGTATCAGCCAATTCCATAATGGCATTAGGAACCTTACCCTTAGAGAATCCAAGAACGGGATAATTATCTCTTGTAGCTGAGATCATAATATAACCAACATATTCACCCTCATTAAGTACATTGAATGAATAAGCTGATTTCTCACCCTCAAGATCATAGTATGCTATTCCCTCTTCTACAGTTGCTTTCTTCCACTCGGTAAAATCACTCATAAAAGTAGGGACGTATTGCACATAATACGATGCCACTTCTTTTGCCTCGTCTATATTTACTGCATCTTTCGAATTACTCTGAGCACTTACACATGAAACACATAAAAGTCCAAGTACTAAGATAACTACAAACATCGAACCAATTTTATCTTTTGTCTTCATATTTTTAACCTTATTTCCCCACCACCAAGATGATATTATGCCAACTCCTCATCTTGAAAGTGATATTATCAATGCCAAGAATACCTAAAATCTAAAACAACAATACTATTGTAATAAATTAAGCATATCTTCACATAAACATTTAATGTTCTCACTATAGGTATATTAACAATTTATGGCCCTATCATCCAACTTAAAAGCAATAATATTCATGAGTTATTATAAAAACATTCAAAAGAGAAAATAATGCTAAAAAAGGTCTAAACAAAAAACGACAGGAAAAATACTTTTATAGTTAAGTATGAGATTTTTATATGACACATCAAAGATGTGGTCGAAATCCAGATAGACATTCCAACTCCAATCTGGATTTCGAAGCGCTTAAAAGCACTATAACGTTGACTTTAAGAAATTTAAGTGTTTAGTTATTTTTCTTTGAGTGTCCAAAAGAGGCTAAATAAATGGAAAAGACAAACATTAGAACAATTATTGGACTAATGCTAATGATTCTCATAGCAACAGTTCCAATAGCATGTGCTCAAAGCGACTCGACGACAACGCCAATTAGTATTGATTTAACAAAAGAAGGTGGTGTTTTAATAATACCAACCACTGAAGATTCAATAGTTGATTTAAGTACAACTAAAGTATCTGAGAAGACTGCATCTGCAGCTTTATCAGGTATAATTGATGAAAACAATCAGGTAAGACTCGAGGGTACAATTACTCTGGATGGAAAAGAAAAGAAAGTGAAGCTCTACGGAGAAGCAACTCAAGTATTTGTAGGCTGGGATGTTCCTGAAGGTGCAAAACCAATATACACAAAAATTGGAAACACGACAATGACACGCTATGAAGGAGCAACGAAAAAATACGCAACTTATGTAGATGTCAGTGACAAATCTGGAAAGTACACTTTGCATGGTGAATTTTATGATGATGGAAGTGGTGGATTTGTAGGATATGTTGATATCGATGGAAAAGAGTGCCAAATAGGACTCCGTGGTACTTCAATGAGCATATATGAAAATACCATTCCATCTGTAGAAGCAAAAACAAATGTAGTACTAAGTGTACCACAAAGGAGCCAGTGGGAAATATATTGGGACGGCCATGGTTATACTGCTGCTTCAAATGCGTGTGGTGAAACCGTTGCTGCAATGCTTGAAGAATATTATACGAGCAGTGCACCGGACATATGGGACATTTGGGTCTATAATGGCTACGATTCAATGAGTGCAAGTGAAGCACAGGATTATCTTGATGATCAAGGAGTTTACCTACAAAAAGGAACCAGATCAGGAACTGTAGCTTACACAATTGGTAAGATTAAAGATATGGTAGATGATGGAAGACCATTCTACCTTACAGAAGAAAGTTCATGGGGTAATTGCCATGCTGTAGTACTAAAAGGATACTACGATGTTGAAATATATTCAACTTTCAGATTGAACGATCCAAATACATTGAGCGGAGATGACAGTATGAAATGGTATCGCTCCCAAGATATGAACTTCAACTACGAAGATAATGTCTATCAGTATGTTTGTTCAAGTGATACCACTTCCACAGGATATTCCTTCCTAGGATGATTTAAAATATTAGAAAGTAAAGTGAACTTTCATAGAAAGTTCACTTATTTATTTATACATTTGGTGCAAGAACCTATTCATAATTTATTTATAGTTATGCTTTAAGAGGAAAACATGAAATTTATAAATATAATTATCATTATTTTTCTGCTTTTAACCATTAACTGTGTCTCTGCAGCTACAATCACAGTGGATATGCATGATAACAACACCAATTTCACCTTTTCCTCAATCCAAGATGCAATTGACCATGCTCAGGAAAATGATTCTATAGCTATTAAAAATGGAATATACTGTGAAAATCTCATTATCAATAAATCTGTAAATATTTACTCTTTGACTCTTGATCCCAAAGATGTAACTATTGAATACAATGATTCAACATCACCTGTAATCCACATTCTTTCAGATTATGTAAAAATAAATGGCATAACTATAGCGGGAAAAAATAATACGCATCCTACAGCAGGAATCTTCGTAGACAATGTGGATAACTCACAGATTCAAAACAGTGTAATGACAAATGTTCAGGACGGACTTTACATTGAGAGTTCTTCCAGAAACTATATTCAAGACAGTGTTTTCATTCTAAATACTGAACATGGAATCCATCTACATGCTTCCACTCGAAACAACGTTGAAAACAATACCATTCAAGAAAATAAACGTGGTTTCTATTTAGATGAATCTGACAAGAATATTATCATAGATAATGAGATCAATAGTAATCAACTCTATGGGATAGCCCTTAGGGAATCATCTCGCAATACAATTGATCAGAATCAAGTAATCCTTAATAATATCGGTCTGGCATTGACTTCATCTGATAAAAACACAATCTTTGATAACAATATCAATGAGAGCAAACAGTGTGGTATTCATTTATGGTTATCAAACTCGAATTCAGTCAGCAATAATAATTTTGCAGATAATAAAGATGCAGGAATACGCTTAACATCTTTAAGTTCAAGAAACATCTTCGAGCAAAATATATTCTCCAACAATTTGCATGGAATAAGCATTGAAAGCACTGACAACAATGTAATTAAAAACAATACATTCCAGTCAAACGAAGAACATAGTCTTTATCATCGATATTCAGACGATAAAAATATCATTGAAAACAATTCATTTGCAGATAATCCTTCGGAAAATATAAATCTTAAGCCAGTGCAGGAAATATTTATTGTTATTATTGTTCTGATAATAATATCATCTATAATAGCCTTTCACTTTAGACCCCCTTGGTGGAAGGCAGGTATTGCAGGATTAATACTACTTTTTATTGTTGGATTGATAATACTAGTTGTTGCCCTTTTTCTTGTGACAATTATTTTATATTTCCCATTCGAATCCAATTCTCTTGAAAACAATGTTTTTATTGAGAGTTTGGAGATCAATGCTATTCCAATAAATCAAACACATTCAAGAATCATACTTTCAATGAATCTAGACTACAAAAACAAAGACACTTTCTTTTTTAGTAACAATACAGGAGATGCACCCAATAACTTGCCTGTTTCTGTTCAAATAAGTGCTTCTACACCTATTGATGGATTATACTCAGATGAAGATATGGAATTAGTGCACGAAGAACAGGTGATTATAGAATACTTAGGATCAAATCATTATGAATACATATTAGATATGGAATCTGGAAAGAATTATGCATTTTTAGTTGAGGTTAAGGTTAGGAGAGAATTACCTTATCCACATCCACGTTATGGAGAGGTAAAGTGGGAGTTTCTTGGTGGACTCAGTGAAGAGATTGATTTAAGGTGATCTTGAAGATTACTAACAAGGGGAACAAATCTGCAAAAGAAATACATTTTAATTATTGCAATACTGGATCTTGCATTAATACTGCTTTCTCCATCAGGAGAAATAAAATATGAACATTCCGAAGGGTACATCCAAACTATAGATTCTGCCTCATACGCTGAAAGCAAAATATCCATTCCTTCGACAATAGCAAAATACGAATTGATAACAATAGATACTGAAGAATTTAAACATCATGCAGACACAGGAAGAATGGAATTCCACCTTGCAAGTACAGGCTTTATTTTGGAAATGGAATCTGGTATCTGGGTCAATGAGGGTGTAAAAGAATTATTTGATGGTGAAAATGGTACTACAATTGAAAGGGATATGGCACCAATCTATCAGTACAATGGAAGGATAGAGAACAAGCCTGCAAGTAAGGTCCGTTTTACTATGGACAATCAAACTGTACTTGGATCAATAGATGCAAACAACGACCGATACATAATCGAACAGGTTGGATGGGTGATGGATAATGAAACCCAAAAAACAGTATATGTTGCCTATAAAAAATCTGACCTTAAAAGCATAATAAGATCTGATACTATCAGGCAGAAAAGTGAACCTCTGTTTTTCACAGTTTCCAATTTGGATGAATATCCACATCAAATCGTTGTTGAAGTATTTGATTCATCAGGAGTCTCTATTTTCATTGATGAATATGCGCTGGACTCAGGACAATATACAAGATCGCCTTCAATAATCGATGAAACCAATGATGGTGACACGTATGTGTACAAAGCTACATTGGAAAACAACATAACTGGAACATATAATTTTACAGTTGATGCTGATTCAGCAGTTGATATAGACATTGTTAATGATTCAGATAGTGGAGAAGCATACTTTAACTTTCAGTACTTCGCTAATTTCGAATAAGCCAGCGAATTATGCTTCCCGATAGCTTTATATGCAGCGGGAACGCCGCCATATGTCATTTCTAGCATTCAATTCACGAACCAGTTCTAAACTTGAATTAAGACCAAAACAATGTATTGATGCTGTTCTGAAACCACTTATAGATAATATCGACATCAAGATTAACGGTCAACTTAGCTCTAAAGATCTATTTTACACTGCCATATGCATGGCAGTGGATAAGAGTTCAGTTCATTCGGCATCAAAACACTATCAAGAGATTCCATGTGAGACATCTTTAAGGTATCATCTCAGGAAACTAAGTCTTGATGAACTTATCCAGGTAAATCAGAGCGTTCTTCTTCAAGGTTCTATCAGTACTCTAAAACCAGAGAAAAAGTATGAGTTTGCTATTGATTTTACAAATGATCCATATTATGGAAAAGTTAATCCATCCAATGAAGACTACGTGATACGTAGTCAGGCCAAGAAGTCCACTAACTCTTTTTATTCATATGTATCACTGTCTATCATAAACAAGAATGAGAGATATACTCTTGCAGTTTTTCCTGTTGAAAGGAAGAAAACAAAGGTTGACTACCTCACTTATTTCATAAACCTTATCGAGGAACTGAATTTCAATATCAAGGTAATTTGTCTGGATAGAGAGTTCTATTCAGTTGATGTTTTTGAGTTCTTACAGAACAAAGATATCCCTCACATTACACCAGTAGTAAGAAGAGGAAAAGTGATCAAGCAACTGCTTAACGGGAGAAAAGCAAGGTCTGCTGAACATGTAATGAAGAATGCTCAAAAGAAAGAAGTTCATCTGGATATTGTAATTGATGTGAAGTATCTGAAAGGTAAAAGAGGCAAATATGGGTGTGAAAACCTTGCTTTTGTTGTTTATGGAATTAAATGGTCTCAAAGAAAGGTTAGTAACGTCTACAGAAGACGGTTTGCTATCGAGTCATCATACAGGATGAGAAATATCGTTAAACCAAGAACATCAACAAAAGATGTAACTTTGAGATACTTCTTTACAATAATATCGTTCCTGCTGAGAAATGCATGGCTCTGTCTCCAGAAAAAGCATTTCACAATAGTAAAACCAGGTCCAATAATCGTTGATGAAGACAAGTTCAGATTTGCCAGGTTTATTCTGTTTGTTGAAGAATGGCTTAGAAGAAAGTTAAGAATTCAGTTAGTAGTGCAGTGTTTAAGGTAATTCAATAGTGGTAGGAACAAGATGGAGAGAAAAATTAGAGAACTACTGAACTTCCATGGATGGATTTTGTTTAACTAATAATACTGGGAATATAATCGAAGTCAATGATTCATATTCCAATATGACAGGTTACAGCAAAGATGAATTGACTTCAATGGATATTTCTGATTTTGAATTGAATATGCTAAATGTAACTAGGTATCAAAATAATGAAAAAGCCTGTTCACAGGATTTTGATCGTTTCGAATCCAAACATCGTAGAAAAGATGGTATTTTTTTTGATGTAGAAGTAAGTGTTCATTTCCATGAAAATAACGGTGGAGAATGTGCCCTTTTCATCCGTGACATTACTGAAAGAAAGCTTGCAGAAAATAAATTGAATGAGAGTGAGCAAAAATACAGGCTTCTTGTTGAAAACCAGAATGATGCTTTAATTAATTTCGATCAGGAAGGTAAAATCTTTTTTGTTAATGATGTTTTTTGTAGTATTTGTGGAATGGGTGAAGATCAGTTGCTAGGCCAAGATCTGCTTTCTCTAATACCTGAAGAAAATCTACCTTGTGCACAATATTCTCTAAAACGTGTATTGCAACCTCCGTATCAAGCTTCTCATGAAGATAGGTTAATGACTGTTGATGGCTGGAAATGGATTTCATGGTCCTTAAAAGCAGTATTTTCTGAAGATGGCAAAATTTCTTCTATTATTGCCGTGGGTAGGGACATTAACGACCAGAAAATATCAGAAAATGAACTGAAATTAACAAGGGACAGACTTGCGCTGGCAACAAAAGCAGGTGGAGTCGGTATATGGGATTTTGACATTCAAAACAATGTACTTGTCTGGGATAAACAGATGTTCAAGTTATATGGAGTTTCAGAAAGTGACTTCAAAGGTGCTTATGAGGCCTGGGAGGCGTCAGTCCATCCAGATGACCTTGCAAGAAGCAGTAAGGAACTCCAGATGGCAATTCGCGGAGAGGCGGAGTTTGATACAGAGTTCCGTATTCTCTGGCCGGACGCTAGTGTTCATACCATTCGGGCACTTGCTAGTGTCCAGAGGGATAAATCAGGCAATCCCGTGCGTATGGTAGGAACAAACTGGGATATTACTGAAACTAAAAGAGCAGAAAATGCATTGATAACCATTGCTGAAACTTCTGTTTTCTCTGAAGAAGATATTTTTAGGGTCATGGTTCGTGAAATTGCAGTTTTCCAGGATGTAAAGTACGCATTGATAGCTGAAGTAGATACTAACAAATCGAATACTGCAAATACCATCGCTGTGTGGAATAATGGGGAATATTCTGAGAACTTTAGTTATCCTCTTATTGGCACACCCTGTAATAATGTTTTACAAGATGGCGAATGTTTTTATTCATCAAAGGTCCAGGATATTTTTCCAGAAGACATTCTACTAAAAGAAATGGGTGTTGAAAGCTATTATGGCAGTCCTTTAATAAATAGCCAGGGAATAGCAATTGGTGTGATGGTTTTGCTTGACGATAAACCAATGGTTGATTCAACATTTACAAGATCAGTTCTCAACAGTTTTGCATCTCGTGCAGCGGCTGAGATTGAGCGTCATAAAGCCCAAGAAAAGATCAAGCTGAATGAGGAACGTTTGCAATGTTTTGCAAATATAATGGAGCATGAAATACATTCATTTGATGAATTCCTTAAAAATGTAGTGGATGAAATTGTAGCATTTACAAAAAGTGAAATAGGGTATCTGTACTTCTATAATGAGGAGACCGAGCAATTCAAATTCCATTCTTATTCAAAGAATATATATGATAAATGTAATTTGGATGTGTGCACATTTTTCAATTTAGAAGAATCAGGAGTATGGAGTCAAGCAGTAAAACAAAGAAAAGCTTTGATAATTAATGATTTGAAGGTTCCTCATCCTGCCAAAAAAGGTTTCCCAAAAGGTCATGTCGATCTTAACAGGTTCATGACTATACCCGTTTTCCACTTGAACAGAATCGTAGCTGTTGTGGCTGTTGGCAATAAATTAACTGATTATATTCCTGAAGATATTGAGCAGCTAACTGTACTCATGGATTCTGTATGGAAAGTTGTAGAGCAGAAGAAGGCTGATGAAAAATTGAAACTCAGTGAAGATAAACTAAAGTCAGTACTTGAAGGAGCAAAAATGGGTTTCTGGGAGTTGGATCTGGAATCTAGAACAATTTCAGCAGATCTCCATGCATTGAAAATGCTTGGCTTGAACGAACATGGTTCTAATTTAAGTGCGGAATATTTCTATTCTTTGGTGCATTCTGGAGATGCAAATACTTTAAGACAGCTAATTATGGAATCTGCTGAAAAATGTGAGTCTGTATCAATGGATTTTAGACTTAGAAGCTTATCTGGTGGGTGGAAGTGGGTCTCAATAAAAGGAAAACCACTTTATACTAATGAAAGTACTACACCATCTAGTTTTGCAGGTCTACTAAGTGATATTGATCAACGAATAAAGTCTGAGGAAGCCACTTTGTATGCTAGGATCGCGGCAGATGATTCAAACAGGATTAAAAAAGATTTTATCCAGAATGTTAGCCACGAGCTTAGAACACCATTGACTGCTGTGCTAGGTTTTTGTGAACTTTTGCTTGATCATGATCTAAATGATACTCAACAAAAGTATGCGACTAATATTCTTCAAGGCGGGCAGAATCTATTAACTGTAGTAGATAAAATGATTGATTTTTCAGATACTGAGTCAACATCCAATATTGGAGAGCTTAGAATTGAAGCCTTCTCCATTTCAGAGTTGGTTTCTGATATTATAAGCCTTTTATCAACTGCTGCAAGAAAAAAGAACATTGAAGTTACGACAAAAAATATTTGTTCTTCAGATAATCTGATTGCAGATCTGCAAAAAATGAAAAGAATCCTATATAACCTCCTGGAGAATGCCATTAAGTTCACTGAGGATGGGGGAAGAATAAACATAAATATTAGCTCCCATGAAAATGAAGTTATATTTTCAGTAATAGACAATGGCATTGGAATTGAAGCTACCTATATGGACAAAATATTTGATCCTTTTACCCAAGTCGATGGTTCAACTACAAGAAGATATGGTGGAACTGGATTGGGGCTTGCACTAACAAAAAAATATGTGGAGATGCAGGGTGGAAGTATCTCCGTTGAAAGTGAGGTCGGAAAAGGAAGTAGCTTTACAGTTACAATACCTATAAATAGTAAACTTCAATCAAATTCTGCTAAGGAATAATAGCTCTGTATAAATCCTCTTTGAATAATCAATGAAAAAGAAATTTCATTTTTAGTGCAAGCAAACTCATGGAATACATCCTCTTTTATAAGATTATGCTTCAATTAAAATTAGGGGTTAGTTTCTCTAAAAAATTCAAAAATAGGAGAATTAATATGAAAATAACTGTTTTCAATGGTAGTCCCAGAGAAAGAAAAAGCAATACCCATCGGATCGTTGATCCTTTACTGGAGGGGGCCAGACAGGCGGGTGCTCAGACACAAGAGGTGTTCCTGGCAGAGCATAATATCAATCATTGTTGTGGTTGTTTTAGTTGCTGGACTAAAACTCCCGGAAAATGCGTAATAAATGATGACATGTCCCATCTCATAGATCTTTTTTATGAATCGGATTATGTAGGAATGGCCACTCCAGTCTATGGATTATTCATGACTTCAATACTAAAAAAATTCAATGAAAGGCTCTTACCTACTGCAACACCACATATTCACAAAAATGAAGATGGAAGCTGTTATCATGAGGAAAGACTGCACTATCCACGTTTTTTTATGATTGCGAATGCAGGATTTCCCGGAGAACATAATTTTGATTTGTTCAAGGCATATATGGCGTCTCAGAATCCCGTACTGGAAGTCTACCGAAATAGTGGAGGAGTATTAGAGGACTGGCCTAATGAAAATGTCAAAAAGAGAATAAACGAATTTTATGATGCGCTGCGAGAGGCCGGCAAAGAAATGGTCAAGGAAGGTCAGGTTTCAGAAGACATTATTGAAAGTATTCATGCCGAACTGATAAGTGATCATGAATTTATGGCGGGCGTTAATCAATACTGGGATGAAGAAATGGAAAAAGGAGACTTATAAATAAACAAGGGGAATTGCCACCTTAATCTCATGGATTATGTTTTTCATAGTTTTTTCTACAGAGCCCATTTTTGTTCTATTTACGACCGAAATAGAACAATCCAAGCCCACTCCAGAAAAGCATGATAATTGCTGCAAGGATGAGCACAGGCAAAGGACCGAAGTAGAATATAAGGGGAACAGAGGCAGCTGTGAATATGCCACCTCCAACGATTGGTTCAAAGAGGAGTTGCTTATACCCAAAACCTTCCAGGGCAGGTGATCTGTTTCCCGGGTCAGCAATCCTCATCAGGAGCAGGCCACTTGCTGTCATTCCCATGGATTGGCCGAAATTGCCTATACTCCTTTCAAACCAGTAAGAAGGCATCATCCTTGGGCCCAGGAACAAAAATGCTATCATGTTCCATGCAATGCCCACCGTCGCAAGGATAAGGAAAGGCATAAGGTTATTCCCAATTACGGTCAATGAGAGTGTTGCTATTGCACTTGTAATGAGTATATCCAGCGACAAACCTTGTATCCTCATCATGAGGTTACGGTCAAGCGTCTGGTGTACATCGAATTTGTCAAGGAAAAGCTGAAGAAGGATCCCCCCTATCATTGCCAGGGGAAAAAGCGGGATGTGTGACATCAGGTATATATCTGTGGCATTACCCCATGTTATCTTTTCTATAAGAATTAATACCTGAAGGATAATATAACCTATTCCGATAGCAACCCCTACATATGCAAAATGGAGTGAAAGAGGTTCGATGGACTCAGGCCTTGTTGTGATCTTACCGGCAGACTCCCTTGAATCGAAATCTATGATACCGCTCTGATATCTCTCATCAAGGGATATATGATCCGCACTTGACAATACCTCTGTTTTGCCTTTCCTTACTCCATAATTAAGGAGTACTATCCCAAAAACGACACCAAAAAGGATACCTACGGTGGCAAGACCAAGTGCCAGATCTGCTGCATCTGAAAACCCCAGTTCTTGAAAAGTTGCTGCCATTCCTGCTGCAGTACCGTGTCCACCTTCGAAGGATATCTCAATAAGGGCACCTGCCATCGGGTCTATCCCGAAGAATGGTGTCAGTATGAGAAGTGTCACCAGTATTCCGAATACATACTGACCCCATGCTATGGTCTGTCCGTGAGCTACCTGAGGACCTGCCAGGAACCAAATTTCACGGATGCCGGGAATTTTCTTACCCAGAAAGAGCGTGGCAAATATTATATTGATAAAGAGACCTGGAAGAGTTGTCCATACATCAAGCATCTCTGCTGGGAACAGACCGTCGGAAAAGAAATACTCATTAAAACCTGCCCATGACACCAGATTACCAAGGAGTTCCGGACCAAGGAGAAGAGCAAGGAATCCTCCTATAAGTGAACTTGGGATAAAGAGACTTTGAAGCTGAGGAGACTTAAGCCTAATCAATTTGCCAAGAAGCAGGACAACACCAAGAACAAGAAAACTCATTCCTACCATGGAAGCAGACATTTGATATATTCCTCTAAGAACAATGCTTATATGTAGATGAGTTAGTAACGTTACCGTTTGTCAGGAAGGGTATATAGTTTTTGCCTTATTTCCTGAAGCTGTCTACATTTACATTACAGTTACCTTTGTTAATTATATTTATTATTTACCTGTGAATATAAAACATCATTCAGGATTTATGCCATGATAGTCTGTGCACTGAACAAAATGTGCAATATTAAAATTAATTATTTAGAATTAAAAGGATAATAATAAGTTATTTATCTCTTCATCTATATCTTTTTATTATGGCGGAGGAGAAGTGGTGTGGCATTCCTTCAGAGGATGTTTTTACTTTACTTAACAGTCATTCTGATGGCCTGAGCCAGGATGAGGCAGAGCTAAGACTTGCAAGGGACGGATACAATGAAGTATCCACCAAACAGGAGCATGGATCAGTATACCGTTTCCTGAAACAGTTTGCAAGCCCCTTGATATACCTGCTTATAGCAGCAGCTATTATCGTCTTCTTCCTAGATCACTATGTAGATACTGTCGTTATCCTGTTGGTGGTTCTTGCAAATGCCCTAATAGGTTTCATACAGGAGGGAAAGGCACAGAATGCGCTTGAGTCACTGTCAAAGCTGCTTGTACCAGAAGCAAGAGTAATGAGAAGTGGTGTGAGCTCCGTGCTTCCAAGCAGGGAGCTGGTTATCGGTGATGTGGTACTTCTGGAGGCCGGGGACAGAGTTCCGGCCGACATGAGATTGTTCTATACGAAGAACCTGAGAGCCGATGAATCCATACTGACAGGTGAATCCGTACCTGCGGAAAAGAAAGCGGATACCATTGACACGGCTTGTATTGCTTTTGCAGGAACCCTTATAAACCAGGGACAGGGGAGAGGTGTTGTGGTGGCCACAGGGAATAAGACCCAGATCGGCCGTATATCCGAATTCATCAGGGAAAGTAAGGAGATGTCCACCCCCCTCCTGCGTAAGATGACACATATGAGCATAATACTATCTGTGGTCATTCTTATCATAGCTGCCCTGACATTTGTCGTTGGCCTGTTCAGGGGATTTGAGACCGTTGAGATCTTCATGGCTTCCGTAAGCCTTGCTGTTGCTGCAATTCCCGAAGGATTGCCCGCAGTCATAACTATCTCTATGGCTATCGGAGTTAACAGGATGGCCGCAAGGAATACCATCATCCGCACGGTACCTGCTGTAGAGACACTTGGAAGTGCCACTGTAATATGCACTGATAAAACTGGTACTCTTACAAGGAACCAGATGACCGTGACCCAGGCCTATGCAGCCGGTAAATTGTATGAGATCACAGGATCGGGTTACGTTCCTGAAGGTGAATTTCTGATGGAGGGAGCAAAATTTGATCCCCTGGAGGATAAAGCCCTTGTGGAAACTCTCCGGGTAGGAGTGCTTTGTAATGATGCTTCATTCAGGGGCGTTGATAATATAGACGGTGACCCCACAGAAGGAGCCCTCCTGATCTCGGGTATGAAAGCCGGAAAATTCTATCTTCCCAGAAAGGATATCGTACCTTTCGAACCGGAAGAAAGATTCATGGCAACCCTGCATGAAAAAGAGGATGGCTCAAAGATCATTTATGTAAAGGGCTCCCCTGAAAAGATCCTGAGCATGTGTATATCCCAGTTTAACGGACAGAACACAGGACCACTGGATTCGGAAAGTGTAAATCATGCCGCTGAACAGATGGCTTCCAATGCCCTTAGAGTACTGGGCATGGCTTACAGGGAAGTACCTGCAGATGTGGAAAGAATAGAGGCTGAGGATATAAAGGACCTGGTGTTCACCGGCCTGCAGGGCATGATGGACCCTCCCAGAGAAGGGGTCGCGGAAGCTATCAGACACTGCAAGACAGCAGGCATCCGGGTAATAATGATAACAGGAGACCACCTGAAGACAGCTTATGCTATAGCCACAAAAATCGGTATTGAAACAGAAGGTGCCCTTGCAGGAATGGATATTGGCGAGATGTCCGATGAGCACCTCAAGGAGGTTCTTGGAAAGGTATCTGTGTTTGCAAGGACCTCTCCGGAAGACAAGCTGCGTGTGGTCAGTCTTCTCAAGGAGATGGACGAGGTTGTCGCTGTCACAGGAGACGGTATCAATGATGCCCCTGCCCTGAAGACCGCAGATATCGGCATATCCATGGGTATTACCGGTACTGAGGTTGCAAAAGAGGCTTCCAATATGGTTCTGGCAGATGATAATTTCTCCTCGATCGTGGCGGCAATCGAGGAGGGTAGGGATGTTTACAGTAAGATACAGAAAATCCTGATATGGACATTACCCACAAACGGAGGACAGGCACTTTCCATTGTGTTTGCCGTGATCCTTGGGATGACACTGCCACTGGTACCCCTGCAGATACTGTGGCTTAACACGGTCACCGCCATCGGCCTTGGTGTTCCCATAACCATGGAGCCAAAGGAAAGGGGCATACTGAAAAGGCCACCACGCCCTCCAAAAGAGGCGATATTGACCCCGCTCATCAAAAGAAGAGTGATCTTCGTCTCATTGCTCATTGTTGCAGGTGCATATTTCAATTTCTTCATGAAACTGGAAAACGGTGGCAATCTAGATGCTTCACGTACCATTGCTCTGAATACCATAGTTTTCTTCCAGATATTCTATCTGTTCAACTCGAAGTCAATGTACGAATATGTATTCAGCGATATCCTGTCAAACAGGATTATGCTCTTAGGTATAGCAATTGTCATAGCGCTGCAAATGATGATAACCTATGTACCTGCAATAAACTCCATCTTTTCCACTGCTCCAATTGAGGCAGTGGACTGGTTGATGATAGTACTCGTTTCCAGCTCTGTGTTCTTCCTTATAGAGTTTGAGAAATATATTTGCAAGAAAGGGTATCTGTCTGTTGACTGAATACATTGTTCAACACGAAAAAAGCAAATACAATGTTTAGGCAGACAAAAAGCTGCTCAAAACTTGTAGTGGATTCAACTCTAATTATCCCGGCCTATATCTCAAGGTTTATCGAGCTTGGATTAGATTTTCTTGCTAACAAAGGTTAAGTTATTTATTTGTTGGCGCATTTCACAGTATAATAAAAAGGTGAGATCATGCAGCTGAAAGTACAACCAATAGACATCAAAGTAGGTAAATATAAAGTGGTGCTAAACACCATTGATGCAAAAGAACTTGGAGTGAATGAAGGCGACAGGGTGCGAATAAGAGATCACACTACATTGACTGCTATTGTAGATTTCACAGAGGATATGATAACTCCAGGCATGATCGGCCTGTATCATGAGGTGCATGAGCAGCTTCAGAAGGAATGGACTGAAACCGTAGAGGTAGAAGCTGCAGACAAGCCAAAATCTGCTTACATTATCAGAAAGGTAATGGATGGGATAAAACTGAGCAGGGATGAAATATATGACCTGATTAGGGATATTGTTGAAGAAAATCTCAATGATATAGAACTGGCTGCTTTCCTCACAGCTACTTATATCAACGATATGACCGAGGATGAAACTGAATGGCTCACAAAAGCCATGATAGATACAGGTGAGCAAATAAAATTCGATAGTACTAATATAAAGGATATGACCTAAATTGGGGGCGTGCCCGGTAACAAGATCACTTTGCTAATTGTACCTATAATTGCAGCCAATGGCTTACTTATACCTAAAACAAGCTCTCGGGCTATAACAGGTGCAGGTGGAACAGCAGACTTGATGGAGATCCTTGCTCCTGTTGAGTTTACAGCAGCTCAGATCAAGGAAATGACTGAAAAAGTAGGTGGAGTAATTGTATGGGGTGGAGCTACCAACATTGCACCAGCTGATGACAAACTTATCAAAATCGAATATCCGCTTTCTATTGATCCTCATTGTCAACTTCTTGCATCTATTATGGCTAAAAAAGGCGCAGTAGGTGCTCAAAAAGTTGTAATGGATATTCCTACGGGTCTTGGTACTAAAATACCTGATGTGAAGAGCGGAAGAAAACTTGCTCGTGATCTCATAAGCCTTGGTGAGCGCCTCGGAATGGACATAGATTGTGCTTTGACCTATGGTTCATCTCCTGTGGGCAGGACTGTAGGACCTGGACTTGAGGTCATAGAAGCATTGAAAGTTCTTGAATCTATGGAAGGACCAAACAGTCTCATCGAGAAAAGCATTGCTTTGGCTGGAATGCTTCTGGAGATGGGTGGAGTTGCTGCAAAAGGAAAGGGTCGTGAACTTGCACTTGAAACTTTGAAAAACGGAAAAGCTCTTGCAAAGTTCAAGGAAATTGTTGAGATACAGGGCGGAGATTCGACTGTGACCTCAAAGGACATTAAGCTTGGAGGGTTCACAGCTGAAGTGAATGCACCTGCAAATGGTTACATCATAGAGTTCGATAATAAACGCATAGTTCAGATCGCAAGACTTGCCGGTGCACCAAACGATAAAGGTTCAGGCGTTGTGATCCACAAAAAGCGTGGTGAAATGGTTGAGGAGGGTGGTCCTGTGATAACAATATATGCAGAGAAAGAGGAGAAGCTTGCTGAAGCGCTTAAAAGTGCAAGAGAGATACCTCCAATAGTTGTTGAAGGCATGCTTATTGAGCAGGTAGCTGACGTGACCGAAGTTTGAGCATCAGGTGGATTAATGAATAGAATAGTGATTTTAAGACTTGGTCATCGTCCACAAAGGGACAAAAGAATTACCACGCATGTTGGGTTGACCGCCAGGGCTTTTGGTGCTGAAGGTATGCTCTTGGCATCAGATGATCCCAAACTTTCTGGTAATCTGGTTGATGTTGCAGACAGATGGGGCGGTAATTTCTATGTTGAAAACAACGTGAGCTGGAAATCTGAGATCAAAAAGTGGAAGGATGAGGGCGGAAAAATCTGTCACCTTTCTATGTATGGTGTAAATCTTCCAGATGCCGTTCCTGAAATCAAAGAATGTGAGAAGCTCATGATAGTTGTCGGAGCTGAAAAGGTTCCCTTTGAAATATATGAAATGGCAGACTGGAATGTTGCCGTTGGGAACCAGCCTCATTCGGAGGTTGCTGCAGTTGCTGTTACCATGGATAGGATTGCTGAAAATGAAGCACTGAACAATGCATTTGAAGGTGGGGAACTGACAGTTGTTCCAATGGGATGTGGTAAAAAGGTCATAGATCACAGGCAAGAATAACAAGTCTATGTTTATTCTTTTTTCACATTAGCTCCTTTGTATATGCCTGTTCTTTCATATTTGCCAAGGCCCCGATGTTTTGGCTTTTCTTTATATTTGAACCCATCTTCCATCATTTTTTCCAGTTCTTCTTCCGTTATGCTCTCATCCTTCTTTATGTCCTTCTTTTCTGGCATTTTCCCTCAAAGTGTTTTAATAAGTGGATTATGTTCTATAAACTCAACATCAATTTTTAGCTTTTCTTTAAGTGTAGTACATAATTCCTGCATTCCTGCATTCTCGGTTGCGTAATGTGTGGCATCTACAAGCATCATATTTTCCCATGAGCGAATGATATCATGTTTCAATTCAGCTGATACATATGCATCAACATCATTTTCCTTTGCGAACTCAAGGTATTCATTCCTGAATCCACTCCCTCCAAAAACCATAACTTTTCGGATTTCATCTTTTTTGCCGGTGAATTGTATGTGGGTACCCAGGCTTTTTGCAACGTGATTAGCAAAGGTATCAGCAGAGCATGGATCTATTGTTCCGATTCTTCCAATTTCACAGTCTTCTATATTAGATAGCCCAAGTCTTTTTGCCAGCACGTCATTGATGCCACCTTTTGCTTTGTCAAAATTGCTGTGCATTGAGTAAAGGGCTATCTCGTTATCAAGAGCAATTTTAAGAATATCCGCCAGACCTTTTGGAATGAGATTGATCGAATTAAATATTAGTGTGTGGTGTGTGATCAGAAGGTCAGCATCTATCTGTGCAGCTCTTTTAATTACGTATTCTGTAGGATCGAGTGCCACTACTATTTTATTGATCTGTTTATTTGATCCGAGTGTTAGTCCGATCCTTCCATGATCGAATTCTTCTGCAAGTTCAGGTGGGGCTATTTTTTCCAAAACCGCAATAACATCATAAAGTTCCATGTTTTAAGGTATTTTTTCAAGTAATTTCAATCTGTCGCATTTTGGCGATATATTTATAGATAGCTAATGTATAATATGATGTTAATAATAAAAGTAAAATATATGTATGATGTAATTAATACTAATATTATTATACAAATGAGGGCATTTTATGAGAATACAAACCGGAGTAGATGGATTTGATGACCTTGTGCAAGGCGGGTTGCTGGCAGAACGTGTTTATCTGGTAAGTGGACCACCAGGTTGTGGTAAAACAACATTCTGTGTACAATATCTGGCACAAGGGGCAGCATTTGGTGAAGTGGGCCTATATGTGAGTTTACTTGAAAGCCCACAGAATATCATCAATGATATGTCTAATTATTCAATGAACGTAATGACCTTGGTCAAAATGCAAAAGTTATTATTTGCTGATCTTGGTCCGCGGATGGAATATGGGTTTATGGATGAGTTCAATGAGTATGTCACTCCTGAATATGAGGTTGGCCGCTCAGCAGCTGATAATGAAGCACCTTCACCTGCAACTGTTTTCAAAGAAATAGCTGCTTATGTGGCTGAGTATGATGTAAAAAGGCTTGTAATTGATTCGGTTTCTGCTATCAGATTTACTTCCAAAGATTCTTCTCTTCAGGAAAAAGAAATGAGTAGATTTATACGAAATCTCAAGAAGCTGGGATGCACTACTATCCTAATATCTGAAATGACAGAACCAACGGCTTACTCAACTGAACAATTTGCTGCTCATGGTGTAATTTTTATGCACAACTTCCTGTACGACAAAACCATGACACGTGCCATCCAGATCATTAAGATGCGTGGTACAAAGCATGATTGTAATTTACGTAATATTGAATTTACTGATAAAGGATTGACAATAAAGGATCTCCTTGATTAGAGGTGTATGAATAATGGTTAGATTCTTTCAGAAAAAAGAAACAGACACTCAACTCACTCATTCTGAAATAGAAGAGATTAAAAAAGGTTCTTATGATCTTGGCTTTGAGGTTGGTTATCACAAACACTCAGAGATAGGGTGGGTAAGTGAGCAGTACTCTATGTTGGAAGACCTGGCCAAGGAAGCCGGATTAGGATCAATTGTTATCGATACTTACAAAAAAGGTAAAGAAGAAGGAGCCAGAGCAAAGGAAAGGGATGTTAAAAGCGGTTTTTCCAAAAAAGAGGCTGATATGCAACAAAAAAGATCAGAAATTGATCCCTCTCCCTCGAACAAAAAATATGAAAGTAAAATGGATTCGGGATATGGGGTTCAAATATTTGCTTATGACAACAGGGTAGGCCCCATACAAAAACCTTCCATGACTGCTCTTCCAAAGTCAACTTCAAGAATTAAATCAATTGAAAAACCCACTCAAACAAGAGGTCCGAATCTTTAAAGCCAAATAATCAATTCCAAACTATATTCTCATAATAATTATTTCAAATAGAGGTCCAGTTATGTTTAAAAGAACGATTTTCATATGCTTAATTCTTCTTTTCTTGTCATGCTCATTTGCATCAGCTTATGACAAAGATGATATTGAGTGGGAAGATGATGCGGATACTAGCGGTACTCTGGGCTGGGGAGGCACGCTGACATCAGATAACTATCTGATAAGGGTAGAAGATTTCAACACTGAAGGATTCGTGAGCATCAGTATTTCTCAAAACGGGGTTATAAAAGAAATATCTCCTGTGAAGGTAGGTCAGAGTGTCATCTATAGGGATGAATCCAATGGCAAGGATATTCGTGCATATCTGGACAAAGTCACTCTGAATATAGATGATTGGACTGGCAACATGGAAGATCCAACTGCAGTTGTAAAAGTCTACAAACGTGGAATTCCTGAAATGAGGATCGAGATCGAAGTTGATGATGATGACAGCACTTATGATCCAAGGACAATTTCCTATCCTTATATAAGTGCCACCATTGATATTGAAAATGAAGGGGATGCTAAAGCTTATGAAATGGACCTTGAGATCGATCCTGTAGGTATGGAACTTGTCGATGGTGATCTAAAACATCATTTTATTTCTATTGATGAAGATGAAGTACTCGATCCAATAGAGGTCAAATTGAAAATACCTCACTACTGGGAAGAAACTGACATCGATCTTAAAGTAACAACCAAGTCCATGGACATTAATGATGATTACAACGAAGACAGCGAAAAGAAAAAGCTTACTATAGAACCAGCAGCTGAACTTGTTATTACTAAATCTATCACCGAAGAGATATATATGGATGAAACTGCTCATGTTTCGGTCAGTATATGGAATAATGGTATATACAGCTTGAATTCAGTTACTGTAGATAATCCCATAATTGAGCATCTTGAGTTGCAGGATAATGTTAATCAACAGCTTACTCTTTCTTTTTCTCCAGGGGAGACTAAGACCAAAGTTTTCGATTATACTTTAAAGCCTTATAAAACAGGTGAATATAGTGTTCCGAAACTGACTGCGCAGTATACTGATCCGAATGGTAAATTGCAGACATTTATTTCAGAAACTCCTTCAATAGAGGTTGAAGGTCCTGTAATTGTTATTACTAAGTCTGTCAGTCCTTCAACTGTCAATGTAGGTGATCAGGTGAAAGTGACGGTCAATGTAGAAAATACAGGCACACACGGGGCAAGTGTAACTACTTCAGAAACATTGCCTGAAACAGTCTCCTTTGTCAGCGGGAATATGAACTTTAAAGACGTCGTAAATCCTAGACAAAGACATACTTATTCGTATGTGATTAGAACAAAAGAGGTCGGTGATTTCAAATTACCAGCTACAACTGGATCATTCATAGATCTGGAAGAATATAAGGGTGAAAAAATATCTAATATGCCTGTGCTATCTGTGGTAGATCACAATGCAGTAGATACTATTGCAGAACCAGATACAAATTCCGGTAATTCAGATAGTTCTTCCTCATCAGGAACTGCATCAGCTGATTCTGGTAATTATGCGGATCCTGAAGTTGAAGAAAGGGTTCAGCCCGGATTCGAAGGAATTATGTTAGTTTTTGTTTTGGGTTGTGTGTACTTTATATCAAAACGCCAGAATAAGCAGTAATCGAATTATATTTTTATAGAATCCATGAATCAAATTTTGACCAAGCTGATCTGCCTGTTAATGGTAACTATCTGTCTATGTGGTTTTGCAGGGGCAGAGTCGAATTCAGATACATCTTCGGATGATGATCTGGAATGGCTTGATGCAGAGGAATATACTCTTTATTGGGGGGATGAGGTCAACAGCAGCAGTTATTTGATAAATGCTGTAGACTTTTCCCCATCAAAGGCCTTTGATTCTGATAATGATTATGTTGTGTTGTCTGTATTAACAAATCGTTCAGAATCATGGAGTACAATACTCGCTTTGAATAATTCTGACATTTCCGATTATAAGAATTTTGATGATAGGATAAATATCTCTGTACTGGAAGTTGTCACAGGAAATGATATCCCTACACCTTATGCTACAATAAGTGTTTCAATTTCAAAAGAAGATGTTCATATTGCTCCCGTTGTGAAATGGATCGACGCCACTATTTCAGTAGAAGAAAAAAGAACCAATGAAATATATATCGATGAACGGGCGAATGTTGATATAGTTATTGAAAACCGGGGCAGTGATCAGCTTGAGTCTATAAGTGTAATACAGGATATTCCTGATGAACTTATTTTTGATCCTGATGCTAATATCAACTGGAATTTTTCTCTGGATGCTTATGGAAAAAGGACTTATCAATATTCTTTGAAAGCTCTGAAACCCGGAACTTATAATATTTCTGGAACTCAGGTTCTGGTTAACGATGAGGGTCGTTTGCATAGCAAATTTCTGAACGGGTCTGAATTGATCGTACATGGCCCATTAATAAATGTTAAAAAAAGCATGTCTTCTGATGTAGTAGCGGTCAATGATGTGATCAATGTTAATATCAGTTTAAGTAACGATGGTGATAGGGCAGCACATGTATCATTTACTGATGAACTTCCTGAAGGTGGTGTATTGCTGGATGGTGATCTTGTTTTATCCAAGGTATTTCATCCAGGGGACAATTTGTCTATAAATTATTCCATGCGTATGGATAAAGAAGGACGGATAATCGTTCCTTCAGCAAAAGCAAGATTTATTGATTCTAAAGGGTATGAAGGCCTGATGTACTCAAGTAGGTATGTGCTTAATGTAGGTGATGGATCGGATAATTTGGATTCCGACCTTGATGATGAATACCTGGAATATTTAAACGATACTTCTGATTCCAGTAATGAAGTCTATGGAGGTAGTATTGAATCAGATTATAATAATGAATCAGCTTTTGATTCAATTGAAATTGAAAAAGAGGAGCACGGTCTTTTTCAACCTGTTTTCGATCTAATAGATTACATAAAAGGCTTTTTTTCAAGTGATGAGGATAAATAAGATAAATCATGATAGCTGCCATATATATGTAAATTGATAGAAAAGTAGAATATTGCTTATGTTCTATATATAATAGCTAATTTCTTTGGAATCATTTCATTCATTCCATTTAGGGGGAACGGGATCAATATGGCGCATTCAAAATTAGTAAAAAAGCACGAAACTCTTATCCTGACACATGGTGACTCTGACGGTGTGTGTTGTGGTGCCATTGCAAAATGTGCTTATCCTGAATCTGATGTTTATTTTACTTCTCCTGTGGGTGTAGTTGATGACCTGAGGGTCGCAGATGACTACAAGAATATAATTATTTGCGACATTGCTATTGATGAGCGCCTGTGTTCTAATCTGTATGAGAGGCTTGGAGAACTTGCTGAGAATTCAAATATGTTCTATACTGATCATCATCCTTTACCTGGAAAGTGTATTGATGTTGATTGGTTGTATCATGATACAAATGTATGTGCCTCAGAACTTACTTACAAGGTTCTTGAAAAAAGACTTAACAGGGATATGCGCAGGGTTGCAATCTACGGTGCTATTGGTGATTATTACAATGACACTCCATCTATAAAGAAATGGACATTGGACTGGGATATGCGTAGTCTTTATTTCCAGGCCGGCACTCTTATTCAGGCACTGATATTTGCTGGTAGGGACTATGATTTTAAGAGGAAATTATTGTATCCCCTTTCACGCAATATCATTCTATCTGAGATACATGATATACTACATTTTGCTCAAATGGGCTCAAAACTGGAAGAGAATCTGAGGCATAGGGTCAAGAAGCAAGTTAAGACCCTTGATAATATTGCCTATGTGGTGGACCCTAAAGGGTATATGTCCAAGTCAGCGATATATGCTGCTTCGTCAGGTATGAAGGATGTTGGTCTGGCTGCTGAATATCGTCACAGGAAGCATGTATACGATATGAGTTTAAGATCGAGGGATACAGCTGACCTGAATATGATATTGCGTGAAGTTGCTCCTAAATTTGGTGGCACTGGTGGTGGTCATGCTTCTGCAGCGGGTGCAAGAATTCCACGAGAGTCCTTTGAGGATTTTTTGCGTGAACTGGATAAGGCTATAAGCAGGGAAAAGCATAATATACGCTTGATTAAAAATGGCGAGAAATGAAGACCCTACGCAGGGTGCTAATTATGAGATCCTTTTTGTGGGACGCTCGAATGTAGGAAAGTCTACTCTTATCCGTGAGATCACTGGTAAGAAAGTAAAGGTTGGTAAACGACCAGGTGTAACTTTAAAACCTACTCATATACGTTTTTCTGATCTTCTTATAACTGATATGCCTGGATTTGGTTTTATGAGTGGTGTTAATGAATACAAGCAGGATACTGTTAAGAACCAGATCGTAAGGTATATAGAAGATAACCCAGACCGTATCAATCTCGCAGTAATGATAATTGATGGCTCTGTTTTTGTGGAGCTTGTGGAAAGATGGGAAGCCCGAAATGAGATTCCTGTGGACCTTGAACTTTATGCTTTCCTGCAGGAAATGGGTATTGACACCGTTATTGCAGTGAACAAGACCGATAAGATGAAAGAGAAGAATATGGACTCTAGCATAGATGGCATAGTTGAAAAGCTTGGTATGCTTCCACCATGGAAACAATGGCTTGATAGATTCGCTCCTATCAGTGCTAAAAAAGGGAATATAAGACCTCTTAAATCGCTTATAAGGCAGCGTTTGCATTCTGCAAAAAGAGATGATCTATTGAAGTATTTCTGATCTATCTTACCCGAAAAGTGGCTCCCATATCGGTAGCTATCTTTTCACATGCTTTTATATCTATTCCAGGTAGACTGCCTACAACTGTCATCTGAGTTCTGATTCCAAGCTCAACAGCTTTTTTTGTAAACTCAAGGACTGATTCATATGCATTTTCATATGCAGGCTTACAGAGGGCATTATATTTTTGCTTTGATTCTGCATTAAGGCTTACAGATACGGATTCAAGGCCTGCACTTTTTAATTCTTGAACAACATTCATTTCTGGGAACATGAGCTTTGCATGGCCATTGGTATCCAGTCTGACACGACAATTCTTTTTATGCAGCCATCTGGTCACACCTAGGACGATCTTGAATCTGCATGTAGGTTCTCCAAACCCTGTAAAAACGATTTCCTTGTATTTTGAAAGGTCTTTATTTTCTAATTCTCTAATAATTTCTTCTTCTGTAGGTTCTCTGGATAAACGGAGGTTGTAACCGTAGACTCCGTCTGAATAATCCCGCAGACAAAAAGTGCAATTAGCACTGCACTGGTTGGTAATGTTGAGGTAGAGGTTCCCATGTGCTTCATAAGATATAGTTCCATGAAACATGTCAATACCAGTATTGGTTTCAGACATATTAATCTCCATTTTCCTTGTATTTTGAAAGAGCTGTATTACTATTTTTCTGTCCAGATACCTGTATCTACAGTTTGGTGATAATTTAAATTTTCAGGTAGAAGCTTCAGGAAATACATCTGCGCTGAAAATCCTGCATCCAGTTCTACAGCTTCCCGCAGGTACCAGTTTCCTTCAAACTTATCAAGTAGTTCCAGTGTGATGTTATCAACATTATATACTTCACCATGGATCACTGATAGCTTTTCCTCTTTAGTGACTCCTGGGAAACTTTGTAGGTCAAGCATTTTGTAGCATTCTTTTGTATGCGTTTTGCAAATGAACTTTGAATTTTCGATCACTTGGTGATTGAAAAATCCTTTTTTCAGTGAACCGTAGACAAAAACATACATTTTAGTTCAAACCTAGATTCATCTTAAGGAGTGATTTTCTGACAACATCTGGCAACTGTCCACACTGAATGGATTTCATATGCTCGGATGATATCATTTTTATTGCAGTTGACATAAGTTTGTCTGAGAGCATGAGCTTATCCATGAGCTTTCTGACATAGACTGCGGTTTTAATTTCCAGCCCCATCTGTTCTCGCCATCGGTTTTCGTATACCATAAGGTCACATTTTCCATCAAGGTGATCAGAAGCGCTTTCAGCAGCGATTTTGCCGCCGACCATTGCTGTGGAAATTCCTCCTCCATTGGTTGCGATAATATGCCCTGCTGCATCTCCTGCTATAATTGTATCCTTTGTGGCAGTGACCTTTGGTGCACCGCCAACCGGTACAATTCCCGCTACTATTGATGTGATAGATGCACCTTCTAATTTTTTGCTGGCAATAGGGTGTTCATAGAGGAATCTGTCAAGGTAATCCCGGGCACCCATGTGTTCTTCGAACATTGCTTCACGTATGCCGACTCCGATGTTTGCCGTATCTCCTCCCTGGGATATAATCCATGCATATCCTCCGGGAACATACTCTGTACCGAAATACATCTCAACGGCTTCTTTATCTACGTCTACCCCGCTAAGTTCATATTCGAATGCTGTTCCCGTTCCCATGGGATCATCACTTCTAATCATGTTATTGGCTTTTCCTACTATGGAATTTGGACCATCAGCTCCGATTATTACCTTAGCTTTGACAATGTATTCGCCAAAAGCGCCATCAAGGATAAGTTCTGTGCCGTTTACCTCGGTTACATTCGTAGCGATAAGAAGTTGTGCACCAGCTTTTGCTGCCATTTGTGCAAGATGTTTATCAAACCGTCTTCTGTCAATAGCATGGGCGTTTACATGGAATCCTTTTGATACGCCATTTGGTGCTATGAAGCGTTGATATGATGTTGATGTGTGGATACAGCTTTTTGGTATTTCTTCAAGTGTAAAAGGCAATTCTGCTCTTGGAACAAGTTCCTCAAGGGTTTCATAGTGTGGCAGGAAGCCACCACATTGGAGCGGTACTCCCAGGTCCTTTTTCCTGTCAACTAAGAGTACGGATCTTCCCCTCTCTGCTGCATACATTGCTGCTGTGGAGCCTGCAGGTCCGGCGCCTACAACTATTATATCGTATGAATCTTCAGGTCTCATTTTCTGTTTATTCCAAACACATTTTTATTAGATATATCTAACTACTTATCTATCTGCTTTTTGAATGCATTTCTTCTTGTAAACAATGCTTTTGATTCTCTTTAGCTTATTTTCACTGGCAAAAGGTTCTTAAAGAAATATGAGTATAGCGTGCAGGTAATTCTATTCACTATTTATTCGTAATAAATTAATTGAGTTGATCAATTTGGCAATCGAAAATGGAGATTTCATAAAAGTCAATTATACCGGTAAAGTCAATGAAGGACAGATCTTTGATACAACCGACGAGCAGCTTGCAAAAGACAATGGCGTTTACAATCCCCGTGGATTATACGGTGGAGATATCGTTGTTGTAGGTTCAGGCCACACCATTGCTGGTCTTGATGAAGATTTTGAGGGCAAGGAAGTAGGTTACACAGGAACTCTCACAATTCCTCCTGAGAAGGCATTTGGTGCACACGACCCATCACTTGTGGAAACCATTTCCATAACAAAATTAAAGGAACAGCTCGGTGACCAGAGACCATACACCGGCATGCCTATTGAGTACAATGGAAAGAGAGGTGTGATCTCCCAGGCTCTTGGCCGCAGAATTCGTGTAGACTTCAACCACGCTCTTGCAGGCAAGGATGTCGAGTACGAATATACCATCGAGGAAAAGATCGAAGATACTCTTGCAAAGGCACAGGGCCTTATCGCACTCTACACCGGACTCAGGGATGTTGAGGTAGAGGTCACTGATGAAGTTATCAGAGTTGTTGCACCAATAGAGCTTACCTTCAACCAGAGATGGCTCATGTCCAAGGGAACTATCGCTACAGAGCTTATTGCAAAGCTTGGCATACCAAACCTTGAGTATGTAGAGAAGTACCCATACGTACCACCAGAGACACCTGAGGCAGAAGAAGCACCTGCTGAAGATGAAGCTACAGAAGAGGCAGAGGGATAATCCTCTTCCTTCATTACTTCCTTTTTAAGTAAGAATTCATTCAATGCCCTTTTAATCAAAAGGCTTATATTCTAAACCGCTGTTGAGATATCATTCAATATGCTGAGGTAGCCAAGTGGACTACGGCGCCGGTCTTGAAAACCGGTAGTGCTAACGCGCTGCAAGAGTTCGAATCTCTTCCTCAGCGTTATACTCGATGTTCAGAGCCCCACACTTTCACCGTTCTTACAAAAGCTTGTTATACATGGAAGTGTGACTCATGGAATTATAAGATTATAACAAGAAGATTGCTAATGCTGAAAATCTTATTTTGAATTCTCCTTATTCTGAAAAGAACAAAGAGCTTATCTTTGAGTTTGTAAATGTGCTATGCAAAAGGCATATCAAATGCTCGTGTTTTGAAAGATCCTAGTTCTATCCATGATCTTTCAAAGTGGTTCAATAAACCTTTCCCGGAAATTACCAAAACAGATGTCTATAAACTGGTAGGTGACTTGGAAAGGTCTGATCGTAGTGTTTGGACCAAACGAGATTATCCTGGTATCTTGAAAAGGTTCTTTAAATGTATGAAAAATGACAATGATCAGACATTACTGCATGGGTCACTACGAAATCTTTAAAGGCAAAAACGGAATGCTTCGAGTTAGATTGGTTATGTCACCTCCTTAAATTACAGCATGGCTTCCAATTCATCCGATGAAAAATGAATTGGACATGTAATGTCCGGGCAGGCAGC
Source organism: Methanosarcinaceae archaeon (assembly GCA_020055655.1). Lineage (GTDB taxonomy): Archaea > Halobacteriota > Methanosarcinia > Methanosarcinales > Methanosarcinaceae > Methanolobus. Next base: position 74,813 of record JAIPUR010000005.1, on the reverse strand, counting down.
ATTTGTATTATGTGAAGCAAAGTCTCCGTGAGCAAAGGGGGTGTTTCAACACCAAGCTAGACTCTCAGATGAAAATAATCACGAGAAGATAATTTTTTTAACTTGGGTCGTTAAAGAAGAAAGAAAACATTGATATTAAATTGATGATTTGATGTAAAGAACATCCATGGCTAATAAAATAGATTATTATATCAATTACATAGGTTGAGTAATATCTTGTTTGCGTCGGATATTAAAAATAAAGTTATAGATGTAAAGAATCAAAATTATTTCTCTATAACTTTCTTGAAGATAAATTCTGAAACGTATGGACCATTCACTCTTAATGCTCATGTTAGGGAAATTTTGGAGAACTAAGAAGGATTCTGGGAACGGGTAGTTCCAATCTATACATCCTGTTCCCAGCTGTCTATTCATTAGAGTCGATCTATTTTTGTTGTGAGATCAAAAGGTTTTGCATAATATGGTGCAGTAGTTACAACTATATCAACAGTTGCTGCATATTGTGGTATATCCTTAAATTCGATGCCACCAACTGCGATCTCAACTTTGGGATTGATTTCTCGAATCTTAGGTGCTACTTCCTTTAATTCCTTGGGTGTGTAGTGGTCAAGGAGCAGTACGTCTGCAATTGCTGCGTATTCAAAAACTTCTTCCCTAGTTCTTGGCTCAATTTCAATCTTTCTCATAGAATTGCGCTTTCCGAAGGAACCAACCACATTGAAGTGATTTTGTGTTATAAGTATCGAATCGCTAAGGGAATTCCGGTGATGATCACCACCACCTATCTTAACGGCCTTCAATTCATATTTGCGAAATCCGGGATGTGTCTTTCTGCTAGTGGCAATCTTGACATCCGGATTAACAGCCTTTGCAAGATCTACAATCTCTTTTGTTTTTGTAGCAATGGCACAGGTCATGGAAAGGAATGTCTGTGATATCCTCCACAATTTGAATATTTTTCTCAGGTCACCTTCTGCTTCAAATAGTATGGAATTTTTTTCAAACCTTTCCCCATTATCCAGAAATGAAGTAACTTTCAGTTTATTTTTTTCATAGAATTCTGTAAGGTCGTCTGTACAAGCCGCAATACCGGCATCTCTTGACATAATCCTAAGAGTCCCTTTTCCTTTGATCTGAAGGAGTTCAGTGGTCTCATCCCCATAGGGACAATCTTCCAGTAAATAGTGTTCAAATTGTTCTATCATCCTGTCACCTTTTATAAAATGTCAATACAGCTAATTTTTATAGTATTGACTTCTGTGATTTGAATTGAAAATATTGATAGGGTCTATAAATAGGTTTTTAACTTCTGTTGAAATTGACTTCAATACAATATTAATTTCCACAGTGGATGATACAAATCTTTATTTTTTCCTTATTTGAAATAAATATTTAAGTGCCCATATTCATTGAAAGATTCTGCAACTGCCTTCTTATGATAAGTGTAGATTACAACAGTTGTGGAACTCGTGTTTGTTGCATATTATTCTTCTGTTATCCTGCTGAATTCATGGGATTTAGATTATCTCTATATGCCTATACCTTCCAGATGGTGATATCATTCAGCATCCCCTGTTATATTTTGGAACTATTTAGAAATGTATTTATACTACACATAGTATGATTATGGCGTTATGTTTAATTAAACATAACACTTCGAACGCAACTACTTCAAATGATGTTGTGCTAAATAAAGCATAACATCCATTCTGCCTATTGTTTAGGAGAGGATTGGATGGTTAATAAAATACATGTTATAGTATTCTCATTATTGATTTCCTGTGTTCTGTTCCTGGGCTGTATTGATTCTACCAGTAATTCCACAGCTGACCCGGATACAGCAGTTACAGACTCAGATAGCTTAGATGAGCAGGTCAGTGAAGAACCACTCTTGATTTACTGCGGTGCCGGAATACGTGGACCAATGGATGAAATTGGAGTTCTGTTCGAAGAGGAATATGGTATTCCTGTACAGTATAATTATGCAGGTGCCAATACACTCCTGACACAAATAGAACTTTCAGGAGAAGGAGATGTATACATGCCGGGTGCAACCTATTACTTTGAGGTAGCAGCAGAAAAAGGATTTGTTGATAATTTCAGTAAGGTTGTATACCACGTTCCTGTAATTATCACTCCACCTGATAATCCGGCAAATATCGATAGTCTTGATGATTTTGCAAATGATGACGTTAGTGTAGTACTGGGAGACCCGAAAGCAGCACCTATCGGCATAATCACTAATAAAATGTTTACTAATAAGGGAATAGATGGTCTGGTTGAAGCGAATGTCGTTGCAAAAGGTGCAACGGTCAACGAACTTATCACATATATTTCGCTTAATCAGGCAGATGCTTCCATTGTATGGAAAGACCTTGTGAGGGACAATGACGAAGTGAATATGATAAAGATCTCAGAGGATGAGAATATCATAAAGATTGTTCCAATAGCAACTCTGAAAACATCTGAAAACTCGGAATTTGCTGCTGAATTTATAGACTTTGTTGTTTCAGATGAAGGTCACAGCGTCTTTGAAGGATATGGATTTATACTTTATCCAGATGAGAAGTATGCCTCTTTAGAGGTATAAATAAGCTTTGATGGAATAACTTGGAAAACAACAAATACGAAGCAGGTGTATTTAATGCAAAGAAATGGATTCAAGTATGCAAATATTATTCTTATGCTCCTGCTTTCTCTTTTTATTTTTACTCTAATATTTGAAATAGTCACCCACGCAGATCCGCTAAGTCTTATCGCAAACATAATTTCCCCAGAGATACAATTTGCAATACATCTCAGCTTACTGACATCGGTGATATCAACTTTTATGTGCATACTGATAACAATCCCAGTTTCATATTCTCTTGCAAGATATGATTTCCATGGAAAGGCTATCATCAACACACTTCTTGACCTGCCAATGGCATTACCACCAATAGTTGCAGGTCTTGGTCTGCTACTGATATTCGGTACAACTTCATTTGGAAGTTACTTGGCAGATGCGGGTCTTAAGTTTGTATTCACAGTACCTGGAATAATCATGGCGCAGTTTGCAGTGAATGTCTCCCTGATGCTCAGGATAATGCGTTCAACCTTTGAAGGCATTAATCCAAGGTATGAGCATGTGGCACAGACGCTTGGTTGCACACCTTTTCAGGCTTTTTTCAGGACAACCCTTCCTCTTTCAAAGAACGGAATGTTAGCAGGATCTGTTATAACCTGGTCAAGAGGAATGGGAGAGTTCGGTGCAGTGCTGATGCTTGCAGGGGCTACAAGAATGAAGACTGAGACACTGCCTATAGCACTTTACCTGAACATATCTTCCGGGGAACTTGACCTTGCAATTGCAGCTGCAAGCATATTGATATTGATTTCTGGTATTACATTATACTTATTTGAACGCAAGGGAGGGGTGGCAAAGCTCTGTTAGGCGGTGTAGTTTGCTGAAAGATGAATATGATAGAAGTAAGTGATCTTTTAATAGAAATCGGAGAGTTCGAACTCAAAAGAATAAACCTGTTTGTAAAAGAAGGAGAATATTTCTGTATACTTGGGCCTACAGGTTCCGGTAAGACAATCCTTCTGGAGTCAATTGCAGGCATATACAGGCCGGATATGGGTTCTATATTGATAAACAGGCATAATGTAACTGATCTTCTTCCAAAAGACAGGAACATAAGTGTTGTCTATCAGGATTTCATGCTGTTTCCAAATATGAATATCAGAGATAATATCGGATTCGGACTTAAGTATAAGGGATATGAGAAGTCTGTAATTGAGGACAAGGTTGAAAAAACGGCTGAATTTCTTGGAATATCTCATCTGCTTGACAGATATCCTTCAACATTGAGTGGCGGTGAAAAACAAAGAACTGCAATAGCACGAGCAATAATAACAGAGCCCGACCTTCTTCTGCTGGATGAACCACTGTATGCCCTTGATCCCGGAACAAAAGCACGTCTGAGGCAGGAGCTACTCAGGATACACCAGTTAAAGAAGACAACCACTATCCATGTAACTCATAGTTTTGAAGGAGCCTTTGCTCTTGCTGACAGAATAGCCATCATGCATGGCGGTAAGATCCATCAGGTAGGCACTCCTGATGAGGTATTCAGGAAACCGAACTCGGCTTTTGTTGCTAGTTTTGTTGGTGTTGAGAATCTTTTCCATGGAACTTCGGTTATCAAGGATGATCAGTCAGAGATATTGATCAATGGACTTATTATAATTTCAAACGCGTTGAAATCAGGGAATGTGAGTGTTTCTATCAGGCCGGAGGACATCCTGATATCAAAAGACCCTATTCATTCAAGTGCCCAGAATTCTTTTAGTGGTGTCCTTACTGAAATCACGAGAATGAGGGCAACTGTAAATCTGGTGATAGATGCTGTAATTCCCTTCAGGGTAGTGCTTACAAAAAGAGCCTATGATGATATGGGTCTTTATGTTGGATCATGGGTCTATCTGACTTTCAAGGCATCTGCAACGCATATTATTTAAATAGATTAAATAATCAATTTATTTACTTCTGTTCCCTCCGTAATCTTCACGAAGGTCAAAAAGAGAATCCATTACTACAATTAATTAAAGTGCAAAGCATCTAATCTGAACCTCTACACCAACTTCTTCAACTTCAGCTTCTCGATTACCAGCTCTGCAGTATCTTCCACCTGCTTCTCCCTCAGATCTTTCTTCATCTTCGAATAATACTATGCAATGAAGTCCACAGAATAGCTCTTGTTATGATCCTGCTCTTTCATCAGCCGGTGAAGTACGGCGGTCCTATTCTTGCTCACGGTTGCATAGAGTTTTACTCTCATAATTACCTCGGTCTTGTTTTAATAAGTGCTTGCATGTTCAATTTCTGCGCTCTATACCTTGATCTGCTAAGCTCTCACAAAGCCCATACAAGTCCATCCACTCTGTCCGGACTACTCCCTTCACCCCGAACCCAGTCACGCATCTGTTCCTTTAGTCCCGGGAAGGAACCCACGTGGTGAACTTTGCACTGCTCATAAAGAGCACTGATAGGCTCGGCCATGGTCTGCTTTCCCCCTGCTGGCGCTTACTGATCTGTAGGAAACAATAGGGTCAATCGTCCGGAGTGTATGCTCTCCACGAGCTCACATCCATTGTTCACTTCCCCGATAACCCTGTCAGCAGAGTGTTTGTAGTGGGCTGCAATAATCTGTTGAGCGCAGTTCTTCGATGTTGCATGGATACTGTATTCCCCAGACATAGTACTCTCCATGTTCATCGGCAGCTGCAACAACTATACCTGTGTCAGCTGAAGCTTTGTTGGACGTAACCGCTGGATCCACACCGACCACAATATGCAGAAGATTGGGAACCTTCGACACCCTGTCTTCCTAATCTGATCCCTTCGTACATGCTGATTATCACGTCGATAATAGCAGGTGCCAGGTTTGATATGTTCTCTTAGGTGGACCCTTTGGTCACATGAGTTCTGGAATCGTTCAGGATGTTCTTGACTAGTGGAATTAGCTTGGGCAATCTTCAGTTGGTCTTTCACATTAGCTACATCGAGGATGAACTTGCACTGGATATCCTCAAAGGTGAATATCTTTTGCCTTACTCCTGCATATGTGGTGTTGAAGGGCTCCAGAATGGTTCTTGAGGTAGCAAGTTCGGATCCATTTTCTTTGACAGGGGAAACAGGGAATCCAAATGTTTGGCCCATCTCCTCATCCAAAATATTCAGCATCGTTTTAATGAAATCTGAAGGTACAGTTCTTGCAGATTCGATGACATCCATGGTCATGTCAGGAGCTGAAACTTTCATACTGTTTTTATGGACCAGATTCCCCTCTGTATGGAGAAGAAAGTAAGTTATCTGATCTGACAAAAGTAAGAATTAATGTCAAAGAACAATTTATTTAGAATATTATTAAACTGTGAAACCTTATTTTTGATGTTTAATAAAAAAAATAGGTATTCAGCAAACTGGCTGAATACCTAGAATTTAGATATTTTATCTCATCCGAAGATATGGTTTTTATGGTATTGCTGGAGGAAGTACCAACAACTTCTTGATATTGCTATCTGCACTGTCAGTGTAGAACGCATAGAAGCTCTTACCATCATTAACCACTGATACAGCATCAGACCCGACAACAATTGAAGAGTTAGTTACAGAAGCTCCATTATATGTTGTCTGCAGGTTACTTCCATCTTTACTTCCACAACAGTGTCTCCAGAGAGCACATCGTGCGAATAGGCAGAAGTTGTAATTGTTGCAGTAGTGCTTATCATATTAATGTTGCCTGTTACCATGCAGGATTCTGTACAAGGGTCAAGGACCTAGCCTTGACTCCACTGGCCGAGTTATCATCGATAGAATCAGCCAGAGAATAAACACTCCAGACATTTTCCCAGTTACCATCCTGAATCTTTCTCTCTGCCACTGAATCGGTTACTGCTGCTCTTGCTTTTATCTCTGATCCTTCTCGCCAGACATCGACAACCTTGCCAATCTCAGCATTCGGATCCTCTGAAAAATCACATTCGTGTGGAGCATCCCGGGGGCATATCCGAAGCACAGAACCTTTGAGAGAAGAGATGGCATTGTATGCTTCTGAAAAGGGAATTCCCCATTCTTTTTTGTTTATCTCGCCGAGTGGAAATACAGTACCTTCAATATTGATAGCCATCGACATTAAACTACAAATACAACGGGTATAAAAAGATTATACAAATGAAAATGGGCATAACGGATAATACTAATTCGTATTAAGTTTTAATAATCTGTATGTTTGCATTCTATATTCATATCTACATGGAATTTTCGTCTCTGTAGAAAACTTATGTAAATCATAATCAATAGATTGAAATTGGCAAATATATTCAATGATGGATAGTGCTTTTACAATTATTGTTAACTTCGATTTTCATCAGAATCTGGAGGATTCTACAAAGCCTTATAATAAACTTAGCAGCACCGACAGAAATACTCACTTTAAGGAATGATCTACGTTTTTTCTTTGTTCTGAGTGAATAATAGAATAGATCAAGTCTTTACTTCAAAAGTCCATTGAAGTAAACAGATTTAGTTCTTATAACGAACTTATGAAGTGTTGTATAATGTGGAATTTGTTTTAATCCAATTCTGGACTTAACTGGATTCATCAATTGAACAAGTTCTACAATACTTCTATAATCCGTCTTCAAATACTCCTTTAGCAAAACTAAGGCCATTAGCTGGTGTTGCGTATACTTCCTCTTGGAATAGTTACAACTGTATATCTCCAAATACGAGTTTCCGGATGTAGCTAAAGCTGCATCAACAAACTTTAAGTACTTGTTACTCAAACACTAAACATCCCCGTTGTGTTTTCGCTAGCAAGTTAACACTTTGCTGTTTTATCCTTTTTAAGTGATTACGGATTGAACTAAATAGGAAATAGTTTTTCTACAAAACCAATATCTGCTTACTTTTTCCATTTTATCTCTATTTCAATCTCTTTTTGCCCACCTTCTATTTTAAAACCATATTCTACATCCATATTGGTATCGGGTATCTTAACTTGCTCCTTTCCAATTTTTAGTTCTCCTGAATCAATCTCCTTCGTGAGATTTTTCAGGAATTCAACAAGCTTTTGCTTATCATATGTATAATTCTTTTCAATTTCCTTTTCTGGTTCTGTCATGTTATCACCTTAGATTAATACTTATAATCTATTTCATTTACCCCAAAGAGGTTACTCTGTTAGAATATATAACGTTAGTCTTCTCAAAGATATCGTAGATGGGATGGGTTGCACGCATAACTTAAAATCTAAAATAAAATTAGTTCTTATTCTTGCTACACTAATAATAAGAAAGAGAGATTCAAAATAAATTCATAGGGTTTATAGATTATCACTGCTTAGGTTCGATACCTTCCCCCAACAAGACATTGGCCGTCCATTTAGCAGCGTTCCCCGTTACACTTGGACATTTATCAACATGTGCTCCAGCTTCTTCAAAAGCTTCAAATTCCTTAGGATCCCACAGGTTGTAGGAGTCACCAAACACTGCTTTTTGAATATCATTACAGATGGTACTACCATATTCATCCATGAATTTTTCTCTAACTTCCTTTGATAATTTAGATGAATTCATCCAATCAACAACTTCTCCTTCGCCGAACTTATCCCTCTTTCTACCGAAAAAGGCGCTAATGGCCATCATAGCTCCACTATATCCACCACAGGTCCCATCTCCATCTAGTGCACCTCCACCAGCAAGTGCGTGGGAAGCTTGTATTACTTCATCGTCTATTCCACCAAAAACATCCTGAATTGCTGAAAGAACGGATTGAGAACAGTAACCATATTTTTTTTCATACTCAAACCCTTTATCGTATGCCATATCTAAAATTTCTTGTTTATTTTCAATCATAATGTTCCCCCTTTTGAATATTGAACGTATCATTAACATAGATTATCTCTGCAGTGTTGGTGCTTGATCAGCTTAATCAAATTTTACTGAGATGGTACTACAAGTACCTGTCTGTCTGAATGGCGAACAACTTTCTCAGCAACACTTTCTAGCAGAATATGTTTAAGCCCTGTTCTTCCAAGTGTGTCCATTACTATGATGCCGATTTCACTCTCTGAGGCAAAATTCACTATTGCATCTGCATGGTTCTTGTCCTCAATAATCTCAGATTCTACCAGCACTCCTTCTTCCCTGCACCTATCGGTGACGTATCCGACAGCTTTGTTAGCCTCATCTTAAGGTATTCTTGTAGACCTTTTACCCACGATTCACCACGCATGGCAAGAGAGATACCGGAAGGCGGAATAACATAGAGAGCAGTGACTATAGCATCATTTGCCTTTGCAAGTTCAACGTCCCCCAGTCAACTGCATTTTTCATATTATCGGAACCGTCAGTAGCCACCACTATTCTGTTTATTTTGACATTCATGTTCTTAACCCAATAAAAATATTAGTCTGAATCACTATATGTTTTTCGGTTAATTAGGTAGTATATTTAACTCAATTATACTCATATTTTTAAAGAAAATGACGAGTGTTATTGTATCTGCATGTTCATACATTTGGCACTTGGGCCTTTGGAGCCGAAGACGCTGGTTCGAATCCGGCCGGGACTGCCACAATATTTTGCATAGTCCTAATGAAATGCAGTTTGTTTGTATGTTGATAGGTATGCTATATTCTTAGAATAAGTTTTGTTTTTGGCATCTATGGAAGGAATAAGGATTTCTACAGAGCCAATAAACAACCATTATATAAAACATGACTTTCTCAAGATTAAGGTTATTTTGGGAGAGGAAATAGAAAACTATGTCCAATTTAGTTCACATGATATATATGATACGTGAATGTTTTTGCACATAAAGTTCGATTCCCGGTAGAACGAGTTAACTTTTTTCTGCTCAATCTATCTCAACCAGAATTTCCTGGATAGAATTCCTTAAACCAATCAGACGATTGCCAACAACATCCCATACAATCACATAATCGATTCCAAAATAACCATGAGCTAAGCGGTCCCGCATACCGGCTATCACCCGCCACGGAATTTCAGGATAACTTGCTTTTATCTCATCCGGAACATTCTTAGCAGCTTCACCAATGATCTCGATATTCTTCACAACTGCCTTCTGGGTTTTCCTATCGTTGAGAAATTCAGTGAAATCCATCCCTGAAGTGAACTCTTCGATCTCATCGATCGCTTCAACAATGTCAGTTAAAAACAACCTGTACTCACGCATGAAAACCACCTCATGCGTGCGCATAAACTACTTCTGAATAAATCCTGCTCTTCAATTCGTCCCTAACAGCACGTTTCGAGATGATATCGACCTTTGATTCGAACTCGTCTTCAAGAAAAATTCCAAGGGCTGAGAGATCAAAAAGATCCGCACCTTTCTCAAATTCAACAAGGAAGTCAATATCGCTGCCAGCTTTGTATTCATTCCTCACCACCGATCCAAAAAGGCCTATTTCCTTTACTTTATAGCCCCTTTTCAATTCAGGAAGCAGCTCATCCAGTCTTCCCAGAATAATATCCTTTTTGATCATATTGATTCCCTTATGAGATTTCTGATACACATTTTGGAGGGTCTTTTTATATTATTGCTTTGGTTGGCATTATTAAAAATACCCACCTGTATAAAACAGAACCTTCTCAGCATTCGGATCCTCAAAAAATTCACATTCGTGTGGTACATCCCGTGGGCTATACGGATTACAGAGCCTTTGAGAGAGGAGATGGCATTATATGCTTCTGAAAATGGAATTCCCCATCCGTTCTTGTTTATCTCGCCGAGTGGAAATTCAGTACCTTCAATAGTGATAGCCAGCGACATTAAATTACAAATACAATGGTTATAAAAAGATTATACAAGCAAACACTTTGTAGATTTTCATCTAATATTGTAACCTAAAACAATTTAAAAATTAATTTTTTAATATCATGAGTCAGTACTCAAATTTTTAACTTTTGATACAATATTTAAGATTTTTACAGGTTTTGGCTTGATCAAAAAGGCAGTTCATAAAATAATGATTTTACATTAATATATGGAATCATATTTGATACAATATGTATGAAATAAAGGTCATTATGCAAAGTTATATATACTTAATGTAAAGTATTATTTACATGGTGATATAAGTGAAAACCAAAGATATACCTATGTTAGCTTTAGGGGGTTTTTTAGCCGTGATCGGAACAGCAATTTATATTTTTGAACCTGGGTGGATTATAAATCCAATTGGGTCGGGTGGTGCATTTATAGGTGCAGGAATTGCACTGATTGTAATTAGTATCCGTAGTATCCGGCTCAAGAATAAAGGAACCGTGGTGGAAGATGAAAGAATATATTATATCTCTGAGAAAGCTAGTCACAAAACTTTGATAATACTTATTATTCTCGAAGGTGTATTGATGGCATTTCTTGGCGTCACAGAATTTGACATTCAAGCTTACCCTATTGTGTCTTTATTGTTTGTTATAACAACGATCTCATATGTGGGATATTACTACTGGTACAAAAGACAAATGTGATCCAGGATGGTTTTTGAATGAAGAACACTTTAAAAGTCTGGAGAGCAAAGAGAGACATTACCCAGGAACATCTGGCTGATGAAATGGAAGTGACAAGACAAACTATCAATGCGATAGAGCGTGGTAAATACGATCCAAGTATAAAATTGGCATTCAGGATGTCACGATATTTTGAGTGTTCAATTGAAGATATTTTTCTTTATGAAGAATGATGTTAACATCAATTTATAGAAGTATACGTTTACAACACATATTAATATATTATATTTTTAATTTTAAGACAATGGGAATAATGAGGTACAACATGTCGGTTAATATACCAAAAAAATACAGAAATCGGATTTTTGCAGGTGCTTTGATTTTACTTGCAGGAATATTTGTGGAATTTTTCATGCAATTTGATCAGATCATAACTATCACTCTTGTGACAATGGGTACTGTCCTTATCATGTTTGGTATTCTCTATGCGTTTAGATATGGAGAAGGTCCAGTTCAGGATGAACGGAGCAGAAAAATAGGTTCAATCAGCCTTTCTTATTCATGGGTGATAACTTTCTTTGTGCTGACGGGTATATTCTGGGTGAATTATTTTCAAATTGTTTTAGTTGACGTCAATACTGTTATCGCGATTGTATTTTTCACAATGATAATCACGGCAAATCTGTTCAAGTTCTGGTTCAGGAGAAAATGAGATGTTGAATGAAAAAGTAAATCAAAGAATTAAGAGCAGTATACGGACGCACTCAAAAGTAGCTTGATGATATTGTAGGGGTGTGAAGGAAAACAATAATTTTTCTGAAGATATGTATACATATACACATTCTTTAATCAAGACTTGATTAAAATTGGGCTCTGTAGAAATACTTATTTGAACAATAAATATGATCTTGACATACCCCTTTCAAGTTTAAGAGCTAACTAGTTTGAATTAGCCTCCTTTGATTGATTTCGGTACATTCTGCCTTGATACCACCTCAAGAGGGAAAGCTAAAGAACCGGCTTTCTCTCATACTCCAACATATTTAATTATAGTTATTCTTCGACCCGAGTGTCATACTGCTTTTATGGACCAGCTTTCCATCTGTATCTTCGACGGATATATCGAGTTCATACACAGAGGATGGATTCCTTTGAACTTCAAAGCTTATTGGGTTATCAACAGAAACATCCTCATATGGTCTGTGCTTTCCAGCGGCTAATGTTGTGCCATCTTCCTTTATTTTATAGTCAGCATATAGATCGATCTTCTGTTCTGGAGTACGAGGAACATATGTGAATACCAGACGATCCTCGTAACCATAGCTTCTTCCAATCAAAAGGTCGTTATCCAGGTCTTCCTCACTTATTCTGACAACCTGTTCACTGCCCGTCTCGACAGAATTCACAGTGAAGTATAAATTGCTAATTAGGATTACTGCAGTTAAGACAACAGCTACAGTAATTAGGGATAAAATAATCAACTTTATAACTTTGTTCAATTCCTACCACCTCAAATGTGGGTTCGCCTAAATATAATAGGGTCAAGTCATTTTCTCATATCAGGAATTGTTTTTTCAAATATTTCTCCATTCCCTTCCCACATTACTTTTACTTCGATCAGGTTTCCCCAAAAAACAGAATGGCAGTTTATTTTACATAATTCCCAGAATCATTTACTACATTTGTTAGTCTTCAAATCTATTTGCCCAGTTTATAAATTTCTCAAAACCATATGTCATAATTAGGAAAAACACGGCGAATGCAAACCATCTGAAAAGATTTAATTCACCCGTGAATGCTATTATATTGAATATATAGGAAAGCGATGCACCCACAAAAGCAGACACATAAAGGTCTCTTCTAAACTCCATACACAATATTACTTATTGCAGATTTATGTGTTTCGGATGATGAAAAGCTTGCACATATGACCATGTATTCATGACCATTAGAGTATGAGTTCGACTTATCTTTACTGTGGTATTAAGTAAAGATACGTACCGATCAAAAAAGGCCTATTTCCTTTACCTTAGAGTTTCTTTTTCAATTGTGGAGAATCAGCGTTAAAGTACAAATACAACAGGTATAAAAAGATTATACAAGCAAGCACTTTGTAGAATTCCGATCTAAATCACTATTTGTAGTTTAAAAAAACTTTAGAATTTAATTTATTTAAGGCCTCTTTAGAAATCCTTGCTTGAATAACAAATATAACCTTGACATATCTGTCAAGGTTATGTACTAACAACTTAAATTTGACCTCTTTCACTTGATTCCAGTACTTTTTAACCTTGATTTGTTCGCTATATTTCCTTTCTGCTTGATCGTATCCGATTATTTTTCCGGAAGTAATAATTCTTTTGCAGTATCAGGTGAATATACGGCTGGAACCTGTTTTACTATTTGGTTTAATAGGAGGATCAAAAGATAATCTTTATATATTTATTACTTTTATACCTTTATTATTATCATCTATGGTTGTAATTCTATGGTACAGAAGTGGTTTCAATTCAATAGATGGCAAAGAGGTTTCCTATGGATGACAGAATAATCGGTATTGTTCCAAACATAAAGAAAAGTAAGATGTTGGGTATATCCTATGATATGTTCACTTTGATCGCAACGTCTGATACTACCGTCATAGCAAAGGTTACACGTGAAATGCTGAATCAGGTTATAAAAGATTCCCGTGCACAGGCCAAAGCTGAAGGTAAGGGCTTCTTTAGTCAGTGGGGTGCTCAGATATCCGGTGTGAACAAATACGCAGAAAGATATGCAGGTATGAGTGCACAGACTGCCTTGGCAGAGGACAAAGCGAATTTTGCAATTCCTAACTCAACTATCAGTTCAATAAAGGTCAATAAGAAGACCAGGTCTGATGACGATGGCATAACTCAAACAACCTGGGAGCTTATCATCAAGGCGGATTCAGGGAAATTGAAGTACAAAACAGATTTTGATCCGAAGGGACAATTGCAGACCATATACGGTAACAGGGTAAAATGATCAATGTATGGAATTTTTCTTGATCGTTAGGTACGGGATACTTCCATGTAATGGTGTGCAAGGTCAGAACATGTGATTAACTCATGTTCCTGTTTATTTCTTTTATTTTTATCATTCAATTTGTATAAGCTTTTGATACTTAAAAAATGGGTAATTAAATCAAAATTTAAAAAAAGTGCTGGTGGTAAAATGAGAATATATGTTGTTTTGATTATGTTACTTATCCTGCTCTGCCCTCTTGTTTCTGCCGGACAGAATGCCAGGATAGAAATGCCAGATAATGTGGTGTCAGGTGAAATATTTCAGGTAAAACTGGTCATTGATGATCCCATGTTACGGGAACTTACACATAGGATCAGTGTGAGTACTCATGGAAATATCAATTTAAAAAGAAATGGTGAAACTTCCAGACCAAACGAATTTGAATATTCAGGTGAGGATGAGATCGTTTTTGATGCTGTGATTTTTTCAGGTTTCAGGGAAGGAGATGAGCAAGCAGCCGTATCATTCCGGTTTTACGGTGATGTTGAAGAAATGAAAAGCAAATATCCGGACTGGGGAATGTATATGGGTACAGTCGGAACTGTCTCAAAGGAAGTTCATGCTTCACCTGTAAGCTTTTATGCGGATCTTCCGGACCTTCCCGATGGAGAATTCAAGACAGAATACTGGGATAAAGTAACTTATACTCCCAGTTTCGGTTATGTGAGGGCGTCTGATGTGAATTCAATTTATGATCCTATGCAGCGCTATATGGGATCTTTTGGCAGAGAAGTATGTTATGGAAATGTCAATGACGATTATATATCATGCACATCCATACCAAAAGAATACCTTGATAATCCTAAAGAAGGTATGGAAGTTTCTGAATATTATGGTAGCCCGGGAAATACAGGTCCTTCCAGGGGTTACTACATGTTTAGTGTTGACAAGTCAAAAAAAACACTTTATGACGACAACGGAGAACCTTATGATGAGTATTCGATCTCTTTAGGCTATACATCTGAGGTAGTTGTCAATGATTTTGTAATCTATAAAACATGGATAGCAAAGGAGATCCAGGGTGTAAAAGATGTAGATGTGGATTCTGCTGTCAAAGAATCTCTGGATGAATTCCATAACATAGCCAGAAGTCAGTATTATACACCCGTTGGTACTTCCAGTGGTTCATATCCTTCTGTTTTTGAAACAGAATTACCCCTTGAAGAAGGGCCTGAGACTCTGTACATAAGCGGTTCGGTCAGCGATGCTGATGGAAACCCACTACCATATACAAAGCTTGAAGCAAGGGTAAAAGGCGAGGTATTTGAAGGTATAGCAGATGAACATGGTGATTTTCAGATTCCTGTTACAATGGAAATAGATGATAAGGAGAAGAATATTAAAGTAGAATTCTTTGTTATTCTTTCCTACGAAAGGGATGATACGAATTATTTCCTACTTTATGATCTGGATGGAAATACTTACAAAAATGTCTGGTATTACCAGGAACTGACTATAGTTGATCAGGGAAATATCGAAGCCCATATCAGACTGGATGGTTCTCAGGGAAGGGATAAAGCCAGCAGTACCGGCGATCTTGCTGATATGAAAAGTCTTGGTGTCATTTATGCCCATACAGCTGAGGCTGTAGATTTTTGTCTTGTTGACCTTGAGGCCAACATAGATTACAAGCTACCTGTGGAGATACTTGTGGGCAATAACAATGACAATACCCTCTATTCTCCGGGAGAATCACAAATCCTTATTTCAAGTAATGATGCTGGATACTCCAACTCGAACAGGCCGAAGAACCGTGAGTACCATGAGTTCGCCCATCATCTGATGTATGCTAACTATGGTGGATGGACAAGCGGCGGTAAAGAGGCAGGTACAGTTAACCATGATGGGTTCCTGAACCCTAACACTGCAGATTCCTTTGATGAAGGCTTTGCGGAGTTCATTGCTCTTGTGATCTCCGATAAGTTCGGTGACAGCAATCCGGCTGATGGAAAGACAAAATCGGATATTTATGCATCTTTTGGTAGTCTTGAGAATAATTATCATCCGTGGGATGGGAAAGGTTACGATGAGGAATTTGCAGTTGCCTCTGTTCTGTGGGATATGTATGATAAGAAAAACGACAATGGTGATTCTCTTTCCCTGTCCCTTTATGATATGTGGTCCGTGCTTAAGGTTCAGAGAACAGATTTCTATGATTATTATGTTGCTTTCAGGGAAGCAAATCCCAGCAAATCTGCGGAGATAGACAAAATATTCATTGAACACGGTTTCTTTGCTGATACCACAGAAGGCAACGGTAAGAGGGACACTTTTGAAGGTTTCAGGGATGCTAACAATAATAGAAGATATGATTCAGGTGAAGTATTCTTTGATCTGGGATGTTTGAATTCCACTTCTGAGATCGAATATAAGAAAAGCATGGTTATCGGAAAAGCTGCTAACTATGAAAGAAGTAACAGGAGCACTGCCGTAAGGATAGATGGTGCTTACCTGAAAGTAAAAGATGATGAGATACGTCAGTATCTTGTAAAAGTGCATTATCCTGATCCAGGATATGGTGATGACTATGAATACGTAGTCGACCTGCGAGATGGCCTATTGTATGTTCAGCCTCTTCCATCAGACGTTCCGGCACAGATCAGCATTGAACCTTACTCTGTGGAATATACTGCTGAAAAAATCTATACTATCAGTAATGAAGAGTTGATAAAAGAACTGGAAGAGCCCGAAGATTACTTCGATGAACATGAGTTCTCACTGGAAAGTACAGGTGTTACGGGTGACATGGAATATGTTGTGTATAATGATGTTGAACCTACATATGCATATGAAGGTGATCTTGGTCAGGAAGTAGATGTAAAGTTATCAGATGATGAACTTGATGCCGATAACGACAGAGGTCTTTCTTTATTATGGCTGATACCGTTGATACTCATCGGTTTTGTGGCTAGTGCAGGTTTTGTGGTCATGAAAAAGTCAGGGAATCTGGCAAAGTCCTTGGACCTGAAAAAAGCACAGGGCAAGGCGCAAAAACTTATTAAAAAAGGGTCTCAGGAATTCAACGATAAAGGGATACCTGCCATAAGGGATGCAAGTAAAAAAGCTGCTGATTACACTGCCAAAGGTGCGGAATTTGCTTCACAACAGACAAAGGAAGGATATGAAAAGGCCAAACCTCACATGAAAAAGGCACAGGAGGATATCAAAAAAAAAATCGATGAAACAAAGGGAAAGAAGTAATCCTTGTTCATCTTTTTTCATTTTTATTTTTTCTGGAAATCTCAATTTTCTTCAAAACAAATCTAAAATCCATTTTTTAATGCTAAACATAAACTTGAAAGACCATCTCATAATATCAAGCGGAAGTTAAACATCCAATATTATACCTAGGTTTTCATCCCTGCCAATCTTGTCTCTATGTCAGCATCAAGCACGAATTTATTTATGCGATACTTTTTGTTAAAAACGTCAATCTCCTTGAAAGCTTTTTCATAACTGCTGAAATCTCTGTTTTCAAATAATTTATCCGTGTCTATCTGTTGATGGATGGAGATTATTTTGAGACCACTCCTACAGCTGTGATGTAGCGGAGGACGATACAGGTCCACGGAACCCTTTGAGAGGTCGAACACTGTCCCGTGCAAAGCCCTACACTGATCACTTGTCCTATCATCAAGCTCAGCATCGAATTCAACGTATTCCACACCACGCTGCCTATATCGGTACACTGTAGTGTTGGTGGCAACGTCTGCAGTGAAGATCCTGGCAAATCTAACTGCCTTGTATCGTTCTCCTTCCCAGGATTCTACTATCCTTCTGGCCAGCTGGTTGGGATGTGTAGTATAGATAGCATCATCTTTGAACATGTGGACGATAGACTCTACAACATTGTCTGCCAGCTCTGTGGATATCCTTACAGCTTCTTCTGTAATTACATATGAATCTTCGATTGCAGCTGTAGACATCTGTTTCAGTTGATTATCTGCGTATAGCAACGATTGCTTGATGATCGCAGTGATAATATTGTCCAGTTGCTTCACATATGTCTTGGAATCAAATTCCCTACGAACATTGTGGACAAGCTCACGCTCATATCCCGTGGTCCTTAATCTAAATGCTCTTTCCATGGTGTGGTCAAAAAGAGATATAAGCTGGTTCTCGACCCGGACCATTTCAGGAGATTTCAGGAGTGACATCATATCATCTGCTTATTCCCCTTCCACCGGGAAACCCCCATTTGAGAAGCTGTTCTTTCGTGAGGACTCCGCTATTGTACCATTCTATCACATCACGGGACTCAAACTGCGGTCGACTCAGCTCCTCTAACTCTATCCAAACAGAATCTTCCTTTTTGTTCATGAGTCGAAGACGCATATTGATAGCACTATTAGAGATGTTCCGGACAATATGTTGCAGACCTTTTAGGACAACCATACGTTCCTCTTCTGAGACATATCCGGCTGCATATGTGGATTCTTTTGCATTTCCCATACTGAGTGATGACTGCAACAGACCTATCTGGATGTCTGTTTCCAGAGATATCTTGAACGACATGACGTCTAGGGATCCTTTCGCATCAACAGGAATAACATCCAACCCCAATGCAGCAATTTCCTCGTTTTCTGAGAGGTACTTGTGCTCGTCAAGCCAGGCGTCTATGACATTCTGTGCATCCTCGATGCTGACGATCTCCTGCTCGACCAGTTTTTCCAGGAATTTGAAATTGATAAGATATCTTCCATTGCCGTATTTCTTAACAAAGGAAACGTATCCATGGTTGATGTTCAACAAGTTCCGAATACTGAGCTCAATGGGCTCCATCATGGAAGCACCATAAATACCGTATGTATCTCTCTTGAGACGGTCCTTCTGAACATATTTCATGAGAGTAATAGGCTTCTTTGAGGTGCCATGTAAAGCCGCATTGAGCTCAACCATGCTATTCCGTTCCGATTTTATAGACAAGATATACTAAAGCTGCAGCTTCAAGCCGGACCAGCCAGAAAGTTAGCAAATAATGGATATATTTTTTCTTCAAGCTGTCTTTTAGTTCTGATGATGTCTCAACTTCGTTTACATCGCTGAATATAAGTGGCTTTTTTCTATTGAATGCATGAGTAGCACCGATTATTATATCAGAAGGGAACTCATATTGTCGCTGCAATTATTAAAGAGACCCTGCAAAACAATGGTGAAATTTTAGATTCGGTTGAATTCTCAGAGAGTTTTGTAGTTGATTTTTGTACTTTTGATGGTACTTTGATTAGCTATGATTGCGAAACAATTGATAAAAACATAACAACTCATTTTATTAGAGAACATGAAGATCTTCAATTAATAGAATCTATTAATGGAAGTCGTGGTTACTTCAAACTGAATATACCTGGAAAGAGAATCGATACTTCTCAGCATGGATACTTTATTTCCCTATGTGCATTCAGACATAATTTCAAAATTAGATGACAATATTTTTATAGACAATATGAGATATGATATGTTGGATATTTTCCAGTTTATTGTATTGTAAACAAGGTCAACTTTAGAAATAGGATTGTCATATCTGTGAACTTTAATATAAGGGGCTAAAAAGAGAATAATACCATGATAGATGATTTTAAAGAAACATTCAAGGAAGTTGTCATGGCTGTGCTGCCCCTTAGCGTGGCAATTATTGTAATTATTCTCATAATAGGTATGAGTTCTGATATATTAATATCATTCATTACAGGAGTACTGCTGGTGATTGTAGGTATGGTGTTTTTCCTGATGGGCGTAAAGATAGGAATGCTGCCACTAGGTGAATCGATCGGCGCTGAACTGCCAAAGCATAATTCAGTGATATTCATAGTAGCAGTTGCATTTTTGCTCTCTTTCATGGCAACACTTGCAGAACCTGATGTAAGGTTATTGAGCACCATGATCAATTCTGTGTCAACTGATGGTATTTCTCGTAATTTATTGATATTTTCCATTGCTTGCGGTGTGGGCTTCTTTGTATCGGTCTCAATGCTAAGGATCATTTATAATGTACCGATAAAATATCTTCTGACAGCTGGGTACCTGATCGTCATAATACTTTCCTTTTTAACAAAACCTGAGTACATTGCCATCGCCTACGATGCTGGCGGCGTGACAACAGGACCCATGACCGTCCCGGTTATACTTGCACTTGGTATAGGTACTGCTTCTGTGCTGGGTGATAAATCAGAACTTTCCGATGGTTTCGGGCTCATCGGACTAGCATCCATTGGACCGATAATCAGCGTAATGCTTATGGGGGTGTTTGCCTGAGCAGTGTGGAACATGGACAGACTCTGCTTGCCATCGTTCTAGAGGTCTTTGAGGCTTTGATGCCCCTCATAATATTCTTCATTATTTTTCAGATATTATACCTTAAATTCCCATCTTCAGAGCTTATAAAACTGTCACTGGGAATAAGCATGACTGCTGTAGGAATGATATTGTTCCTCTATGGTGTTTATAATGGTTTTTTTGCTGTGGGTTTAGAGATGGGTTACTTCTTCGGTAGTTTTGAGCAAACATGGATAGTAATTCCGGTTGGAATTCTTCTTGGTTTCCTTGCTACTTTTGCAGAACCTGCCGTTAGAGTATTGTGCTACCAAATAGAGAAATCATCCAGTGGATATATTCGGGCAAATCTCATGCTTTATACTTTATCCATAGCTGTTGCAGTATTTGTTGGCATAGCCATGACAAAATTGGTCTATGATATTCCTTTTTTATATATAGTAATACCAGCCTATATGTTGTCGATACTGCTGATGTGGATAAGCGACAAGGATTACGTAGCCATCGCTTTTGATTCAGGAGGGGTGGCCACCGGACCAATGGCTGTCACTTTTTTGATGTCTATGGCAGTAGGCGTTGCTTCATCACTTGGGGGCAGAGACCCGGTTATTGATGGCTTTGGTATGATAGCATTGATTGCCCTGGCCCCAATCATTTTTGTAATGCTTTTAGGTGTATACGTAAAATATATAGGATTGAGAAATAATGAATGATGAAAATAATCTGGTACTGATAGTAAGCATAGTAAAGAAAGGCTGGGGTGACGAGGTAGTAAATGCATCCTGCAAAGCAGGTGCAAAAGGTGGGACCATCGTTTTTGGGCGTGGTAGAGGGGTTCATGAGAACAAGAAACTGCTCGGAATGTTTATAGAGCCAGAAAAAGAAATAGTTTTAACACTTGCAGAATCTGAAAAAGCCAGTGGTATAATAAATGTTATCAATGAAGAAGTGGGTTTGAACAAACCAGGAACAGGATTGGGTTTTGTTGTCCCTTTAAAAGAGGTATTTGGCACCGCACATATTGTATGCGATGTGGACAATAAATGTGAACTCAAGATAATGGAAGAAAAGCCAGAGGAAACAGAAGAAGAGATTAAAGAGTAGAGTTTTTAGAAAGCCTTTTTCTATATAAAAAATTCTTTTATCTCATCTGGCACATTCTTAGCGGCTTCACCAATGATTTCGATATTCTTCACAACTACCTTCTGGTTTTTCCTATGGTTGAGAAATTCAGTGAAGTCCATTCCTGAAGTGAACTCTTCGATCTCATCAATCGCTCCAATAATATCAATTAAAAATAACCTGTACTCACACATGAAAACCCTCCTCATGCGTGCCCATAAACCACTTCTGAATAAATGCTGTTCTTCAATTGGCCCCCCTAACTCCACGTTTAGAAATAATATGTAGCTTTGACTCGAACTTATGTTCAAGAAAATTCCAAGGGCAGTAAGATCAAAAGGATCTTCAGAAAAGTCACATTCGTGGGGTCTATCCCGTGGGCATATACGAAGCACAGAACCTTTGAGAGAATAGATGACATTCTCTGCTTCAGAAAATGGAATCCCCAACCTTTTTTTATTTCACCGAGTGGAAATGCAGTACCTTTAATAGTGATAGCCATCGGCATTAAAGTACAAATACAACGCTTATAAAAAGATTATACAAGCGAGGTTTGTTAAGAAAAAATGGGTTCTGTAGAAAACCTAGCAAAAACATTCAATAACACCAAGTACTTTATGAATTTTAGTTAACTTTCATTTACCCAAATATCAAGGATTTCTACAGAGCCTGATTTAATCTGATCCTATCATCTTTTTCTCCCAAAAAACAGAATGGAAGTTTGTTTTACATGAATTCCAAGATTACTTACTACATTTGTTAGTCTTCAAATCTATTTGCCCAGTTTATAAATTTCTCAAAACCATACGTCACAATGAGGAAAAACACGGCGAACACAAACCATCTGAACAGATCTAATTCACCCGTGAATGCTATTACATTGAATATATAGGAAAGCGATGCACCGACAAAAGCAGACACATAAAAGTCTCTTCTAAACTCCATACACAATATTACTTATTGCAGATTTATGTGTTTCGGATGATGAAAAGTTCACATATTCATGATTATTGTATGAGTTCAACTCCTCGGTTACCGTGATATTCAGAAAAGACTGGTAATGCATGAAATTAACTTTTTCTTACAGGTTTCTGAATCATTACATTCTCGTTCATTGAGAAATATTATTGTGGGATATTCTCGTCTTCCATTGAATAAGATATTAAAATTTTCATCATTACACACTTTAAGTATTTTGGAGAATCCACGTTCAATTATAGATATTGCTGGAATTACCGGGCTTAACAGAAAAACAGTGTTTATGCACTTCCATGGAATGAGTTCCAGGATATGGTAGGTATTTGCAGTAACAGGATGAACAAAGATGAGCCCAGGATTATTCGATAGAAATTATCTTGAAGGAGAGTTTGCTGCCTTCAATCGCCACGCTTGCTATCCAGCTCATTTATGTTGATCCTCAGAATACACTTTAGTAAAAACAGTACACTTCGAAATTATATGTCTTGTTTGATGCGCATTTTCTAATATACTGAAATATATCAAATGCTCATGTTAGAACTTGAAATTTGATTTCATAAAAATGTGCATCCATGTCTATGTTTAGTTGATAAAAACGTTTATACAAATGTTAAAGATTCATTTTTCATCACGTTGAGAAGGCATTAATTTAATTGTTTTTTCATTGTTACCTATTGTCACTATAAAATCTCCATCGGGGAGTGAACCGGTATCATATTGGTAACTAAAGTTTCCTTTTTCATCTGCTCTTATTGTCTGGCTGGCTATGAAATCTATTTTAACTTCTTTTTCACCATCTAGTGCATTGCCTTCTATTGTTATTTCATAATTTCCTGAAGGGATGTTCTTTTCAAAGAATTCGGCAACTCCATTCTCTGCATCAAAACTTCTTTTAAAGTCTACAAACATACGCACAATAAAATTAAGATCATCTACTTTTTGTGACCTGACTCTAAAACTGTTGCTGCCGCCTGGTATACGAACATTGTCAAAAGTATATTTGTAAATTCCATCGACAACTGGGGAGGATACTGAGAATGAAACATTCATACCAATATTTTCTTCAGGTCTTGTTTTACCTTCTATGTTCAATATCTCTCCTGCACAAAGCTCAGATGGGCTAATACTCCACTCATCAATGTCTGCATCAGGATTCTCTTCTCTTTGACTAAAGAAAAAAGAATAAAACAGTTTTGAAAACTGTAAAAATAGATTAGTTCTCTTGCTCAACACAAAACCCCCATTTAGGAATGAAAATTATTTGTCCACAGTAATTGAATATTTTCAATATATTAGTCTCTCTAATAGTATTTTTCTCTTCGGTCATCCACTTCAGCTTTAAGTTTTTCAGGATATGGATACAAGAACGAATCCTGGAAATAACTTCTTTTGCAAGAGCCCTGCACCTTTTTCGACAATTGGAGCCATACTTGCACCAGCATATACTTTCACATCATGTACGACCTTTGAGGGAATCACCTGTCCATTATAGCGTACCTTATCAACTTCAACACACCTGCTAACAAGTGCAATTGGTTTTGGAAAGTCTCTCATTGAATAGAATTTGTATTTATAAGTTTATAAGTATAACCGTGATCAATGACTTAAAGATCTTTAGTTTTTCATGGGATGCTTGGGATAAGTATAAATAAAAAGGTTACTCCATTTTTAGGCACATAATTTCCTTTGACTTTTTTGTTTACTAATTTAACACAAAAATGAATATATAAGAGAAAAGAGATTGTAAAATAGGCATGTTGGAATGGATTTGCTAAGGGAGATTGGTTTGTAGGCTTTACTTTATGTTTTTTTACTTCATTTACGGAACACTAGAAAATTTATTGGATCGAAGTTTCTAATCTATAGGTGATTAAAAATGCAAACCAAAATTAAGATTCTATCATTTGTGGTTCTGATTTCTGGAATTCTCATGCTCTCACTTTTTCAAGAAAAAGATAATCCTTTGCGTATGGTCGATAGAGCTACAGGATTGTTTGCATACTTCTTTATTTTTTTAGCAATATTATCATCTGAATACATGATCCAGATGAAAAAAGTCTTTGGCAAAGGGTTTATTGCAATACATCATTTCCTTGCCAAGATTGGTATTCTTCTAATGATTTTACATCCTATTGCATTTGCTTTTGAAGAAAAGAGTGCATCAGTTTTAGTTCCAGTATTTTATCCATTGATGGACTTTTTAGAGCTTGCCGGGAGACCCGCATTCTACCTAATAATAATTGCTGTTTCAGCTGGGTTCTATAGAAAGAAGCTTGGAAGGAAATGGATTAAATTACATTATCTAAATTACATAGCTTTCTTGTTGATTTTCATTCATGCCTGGTTAATAGGAACAGATCTACAATCTGGAATAATGCAGTTAATTTGGATTACCATGGCTTTAATTGTTGTAGTAGTATTTATCGATAAGCACTTCATTCAACTCAAAAAATTACTACAAACACAAGCATGAGTAAACATGTATCAGAACAATAGATTTTTTTATGCTCGTTCTAAATACTTATTTACTTCCCAACCAATATATGATTGTTGGAATGGACTGACAGTGGTGACATTTCAATCTATCTAAAGGCATAGTTATTCATAGGAAAGGAAAAGGCATAGAAAGGAAATATAAGACCACAATGATTAGAATTGTCGTGCTGGTAACTTTTTTCATCATGATCACTGTCAATGCTCTAGCTAACATTCTTCCGATCAACGATGTCACTACAGGTTAACTTTAAGACTCTTATAAAAATCTTTATGCCCGGCAGGATTCACGTTTGCAATTTTACGAGCATATATGTTGTGATTTCAAAAAGAGAAAATAAAGGGAAAATCATAAACAAAAAATTATAACTTTTTTTAAAATAATCAATCAAACTTATATAGCTTAATTTATAAAGTTATATTATCAATTCCACGGGGGTGAGAAGAAAATGTTTAAAAGTATTGATCTAGTAGCATTAGCTTTAGTCGTTATTGGTGGTCTAAACTGGGGGCTTGTTGGCGCTTTTAATTTCGATCTTGTTGCAACGATCTTCGGTGAAATGTCATTAATATCCAGAATAGTTTACATTGTGGTGGGTCTTTCAGCAGTTTATATGATATATTTCGCTGCTACCAAGAAATAAAAATAGATAATTGTTAATTAGGAGGAATAAATGTTATTCTTTAGTATAAGCACCTGGGAACCAAAAGATAGTGAAAAGATAATTCAGCACTTTAAGGAGTTACGCCCTCCTGCAAACATAAAAATTATAAACCAATGGGTCGATCTCAACGGTGGAAGGTATTTCATGCTCTATGAAACCGAAAGTCCGGAAGCATATGCTGAATTTAACCTTCCATGGTCCGATATTTGTTATATACAAAGTTCTCCTGTGATGGAATCCACAGAGTTCATAAAACTTATGGTTTCGAAAGGAATATGATTTCCTTTCCTTTTTTGTCAGATGAACATTGATTATTTAAAAGCGATATCGTATGATATAAAATAACAAAATATAATACCTTTAATTTGCCGGAATTAGAATTGTAAGATACCTTGAAATTAAAGCGATCATATGATCGATATAATTAAAGAATTAAGAAACTATGCGATGGATGGGTCCGATCAAAGATGAATAAAAGAAGATACTATAATTCAGACATTGAGACCATGGAAAGAGCAGAACTCGATTCCATTGTCGATGAAAGGGTCAGGTACACAGTACAATATGCTGCTGAAAACTCACTTTTCTACAAAAAATGGTTCAGGGAGCATAATATAAAAGCTTCTGATATAAGGTCCCATGAAGACCTGCTTGAACTTCCTATCATCTCAGGAAAGACCATCCGTGAGAATCAACCTCCTGAAAAAGAGGATTTTGGTTTTAAATCAGTTGACTGGAAGGATGTATTCACTGTCCATGAAACCAGTGGGACCAGCGGAACACCGAAATCTTTCTTCCTGACATGGGAAGATTGGGAAAGATATGCAGAAAAATATTCACGTAGTTTTATGTCCCAGGGATTCAATGAAGAGGACAGGGTAGTTGTTTGTGCCTCATACGGAATGAATATTGGTGCTAATACCATGACATTGGCAGCCAGAAGCATAGGGATGAGCATCATACCGGAAGGTAAATGTACATTTCCAGTAAGGATCATGGAATCTTACAAACCAACCTCTATTGTAGCTAGTATCTTTAAACTTATACGTTTGGCAAAAAGAATGAAAGCCGAAGGTATTGATCCCACAGAATCGAGCATTCAGCGTCTTGTTGTAGGTGGCGAGAGTTTCCCAGAAGAAGCACGCCAATATGTTTCTGAAATATGGAACTGTGATGTATACAATACCTATGGTAGCACTGAAGGAACCATGTGCGGTGAATGTAGTGACATAAGTGGATTACATGTTCCAGAAGACCTGGTACATATGGATGTTTATGATCCTCAAATAAGCAAATTTGTAAAGGACGGGGAATGTGGTAGAATGGTGCTCACAACATTACTTCCAGTAGGTGCTAAAAGTGGCAACCTTCTTTTGAACTATGATACTGAAGACACAACGGTTGTAATGACACGGGACAAATGCGCCTGTGGAAGAACGCACATGAAGATAATGAATCCGGAAAGGGAAGCTGAGACTTTTTGGATAGCTGGAACACCGTTCAATCGTGTTGATATTGAAAAGGGAGTTTTCCAGAGAGTGAATATGGAATATCTTACAGGTGAATATGAAGCCTTCCTTTATGGTGGAGAAGATGAAGGTGAGGTGACCCTGAGAGTGAGCATGGAATGCAATGATGTAGCTCAATGTGATGAAAATGTCATAGAGAATAATTTCCTGGAATCCTTTTTTAAGTACAAAAAAAATCTGGAAAATGCGCATTCTGAGGGAATTCTGAACATCATTTTCAACTATGTAGGGCCTGGAGAGCTTGAATTATATCGTATCAAAGGCAGACCAAAGAGGTTAGTTGACAGGAGATGAACTGGCATAAGTTTACAGATTGCGGCATAGCATCTCTTATTAACATTTATAGAGATTTGGTCTTTGATAAAAGCACATATCCATAGATCAAAATTAAAATTTAACAAAAAATGTAGAAAATAGGTTAATTTAACCTATTAACTTGTCATAGAAGGTGGTAGTATTACCTTATCAATGACATGAATTACTCCGTTACTGGTTTCTATATCTGCCTGAACTACGTTTGCGTCATTGACCATTACATTTCCATCGGTGATGTATATAGTAACTTCTTCGCCCTGTACGGTTTCAAGCACCATCATATCTGACAGATCACCTGACATTGCTTCTCCAGCAACTACATGATAGGTAAGTACGGATGTAAGTGCTTCTTCATCTTCCAGCAATCCTTCAAGTGTACCTTCAGGTAATTCAGCAAATGCGTCATCTGTTGGTGCAAAAACTGTAAATGGCCCTTCACCGATCAATGTTTCATCAAGTCCGACTGCCTGAACTGCAGTCACCAGGGTGCCAAATGAACCTGCAGCAACTGCTGTTTCAACAATATTCATTTCTTCAGCTTCATCTTCTTCGGCTTCCATGTCATCAGTTGCCATTTCTTCAGTTTCCATACTTTCTTCTTGGGCTTGTTCTGCACAGCCCGACAAAAGTAAACTTGTTGCGATTAGCAAACATACTAATATATTTAATAATTTCATTTCCGGCACTCCTTATTATTCTTTAAATTTTGATTGCTTTTTTGCAAATCAATAAATAAAAGTGTTATTCTATAGGATATATATATTCCGGCTAATTACTTTATTAATTTTTAAAGTATTTAATATGTTACAAACTATACCAAATTCAGTAGCGAACATGTTGGAATATCATATCTAGCTGCCACAAAATAAATTGCTGAAAGAATTATAATAATTGCAATGAAGTTATCAGTCAGTTTTTCAATGCCCCTTATTGCCAAGTTGCTCTCAACCATATGTTTAACGTTTCCCTTTTGTTCTGTTTACCTAATTATGGCTGAAAACTGCGCTTAAGCCATTCCAGGTAAAATTATTCTATGCAAGTGCTCCCAGTCCCCTTTATAGTGGAACGCTATGGTATGAACTCCTTTTGACATGCCAATATCTCAATCTTTCCTGATACGGCCATTAAGAGTAAATGGCTATTTGCTTGAATCTTCTTCATGTAATAATGTATGTCGTAATCGATAAAATCTCCGAATAAGTTCGGTTTGAATTATTATGCTTGAGACAAGCAAAAATTAATAATGGGATTATTAAATTATTTAAGTTATTCAAAACAAAAATAAGTAAAGGAATATTTTCCTTGATAAAATCGAAATAAGATTGAATGTTGTGCTAGATAATGAAATACTTGGTTTCGATATTATCAATGTGGGTGAGGGTATTTTGCAAGAAGGCCAAAATCTTTTGCGAATTATATTTGAGGAAAAATGCTTATCAAATTAGAATAAAGGAAATTATGAGCTAATTTGATGATCTCGATCCATAACAAAATATATAACAATATAAATATATAGTATCACTGATGTATAATACTAACTAGTTAAGGTGATAACATGGTTTATTCATGTAAATCTAGTATTCTGATAATGGAGGATGAACCTTCAAATTTGAAATTATTGTCCGCAATTCTCGAGGATGATTATAATATTCTGACTGCACTTACTGGACAAGAAGCTCTTGACATTGTGGAACGTGAAACACCAGACCTTATAATACTCGACATAATGATGCCTGATATTGATGGTTATAATGTTTGCAAGAGAATCCGCTTGCAAGAAAGAACACAATTGACACCAATCATTATGATCACTGCACTTACTACAAAAAAGGATAGAATTAATGGGATTAGGGCTGGAGCTGACGAATTCCTTTCTAAACCAATTGATAATCTAGAAGTTAGGGCAAGAGTGGAGAATCTTATTGAAAAAACTCTTCTGCACCAGTCTATTACCAATGAGCGCAATAAAAATCAGCAGTATTTAAATATAGCAGGTTGTATGCTGATTGCTTTAGATACCGATTATAATATTGCAATGGTTAATAGCAAATGCTGTGATGTTCTTGGCTATACTGAGGAAGAGCTTCTGAGGAAGAACTTGTGTGATTTAATAATTTTTGAAGATTCACAAGTTGATATGCAAATGAAACTCGAAGAGCTTAAAAAAAATAATGTCAAGATAATTGAAGATATTGAAAGTCCTGTGTTAAGTAAAGATGGTGAAAGAAAATTAATCGTCTGGAGAAGTTCTTTTATTAGAGACAATGATGGAAATATTGAAGGTATTTTGAGCTCCGGGAATGATATTACTAGGGAAAGGCGGAATTTAAATCTGCTAAAAGAGCGATCTGAAGATTTGGAATTTTCAAACAATGTAAATTCTATTATCTTTGACATAATGAAGCATGATTTTTTGGCCCCTGTAGCTTCCTTAATGACATTTGTTGATTCACTTCTTCATATTGAGGACAATGTTTACAAAGAACAAATGCTTCATACTATAAAAAAAACCATTGGAAACATGGAGGGAAAAATAAAGGAAACTTCCAAATATACCGGTTTGAATTCCTATAAAGAATTGGACGTAAGTAGACAGAATATTGTAGAAGTGCTAATAGATCTTGTCGACTTATTTGAATTTGAGGCACAAATCAAAAATGTTAAAGTCGAGATGGAGTGTCAAGGTGTTTACAATTCATATATTAACGATACACTGAAAGATATTTTCAGCAATATCATTTCAAATTCTATCCAGAAAAGCCCTAAAAATTCTGTTATTCATATCAACATTAAAGACGATTATAACTTCTGGAGGATTGAATTTGATTATGGCGAAAGTTCTGTTTATGAACCAAATGATGAAATAAATAGTTTGGAAGTCAACTATGATAATAATCAGATAGAATATCAAAGTGACCCCTTGGGTTTTTCCATTACAAAAAGACTTATAGAACTCCATGGTGGAAAGGTTTGTGTTATAGATAAAACGAATGGAAAAGGGAGGGTTTTCTGTATTGGATTGAAGAAA
This sequence comes from Methanosarcinaceae archaeon, assembly GCA_020055655.1. GTDB lineage: Archaea > Halobacteriota > Methanosarcinia > Methanosarcinales > Methanosarcinaceae > Methanolobus. The sequence goes on along the minus strand of JAIPUR010000005.1, from coordinate 44,340 downwards.
GCTGAATAAATATAGAGAATTACGATAAACTGTTAATTTTTCAGCTCCATAGAAATTCTCAATATTCGAACATAATCCTACTTCAAATATTCTATGATATGTTACATGATATTGGGGCTATAAATCAAATTCCAGTTCATATACGTTCATTTTGATAGGATTTCTAAAGAGCCGAAAGTCGTGTTTAGATGATTATATGAGCTAATTTGATGATTTCACCTAAAAGTTCCACAAAGCTAAAAGCTATTAATAAATGGAAACTATACTTTTCCCAAAAAGTTTGATAACATGATATATGCTGAATTTAATTTATATGGAATCACGGATGTACCATATATATCTACAATGGTTAGCATTGATTCTTCATACTGGCAAGAATGGAATGTTAGGTTAACAGACTCATCTATTGACATCAATTTTGGTAATGAAACAAGAAAATTACACTATCAAGAAATTGAATATATAAATAGGCCAACATGTGATTCAATTAAGAAAAAAATACAAAATACAAGTAAATGTGCATCATTTCTTATAATTGATTATAGGGGAAAAAAGCAACTATAGGACATGGTCAGACTCGTTTTTCTTCCTTGTTTGCAGGCAAAGCTAGTGATATCTCAAAGTTAAAATATTATTTAAGTAGTCGCTTGGGTCTGAAAAAAAATTATTTACTTGGAAGCATGACCGCTGAAGAAATAAGATTACTGTTTCTTCTTGCTATTGGTGAAAAAAGCTCTGAAATTCTGCTTCCAATTTTTGATAATAATAAAGAGTTAATTCAAAAGTCTTTTCAAACCCTTCGAAAAAGTGAATTTGTGGATGAATATGCATCAATAACAGAAAAAGGGAAAAAGATACTGGCAGATATAAAAGAATCAGACCACAAAAAAATAGGTGCAAATATAAAGAATAATTTTGCTGAATTAAGCAAACACTGGGACCACCTTGATAAATTACCGTCTGCTGAGGGTACTAGCAGTATAGTATGGAAAAATGGAAAATCATCTCTTTTTGGGCACGTTTTTGTAGAAGACCTGTGGAAATATCTGCCCATCAAGGATATAACTAAAATCCAATTCGAAAATTTTAAAATTTATGGGTTTGGATTGGAAATACAAACATTTTCCAACTCAACAATTTATGTTAAAAATTCTGATTTTTCTGTTATAATCGCATTACACGTTCTTCTTAATAAGAAAGAAGATATTAAAACAATACTTCTTTTTTGGTTCTATATTATGAGCAGCTCTGATACTAAACCATTGTTTAAGGACTTGAATTTTACTGAATATGATTATGATACAGCTTACAGACACTTTATAGATCATGATTTTCTTGATATGGATGATTTTGAACTGACTAACAAAGGATTAGGTGAAATTAAAAAAATCCTGTCAATAATTAAACATCAATTTGTTAATGATGATGATAATCTAGATTTTAGTAAATTCAAGAGATACGAAGAAATTAAAGCCCTGAATATAAAAAAAAGAGTTTTGGGTGCACTCATGAAGAAACATAGTAATTAATAGTTATTTTATTTCTACTCTGTAGAAATCATTGATATTAGGACATAAAAGAGAAATTCACATGAGCTACGATTTTATTAACTTTATCCTGAAAAATATATCCTAAATTATTCCAAACGATGTTTGATATGTATTTATGGTATTCATTGCCAATTCATGATATTTCTAGCGTTTCCGAAAAGTATGGCGAACAATATCTAATTCTAATATTTTTCTCAGAAAAGTGAAATGTGGTATGATTATAGCCTTTTCCCCTATATTCCCTACTATATAGTGTGGGTAAAGTACAACATAAATTCATTATGATAGAAGATTTCCAACAACAAGAGCATACTAGTATAATTTTTTTGAGTTTGAATTGGTATATAAGATTAAAAACTTTTCATTTGTAGGTATGATAAGATGAAATGGGTTTCTGGATAAAATCCATTAAGCTCGAACGAAGGGAAAAGACCAATTTGATAATCTCATTTTGTATTAATTTATGATACGCTGGATTTATATGTCTTGATAAATAAATATATAATTACATTCCTACATCATTTATATAATGTACGGGTAATATAAATTAGGTGGGTACAAACGTGGGTAAAAATTTAATTCAAATAACACAAATACAGAGAATTATAGTTCTCTATATTGTTGTAGCCTGCATTTGGATTCTATTTTCAGATCAGTTTTTGCAATGGTTTTTTTCAGATATTGTGCTCAATTCGAGGCTCCAAACCTACAAAGGTTGGTTTTTTGTTATGGCCTCTGGAGTATATTTCTATTCATACTTAGAACCAAAAATAAAAGAAATAGATATTTTACATGGATTAATCATAGAATCTAAAGAAGATGTTAAAAAGAAAAATGAATTCATTGAAACAATTCTGGATAATCTTCCTATTGGTCTTGCAGTGAACTACATAGATGAAGGTTCTGCTTCATATATGAACAAGGAATTCGAAAATATATATGGGTGGCCAAGTGAAATAATAACAGATATTGATTCTTTTTTCAAGCACGTTTATCCAGATCCAGTTTATAGAAAGCAGGTTCAAGAAGGGATAATGGAGGATATAGGATCAGGCGACATAGGTAGAATGCAGTGGGATAGCCTTGAGATCATATCAAAAAATGGTGAGAAAAGAATTATTTCAGCAAAGAATATACCTATTTATAAACAGAATCTAATGATTTCCACTGTTCAGGATATTACTAGGCGCAAACAAGCTGAAGATGAACTAAAAATGAGTGAAAAGCTTTTCAAGAGCCTTTTTGAACAAGCAGCAGTTGGTATTGCTCAAGTCTCTCCAGGGGGACAGTTCCTAAAAATCAATTCCCGTTTCTGCGAAATTATAGGTTATTCGGAAAATGAGCTATTAAATCTAGATTTTAAAACCATAACACATCATGATGATATTTATCTTGCTGAGCAATGCATTAAAGATGTGTTCTCAGGAATAACAGACAAATTTGAAATAGAAAAAAGGTATATTCACAAAAATGGTAGCATTGTATGGGTAAAATTATATTCTAGGGTTGTAAGGGATGAATTTGATTCTGTAAAATATGCGATTGCAGTAATTGTGGATCTTACTAAGCGCAAACAAGCTGAATTAAAAATAAGGCAGTATAATGAACGCTTTAACATGTTGCATGAAATTGATAAAAGTATCATATCTTCTTTTTCCACTGAACAGATCGCAGACAATGTGTTGAAACGTTTGCGCAAATTGGTATCCTGTCCCTTTGCACGTTTAATGTTACTAGACAGCGAAAATAACGATATGCTTGTTTTTGCTGTTGAATCAAGCTATGATTCTCAGATAAAAAAAGGCACACATTTAAAATTAAGCCAGAACCTAAATATTGAGAAGTTGGAAAGAGGCGAATCATTGCTCATCTCTGATTTGCGGGAAGTGAAAGAACCATCTTCTCCCTTAGCAAAATTGCTAATTAAGGAGGGAATGCGCTCAGCTCTGAGTGTGCCGCTTATTGTAGAAAATAAATTGATTGGTGTTCTGAACTTGGCTTCTTCCGAAATTAACTTCTTCAGCAAGGAATGCCACGAAATTGTATATGAAGTTGCCACTCAGCTTGCTATAGCTGTTCACCAGTCGGAACTGAACACACAAATTCAACAAAATTCAATTGAACTTGAGGAACGTGTCAAAGAGCGTACATCACAATTAGAGAATACTAACAAAGAGCTGGAATCATTCGCATATTCAGTGTCACACGATCTTCGTGCACCATTACGTGCAATTGATGCTTACTCCCAAATAGTTGTAGAAGACTATGCCAATAAACTTGATGATGAAGGTATAAGACTATTGAATGTTGTCAGAGAAAATTCTCAAAAGATGGATCAGCTTATTAAAGATATATTGTCCATGTCAAAAGTTACAAGGATCGAACTTCGTTATTCAACTATTGATATGGAATCGATGGTTTATTCTGTTTATGAAGAAATTGCGACACATGATCAAAAAGATACATTTGATTTATCGATCTCATCTCTTCCTCAGTGTTATGGTGATTCAGTGCTTATAAAGAAAGTTTGGAGCAATTTACTGTCGAATGCACTAAAATATACTATGCCGAAAGATGAAAGAATAATTGAAGTGGGAAATTATTCCGAAAATGGAAAGAATGTATATTATGTGAAAGACAATGGAGTAGGTTTTAATGCAAAATATGCTGAGAAACTTTTTGGTATTTTCCAGAGGTTGCACCGTACAGATGAATTTGAAGGAACAGGTGTTGGATTGGCAATTGTTCAGCAAATTATCCACCGTCATGGGGGAGAAGTTTGGGCTGAAGGAAAAATTAATAAAGGTTCAAAATTTTATTTTTCAATGCCTGAAAGGTGAGTACTTATGGAAGAAGATGATGAAATTGAGATTTTACTTGTAGAAGATAATCCTTACGATGCTGAACTGGCATTACGCGCATTTAAAAAAAATAATATATATAATCCAATAAAGGTACTGGATGATGGCGAAGAAGCACTTGATTTTATTTTTTGTCGTGGTGAATATAATGAAAGAGGAATGTGTAAAAAAATAAAAGTTATTCTTTTAGATTTAAAACTTCCTAAGATAAATGGATTAGAAGTTTTAAAAGCTATCAAAACAGATCCAGTTACTAAAAAAATTCCTGTAGTAATGCTAACTTCATCAAAGGAAGAATCAGACATTGTTGAAAGTTATAACCTAGGAGCTAATAGTTATATTGTAAAACCCGTTGACTTTAATAAATTCGTGGAAGCTGTTAGAGATTTAGGACTTTATTGGTTACTTTTAAACCAAGTCTAGACTGAGGTGAATATGGAAGAAAAGGGAAATTTACGCATACTTTTTCTTGAAGACATTCCATATGATGCAGAAATTGCCATAAGAGAATTAAAAAATAGTGGCCTTGAGTTTGATGCATCTATCGTTGAAACTAAAAATGATTTTTTGTCAGAATTAAAAAACTTCAAACCCGATTTGATCATTTCAGATTACGCCCTACCAACATTTGATGGGATGGAAGCACTAAGTTTATCTTTAGCAAATGACTCAAAAATTCCGTTCATCATTTTTACTGGATCAATGAATGAGGAAACAGCCGTTGAATGTATGAAAGCAGGATCCTCAGACTATGTTATTAAAGAACATATTGCCAGATTACCATTTGCAGTGAAAGAAGTTCTTGAAAAAAAGAAATACTTATTGGACAAAGAAAAAGCTGAGATTAAATTAGTTAAAAAAACAAATGAATTTAACAATTATTTTAATAATACTTTTGATCTTTTGTTTATAATTGATTTTGATGGAAATTTCCTCAGCTTGAATAATGCATGGTATAATGTTCTTGGATTTGAAATTGATGATTTAAAAGAAAAAAATTATCTTCATTTTGTTCATCCGGATGACAAAAAAGAAACTGAAGAAAAACTTTTGTCTTTGTCCAGTAAACTGTCTACATCTTTTATTAATAGATATTTTAGTAAAAGTCAATCATTTTTTTATCTTGAATGGAAGCTATTTGTGTACGATGAATTAATCTATGGATCTGCTCGTGATATTACAAAGATGATTCTTTCACAAAAAGCTCTTCAAAAAAGTGAAACACATCTACGAACTCTAATTGATACAATTCCTGACTTGATCTGGTTGAAAGATCCTGATGGAATGTATATTAGCTGCAATTCTAAATTTGAAAGGTTTTTTGGTGCAAAAGAGAAAAAGATAATCGGAAAGACTGATTATGATTTTTTGGATGAAGATCGAGCTAATATGTTTACCCAGATGGACAAAAAAGCTCTTGAATCTAACACATTTACAATAAATGAAGAAAAAATTACATTTGCTGATGATGGACATAGTGAAATAATTGAAACGATTAAAAAACCAATGTATGATGATAATGGCAAACTTATTGGTATACTTGGTGTTGGAAGAGATATCACTGATCGTAAGGAATATGAGCAAAAAATAATTCAGGCAAAAACCGAAGCTGAAGTCGCCAACCGAGCCAAGACTGAGTTTTTAGGTATTGTGAGTCATGAGCTGAGGACACCATTAAATTCTATTATCGGTTTTTCTGATCTCTTGCTTGATAAGGGGTTTGGAAGCCTGAACGAAAAACAGAAGAAATATGTAAATACTGTATTGAATAGTGGTAAACATCTTCTAAATATAGTCAACGAGATACTTGACATCTCAACGTTTGAATCCAATGCATTTAATCTTCAATATGAATCATTCTCTGTTTATGATACAATTAATGAATTAATATATACGCTAAAACCTATTGCACTAAAAAAAGAGATCGTTATTAATGCCAATATCGAACTGCAAGTTGAAGATATCAAAGCAGATAAAACCAAATTCAAACAGATTCTCTATAATCTTATAAGAAACTCTATCAAGTTCACACCAGACAATGGTTTTATAGAAATCAATGCTAAGCTTAGTGGTGAGATGCTTCAAGTATTTGTTGAGGATACTGGAATAGGAATTTCAAAAGAAAACATAGATGGAATATTTGATCCATTTGTTCAAATTGAGCCACACCTTGTACGTAGACAAGGGGGAGCCGGATTAGGGCTTTCAATTGCAAAAAAATATATTGAGGCACATGGAGGGGAAATCTGGGTTGAAAGTGAGCTTGGGAAAGGAACTAAATTCACTTTCACAATGCCTATAGGTTTCAATTTAGAATAAATCGTCTCTACAGATTTCCTCATTTGGATGATAAATATAACCTTGAAGTATTTTTCAAGGCTATATATCAATATCTTGAATTTGACTTCTTTTACTGATTCCAGTACTTTTTTTACCTCTAATTTGGCAATCTATGAAAAGATACGGACTTAATTCCAATAATAAGTTTGTAAAGTGAATGCCGGCTAAAAAATCTGGAACAAACACAATGATTCCCTTTTTCTTTTATTGTGGTAAGTAATACTCAGGGGTTAATACATTTTAAATTGTTATGCTAAAATAAAATCTAAAGTAGGTTTTCTACATAGCCAATTAATCAATAGCTGGTTTTATCTTTTGATATTTATGTGGATATATATGGATGTTTTAAAATTGTTTGGAGGCGAGGCGAAGCCAGTTATGTTATGTCTAAAATGCAGAGGAACCACTCACAGTATTATGGTTGGTTATACAGGTTGTATTGTTTTATCCCACTTCGCCTCTGATTTTTACAATGTTTATTATGGTATTTAATATTTTTGAAATTCATTGAATAAATCAATATAACTTTATTTGTTCTGGCATATTTTGTGTATCGAAATAAATCATATTATGCCGTGAAAAAGCAGTCGGTGAAGATTATTTAGTCAAAAAAGATTTGATCTTGGCCGTAAGCTAAATACATGAGATTGTTTTTCAGGCAGATCAAACTGAGATTGGACTAAGTGGTCTGAAAAAGAATCAATAAAAGGAAACTTGAACTTGACATTACTTTGCCCCAACTGTCTAAAAACATAAGTTCATTTAAAAAAATTTAAATATACCTATAATTATGTATAATTTGAGGCGTGAATTTATAAATGTTCAACCACATTTCTGAATCCGTTGTAAATACCACCAACCTTTGCAAAGGCCAATTCACGCCTCGCTGACAGTCTCGTCCTTTTTTGTATTTAACAGTTTGAATTGCAGATTACTACTATTTCATCATTATATGGTTTCATTGAAAACAGGGCAACTATCAAGTACTGCTGTTTCTTTTGATATTATGGGGACTGGATTACAATTTTCGGGATGTCCGCAGTAATACGATATCCCTGCTTTGTTTCTTCCAGGGACGCCTGCACATTTTGTGAATAGATCAATCGATTTCCTGTATAGACAATTTAGACAGTTTATACTGTATTTTTCTTGTGTAACGTGAATCATGATTACTATATATTTAATAAATATACTTAAACATATCATTCTCAATAATTTGAATCAGATGTTTAAAGTAAATTTACGCTTATGACTGCCTTTACTGATTAATTATAGATTCTTATTCCGCTTTAAAAGCGATAATGGATAAAAGTTTCTATCAATCTTTTTATATAAAATAAGTTGTATATTTGCTGTATGGGATTTTTTGTTCGACATAAAGTACTCATTGCTGATGATGATCAGCTAAATGTTCTCTGATGGAGAATTATATTTCTGCCTTTATGATAAAAGGGTAAATATATATTGGTATTTATTGTATGTATAAGTGATATGTATGGTATCGGAAATTAAGCATAGGATATTGGTTGTTGACGATGAGTTACTTAACGTTGAGCTTATGCGCGCATATCTTGAAGATGAATATGATGTTCTTACAGCTTATAATGGTGCAGATGCATTAAATATAATCAAAAATGAAGTTCCTGATATAGTATTGCTTGATGTTATGATGCCTGATATGAATGGATGCGAGGTATGTCGGGTTATCAGGCAGGATTATCAGATGGATTTCATTCCAATTATCATGATCACTGCTTTAAGCTCCCGTGAAGATCACATACGTGGAATTGAGGCAGGAGCAGATGATTTTCTAAATAAACCTGTGAGTAAGTTCAATCTTGAAAAGAAGATCACATCTCTTTTAAGAATTAAGGAAAAGCATGATACTCTCCTTCTGGACCGCAATAAAGCATATGATTATCTTGATTGTGTAGGGGCACTTGTGGCGGTACTGGATAATAATTACAATCTTATCCATATTAATAAAAAAGGACTGGAAATGATTGGATATGAATATAAGCGTATTATTAATACGAGCTGGGTGGATTCCTTTATCCCTGCAAGCTATTCAAGTCATATCAGAAGAGGCTACAATGATCTTTTAAGTGGTCGTGCTAAACAACATGAGAATTATGAATATCCTATTATTATAAGCGATGGTGAAGAACGACTCTTTAATTGGTATGATTCTCTATTAGGTGGAGATGATGGTGGTATAGCTGGTATTTTGATATCAGGAGAAGACATTACTCAGAGAAAAGTGGCAGAATCTAAGTTGCAGGATTATGCCCGGCAATTAGAGAATTCAAATGAACTTAAAGATCTATTTACGGACATTATGCGTCACGATCTTTTAAATCCTGCAAGTATTGTCCAATCCTTTGTCGAAATGCTGGAGGATATTGAGGAAGATGAGAAAAAACTGCGAATACTAGAAAACATAAAGCTATCAAATGCGAAGTTGATCGATCTTATAGAAGGAGCTTCTCAACTTGCTAAGCTAGAATCGGTCGAGGATATTAGCTTTGTAAAAATTAATATCTCATCATTAATAACTAATTCAGTAACTAATTTCTCAATGGATATGACTGAAAAGAACATGAATTATGAATTATTGTTTGAAGATTCATATTTTGCTCATGCCAATCCCATGGTAGAAAGAGTATTTACTAATCTTATTTCAAATGCTGTAAAATATGGATCTGAAAACAGTACCATTAAATTAAGTATTGATGACATAGGGGAGTATTGGAAGGTTAGTGTTATCGATCAGGGTGAGGGTATCGCTGATAAGGATAAAAATGCTGTTTTTGAACGATTTAAACGTGTTCACAAGGAAAATATTTGCGGAACGGGCATTGGTCTTGCTATTGTTAAACGTATCATGGATCTGCACGGTGGCCTTATTGGAGTAACTGACAATCCCGAAGGTAAGGGTAGTATTTTCTGGCTGACCTTGAAAAAAGCTCAGTAGCCAGAGAATAATGGCTGTGATTTTCGAAACCTATATATGTCTATCTACCCAATGACAGGCAATCGACATATAAGGGTGATAATACGTGATAAGTGTTAACGAAAAAGGACTTGCAATTATTGATGAGATGCTTGACTGGGAAGAAGACCTTAAGGTAGAGTCCACTGAGCTTAAAAATGGTGCCACTATCATTGATTGTGGTGTCAATATGGACGGTGGGTACGATGCAGGTATTTACCTTTCACGTCTGTGTCTTGCAGATCTTGCCGAAGTAACTTATACAAAGTTCGATCTCGATGGATTGCCAGTACCTGCTATCCAGATCTCAACTGACTATCCTACAATTGCATGCATGGCATCTCAGTATGCTGGCTGGAGAATTTCAGTAGGTAAATACTTTGGAATGGGCTCAGGTCCTGCAAGGGCACTTGGTCTTAAACCAAAAGAACTCTATGAAGAAATAGAATACAAGGATGATTTTGAGGCAGCTGTGCTTGTTATGGAATCCAGTGAACTTCCAAATGAAGAAGTTGTGGACTATATTGCAAAGCACTGCAGTATCGACTCTGAAAATGTTTACATCGCAGTTGCACCAACAGCATCTATTGCAGGTAGTGTCCAGATCTCAGCTCGTGTTGTAGAGACTGGTATTCACAAGATGGAATCTATAGGTTTTGATATTAACACTATCAAGAGCGCGTTTGGTGTTGCACCGATTGCACCGATTGTCGGAGACGATACAAAGTGCATGGGTTCCACAAATGACTGTGTCATTTACTGTGGTGAGACCTACTACACAGTAGATTACAAGGATTCTGAAGCGCTTCCTGACTTTATTAGTAAAGTACCATCAACAACTTCAAGAGATTATGGTAAGCCATTCTTCACAACCTTCAAAGAAGCAGGATTTGACTTCTTTAAAGTAGATGCAGGAATGTTTGCACCAGCAAAGATCACCATCAACAACCTTGCAGACCAAAAAACATATACTAGCGGAAGGATTAACACTGGTATCCTGCGCGAGTCATTTGGCGTAAAGGAAGTATAAATAATTTTTTTTATTTCAGTACAACTCTGGTTGTACTAACTTATTTTTAAAGAGGTGCTTAGATGGAAGTATTGAATACTTCTAAGGGAATTGGCGGACAGCTTAATGATTTTAGAAAAATAACAACAGATTCAAAGACCATTGTGTTTTTCGGTTCAGCAGGTTTTTGTACTCCATTTGCAGAACTATTGGCTTTTGTATTAAGGAATACTGATAAGGAAATGTTCTTTGTTCCTGGTGAACAATTGGATGATGCAAAGTTAATTGTTCCTACAGAACATGGGATGCAGTTAGAAGACAGAAAATCTCTTATCAATGCGGATACGGTTATTCTTCTTGGTGGTGTTTCGATGCCAAAGATCGGTCTTGAACCTCAGGTCATGAAAGAAGTGGTTGATGAGGTATTAGGTGATTCTGAGAATAAATTGATAATCGGTGTTTGTTTCCAGTCAATGTTACTAAGTGAGAACTGGCTTGAAGTAATTGATTTCGATTATATTATTGACTCAGATCTGACAAATGAACTAAAAGAGATCTGAATTGTTTGTTACTCTTGTCCACTCAGTATATCCAGGCATCAACAACAATATGCCAGACGCCAGGTGAATATTTTTTCACTTTGCGACATTCCCTTATTTCCACTTTTTTTCCTTCTTTCATAGCTACATCCTTTATGCGGTCTATGGGCCTTTCAAATAATAGCTGCTCAGGAGTTGTTTCGTGGTAATGTAGCATTCCTCCACTTGGTTTTAAAGCCTGGATTGCCTGTTTAAGATAGTGATGTGTGGTTCCTACATATCCCATTAGTACTCTGTCTGCAACAGCTTTTGGAGTAATCAATGCACAATCACCATTTAGTGCTTCGATGATATCCTCAACTTGATTCAGTCTGATATTTTCTTTCAGGTATGTATAAGATTCAGGATTTAATTCAATGGAATAGATCTTCTTAGGTTTTGCATGTACTGCAATTGGGATGGAGAAGTATCCTATGCCTGCAAACATGTCAATTATTAATTCGTCTGAACCAATGTTGCTCATAAGTTTTTTTTCATAGAGATTTCCTTTCGAGAACATCACTTTTGTGACATCGAGTTTAAATAAGCAGTTATTCTCTTTATTGATAGTTTCTGTCTGTGTGCCTATTATAATCTCTCTCTTAGGCTTTCTGAATTGTCCTTCTACCCCCATGTCACGTACAACGGTATTGCATTGTGGGTATATTTCAAGCAGTTTTCTTGCAATAAGTTCCTTGATAGGATTCGAGCTTTCATCAATACTAACAACAATTATCTTTCCAATTATCTGCCATCCTGGTGGAATAGGTCCTGAATAATAATCTTGCAGCTCATCCTCAATCCTTTCTCTGAGAGACATTTGCTTCCTGTAGTATTCAGGTTCAGGCTGTTCAAGCGTTTCCATACCTTCTACTTCAGATGTAACTGGTATTTCAAGAAAAGTAGTAACATTAGTTCCATCATTCTCTTTTGCCTTTATCTTCCTTTCAAGATCGAGGAGTCCTTTTTCCAGAAGACTTGACCTTATTCTTTCTGCTTTATCAATTGGTACGACAACAATTTTAACCATGTTCTATCTTTGCTTCTTTACATGTTTATTATTTATGACTGTGTTGTTTTACGATGGATTCATTCGTTGCACAGCGAACATTTATATACATTGTTTTTTAATTAGAAACTACATGAATAACGGAGATAGTACCTCAATTTTTTCAACTGACGCAGGATTCATTGCGTTAAATGGTCTTGTTAAGGTAGGGATTCTGGAATTTCTAAAATCCGGTCCCAAATCTTTTGATGAGATTGTAAAACATACTGAAAAAGCAAAAGCCACTATTTCTGTTCACCTTAAAGACCTTAAAACTTCTAATCTTCTTGAAGAAATGGTAGATTCTAATGATAAACGCAAGAAGATATATTCATTGAAATGTCACTATGTAGCATGTTCCCAGGAGCCAGGTGTCAGAAGCTACATGGAAATGCTTGATGTTATGTCCTCTGGTGACGTTGGGAAGTATGGATGCCTGAAATGTATTTTCCATGCAGTGCAATATGGTTTTCGTGCGCATGGGATAAATTGTGATCCTATAATGCGAAATATTGGCCGGGATGTAGGAAATAGCCTCTCAAAGAATCTTGTTTCTACTAACAGGGATGATCTGTTCAAAGAAATGATCGCCTTCTGGGATGAGCATGATATAGGCAGCTTCTCAATAATTGAAAATGAACCTTTAAAGATTGCAGTTCACGATTTTTTTGATTGCCGATCGATCCCTATTGAAGGAAAGACTCTGTGCTCTTTCGCACAGGGCGTATTTGAGGGTGTATTCCGCGATAAATTTGGCAATGAATGTAATATGCAGATAGTTGGAAGCTGTGATTCTGGCTGTAATTCCTGTATTTTCATAATGAAATGATCTTGAAAATGCTTTAATAAATAAAAGAATTAGAAAAAGGGGATCAATTTGCTTTAATCACAGCCAAATCACCATTAAGATATTTTCCGATGGCAGCTACGATGCCGGGTCCATCTGTTCCTTCACGGCATGTGATCATATGCTCCATAAGACCAAGGCGCTCGATTCCGTAAATATCTTTTCCATGTTTTGTTTTCTTTATTGCTGCTTTAAGCTCTGATTTTGTTACTGAGTTTGCGACAACATGGTCAAGCTTTGATTTTTTTAATTCCCAGAAAGCATCAGCCTGTTTCTTGGTAAATCTTGCTTTTAATTCACCTGCATCACTCATCTCGATCTCAACAGGAAGGTACCTGATCATCCCAAAGCGTGATGCTATTTGCTGTGCATTTCCGGCACCAAAAAAGTTCAGGTCAGACTTTGGAATTGTTACGAGCATCCCAATATCAACCTCTATCCTGTCTTCTTCGATCTTGTGTATAAAACCTTTGTGAACACTACCATTTTTAGTTCTTGTTGTAGGTGCTCCATACTTCTGTACAAGGAAGTTAGATGCGAATTCTGCATCTTCACCTTCAATTTTAAGCGTGAGCCAATCATCTTTTGATGTAGAAACCTCAGCCGCTGCTTCAAGTTCTTTTAACTCATTTTCAATTAGAATCTCAGCAGAATGTGTTGCACGCTCTTTACTACCGTAGATCTTTATCAATAATTGTGTCTCGACCATCATATCACAGGATATCTTATGAGTTCATAACATTATCGAATATATCTTGTATCTCAGTAAATCTATTCAATATAGAATCATCAAGAACATCTAACCCGTTTATATCATTGAGCAATAACTGGATCTCTCGGCTGAAAGGACCTATTTTGCGCTTGATGGTTTCACTATCATTGTTTGTATTATCCTCATATATGGAACTTATTGTGGAATGCAATTTGTCTACCTTTTCAGCTATAGCTGTTTGTCCATTATTGCCATCTTGCAGGCTTTCTTCTGAGTTATGACCATTAATAAAGTCTTCAGGATCCTCTCCTTCCAGAGCAATAATAAGTGATTTCAGTGCATCTACAACCCTGTAACCATGTTCTGTCAATTCAACATACTTTACTCTGCCTTCAAGTGAGAAATTAACAAGTCCATGCTCTTCCATTTTGATGAGAATTTTAGTAGTATGCGCAAAAGTCGAATTTATCTCTTTAGTAATGATAGAGGCATAAGTTTTCTGTAATGACCATATGGCAAGAAGCGCAAGTGCAGGTTTTTCCTGTAAGAACAGTTGTTCCGCATATTCCTTTGTCATCAAATATCCCCTTTGTTCTAAAATATAGAACTGGTTAAATTATCTATGTATAATTAGATAATATATTATATATTAATCTTTATATCAATGTATTAAAATAGTATATATGCTTATCGGATATCAAGAATGATTTTCTCAATTTCAGCTATATTTGCATCCGTTTTGAACGAAGTTCCACTGAAATGTGTTCTTGAAGCTAAAAACCCATTCTGCTTTAGGGCTTCAACGAGAGTAGTGATTAAAGAAGCTGATACTCCAAGTTTTCTACATATTATATGCTGGTCATAAAAAGTAGGAATATCTAATTCATTCATGCAAACATCAATAATTTTGATAGCATGTTCTTTTGTACCGAGCTCTCTGCTCTCGATCTCTTCTATAACTTCCTGGCAGAATTCAGGTTGATGTAATTGTCCAAGCCAGAGCGGACCAGCAGTAATTGTTTTAGAATCACACATTGTGCATGATTCTTTGATATGAGATACAATTCCATAATACAATTCTCTATGGCCACATTTTTGACAATGGGATATATATCCAAGGTTTTTGAGCATTTTGTCAGCTTTTTTAGCACCTTTGTTAATTTCAAGGTAGCTGCGGACATAGTGGCGAGTAGCATGAGACAGAAGGGGATTCATTGCTTTATCGTGGGCTGAAAGTTCCCTTGCGACCTTTCCCAAGAGAATGCGAACCCCCATCTCGCTGTGGTATTCATTATTGAAAGGTATTGCAGCGTATTTACGTATACCTGAATTCAAATGTGCACCACATAAAGGTGCAGTATCAGTTGCTGTAACTTCCAGCATATTAACTGCAGAACGGGCTGCTGCAGCTAAAAAAGGTGCAGGTGTGCCAAAGGGGTCGAGGTCTACTATATTATACCTGCTCTTGTACATTGCTAAATTAGCATTCTTGCAGGTTCCTTCTACATTTTCCAAACCAAGATTTTCGATGTTTTCCAGAATAAGTTTGTGAGCATCCTCACTCCAGTCATTCAGAGTTGTACTGATCTTTACCTCATTAGCAATCCGTAGCCCTCTGATTCCGGAAGCAGACAAGGCATCAAGATATGTGATGTCAGTAATGTCCTTATCATATCTCTCTGATATCCTCCTGGCAAAAACAGCTGTTGCAGCCACGGAGATGTCTCGGTTGAGTTCCATGACAGGATTGTAAAAAACAGGTGCTGCAGAAGGGGGAAATGAAACTCCCTCTTCGTGCACGGGAACCAGGATTTCAGTTTCACCTTCTATTATAGTTCTGACATTCATCCGCTTCTCAGAAGATAAAGTTTTATTTAACAATAATGGTTCCTTTCATTCTTTCTTCAAAGCCAAGTATATAGTAGGTGTATGTTCCACTTTCGTTGAATGTATGGTCATACTGCTTTCTGTAATTAAGAGTAAAGTTATCCCATTCTCCCTCATTGCTTACGACTGTAAATAATCTCTTTGGGTTGTTAAAGTTGATCCATGCAATGCTGTCACCTTTATTTATGGTAAGGTTACTTGGCTGAGCAAGGAAATTTTCAAGGCGTACTGTATATATTCTTGGTTCTTCAGATTCAATGATATTCAGCTTATCATCATCAACATCCTCTTCTTCCTCTGTTAGATTTTCCTCTTCCATTGGAGTTTCATTTACTTGTACATCCTCAGGACTCTCTTCTTCAATGACTTCTGTTCCTTCATCCACACATCCGGATACGATCAGGGCCATCATTAAAAAAAGCACAGCAAACAATTTCAATTTCATGATATCACCTATTTTCAATTATGACGTTGGGGATTTAATATTTTCTTATTAAACTTTAATAAGTTCAGCATGCACTTCCAGATCATTGCCTGAGCGTAATAGCTCAATTACAGCTGCTGATCCTTCGGAAGCCATTCCCGGATTAACGATCAATGTCCCACAATTATTAATTATACCTCTGGCTTCATGTATGTGTCCACAGATAATCAGTTTTACCTTATCCATATGGCTGGCAAAAGCGTGACATCCCACGTGATTATCACCAACATTGTCCAGAAAACTGTGAGGAGGAGCATGCGTCAAAAGGACAATTGGATATCCTGTATCTTCAGCTCTGATCAAGAGGCGCGATATCTCTTCATCAAGTTCTTCTTCTTCTATTTCAAAAGGAGTGCAAAATGGTGTGGGATTGGATCCTCCCATTCCTGCAAAGCTTATTCCGTCAATACTTGTTACATTATTGTGCAGATTGATGGCACGTGATCTATCCAATAATTCCAATATGGTTGTATGATCACAATTTCCAGGGACCGCCATGACGGTTTGATCGAACATGTCTATAAGTTCATTCGCTTTTTCGTCAGGACCAAAATTGGTAATGTCGCCAGCTATCATGACCATATCTATCTTACCGGCTATTTCAAGTAGTGTTTTTATACTGGAATAATTCCCGTGTGGATCTGCTATTGCAAGTACTCTCATGAATTAACCTGTCCTACATTCTTTTTATAGTATCCAGCTTTCAGACATACTGCCTAAAAAGATCTGTCACCACCAAGGAGTGATCCAAGAGTACCTTCGTTATTAGATTCTCCTCTCTGGTAATGGCTGGAAGCTGCCACAATTCTGTCAGCAAGGCGGGAAAATGGCAAACTCTGTAGATATACGATACCTGGTCCGGTCATATTTGCAAGTACCAGCCCCTCCCCACCAAAGAGAGCATTCTTAAAGCCACCGGCCATTTGAATATCATACTTTACACTCTCTGAAAATGCAGTAATACACCCGGTATCTACTCTGATCGTTTCTCCAGACTGAAGTTCTTTTTTAATAATAGTTCCACCGGCATGTACAAAAGCCATTCCATCGCCGGAAAGTCTCTGGAGTATAAAACCTTCGCCTCCAAAAAGGCCAGCACCTATTTTTTTGGTGAGTGCAATGTCGACCTCTGTTCCTTTTGCAGCACATAGGAATGCATCTTTCTGACAAAGAAAACTTCCTCCAAGATTGCCAAGATCAAGAGCTATGACCTTTCCGGGATATGGGGCACCAAATGCTACATATCCTTTATTCTTTCCTTCATGTGTGAAACTGGTTATGAAAAATCCTTCTCCCGTAATTGCTCTTTTTAAGCCTTTGAGTAATCCGCCACCAGTTGAAGTATCCATTTTGATTCCTGGTCCCATATACATCATAGCACCAGCTTCAGCTCTAACTGATTCCCCCGGATCAAGCTCGATCTCAACTATTTGCATATCATTGCCAATGATATCATAATCAATTTCATCTGCCATTTTATTCTCTCCATGGATCTATAGACTTATTATAAGTTCTTATGATGAATTGATTGTTACCTTTTATGAATTTATCTGTTCTTGCCCTAACTAATGATCTTGATGAGTACGCAACTCAACTTGAATAGATTAATATATCTGATGTGCATACCTTGTGCTGATAATTGTGACTGAAGATAACACTCCTTGTCCTTTCAAACATCATCTAAAGGATTTATCTCCGTGTAATCATGGTGGACAGCTGGATCTAATTCTGTCCGGGTCAAAATTACCCGAATCAGATATTCTTGATTTCAGCAAAAGTCTGAATCCACTTGGAAATCCCTTTGATATTACCGAAAGCGACCTTGATATCGACAGGATACTCAAAGAATCAGTATCAAGACTCGAGCAATATCCCGATAATCGTTACACAGGGTTAAAGGCAGCTGCAGCTTCATTTCTAAAGAATGGTACAGGACCAGAAAATATAGTGCCAGGTAACGGTTCATGTGAAATACTCCGTCTGCTTATGGAATGTGTTGTTTATGAAGAAGATGATTTAATAGTCTCAGTTCCATGTCCACTGGAATACATACGTATATGTGAATCATTTGGTGCCAATGTTTCCAGAGTAAGGGATGAACATATTTTGTCATTATCGGAAGATGATCTCGCGGACATAAAAGCAATATTGTTGACCAATCCCAATAATCCTTCAGGTAAATTGCTCACAAAAAATAATCTTCAGAGCTTAATTTCAAAATGTGACAAATGTCAAACATTATTAATAGTGGATGAGTCTTTTATTGATCTATCCGATGATCCAACTCAGACAGTCACAGACCTTACAAACAATAATAATTACTTATTTGTGATCCGCTCTATCACAAACACATTTTCAATGCCAGGTATAAGGTTCTCTTATGGAATTACATCCCTAACAATATCCGAAGTGCTAAATGCAGCGCGTCTTTCCTGGAATATTGGTGCTGTCACTGAACAGATAGCAACTTCCATTTTGAGTATGGAAGGTGGTGTCGACAGCAAATATTTACGTGATTCAAGGAAATTCATCCAGGAAGAAAGAGAGTACACTATGGCTCATCTTTCCTCATTATTCGGGTTCGAACCAGTTGAGAGCAATGCAAATTATATTCTTGTGGACATGAAAGGCCATTTCATGGATTCGTCAAAACTTTACGACGGATTTGCTGAACACGGTCTTTTGATACGTGACTGCAAGGACTTTTTCGATGGTGAAAAAGGATATTTTAGGTTATCTATCCGCCCACGTAATGAATTTGACAAATTATTCCATAAGATCGATGAAGTCTATGCTAAATATAGCAAAGAAGAAGCACGGGAAAAACTGGCAGAGACAATTGAGCATGGTGGAAGTGATGAAGCTTCCAGCAGAAATAATTGTGATTACTATCCATGTCATTTTCATGGTCAGGATTGTACTTTTTGCTTCTGCCCTTTCTATCCATGTGATGATGAAAGAACAGGTGGAATGTGGATAGAGAGCGCAACCGGTGGACAAGTTTGGAGCTGTGAGTTCTGTAACATATTGCACCAGGCTCATAATGCTGAAGCTGTACTCGATGTGCTGATGCATGAAGGGGACACAGATAAAAATATTAATAGAGCATGGGTTGGAGTAATAGAACCATATCTGGAAAAAATATCCGATTCTAAAAAAAGTTGAACATATTTCGTACATCTAATTAACAAGAGTTTTGTGATTATCATGTCAGAGCATAAACCATCCCTTCCGGTAAAAAAGCACCTTTTAGAACTGAATCCTCCATCACATGGTGGATTGATCAAAAAGAATGCTCAGGAACATTCCATCCCAGAAGATGAGATTCTTGATGCAAGTGCAAGTTTGAATCCTTATGGAACTCCATTTGATCATGCCTATACCGGAATGGATCTGCAGGACCTTTTAAATAAAGGTCTGGAAAAAATGGAACAATATCCTGATAATCGCTATAATGATTTCAGGGAAGCTGCTGCAAGATTTGTTAAAATGGGCGTTACCGCTGATAATATAATACCAGGTAATGGTTCCACAGAGATAATCCGTCTTGTTGCAGAATGTACTATTAATGACGGTGACACAGTGCTCATCCCACAACCCACATTCAGTGAGTATGAAGTTCAGTGTGAGGTTCTTGGGGCGAATATAAAATATGTGCTTCAGGAAGACATCTTTGAACTTGATAATGAGCTTCTTGATGAGGCTAAGATACTTTTCGTGTGTACTCCTAATAATCCAACAGGCAGACTTTTGAGCAGGGAACAGATCATAGGTCTTGCAGAAAAATGTGCACTACACAAAACCATCCTCTTCGTTGATGAGGCTTTCATAGAACTTGCTGATCCTTCACAGAGCACCGCGGATATGGTTGAAGGTAACGAATATCTTTTCATACAGCGCTCACTGACAAAGTCTTTTGCTATTCCTGGGATAAGGATGGGATTCGGAATTGCTAACTCATCACTTGCAAAGGTTCTCAACAACGCGAGACTTTCCTGGAATCTTGGTTGCATAGCTGACACAGTAGCAACTGCTCTTTTGAATATGGATGGTGGTGTCAATAGCCGCTACCTTGTGGAATCCCGCAAGTTCATTGAAACAGAAAGGTATTTCCTGATGGAAAAACTATCTCGCCGGGGTTTTAAACCAATAGAGAGCAGTGTTAATTACATATTTGTTGATATCACTGATCTGTCATTGAATTCAACTGAACTTTCAGAGCGTATGGCATCACATGCAGTTCTCATACGCGATTGTAATTCTTTCCAAGAAATTGGTGACAATTTTATTAGAATCGCTATCAGAACAAGGGCTGAAAATGAAAAGGTAGTAGCTACCATTAAGCAGGTGATCTACGAATGGGGCAGAGAACAGGCAGAGATATATCTTGATACCAATCTTGAGAATGCAGCAAAGTGTGGAAGGATGGGAAGCAATCTTGAATGTGATTACTATTGTTGCCACTTTGAGGATCAGGATTGTACATTCTGTTTCTGCCCATTCTACCCATGTGAGGATGAACGCACAGGTGGCCAGTGGATAGATAGTTCCAGTGGTGGTCATGTATGGAGTTGCCTTTATTGTAATGTGATCCACAAACCGGAAGTTGTCGACGGACTCATTGCCATATTTACAAAGGAAGGAAGAGGTAAAGAAAGTCTTGAAAAAGCCTGGAAAAATGTCATGGAGACACACCTATGATAGTGCCTGTAGAGCTTGGGCTCACAGACTTGCTATCTATTCTTTTTGTAGCATATGTTTACGATCTTTTATTGAGTGAACCACCATTTGCGATCCATCCGGTTGTATGGATGGGGAATCTGATCTCCAAATTTAAGGCAAAAGCACCTGCAAAGAACAGAAGGTTATATGGAATAGTTCTGGGTCTCTCTACTATATTCTTTGCAATGGCTATTGCATATATTGTACTTTTATTCTTTAGTATAGATGCAATACCTAAAATAATACGTATTCTTGTGGCAGCCTATTTCCTTAAATCAACATTTTCAGTACGTTGTCTGTTCGAAGCCGCTGTTGATGTCGGAAAAGAACTTGATTCCGGTAAAATTGACAATGCCAGAAAAAACCTATCTATGTATGTTAGCAGGGATACTTCAAAACTTGATGAGGGGCATGTTTCATCATCCATTATTGAGACAGTATCTGAGAATTATGTTGATGGAATATTAACGCCACTTTTTTTCTATTCCGCATTCGGTCCTTTTGGTCTTATTGCAGCTTATATGTTCAAGGCAGTCAGTACACTTGATTCCATGGTTGGATACAAGGATGAGAAACACCTTGATATAGGTTGGTTCTCAGCAAAAATGGATGATCTTTTCAACTGGGTACCTGCCCGAATATCTATATTCTTTATAGCCGCTGCATCTTTGATTGTAAAAATATTTTTTAAAAGCGGAAGAAATGTGAGTGCATCAAGGGCATTAAGCTGTGCTTTCTCTGACTGCCTCAAAACACCATCTCCAAACTCCGGATTTCCAATGGCTTCCATTGCTGGTGCTCTCGGGGTCAAACTCGAAAAACCAAATGCCTATGTACTGGGGAAAGATTACTCTCTCCCTGTGTCAGAAGACATTAAGCTTACTGCGTGGATAATAATGGTAGCTTCCTTTTTAGCTATCGTATTCTATTCAGTGGTTATTTATTCTATTAATAATGTAACATTAATCTGATCGGTTAAACTCAACTTAACTTAACTTAACTTAACTTAACTTTAAATTTGAATTTAAATTTGACAAGCAGAGTGATTTGAATGAAACTATCTGACATTGAATCTGAAAATCGTAAAAAAGGTCAGGCAGAAGAGCTGGAAGGTGAGATCATGCATGATATTGTCGAGATACTTGACAATCAGGGGATAACTATAGACATGCTTGTAGACTCTGCTATGGAGCTTTATGCGCCTCACCCTGGTATCGAAACAAGAGAACTTGCACAAGAAAGGTTCCTTGAAGAACTTGACATAGCACTTTCTGATCCAAATCTCTGCATGCTTGTTTATTCTGGAATACTGCTGGAAAGGGAAGGGAAGGCCGGTACTCTTCCAAATATAAGTAAAAGTTCTTATGAAAGGGATCTTACATTCCTGATCGCTGATGAGGTTATCGGGATGAGCATTTCAAAATACATAAGTGGTGATAAAGGAATGTTCGAGTTTGTCCGTTTTGACAAGAAAAAGCCAGGTTTACTTTCCACTCTGGGACCTTTCATGGATGATGTTATTGGCGGACTCATAGGTGGAGTTTCTGCAAATATGTACACAAGGGCCATGGCTGAAGCAGCCCGCTCATCTTCAGGCAAATCTGAAAATTAAACAATCAAGGTGGTGTGATATCCAGATGAATGCATTTTTATTAGCAGTTCGCTCAAGTTTTGGTTTCCTTTCAACGATTCCTGTGGGAATCACAATGGAGGGGCTGGATGAGTTTTTCAAAAGGACATATTTGCATATGTTGGTAGGAATTGTGATTGGTCTGATGATAGGGCTAGTATCCTATGTTCTGGCATCAGCACTGTCTTTCCAGTTAACTGCTGTTCTTACTATAGTTTTCATATACTACCTTACAGGCTTGAACCATCTTGATGGAATTGCAGATATAGGGGATGGTATGACCGCTCATGGTTCACTTGAGAAGAAGGTCAAGGCACTCAAGGATATGTCACTTGGAATCGGTGGAGTTGCATTTGCATCCCTTATTATTCTTTCACTGTATTCTTCTTTGCTATCTCTCCTTGATGAGGCTAGTGCCACATCTGCAGATACAGGGGTAAGCATAGCACTTATTGTTCTCCTGTCAATGTTTGTGGCGGAAATATCTGCAAAACAGTCAATGCTTACCGTTGCAGCCTTCGGTAAATCTATTCATGAAGGTCTGGGTTCAATACTTGTGGAAAATACTACACTACCTAAGTATCTCGCTGGTTTTGTATTGGGTATAGTGCCCTGTGCACTTGCTTTCTATTATCTGGATATGGCTCTGGTGGGTATCTTTGCTTTCCTTGCTTCCATTATTGCAACTTTTATTTTGATGAACGTGAGTAAAAGGCACTTTGGTGGAGTCAATGGTGATGTAATAGGATCTTCTAATGAGATCGGCAGAATAATTTCTTTGATCGTGATAACTCTTGCTTTAAAGTATGACCTTGGAGGTCTTCCTTGGACGCTATAATAATGGCAGGTGGTTTTGGAAGCAGACTTGGTATGGGTGAAAAACCCAGGGTTGAGCTCCTTGGAAAGCCCTTAATATCGTATGTAATTGAAGCTCTCGAAGATACTGAGATTATAGGAAGTATCTATGTTGCTGTTTCTCCGGCAACTCCCAGTACCGGTGACTTTGTAGAATCGCTCTACGAAGGCCGGGTCAAAGTTATTCAGACTGGTGGTGGGAATTATGTGGGGGATATGATACACGCTGTAAAAAGTGCCGGGATCGATGATCCTGTACTTATACTAATGGCGGATATTCCTCTTTTAAATCCAGAGATTATTGAAGATATAATCAGTGAATATGATAAATGCCAAAAACCGGCAATGTCGGTATTCTCGCCAATAACTGTTTGCAAAGGCCTTGGAATTCGTCCTGATACAGTTTTCAACTGGGCTGGCAGGTTGATAGTTCCTGCTGGAATAAATATATTAGATGGAAAAGATGTTGATAATGAGCAGGATTATGAAAGCTTGATCCTTGATCGTAAGGAGCTGGCACTTAATATCAATACAGTATCTGAACTGAAAAAGTGTAAAGAGATACTAACTGAGATACTTGCTGAAAAGACTGCTCTTCAACAAAAACATTGATCGGAGGATACTTGTATGGATCGGTTTGTGATCATCAATGGCAGAAACTATTCAGTTGATACGCTAAAACTGCTTACAGGAAGCATGGATGTTCAGGATTCACTTTCTGAGATTCCGGAAGAAATACTTTATCTTTGTGAAGTTATAGATCAGCCATACAAGCTTCCTTATTATCTGGAAGCATTCTTTAATCTGCAGATAGCAGATGAAGATTCATTTCGATTCGCACTTGTAAGGATACAGGTCGATTCTGATCTCAGGACAAACGAAGACATCCAAAAGCACCAAAATAGGAAATATGTTGCTAGAACCATTGAAAAATTGGTATTCTCGGATATATTACTTGAAAATATCCAGAATATAGCCTTTGATGGAGAATGATCTAAAAAATCTGTTTATCCACATCATTTCTGTATTCTATTTTTGTTCTGTTATATCCATTTTTGATTTTACTCTTCTTTTTATGATATAACAAAACATTTAAATTACACTGTTAATTAAATGACATAATCATTAATTACAAAGGGGGCATTTTTTGGCCAAAAATATATTGAAAATATCTATACTATGTGTTATGTTAATGCTTGCTGTATTTTCCAGTGGCTGTGCTGACTCTGAAGAGGCAGTGGTCGAAGAAGAAAGCACAGTAGTTGTCGAAGAAGGGGAAGAAGTGGATGACAGTACCATTACCAATTCAATTGGCATGGAATTTGTAATGATCGAATCCGGTGAATTCATAATGGGTTCTCCAGAGGATGAACTGTACAGTGACAGAGACGAAAGGCCTACTCGCCAGGTCACAGTTCCTAATGACTTCTACATTGGTGTTTATGAAGTGACACAGGAAGAATGGAAGACAGTAATGGGTACCGAACCATCTGAATTCAAAGGCAGCGATCATCCTGTAGACAAAGTATCCTGGTCAGATGCAAACAGGTTCCTGGATAAGCTCAATAAAATGGAAGAAACGGATAGTTACAGGCTTCCAACAGAGGCTGAATGGGAATATGCAGCAAGGGCTGGAACCAATACAGCATATTCATTCGGGGGCTCAGAGGAAGCTGAACTATTCCAATATGCATGGTTTACTGAGAACTCAGAAGACAAGACTCATCCAGTTGGTATGAAAGAAGCAAATGCATGGGGACTTTATGATGTCCACGGTAACGTTGCTGAATGGGTGATGGATGAATATCACAGCAATTACCAGGGAGCACCATCTGATAGCAGAGTATGGGAAGGTGGAGTTGATCGTCGTGTTTACCGTGGTGGAAGCTGGGACAATGCTGCTGAGAACTGCCGCTCAGGACACAGGGATGACATGGGCGAAGGAAGTCGCAAAAATGATATTGGTTTCCGTGTTGTGAAAGAAGTTTGATTTTCTTTCCTTTTTTATTTAAGCTAATTGCATTTTATTTTAGTTGTATTTCAGCATCTAAATAATTTTAATTCGGGACAATTAGATTATTGAGAACAATCACTATTGTCTTTATTTGAAAATAGAGGCTATGATTGCGAAAAGAAAAGTAAAAATAGAGAAAAAGAAAGCGAGTTGAATAATTGACATTATTATGTGAGCTTAACTCCCATAAACTCGTCAACTTCTCTTTGAGTAAATCCCTTCTCTTTCAATTCCGTGGTTCTCATTTCCATTATGTCGTCTGTATCTAATCCTTTAGCTTTAAGTCTGTCAATCACGTTTTTACTGAAGAATGTTGGATTAGGAGATTCAAGTGCTTTTTCAACCAGATTTTTTGATAATTCAAGTTTCATCTTTCTGTGTGCAACTTCAACACTTGTCTGGTACTCAAGGCTTGCCATATTTGGAATTGCAATTAAAAGGTCATTTCCTTCTTTCTCAAAGTTATTTGCTTTAAGGGTCATAAGTTCACTGACCTTTGCTCCAAATTCAAAGATCAGGGATGTACATACTTTTTCAGTATCATCTACAGCTTCATCCATCATTTCATTATATAAATTTTCTAAATCCGATGTCATATTTTAGGCTCCAATTGATCTGTTAATTCTGATATCTGTGTGAATAATGTTGAGGAACTATTCCTTATCCTCTTTTATTTTTCTGGCAAGCTCCATTCCAAGTTCTCTGATATTTTCAAAGTCTTCTTCATTACATGGTCCCTTGACATCAACTGCTCCTACAATTTCAAGCTGTGTATTTTTCAAAATTCCCTGAAGCTGGTTGACTGCACCGCCTCCCCATCCATAGGAACTGAGAGCAACAGCATATTTGAAAGGAGGACGCAGGGATTTAGCAAGGTTTACGGCATGTAATGCAAGAGGGTGCATACCTCCAAGCAATGTAGGAGTTCCTACAACAATGGCACGTGAGTCTACAAGTTCTCTTGCTATATCGCCGATATCTGCATTTGTGAGATTGTAAAGGCAAAGCTCGATCCCTTCAGATGTAAGTGTTTCAACAATGGTCTGTACCATGTTTTCGGTTGAGTTCCACATACTTACATAGAGAATGATTACCTTCTCTTTTGTTCTGCCGTGGGTCCACGTCATATAAGCTTCGAATATTCTTTCTGGATTTCGATATATTGGGCCGTGGCTTGGTGCGATCATGAGCGGGTCGAGATCGATGGCCTTCTTCAAGCCTTTTTTGCCAAGTCCTTTAAATGGCATCATTATTTCTCCAAAATATCTTTTTGCGATACCAATGAGATCTTCGACTTCATCATCATAGAATCCAAAAGCCGTATGTGCTCCAAAGAAATCACATGAGAATAATACTCTGTCTTCTTCAAGGAATGTGAACATTGTTTCAGGCCAGTGGAGCCACGGTGCTTCTATGAACCTAAGAGTCTTTCCACCAAGGTCAAGAGTATCATCCTGCTTGACTATCATCATTCGCTCTTCAGGAATGTTGTGATACATTGTTGCCATCTTCGCACCTTTTTCTGTGGTAACAAGTACAATTTCAGGTGCAAGGTTCATTATGTAGGGAATGGAGCCGGAATGATCAGGTTCAGCATGATTCATGATGAGATAATCTATTTCCTCAACACTTCCTATCTGTTCAATTTTAGCTTCCAGTTCTTTTTCAAAACCTGGATTGACAGAATCTATAAGTGCAGTCTTCTTATCTCCCTTTACAAAATATGCATTGTAAGAAGTTCCCTGTGGCAGTGGTATCAATGCATCGAATAAGCGGCGGTTCCAGTCTTTTGAACCAACCCAGAATACGTTCTCAGATATTTCGGGTATAGCATATTTATTCATTTGATTGTCTCCCAATTTTCATGATCATATAGATTCAAAATAGAAGTCGATTTTGAAGTTGATAATAAGAATAATTGGTTCGCTGACATATAATGTTATGTCTGATAAAGCACTCATGATCTCAGTAAAATACAGGATTATTATGACTTAGATGGAATTATCAGCTTATACGGATACCATACGTTTAAATTAAATATTGTAGTAGCAATACCCATATCAAAATTAACAATGGAGAACCTTAGATGATAGAGGAGATCACTAATCAATATGACCCGGAAACTATTGAGAAAAAGACTCATGAGTTCTGGGATGAAACAGACGCGTATGCTAAAGTACGTGAACAGAGGAAAGGTGCTAAAAAGTTCTTTTTCGTAGATGGTCCACCTTATACTACCGGACACATTCACCTTGGTACTGCATGGAACAAAATTCTCAAGGACTCCATTTTACGCTACCGCTCAATGAATGGCTATGATATGATCGACCGTGCCGGATGGGATATGCATGGTCTGCCTATTGAAGTAAAAGTAGAGGAAGCACTGGGTTTCACTTCAAAGAAGGATATTGAAGCTTATGGTGTTGAAAATTTTATTGCTAAATGTAAAGAATTTGCCCTGAAGCAGAAAGATAATATGACTGGGCAGTTCAAGAATCTTGGTGCATGGCTTAATTGGGAAGACCCCTACATGACACTTCGTGATGAGTACATCGAAGCTGCATGGTGGACTCTCAAGCGTGCATATGAGAAAGACTTGCTTGAACAGGGTAAACGTGTTGTAAACTGGTGTCCACGTTGCGAAACTGCAATTGCAGATTCCGAAGTAGAGTATGCTGACAGAACTGATCCATCTATATTTGTTAAGTTCAAGGTAAAGGATGAGGAAGATACATTTATTATCATCTGGACAACAACTCCATGGACAATCCCTTCTAACATTGCTGTTGCAGTACATCCTGAATTTGAATATTCAAAGGTCAAAGCTGTTGCATCTGATGGAAAGGAAGAAGTTCTGATAATAGCTTCTGAGCTTGTTGATAATATCCTCAGAAAAGGAAGGTATGCTGACTTTGAAGTGCTTGATACAATGCTTGGTGAAGATCTTGCAGGTCTTGCATATGAGCATGCTCTTGCAGATAAAGTACCAAAACAGGCAACCATAGATCATAATGTATATCTTGCAAATTACGTAACTGCAGAGAACACTGGCTGCGTACATATTGCACCTGGCCATGGTATGGACGATTTTGATGTTGGTGTAAAGAATGATCTGCCTATCTTCTGTCCTGTAGGTTCAGATGGTAGTTATACCGAAGAAGCTGGTGAGTATGCAGGTATGCATATCCGCGAAGCAAATAAGGTCGTTATTGAAGATCTCAATGAGCGCGGATTATTGCTTGCAGAGTTCACTGTAGATCACAGGTATGGACACTGCTGGCGCTGCAAAACACCTATAATCTATCTTGCAACAGAGCAGTGGTTCATAAAGATCGGCGAACTCAAGGAAGAGATGCTCTCTGAGATCGAAAAAGTAACCTGGTATCCTGAATGGGCAGGTTCTGCAAGGTTTAAGAACTGGGTGGAAGGTGCACGTGACTGGTGTGTATCCCGTCAGCGTTATTGGGGTATTCCAATTCCTGTGTGGAAATGTGACAGCTGTGACAAGATGCATGTGGTAGGAACAAGAGATGAGCTTACGGAGGTCTCAAATGCATCCGAGGATATCGAGCTTCACAGACCTTACGTAGATGCCATAAAACTCGATTGTGAATGTGGCAGTAAGATGTCACGCGTCGAAGATGTATTCGATGTATGGTTTGATTCTGCTGTGGCATCATGGGCAACTCTCAGATTCCCACAGCAACAGGAAGACTTTGATAAATGGTGGCCTGCAGACTTCATCGCAGAAGGACAGGACCAGACGCGTGGATGGTTCTATTCACAGCTTGGTGCCAGTATGGTGGCTTTTGGGAAGGCTCCCTACAAGAGTGTACTCATGCATGGTTTCACTCTTGACGAAAAAGGCAGGAAGATGTCAAAGAGTCTTGGTAATGTTGTTGCACCTGGCGATGTAATAGAGAAGTTCGGTGCAGACACACTACGAAGTTTTGTTCTATCTTCAAGCGCTCCCTGGGATGATATGAAATTCGCCCAGGATGAACTTGGAAACATTAACAGGACATTAAATATTCTCTGGAATGTTTATCGTTTCCCATTACCGTATATGGTTCTTGATAAGTTCGATCCCACAAAGGTGTCACTTGAGTCTGTCAAACCACACCTGCGTGAAGAAGACAAGTGGATACTTTCCAGAGCACAGTCACTCATAGTTGACGTGGGCGATGCCATGGCTAAGTGTACATTGCACAGAGCATTAAGATCTGTAAACCAATTCATTCTGGAAGATCTATCCCGATGGTATATCCAGCTTATTCGCCCAAGGACATGGGTAGAGGCTGATGATCCGGATAAACTGGCAGTATATCGTGTACTTTACGATGTTTTTGTGACCTTGTCCAAGATCATTGCTCCTTTTATGCCACACCTTGCTGAAGAGATGTATCAGAACCTTGTGAGAAATGTCGATGAAAATGAACCTGGATCTGTACATATGTGTGATTGGCCTGAAGTTGACGACTCTCTTGTTGATACAGAGCTTGAAGCACATATGAAGCTTGTCAGATCGATCGTGGAATCAGCATCCAATGCACGTCAGAAGGTTGGCAGGAAACTTAGGTGGCCTGTAAGCCGCATAGTTCTCAGCCCAGTTGACCAGCAAGCTGCTGAAGCTGTTTCAAGTCTCAAGTCAGTTCTCATGGACCAGACCAATTCTAAGGATATTGTTCTTACTGGTGTCGGAGAATCATGGGATGAACTTGGATCTGAAGCAAATCCTAACCCCGGGGCTATTGGTCCTGTATTCAAGGCCGACGCAGGAAAGGTTATAGCTGCTATCAAGCAAGCTGATGTGAAAGAACTTAAAGCTGCTCTTGCGAGTGGTGATTTTGAAACTGAGATCGCAGGTGGCGTAACTGTTAACATCACAAGTGAAATGGTCAATTTCGAAGAGACTGTACCTGAAATGGTCGCAAGTGCAGAATCAAGTGCAGGGGTCATTTATGTGGATGCACAGCTTAGTCGTGAGATCGAATCCGAGGGTTACTCAAGAGAAGTTATCCGCAGGGTTCAGGACATGAGGAAAGAACTCAACCTCCTGGTCGATCAGGGAATAAAAGCTCTTATCAGAATTGATGATGAAAGAGTTCTTGATCTGGTTCTTGATTTCGAACAATTCATTGCAAAAGAGGTCAGGGCAGATGTTCAGGTGATCGCACTTGATGTAGAAGCTGCTGGTGATCTTGTGAAAGACTGGGATGTTGAAGGTATTTCCATGAGCATCGGAATTTCTGCTGTGTGATCTGATATCATGGATTTTAAAGAATGGGAGCCCATTTACTCAGAAATTCTTGAGGATATGGGTTTTAGCAGAGAGGGTGATGAGCAAGCTGCCATCATTCTTTCAAAAATGTTGGATGGATCAAATTCTGTAGAAGTCTCTGTTCTTGATGAACTCATAAGTGGAAAAGATGTTCTGGTTTGTGGGAATGCTCCATGTCTCAGAAATGATCTGGATCTTGTAGATATCGATGACTACGTGATCGTGGTTGCTGATGCTGCTACAACAGCTTTAATAGAAAAGGATGTTGTGCCTGATCTGATAGTAACAGATCTTGATGGAGACCTGGATAACGAAATACTTGCTAACAGTATGGGTTCCATAGTGGTTGTCCATGCACATGGGGATAACATTGAAAAAATGGAAAAATATGTTCCCCTTATGCAGGATATGGTTGGAAGTACCCAGTCAGTTCCACTGGAGAATGTCTATAACTTTGGTGGATTCAGTGATGGGGATCGCTGTGTTTTCATTGCAAAACAATTCGATGCAGCTAGCATTACATTGGTAGGCTTTGATCTTGCTGATGACAATGTTACATCTATCAAGAAGAAGAAGCTTGAATGGGCTAACAGACTCATTGATATGGTATTTCCAGATCAGTTCTGAGTTTGTTTCTTCTATTTTTTAAGTCCTTCAGAATTGCGATTTTATCAGAATCTATTTATATTTTCTGCAATTAAATGTTTACTGGAGTTTTATGGAAAAGTTGATAATTTGTATAGACAGAGATGATGACATTGGCGAAAAAGCTCATGTCAGGTCACCTCTTATTGGAAGAAAGGCTAACATAGAGGCTGCTGTAAAGCTTGCAACAGCTGACCCTGAAGATTCTGATACCAATACAATATTTGGTGGAGTAAAGGTATTTGATGAACTCACTGCCAAAGGTGTTGATGCTGAGATCATCACTTTTGCAGGTGATAAGAACGTTGGGATCATCTCTGATCAGAAAATTGCAAACCAACTTGACTTACTTCTAAAGAAATTCAATGCTGAGTCTGCAATCTTTATTTCCGATGGTGCAGAGGATGAAAGTCTTTTGCCAATTGTACAATCAAGAATAAAGATAGATTCTGTGAAGCGTATTGTTGTTATGCAGAGCGCAAACCTTGAGAGTACTTATTATATTATTAAGCATGCATTCAATGATCCTAAGATATCGCAAACGTTTTTTGTCCCGCTTGGTCTTGCATCATTGATCTATGCATTTTTCCTTCTGATCGATTACCCTCAGGGAGCGATTATTGGTATCCTCGCTGCAATTGGAATATACATGCTTTACAGAGGATTTGGCGAGAATATCAATTACTTATGGGAAAAAGTGAAAGATTCTTTTTATTCGGGAAGAATGTCTTTTTTCACCTATGCAACAGCTGCTGTAATTGCACTGGTTGCTACTATACTTGGCCT
Organism: Methanosarcinaceae archaeon; assembly: GCA_020055655.1. Lineage (GTDB taxonomy): Archaea > Halobacteriota > Methanosarcinia > Methanosarcinales > Methanosarcinaceae > Methanolobus. The sequence continues at coordinate 12,099 of JAIPUR010000005.1, read as the reverse complement.
GGTGAGTATATGGGAGCTTTATACGAAAGAAGGCATGTGGTACTATGGAATGATTCCTCTTGTGACAGTATTTGTCAATTCAACAGTATGGCTATATACCGGAGCTATTCTGCTTGCTGATGCAGGAAAGATAATGGATTGTCGTAAGAATGGAGAACCTACGGTCAATTATATCGTCCCAGGATTTTTTGTAACTTCTATTGGTCTGCTTTTCTGGGGTGCAAGTACATACCTTTTATCCGTAGATCCTGTAATAACCGGTCCTTTGTCAGGCAATGGAGTGCAGTACTTTGTGTATTCAGTAGTATTTGCCTTAATAGTTGCTCTTGCAGGTATTAAGATATCTTCTGATGAAAAAACGAAGGCAAAGAAAAAGAAGTGATAAATGAGGGTATCTAATGCCAGAATGCAAAAATAAACTAGAGGAAATACCTGAATTATGTGTTGCTATAATTGGCGGTGTAAATTCATTTTTCCCGGAATGTATGGGGAATATAAATGTTTCTACTAACTTTGGCAATGTAAATGTGTCTGTCTATGAGATGGGAGGCAAAAATGTTGCTATTATACCTAGACACACAAATGGAGGTACGCATGTTCCTCCTCACATGATCAACTATCGTGCCAATATATGTGCTGTTTCAAAACTTGGGATCAAACGTATTATTTCTACTAATTCTGTGGGGACAATGAAAAATCATCCGATCGGTAGTTTTGTGCTTGCCGATGATTTCCTGGATCTTACAAAGAACCGTGTTTCTACATTTTACGATAAAAAGACTGTACATGTTGATGTTTCAGAACCATATTGTCCTGAAATAAAAGATGGATTAAAGGCTTCGCTGAAAAAAGTAAATATTGGTTTTTCAGAAGCTGTTTACGTTTGTACCGAAGGTCCCAGGTTTGAATCCAGGGCCGAGATCAGGATGATGAGTCATTTTGGAGATATTGTGGGCATGACCGGTCTGCCAGAGGTAGCCCTGGCCAAGGAACTTAACCTCTGCTATGCATCCATATGTACTGTGACCAACAATGCATGTGGTTTCAATGATGCTAAGTTAACGGTAAGTGAGTTGCTGGAAACACTTGATGATACGCAGGAAAAGCTCTTTGAACTTCTTTTTGATACCATCTCCAAAATTCCAGAAAAGCGCTCATGCAATTGCTCGATGGCAACATCAGATGCTTATCTCTGAAATAATTATAAAAGAATCAATAGGGTATATCAAGCAATATCTCTTGAAGTGTCGATCTGTACACCTTCTCCGATCTTGAATTTAATTATTTCTGCACTTGGGATCATCCCTCTTATTTTCGGAATATACAATGTGCTGATTACTTTATCCGATGCTCTTTCCAGACTTGCTTCAAAAATGACATCTGAATTGAAGATAATGCTATTTTCAATAAATTCGGGCTGCCCTCCTTTTATGCAGTAGAAGTATGTGAGACATTGCAAATTCTTTGTAGTTTCATAAAGCAGGTTCGTCAACTGTTTTATTATGCCCGGATTGACGCTTAAATTCATGAAAAAAGAGAATGAGTCAATAATTATATTGATGTCTTCACCTTTTGAATCATTTTCGATATTTCGTATATTGTATTCAGTGAATTCTATTATCTTTGAATCGGCATATTCGTTACCGACATTTTCAGTCATATCTCCATGTGAGCTAAAGTAGTATTCACTGTAGATATCAACAAAAATAATGTTTGAAGGATCAAAACCAGCACTTACAATGTCTTCAAAAACATATTTTGGTCTTCTTGTTGTGGTAAAATAATATGTTTTTCTGGATTGGGTGAACTGGTAGATGAATATCTCAGACATTGAACGAGGATCAGCTGAAAAATATGTAAGGGAGCCTGCCGGCAATCCTCCGCCAAGAGTTCTGTCAAGAACTGCAATACCTGTTGTGTGAATCATATCTTGTTCTTGATAATCTTTATTTTCCGATGTCTTCTTCAGATTATCATAAAGAGATTTGTCAGTATTGCTTTCCGATGCTCTCTGATTGTAACTATCAGATTTAATTGTATTATTTGCAGTCAGCATCGTTTCCCTCATTATTCATGCATTATTATATTGATTTTTATATTATTAAACCTTTCTTTCAAAAACCAATACTATATATAATGAATAAACTATCTGACTGCATTAATGACACTCTGGATACTTGTAAGTGCCGAAAGGTCAAAACTTATTATTATGCCTATAAGGGACAAAAAAAAGATCCCTGTTTTTGTAGGTGAATTGGAAATAAGGAAAAGTCCAACTGGTGTCAGGCCTCATAAATTCAGAGTGGATAAAAATGGAAACGAGGAACTACGCCCTCCTTCTGAATTGATCGACCTTCTGAGGATCGCCGACAGGATCATGCTTGCAAAAGGTAGCGATCAGCAACAAAGCTCTTCTTTTATGGACATGTTGCAGGATTTCCAGTTGAGTGCTGATGTTGTTAATGCATGTCGTTTTTGTTTATTAAATTATAGATTTAATTTCCTGAATCGCAAATCTATCAAGTATCATAATGAAAAGATATGCGAGGACTGTGCCATAGATGAACTTCACAGGACATTCAGAACCTCACAGACATATTACAGTGATGATCTGTGCGAACGTCTTGAAGAAACACTGTTAAAATCAAGGGATCTTGACAGGACAATAGGAATGTTGAGTCCTGAGGGTCTTGATCCTGAATTAACACGTTTTGATGCCATAGAGGCAAGCACGACAGTTTCAGCAGAGAAGATAAAATCTCTTCCGCTGGTTAAAAAGTTCAAGAATATTTTACTTCAAAAATCAGATACTCTTCTTCCGGTTCAGGCACTTTCTATTGAAAGTGGTCTGTTAAAGGGACAGAACCAGCTTGTAACTTCGGTAACAGCTACAGGTAAGACACTTATTGGTGAGATCGCAGGTGTTGAGAATATACTGCGTAAAAAGGGGAAAATGCTTTACTTGGTTCCACTTGTTGCTCTTGCCAATCAGAAATACGATCAGTTCTCAAAGAGATATTCCGGTATTGGTATTCAGACCTCTATAAGAGTTGGTAGTGCCCGGATAAAAACTTCAAAGACTGAAAAAATGAGACGTACTCTTGATTCCGATATTATTGTAGGTACTTATGAGGGTCTCGATTATATTCTTAGAAGTGGGGATGCAGATCTGTTGGGGCATGTGGGCACGATAGTTATAGATGAGGTCCATATTATTGAAGACCCTGAACGTGGTCATAGGTTAGATGGTGTTATAGCAAGGCTGAAATATATTGCACCTGATGCTCAATTCATATACCTTTCAGCAACAATCGCAGAACCAACGATCAGGGCAAAGCAACTCCAGGCAAGTCTAATTGAGTATGAATACAGACCGGTTCCAATTGAAAGGCATTTCATTCTTTGTCCTGAGTATTCGAAAAATAAGATTATGGCAAAGCTGGTCAGGCAGGAATATGCGAAAGTCTCATCTAAAGGTCATAAAGGACAAACTATCATATTTACTAATTCCAGAAGGAATTGTCATCGCATTTCTGAAGCACTTCCAATGTATTCTGCCCCGTATCATGCGGGTCTTACAAGCCAGGAGCGTAAGAAGGTGGAAGCTAGCTTTGGAAAAGGTAAACTTCCTGCTGTAGTTACCACAGCAGCACTTGCAGCAGGCGTTGATTTTCCTGCATCACAGGTTATTTTTGAATCACTTGCAATGGGTATTGAATGGCTGAATATGCAGGATTTCCTGCAGATGCTGGGACGTGCCGGAAGGCCGGATTACCATGACCGTGGTGAAGTTGTGTTACTTGCGGTACCGAACAAGAAGTATTCCAGTGATAAAGGCGACACAGAGGATGCTGTTGCCTTGAAATTGCTAAAGGGAGAGATGCAGCATACAGAGGTTGATTATGGTGAGGATGAGAAGCTTGAGGAGGTCCTTGCTACTACTGCAGTGACTTCATCGCTTGCTGATCTCAAGCGAATCCATTCTAATATGCTGGTGGACTATAGTATCAATTTTTTGCTGTCCAAACTTGAAAGGTATAAATTTTTGACTCGTAAAGGTTCTGAGGTATCGCTTACAAAGTTTGGTAAAATTGCATCTGGTAATTTCCTTTCTGTCTCTAAGGCCTTTTTGATAAGGGATGCTGTGATGGTAGGCCAGGATCCAATAGCCATTATTTCCAATCTGGAGTTCTTCGATTCGGTATATTTTAAATATGCTGCAAGAATATCCGCATCACTTGGTATTAATATGCCATCGAGGGTTTTCCAGGGTGCTTCGATCGATATTCTTTTTGATGGGGAGAACCTGGAGCAACTGGATATTGTGCTCCGTGACCAGATATTCGAGTTCGCATCTGATTTTATGACATGTAGTTGCAGAGATTCTCCGAATTGTGGTTGTGTCGAGCGTAAGTTCTCTGAAAAGCTGATCTCAACGAGAGCTGAGGGCTATGACCCTGTTGGTATTGTGAGAAAGCTTGAAGATAGGTATGGTGTGACGGCATATCCTGGTGATGTTCTTGGCTATCTTGATAATGCTGTGCGCAATCTGGATGCTGTTGAGATGATCGCAAGGGTGTATTCTAAAAAGGATATTGCTTCTGCTGCACGTCGCCTCAGGAAGGATATTGTTGGCTAATAAATGTTCGATCTCAAATCTCAAGTTTCAAATTTATAGTTTCAGGTTTCAAAAACCCAAACCCTTTAAAATGATGTTTACACATTAGAGTTAAATTATTTGTTTAGGAATCAATATCATGGATGATAAACCTGTAGAATTTAAAGATAAGAGAAAGGCCAGGATAGAAATTTACAAGCCGGAGGATTTCAAGCAGGTATATTCTATTGGTGCCGTAGGTGGCCATAGCCCGTATGATTTCAGAATCGGTTTCTATAATGATGAGCCACTGCCTATGGCAAAGGGCGACGAGTTTCAGGTGATTCGCAGAAAGATAGAATCAGAAGTTATCCTTTCGCCGCTGGCGACAGTTGAGCTTTCAAAGTGGCTGACCCAGCATATACAGGAATATGAATCAAAGTTCGGACCTATAAAAAGGCCGGGAGTGGTCAAAAAAGCTGAGGCACCTGTACAGGATACTACTGAGATACAGGGTTATATGTGATTTTTCAGGTGTAAAGATCAAGGCTGTTAAATCGCTAATAATAAATAGGATATTAGCTAATTTAATTAGCCTGTAAATTTATATGGCAATTTAGTGTTATTATTAGATCATTCTTCTATAATTGATGTGAGGATTAGTTTTGTTCCCTAATAAGAAAGTCCAGAAATTGATTGGATCTAAAGTCCAGGTTGAGATGAAAGGCGACCTTCATCTTCTTGAAGGTACTTTACAGAGTGCTGACGACTATATGAATCTTCATTTGATAGATACAGTCGAGATGGCAGATGGTGAACGTCTGCGTTCCCTTGGTTCTGTGGTTCTGCGCGGAAACAATATCATAATTGTTGTACCAATGGAAAACTGATATTTTAATGGATAATAACATGACTCTTGAAGAAGATGCATTGGGTGTAATTCGTGATCATAAAGAGGGCGTTTTCCAAAACGAGCTCTGGAAACTTCTGGAGATCGACAGTCGTAAGTGCTCCAGAATTGTGTCCAAAATTTTGGATGATGACCTGATCACACGAGAGTCTGCTGTTTCCAATGGTGCAAGAACGTACCGTCTGAGTATCAAAGTAGAGAAAGAACCTACTTTTGAGCTTCTGATGGCAGGCGATATTTTCTCCCCATGTGCAGGATGCAGGGATGCATGCCAGCCAGAAATCTGCGATAAGCTTACTTTCTGGGTCATGAATATCGGAAACGAGGCAGAGAATACAGAGGAAACCGCCTGATCCAGGCGAAACCTTTATTAAATATATGCGTTATGTTGGAGTCGTTCAATTAAAGTAAAATCGATGTGCTCCGGTAGTGTAGTCCGGTCAATCATTCCAGCCTTTCGAGCTGAAAACTCGGGTTCGAATCCCGGCCGGAGCACCTCAGTCTCTCACACTGTTTTTGAACAATACTTTAATTTTACTAAATTAAATCGCAATGCTCCGGTAGTGTAGTCCGGTCAATCATTCCAGCCTTTCGAGCTGAAAACTCGGGTTCGAATCCCGGCCGGAGCATTTTTCTCTCTCATGATAGCGTTTTTTAACTTTGTTTTCCATTAGAATTGTGACAATATATTTATACTAGTTGAAAATTTACAAATTATATTACATTGTGTTGGTTTATTAGTGGAACATAATCCTCAAGAATTACTAATCGAGAAACGAAGGACTCACTGATAGCATAGTTCTTTACAAGTCAATTGCATCGTGCAGGAATTGATTTGATTCAATCAAATATCTCAGGGCGATGTGTGGAACAGAAATTCTGGCTTCCTGAGAATGTTGATCACGATACAGTTAAAAGAAAAGCAGGAGTACAGTGTTCACTGAATACAAAAAGAGAAAGGATGATGGGTATAGCAATTATGCCAACTCATCGGATGTCATATTACCACAAAGCGGACAATAAAACACCCTATTGATTCCAAGCACCTGTCTTTTAAGCTCGCATTTACAGCGAGGACACGAATTACCTTTTGTTTTATTCATGATCCAACCTCAAGTAAATAAATCAATAGCATCTAACCTTGCAGTTCCTTTTCTTGTCCAGTAACCACACTCACCACATATCTGTACATGTTCACCATCGTGCAGATGTGAGCTGCACTCCGGGCACTTATCTAATTGTTTCACTTTATTTCCCCCATGTTGCAAGAGGTCTTCCACAACCTCATGCTCTTAACTAATATGTAGAGAACTTGCCTCTACCCCGCTCATAGGTATGAAATACTCATATATAAGCAAATCGCATTTTAAAATCAAATAGTAGCAAAAAATACAACGCACTTAAAATTCAAGCTGCTATTAAATTTCATAGAGAAAAATATTTTTTCTCTCAATAGGACTGTTTAAAAAGCAAAGAAGATTGTGTCTTTGTGTATTAGCCCATAATATGCTTTTTAAGTCCAGAACAAAAGGAAATAGTTCATCTTTATCATTAATGTAGAACAAGCTTGCAAGCCGAGGATAAAGATAAAGATCTAATTCTTCAATATCTCAATGAATGCGATATATCCAAAGAGGATAAAATATAATTAGAACAAAAAATGATCGATGCTTGGAACTGCTATCCTATAAGACTACAAATGAATATTACAAATGAAGATTTCACCATCGTTTACACTTCCTTTATTATGGCTAATAGGAACTGATCAAAATCACATATTATTATTAATCTAAGAGCAAGCAAAAATTATCTGGCACAAATCAATAAATAAATCAACTATTAGTTTCCAATTGAAATTATGAATATACCAAAAAAAGACTGCGCAAGATTTGAATCGGAAGCTGATACTCTTGGCGCGAACAGTATCAAGCTTTTTCGCGCAGAGGATATTGTGGTGGAGAACAGAACCATTCTGAAGTGCATATTTGGCTGCAATGGGTATGGAAGTCAGGTTTGTCCGCCGTTCATACCTACTGTTGATGAGTTCCGGAGGATGCTTGCGGAATATGAGTGGGCTTTGCTTATACACTGGGAATCCAGCAATGTGTTTTCAAGAGAAGTGAGTGAGAATTTCATAAAATACAGTGTTGTTCCGGCAGAGGATAGTAAAACTCAGGAAGAGTTTGTCAGTACTTTGAAAACTGTGATCAGGGAACGTAAGGAGATAATACAGCCGGGGACTATTGAGCTTGAAAAATTAGCGTGGAGCCTTGGGTACAACATGGCCCTTGGTACTTTTCCGGGCATGTGTACGTGGTGTGCTAACAGTGATTGCTCAGACGTTGCATGTGCAGGCTCACAAGGATCATGCCATCAGCCTACTATTCGCAGGCCATGTATCATGGGACTTGGAATAAGAATGGATAAAACACTGGAAAAACTTGGCATTGAGCTGCCCTCATTTCCTCTGAGCGATGAGATACCATCCCAGTACACGCTTATTTTGTTAGATTGAGGGATTATTCCCTCTTTCAATTTACTTCTTTTTATTACGCTTCTTACTGATCTCAACATCCACCTTGACTTTTCTCACAGCCAGATCAGTGCTCAATCCTCTAAGCATCCATCGAAGCGCAGATTCCTGATCTTTAGTGCTATTGGGAAACTCTTTTTTGACTATTTCCACAGCTTTCTTTCCAGCTTCTTCGCTTAGTTCATTCATCTTTTTTCTGGAAAAGGTATCAAGGCCGCCGGTACGTAGCTGGGCGAAGTTTTTAAATCCGGGTGTGGGATTTGTATTCAACTTATTGATACTCAGGCGAAGTTGCGGGGAAATAGAGGCCCTATTTACATCAGTGACGAACTTTCTGTCTTCCAGTTTAACAGGAGTGGTTTTGGAAGCGTTTTTTGGCATTGCAAGTCTATCTGCAATTGAGTTCTCCTCCCTTGGCACCCAGTTGAATTTCACCTTGAGATCGTGTTTTTTGATGATCTCATTTATTTGCTTGTGGATGACTGCAAGTTTCTGGTTCTTGACCTTCCACTTGCCTGATATCTGGCTGATGACAAGCTTGCTGTCGCCGTATACTTGCAGAGGACCTTTTCCACCAAGTTTCAGGTACTGAAGGATACCTTCTTTTAGTGCAGTGTATTCTGCTACGTTATTCGTGTTTTCTGGATGTCTCTGTTTTTCATCCTTGCCTTCTGTGGGAGACTTCTTCTTATCCCAATTGATAACCCAGCCAAATCCCATTCGTCCACCGGGATTGGGATCGCATGAGCCATCGAAATTCATTGTGTCCATGTTATTTGAAAGTGTCTAATTACTTTTGTATTGATTGGTATCCCAAACTCAACTACAAAATAATTTAAGTCAAAATGTAGAACCTTATTCTATGACTGGGGGAGGTCAAGTGCTACCATGCCACCACAGATGAGACCTTCAGTCTCCTAGAAAAAAGTAAGGAAGGTCTCAGTAATGGTGAAGCATCAATACGTCTGACAAAGCATGCATACAATGAAGCTGAAACAAGGAAACTGCATGGTCCATTCTATACATTTTTAAAGCAATTTCCAATTCCTCTCATTTATGTGCTGATAGCAAGTTCGTTCTTCTTCGTGATAGAACTAGAAATTTTCATCTATACAAAAGCTCAGAAACGGGTATGAACTTTTCTATTTTCTACTTTATAATTCTTCTTCAATTATATCCTACTTTCAACATCAATATAAACTATAATGTCAATTGGAGTAGAACAAGAAGGGAAAAAGAAAGAGATTTACGAGGAATTATAATGGGCACACAAATAGGAGCTTTACTCACAAAAAATCCAATCACGTACGAAGAGCTATCTGGAAAGGTGATTGCAATTGATGCTTACAACACCATATACCAGTTTCTAAGTGCAATTCGCCAGCGTGATGGTTCATTGCTCACTGATTCCTCTGGAAACCCAACGTCACATCTTACGGGTCTTTTTTCAAGAACCAGCAAGTTGAGAGATTCCAGTATTAAACCAGTTTTCATTTTTGATGGAAAACCACCTGATATGAAACGGGACACTCTTGATAAACGCAAGGAATGCAAGCAGGATGCAGCCCGCAAGTATGAGATCGCCAAGGATGAAGGTAACATTGAGAATATGAAAAAGTATGCCCAGGGAACCTCCAGAATAACCCCACAGATTCTTGAAGAATCCAAGAAGATCTTAGATCTTATGGGAATTCCGTATGTACAAGCGGAATCCGAAGCAGAGGCACAGGCAGCTTTTATGGTAACCCGTGGAGATGCTGATTCTGTAGGCTCACAGGATTACGATTCTTTCCTTTTCGGAGCTGAGAATGTTGTACGCAATATGGGTAGTAGTGGAAAACGAAAAGTTCCTGGCAAGAAGGCTTATATTTCTATCACTCCGGAAGATATCTCATTGAGTGAGTCGCTGGCTAATCTGGAATTAACCCGCGAGCAACTTATCGATATGAGTATCTGTATTGGTACTGATTTTAATGAAGGTATATACCGTGTAGGTGCAAAGACTGCCCTCAAGCTCATCCAGAAACATGAGAACATTGACACCATAATCAGAAAAGAAGACAAGGACATTCGCTCAGAGTATCCAGTTGAAGAGATCAGGAATTTCTTCCTCGATCCTCCTGTAACAAGTGATTATGATCTCAAATGGAAAAAACCCAGATCCAATGATCTTTTTGACTATCTGGTCAATGAGCGTGATTTCTCAGAGAAACTGGTCAACGGGAATACTAAAACCCTGATGGATGCAGTAGGTGGAGAATGCCAGTCTTGCCTGGATAATTGGTAATATTCCAGATACACGACGGCTCGTAACCTTATCTATATATCAGATTTAAGAGCTTTAGCGGTTTTTTAGTAGAGCTCAATGCATAATACGCAAGAGGATATGCCAGAGGACCCATAGTTTCAAAAATTGATCTATTCCTTTTTGAATGTCTCATTTTTTGAAGCAAATTGTCTTTGATCAGGTCGCTGTAAGATTCTCCATACATTATGCTTCTTGCAGCAAAATACCCACTCTGGAATGCATATCTCATCCCGAATCCCCAGAGGTAATCCTGAAAACCGGCTGCTTCTCCTATTAGCATTGCACCATTTTCATCATAGAATGAGTCTTTGATCTCAAAGGCTCCATAACCGCCAAACTTGTGACCTGTTTCCAGATCACCCTTATCTAGGTATTTTGAAAAATAATCAACTGTGTTTTGAAGGTATTTATTAGAATGCTGTGCATCTTCATGATGGAAAACGGTTGAAATTGTTCCGTGACCATCTCTGATAACAAGATATGAATAAAATCCTTTTGCAAATTCACTTCCAAAACCCATTTTATAGACATCTTCATGTTTTGTGGTGAATTTTATTCCTTTTGCAAGGATCTGTTTGTTTTTAGGACCGGTAGCATTTACGTGAATGGGTGTACTTTCATCAGGGCTGGAATTGAAATGAATATTTACTCCCAATTTCTGAGCTTGTTCGCACAAGTTTGTATCCAGGCATTCTTCGCAATTTCCTCGCTTCAAAAAATAACAGGCATTTTTTTGCTGAAGAGTTCTTATTTTATTTGAATAATGAATGTCCAGCTTACTAAGAGATGTATAATCAAAAGATGATGTGTCGATGGCATAAGATCTAATTTGTTCTAAGACATCAATTTTTTCAGACCAGTTCTCTAAACCCTGCCAATCCCCATTGAATCTTGCACCAATAGAGCTCCTTTTTTCATAAACATTAACATCATGTCCATTTTTGCGAAGGATGATCGCACATGCAAGACCGCTTATTCCTCCACCAAGTATGTTCACATCTTCATTCATACAAACTACCTTTAAATATCCTGTTGTTCTTGAAAACAGGTGACATTGTATCGGAATAATGCTCAAAAGCTTAAAAGGATTTTGATTTTGGCTTAGTAGGAACCCTTAACAAAATCATCACACGACCCCAACATATACAGCAGGATCGTACGCCTAATTTTTATGAAAGAACTTATTGGTATTTTTGAAAAAATCTTACTATTCTATATCTTCAAAATATAATTCTTCCATTTCCATTGCCACCGGATGTTCGATGGTCAGAACAGATTGATCTATGATTCCCATTACACTAACAATTCCAAATGCTAGTCCCAACCCGACACCGGCAATTCCAAGGAATGCATAAGCATCGTAGAGAGTACCGCTTTTCAGAATTGGCTGGATGATCAAAGGGCTGACCAATTGTCCAAGGAAGAGTACGGTGGTAAACCCGGAAAATATCTTTCCACGTGATTCTTCTGGTGCAATCCTTCCAAGCCAGCTTAGATTTGTGGCATTGATGATACCAAAAGCCAATCCTGTTATTACCAGCCCGGATATAAGTGATGTCATATCCGGTGCAATTGAAAGGATGAAAATGCCTGTTCCGAGCATGATGAAGAAGAAGAAATTTGTCTTCATCTCTGTAAGATAGTTTGAAACCCTGACATGTGTCAGTGCTGAAAACGTACCGAAAAGTCCCGGAATTGCAATCAGAGCACCGATGAGAAGTGCTGATGAGATACCTTTTTCGTCCAGAACG
>JAIPUR010000004.1 GCA_020055655.1 Methanosarcinaceae archaeon | reverse complement strand
ATCTCCATGAACCACTTATATACTTCATCAGGATCAATTTCACATAAAAGCATAAAATTACCAAGTAACATGAGCCTTTCAATATGATGACAATATCCATACTTTATTAATTTCTTTATCAAACCATCAACTGGCTCAATTCCCAGCTCTCCTGTATACCACCGTTCATCCATTTTCCTGTGGTGACTAAAGTAATTGCCTGCCAGATCAGAGGCATGATACATACCCCTCATAAATTCGCGCCAGCCAATTATCTGCCTTATAAATCCCTCTATGCTCGATAAAGGAACAGTATCGCTGTTTTTCTTATAATGTTCAAGAATCTTCCCTACAACCTCATCCGGCGTTAGAAGACCAATATTAATCAAAGGGGAGAGCACCGAATGGAAAAGAAAAGATTCATCCTTCCTTATCGCATCTTCATAAGGGCCAAAAGAATTCAGACGCTTATCAATGAAATCATCCAGCCATTGAATAGCATCTTTCCTGGTAGTAGGAAGATAAAAATCAGAGGATTTTCCGGGATTGGATGGAAAAGTATTCTCCACAATATTGATCAGGTCCTCTGTATAGGAAGTTCTCTTAACACGTATAAGCTCCGGAACATTGACATAATCAGGCAAAGGTTTCCTGTTCTCCGGATCAAAGTTCCATTTACCACCTTCAGGCTTGTCTTCTTCATCAATAAGAACTCCAAATTTCCTGCGCTGGGAAATATAAAAGTTATTCAGCAGGAGTTTATCCCTGCCATCACGATATGAATTAAACTCGTCAATAGTGGTCATAAATCCAGGGGAACTTACAGTTTTAAGATTATTTTCTGCAAATATTACCAATCATACATTTAAGTCCTTGTGACTCAAATTCATAAGTTATAATACTGTCAATGTTGTGTATTTCCATGGTGTTAAAGAGTTTTTTCCCATAACTTTGATTTTTGTTTTCACTAATATCATAATAAACAAGATCAAAATTTTCAGACAACCAGTCACGATATGATCTCATTGCAGAAAGCATCAATATTAGCTTGTGTTTATGATAGACAAAACTCCTGCATAAACCCATATCCTCAGCCATGAAAAAAAGAGTTGTATTCTCAGGTTCCAGTGTCTTAAGATCGCAAAAAAGACAAATTCCGGGAATCAGGGCAACTTTTGAATAAGCCCCGGACATAGGTTCATCAATTAGTACCATCAGCCATTCACTATTATGTGTGAAGATTATTTCTGCAATACCAATTTACCCCTGTCACCTACAAGCCTTACCTGAGGCACTTTCTCAAGAACCATGTTACCAAGTCTTTTTAATTCACTCCATTCAGGAGTGGGGTCACTATGACCCATAAACGGTAGATCGAAATCCGGGTTACTCATGAACTGGTAAAGCATAACCTCAGATGCACCTTTCATATCCGGAAGTATTTTTGGCATTGTTTCTGCATTCACAAACTCAGGCAGAACCCTAACCCATATCCTCAACCATTTTTTGCGGGCAATATCCAGTGACTCATGCAGAAGTGCAACATACTTTAATGTACGCTCTTCTGACATTCCCGTAAGCTCCATTATTGCAGGAATATCATCCAGTGGAGCCTTGATCTCAAGTACAAAACCCTTAACATATGGAGAAAGCTGTTTAAGAACATCCGGCTTCATACCATTGGATTTTACAATAATACTCTTACCTGCATCATGAAGTTGCTCAACAAGTGGTAAAAGGTCCTTTTGCAATGTTGGCTCAGCTCCACCCATATAAACATCTTCAGTGCTTGATCTGGAAGCAAAGTCGAAAACATCTTCGATCGTCCACTCTATTCTGGGTTGTATTATATGCACGCAATATGGACATTTCATATTGCATCCTGCAAACTCGATTCTAATGTACCCTTTACTGTCAGATAGATCAATTAACCTCATGCTTCTCCTTTCACTATAAACATCATCCAAACAAATACCATAGGGAAATCGTAATCAGAACTTATTATACTTTTCCACACTATTCTGCAATATCCAAAATTGAGCATGAACAATAGCGATTAGTATTTATGTAGCGTAAACAATCAATGCCTAAACAAGCGGTGATAATATTGGCAAGAAAACTACAACTTGAAGACCTTGAAAAGACAAAACAGAAGATAGAAGGTAAGATCGATAAGGACGAGCTTGTAGGACTCTATGACCTGATCATACCTCCAGGCACACCATCCTACATTATTTACGATATGCTGGAAGAGTTTGATCTAGAAGCAGTTAACAGAAAAATGACTGTTGATATTGTAGAAAGTGATGATAGAGAACTTATAGCCCTCCGTGGAACCCTTGAAGAAGTCCAGGATGCAGAGAAATTCCTTCATGACGAATTAACAGCATGGATAAATGAAGATTAAAATTCAAAGATTTTCTTGATTTTTATCGAAAAATAGATGTTGTGCATCAGCCACTCACTTTCATTGCACAGCATCAAGGTTTTATTATAATTATACGATCCTGTTTTTGCATTTGCACTTATTACTTTTTTCAGGATTCATATCAATTCCTGTAATTCCATCTGTATTGAAGTCAAATACATTTGCACGCCCATTAGCATCATAGATTTCAAGTTTGCAAGTGTCATCCACATCTCCGATAACTGCAGCCTTAATACCTGCTTTTTCAAAAATATCGATACATTCATCAGCATTTTCCGCTTTTGCAGTTACAACATAGCCAGTGGCAGGGTATATCTTAAGCCATTGCTCAAAGTCAATACCATCCGGACATGGAATCTTGCTAAGGTCCACAGAAGCTCCCACTTTACTAGTCTCGCAAAGCATACCAAGAGTACCAATGGTGCCTGGGTTACTGATATCCTTACCTGCAGTTACGAGTTTTTTTTCCCCTATCTCCTGCATTACCATAAAACGAGCTCTTACAACATCAGCATCTTTAAAAGAAGTAGTATCCCAGCTGTAAATAGAGTTCTTACCAACTCTTCCATCCATATCATAGGCAACAACTACCACATCGCCTTCCTTTGCAGAGTCACTTCTGATAATACAGTCTTTTTTAGCAATGCCGATAATTGAAACCGCAAGAGAATTGTAGGGAGTATCCGGGTGCATATGTCCACCTACCATAGGTACACCGAATTTCTTGATACCATCCCTGATACCGCGTATCAACTCATTTGTTGACTCTCCGTCACTGGAAGACATCACATTCACCATTGCCAGAGGACGGCCCCCCATTGCAGAAATATCATTCACATTAACAACTACTGAAGTATAGCCAGTCCACCAGGGACTCTTATTGACTATTTTACCCCATATTGCATCTGCTGCAAAAAGGATCACATCATCACTGTCAATATCTATAACGGCAGCATCATCGCCAAAATCAACTATTGTGCCCCCATATTCAGAGCGTACTGTCTCAAAGATACTCACAATATCTGCGATTGGTTCTTTGCGAGTTACACCTTCAAAATTCCTGATGCTTTCAGCAAGCTGTTTGACATTCAAAAAAACACCTTCGATATTAGTATAAAAAATAAATTAAAAAAGCGTGAAAAGATTATGTCTCTTCACTGAGCTCAGACTTTTTTTTCATTTCAAGTTTGACGACATTACGACGCTCTTCACTCATTTGTGAAAGATCCTGACCAATAAGACCGATTGCATCAGATCTACACTGGCGGCAGTGCCTCATCTGCTGGACATAAGGTTCACATTTATCCTGTACTTCCTTACATTCCTGTGGAGTTGGAGCCACTCTGTCAGAGAACTTTGCCTGACAAATAAGAGGCATTACATTCATTATGTAAACACCAAGTTCATTGATCTTTTTGGCCACTTCAACGATATGCTCATCATTAATTCCCGGAACAAGTACAGTGTTGACCTTGATCACAAGACCAGCTTCAACAGCAAGTCTGATACCTTCCAGCTGCTTCTCGACCATGATCTTGGCAGCCTCAAGTCCTCTGTATATCTTTCCCTTATAGGAAATGTGACCTATCAACTGAGCTTCGATCTCAGGATCGATAGCGTTCATTGTCACTGTCAGTGTAGTTACGCCAACCCGCAGAAGATCATCCATCCTCTCAGGCAATGCAAGTCCATTTGTACTCAAGCAAAGTGTTACATCCGGAAACTCATTCTTGATCAGTTCAAGTGTTTCAAAAGTAGAATCATTAGCTAGTGGATCACCAGGGCCAGCAACACCCACTACCTTGATAAAAGGATGTTCTTCCAATACTTCCCTTGTCCTCTCAAGAGCTGCCTGTGGGCTAAGAACCTCACTGGCAACACCGGGTCTACTCTCATTTACGCAATCAAACTTACGATCACAATAATTACATTGAATATTGCATTTTGGAGCTACTGCAAGGTGAATACGTCCATATTTGTGCTGAGCTTCTTTAGAATAGCATGGATGCTTTCCTATAATCCGCTTTACTTCATCTTCCCTGGACACTTCATCCTCACCCTTTTTTACTTCTTCATTTTCCATTATTACGGCTCCTTAGCAGCTCATGTAAACACGGCTCAAGTTAAGCATAAATCATTGATATAGTTTTTTATATTCGATTCACTGAACATAATCATGCACTTATCTCACACCACTTGCCCTCTCCTTCCCACATTTTAACGGAAAGTGGATATTCAAGTCTGCTTGAAAGTTTTGCATGCACATACTCACACAGGTTTTCCACACTAGGAAATTCCAGTATGTCATTCAATAAAACATGGTCACATTCTTTGAGAACTTCCTTTATGATCTTCTTGATCTCATAGAAATCCATGACCATACCCGTTTCTTTTTTCTCACCCTCGATCACAATTTCGGTCTTGTAAGTGTGACCGTGAACAATTCCACAAGTTTCATGGCCCGGAAGATAATGGGCACTGTCAATATAATCTACTATTCCAAGTTTCATTTTCATCATAAGCACCCCCACATTACGTGAGTTTGAGGTATTACTATAGTATCAGTATAATCAAGCAAATTTTCCTGCAATTCCAGCAACTGTTTTGGTTCCGGTAACAATTCCTTCTGAGTCACCGGCTGCAGGACTAGACAGGAAATATATCCTGAAATATCACCAATTACGCTTTCTATATCATCTGAATTTGTACCTTTGCTCACTACTATTTTAGCGAAGCAATCCCTATCATCCCTATTTCTCAATGTTTTAAAACATTCTATCGTATCCTCAATGTACGAATCAAAATCATTCAGATATGATCTGGGAATTAATTTCACATCCCCGGAAACATAAGATACTTTATCCTTTACCTTCTCTGCCATATCAGGCAATGTCATATTAGATTCAAGATAAAGTGGAGCTTTAATATCCAATGCTGAAATAAAATCCGCATTTAACAACGGTTCACCACCTGTCAAAGATACTGAATGGATATTCCTGAAAGAAGAGACGATCTCTGTTACTTTTTCAGTGGAAAGCGGATTTGCAACATCAGTAAAGATTTTTGAGCCAGGCTTTTCCTCGAGTTTGCAAGTTGCTGTATCCTCACATGGAGTGTCACAATATGGACAATCCAAATTACATCCGGTAAAGCGTACAAAGACTTGCCTTGAGCCCACGTATGGGCCTTCACCTTGCACCGAGCAGAATATCTCACTGATAGAAGCTTCCATCATACCACATCCAATGGCCTTGATTTTCTGAGATCGTTCTCAATATCCGTGAACTCAGCAAAATATGATTCTGCAATCTCACACAGTACATCATTGATCATGTAACCGAAAATTCCCATTTCAGTGAGATCACCATAGAAATCATGAACAACATTAATTGCAAAGTGTATCTTCTGGGACACTGCAGATGTACTGGCAATGGAAATTGTCAGTTTTTTGTCGTTTATGAACAGATCATCCCCAGATCTCCTGATGCCAGAGAAATATGAGGATAATACTTCCAAAACAATAGCTGTAAATAATCTCTGCCTTGCATATACCAGTTTCAGGTCAGTGGAGTCAAAGTGTTCTATGATAAAGTGCAACATATCTGTTGAAAAAATCACATCACCTTGCTTTTTGTCCTCAAGGTCTATCATATGCTCCAGTTTTACATCACATGCTCCCCTAAAAGCTATAATCGAATCATTTTGAATATCGACCAGATTATATGCCCACAGAGATGATATCTGGCTGCCATCATAATCCAGTTGCTCATCAAGAATTATACATTCCATATTATCACAAAATTCATCACAAAATTTTAGAAAACGACTATAAGCTCATTCAGATTGCACATCAAGTCTTACT
Source organism: Methanosarcinaceae archaeon (assembly GCA_020055655.1). Lineage (GTDB taxonomy): Archaea > Halobacteriota > Methanosarcinia > Methanosarcinales > Methanosarcinaceae > Methanolobus. The sequence goes on along the minus strand of JAIPUR010000004.1, from coordinate 128,805 downwards.
AACAACGGATCTGCAACATTGATTTCGGCAAATGCACGTTTTCTTCTCATACAACTTTCACAGACCCCACATGGAACATCATCTCCATAGTAACAACTCCAGCTAAACGCAAGAGGAGCATTCAACTCAATAGATTTAGAAACTATCTCTTTTTTATCCATGTCAATTAGAGGCGATAAAACTTTGACACCGTTCATAGTGGAATATGAAAGGGATTCATCGATCGCTGTGATGAATTCAGTAGTATTGTCAGGAAATGTGGCACCTTCCTCTTTATTGAAGCCAACAATAACATAACTCATTCCCATGCTCTCTGCAAAACTTGCAGCTATATTTATGAAAACACCATTTCTATTTGGAACCCATACATTCTTTGCAGAATCAATGCAAATGGAAGGATCTGCATCATCTGCGATCTTTTCCATTGACATTTCAGGTACATCATTATCAGTATTAACAAGAGATGTTTTTGTAACAGATGAAAGCCAATCAAGTTCTATTACTCGATGGTCAATCCCAAAATGGGCGCTTACTTTTTTCGAATATTCGATCTCGCGTTCAGCTGAGCGTTGACCATAATCAAATACTAATGCCAAATCAACATCCATCTGATCCTGAGCTATGCTTAAAGCTGCAACTGAATCCAGACCACTGCTCAACAAAACTATTGCACCTATAACGAGTCCTCCAGACTATAATTGTAAACTATGATCTAAGTTAATGTATGCTTGGGGTATTACTTGGAGAATATTTCTATGATATAAGAACCCATCGCCAAATTACTGAGAAAAACTAAATATAATGAACTGCAAATATATTAATATTATAATATAAAGAGCGGAGTTATAAAACGTGCCACCTATAAATAATAAACAAATTCTCGCATCACAACTCCAGAGAATGTACTGGATAGAGTCGGAAATGGAACAGCTGGGAACATGGGAAGCACGAGTAGAGCTAATGGATGAAAATATCCAGGCACTTGAAGTTCTTTCGCATGACTCGGACAGACACTGGCTCACACTCGAAAAATGGCTAACTAAGACCAATATAGAAGTACCACAGTCAAGACCAAAAGGTATTCCCGAGCATACGTTTGATTTTGAAGGGTTGGCCGGTCCTGATATGTTTAGCAAAATACTGAAATATGAAATTCTCGCTGAAAATGTGTATAAAGATGTCAAGAATACAGAACCATCAATAATTGCAGAACTCATACCCGATGAAAACGACAGGAACGAATTTCTTGACGATATCGAGCAACTGATAAATGATGAAGGAAAACATGCCGACATCTGCAAAAAACAGATTGGTGGATTTGCAAAAGTAATGTATTGAAACCGTATTTTCACGGTTTCAAAATTTAAATTTATTGCTTTCTGTTAAAGAAGAAAGCCATTCCAATTATTGCAAGCATTGGCAATGCAATTGTTGGGAATTCAGGTATTTCCTGATTTTCTGGGATTTGTGGCTTTGTTTCTTCACTGCCATTATTAGGATTGGAGCAATTATAAACTACTACATCCATCTCCTTATAATCACTCTGCTCATCATCACCTGAAACAGTAAGATTTACCGTGTATGTCCCAGCTTCCACATATGTATAAGGACTAGTAAACTCAGATACAACATTGCCATCTCCAAAATCCCATGTCCATGAGCTGGCATTTTCTGACAGGTCAGTGAAGGTTACATTCAGGCAATCTACATCTGCAGTGAAATTTGCTACAACCGTATTAACATTTACAGTCTCTGAAGGAGTTACAGTCTCTGAAGGAGAAGCTGATCCCATACTGCGCATCATTGGCGCTGGAGCAGGCGCTTCTTCGAGAATTGATTCTGGCTCTACTTCCTCAGGAAGATCAGAATCTGATTTTTGCATAACAACTGCTGGCTCAGAAGGATCAGGAGTATTCTGATCTACAGAAGGAGCCTCTTGTTCAGGAATGAATGTATTCATAAGGCCACTTGATAGAAGAACGGCCCCAAATAAGATGACTATGGGGATAGCCAATAATCGTCTGTCCATGTTTGTACCACCTATAAAAAGCAAATAATCGAACTATTTTTATTAATCAATTATGCATTAATATGTAGGTATATAAAGTTTTTCAACTTTATTAAAAATCATCATAATTATGAGATTTTCAGTAGCAAAATAAGTGATTATAAATAAGAAAGCAAAGATAATTTAATAATGTATAATCCCAAAAGATTATGATTTAAATCAACAGCATACAGATTTTTTTGGTTGCCAATTATACAGGTAGTGGTATGAATGAAAGGAAGAAATGCTAAATATCAAGACAAAAAAGCAAATATGCTGATACATGAAAATAGTCCATATTTACTTCAACATGCATATAATCCAGTAGATTGGCATCCATGGACAGAAAAGGCTTTTTCCAAGGCGAAGAAGGAAAAAAAGCCCGTATTCCTCTCCATTGGATATTCAACATGTCATTGGTGCCATGTAATGGAAAAAGAATCATTTGAAAATGAGGATGTTGCCAGGTTGATGAATGAAAATTTCATCTCTATAAAAGTGGACAGGGAAGAAAGGCCGGATATAGACAGCATATATATGACAGTTTGTCAGGCACTTACAGGCAGAGGTGGATGGCCACTTACCATAATAATGACACCTGACAAAGAGCCATTTATAGCAACTACATATATACCAAAAGAAAGCAGACCAGGTCTGACCGGAATGATGGACTTTATTCCGCTTGTCGGTAAAATGTGGAATGAACAAAGAGATGAACTAGTAGCCAATGCAAATGAAATAATCAATGCACTGTCATCTCAAAAGCATGAAAATGCAAAAGACGAATTAGATATTGATCTACTGGAGAGAACATATCAGCAACTAAAAGAGAATTTTGACAGTAATAATGCAGGATTTGGAAATGCACCAAAATTTCCTACCCCACATTATCTTACATTCCTTTTACGATATTGGAAAAGAAACAAAGACCCGCAAGCACTGGAAATGGTGGAAAGAACACTCCAGGCTATGCGCAAAGGTGGCATCTACGATCATGTAGGGCATGGATTCCATCGATATTCCACTGATCAATACTGGTTGGCACCTCATTTTGAAAAGATGCTCTATGATCAGGCATTACTTGCTATCGCATATACTGAAGCATATCATGCAACAAAGAAACCCGAATATAAAAAGATTGCAGAGGAAATATTTACCTATGCAATAAGAGATATGCGAGCAGATAATGGTGGGTTCTTTTCAGCCGAAGATGCAGATAGTGAGGGAGAGGAGGGTAAATTCTATACGTGGACAGAAAGCGAATTGTCGCAAATACTTGATCAAAATGAATTCAGGCTTATCAAAAATATATTCAATACTAAAGCAGAAGGTAACTTTTTTGATGAGGGCAGTCAGAGAATAACTGGGACTAATATATTGCACCTAAAATTATCAATTGAAGAATTTGCAATAAAATATGGAAAAGATACCCCTTCATTGAAAGAAGAACTGGAAAGAATCAGAGAGAAGTTGTTCGCAGTTCGTAACAAGCGCATTCATCCATTAAAGGATGATAAAATAATGACTGACTGGAACGGACTTATGATAGCAGCACTCAGTAAGGCTTCCAGAGCTTTCAACAATGATTATTATAGAGAAGTTGCAAGCGAAACTGCTGATTTTATAGTATCCACAATGATAAAAGATGACGGGATACTTTATCATAGATTCCGTGAAGAGGAAGTCTCATTCAAGGCTTTTCTGGAAGATTATGTGTTTTTGATATGGGGACTGATAGAACTTTACCAGACAGATTTTGACAATAAATACCTCAAAACTGCCCTGGAGCTTAATCATGAGCTTGTTAAGCATTTCTGGGACATAGAAAACAATGGATTTTTCCATACCCGTGATGATTCTGAAAAACTTATTTTCCGCAATAAAGAGGTTTATGACGGAGCCACACCATCTGGAAATTCAGTCGCTGCATTGAATTTGCTGCAGCTTGGAAGGATCACATCTGATCCAAAGCTCGAAGAAATGGCGCGAAAGACCATGAACAGTTTTTCCAGAGAGATCTCAGGAATGGGGATCGGATACACCCAGCTAATGTCAGCACTAGATTTTGCTACTGGCCCATCAACTGAAATAGTTATTGTAGGGAAGAGAGATCAACAAGATAAAGAAGATATAATCTCCTGCATCAACGAGCATTACATCCCAAATAAAGTTGTTATTTTCAAATCAGTAGAAGAAGAAAATACAGATCTATTTTCAGATGGTTTTTCTGACATGGAAATGAAAGATGGAAAAACTACTGTACATATCTGCCAGAATTATAATTGCGATCTTCCTCTAAATGATAAAGAAAAAATACATGTGCAACTTGAAAAACTTTAATGACAAATCATAAGGAGTGGGAAATTTTGAGTTATTTCAATAAAGAAATAGAGTGTATGGATAGAAGTGAACTTGATGCCTTAATAGATGAAAGAATTAGATATACTGTCAAATATGCTGCAGAAAACTCACTTTTTTACAAAAAATGGTTCAAAGAGAAGAATATTGATCCGGCTGAGATCCAATCGCATGAAGACCTTCTCCACTTACCCATCATATCCGGCAAAACCATTCGAGAAAACCAGCCACCTGTGACTGATCAATTTGGCTTCAAAACCGCAGAATGGAAAGATGTATTCACCATCCATGAGACCAGTGGTACGAGTGGTACGCCAAAATCATTCTTCCTGACATGGAAAGATTGGGAAAGATATGCTGAAAAATATTCCAGAAGCTTTGTATCTCAGGGATTTGGAGAAGGTGATAGAACTATTGTATGTGCATCATATGGAATGAATGTTGGTGCAAATACAATGACCCTTGCTGCCAGAAATATTGGCATGGCAATCATCCCGGAAGGAAAATGCACGTTCCCCACCAGAATAATGGATTCATATAAGCCAACATCAATTGTAGCAAGTACTTTCAAATTAATTCGATTAGCAAACAGGATGAAAGCCGAAGGCATGGAGCCTACAGAATCAAGTATTCAAAGGCTTGTTATCGGAGGAGAGAGCTTTGCAGAAGAGACTCGCGAATACGTTTCTGAGTTGTGGGGATGCGATGTATTCAATAATTATGGAAGCACTGAAGGAACAATGTGTGGAGAGTGCACAGACCTGAGTGGTTTGCATGTGCCTGAAGACTTTGTGCATCTTGATGTATATGACCCACATATGGAGAGATTTGTTGATGATGGAGAATGTGGAAGGATAGTGCTTACAACGCTTCTGCCAGTTGGAGAAAAATGTGGAAACCTCCTTCTAAACTATGACACAGAAGATACCACAGTTGTAGTCTCAAGGGATAAATGTGCATGTGGCAGAACGCATATGAAGATCATGAATCCGCAAAGGGAAGCAGAGACATTTTGGATTGCAGGGAATCCTTTTAACCGTGTTGATATTGAAAAGGGAGTTTTCCAGAGGGAAAATATGGAATATCTCACTGGAGAATACGAGGCATTCATTTACGGAGGGGACGATGAGGGCACCAGCACTTTAAGAATAAGCATGGAATGTGTTGATCCAAATCGATACGACAGTAAATTAATTGAAGGAAATTTCCTGAACTCGTTTTTTAAATTCAAGAGCTCTCTGGAAAGTGCCTATTTGAATGACAGCCTTGAGATAATTTTTAATTATGTCGGTCCGAAAGAACTGGAATTTTACCATATTAAAGGAAGGCCAAAACGCATTGTAGACAGGCGATAATCCTCAGAAAAAGGATATTCCATGCCATAGTGCCAAATAAAGGAGCATACCACCTGCAAATAGTATGAGCCACAGCCAGAAAGTGATCTTCATTAAGCGAAAATTATTACCCAAAAACTTCATTTTGCCCTTCATGGACAGATTGATATAAAGAACCAGCAGGACAACTGCAATTCCACCCAGATGATGCAACCATATCTGGGTGATCAATGCACGGCTACCAAATCCATATTGCAAAAAGTCAGACATTACAGGCGACATGAATATTAAAATTGAAACTACCTGCATGATCAATGCAATGCTCATTAGTTTACAATGAAGAGCAGTTTTTCCACGAGACACCTGTAAAGCCGCAACAATTACAAGTGTAATTACGATAAATTGAACAAAAAGACTTAGAATATTTGATGTTTCTATTATGGACATAGTTATTCACATAAATGTTCAGAAATTTCCCTTATAGACTTTTAGACCAACATCAGAAACTGTTATGATCCAGGGCTCCATACTGTGTGATGATGCACGCATTTTTCTTACACGCATGTATCGGTTGGCAACATTACCTTTAAAGTGCAGACCAAGCTCAATGATACCATCAACAAGGTAGCCTTCCATTGAAGTTGTAGACTCATTAATATCAGAAGAGCCATCCTCTTCAAGTATTAGAAATGTAGTAAGCCCTTCACGCCTGAAGTTCTCAAGCATCCGGTAAAGTCCTTTTCTCAGATTCTTTCTATCCACATCAAGTAAAGAATAAAGGGCACCAAGTGAATCTATTGCAACACATGTACATTTATTGCCTGCCTCTTGGCTAAAATCAATTATATTTTGCTCCAGAGTCGTGAGAAGGTCGTGAGAAATATCATCATAGGTCAGTCGATAATCACTAAAGTCAGAAATATGCAGCTTTTTTGAAAGGGACAAGCCCATGCTTTCCATATTTTTTAAATGGTTTTCCTTGCTTTGTTCAAGTGTGACATATAAACCATATTCAGCTGCACCTTCAAGATAATTAGAAAGCATCTGGAAAGTAAATCCGGATTTGAGAGTACCTGCTACCCCGGTTATAAGAATAACACTCGATTGTGGAATATCTGTTTCAAATACATCTTCCAAACCATCAATGGTATCTTTGAATTTCATATTTCCATCTACCAAACAAACTATGCAACAATATTAACACATTATATTTAGTACTATTTTGTAATAAAAGCCTTTTTGTACTCTGCTATTATGAATGAGATTAAGGACAGGCTAAATGATATGAAATAAGCCAGAAATGAAGATATCAGGTATTGTTTGCATGCAGATACTTCATCCATCTTTTTAAGAGATGAAATTCTTTTTGCTCAAGTGTAGCAGGATCAAGCTGCAATATCAGCCTTGAATTCGAACCCATTACAGTATCATTTATCTGTTCTATCGATTTGAGAATAGAAATAAAATCATTTTCTAAAAGAAGATATTCCAGACCATCCAATAATACAATACCATTATCGACCTTCTTCACAAAATCCGAGATTGTCGGATGGATCTTGAACAGTTCAGTAGAATCTATAGTCTGTTGATCACTAGCTTTGTTCTTCGTTAACCAGATAAAAGGAGTTTTAGGCAAGCCATACTGAGTACGGATATTTTTAGGGTTGTTCCTGGTCATACAAAGGCCTGGATTTCCCTGTTTCGTAAGATCTGCAAAAATAGTATAAGCATCAAGTGAATCAGAATCATCACACAGATACACAAAACCAGGATCTATCTCAGCATCATTTACACTATGAATATCGCCAACATCTTCCGTTAAAGGATTGACAAAAAGACCCTGTAACTTTGACATGTTTTGCATGACCAATATTAAACCAGTTCCGCCATCATAGTTTTCTATCACAGAAGTTGAAACATTCATTGGAGTATTAACTTCTCCAAATGTTATGAAATTCATTTTAAAATCTTCCCTATCAGCAAAATCAGGAAGAGGAGTATTATCCATTAGTGAAGAAATTGGCTTTGCAACCAGTTCACTTGCATCAAAACCAAGTAACTCAGATGCATTATTATTAGCAGTTACAATGTTGTAATTATGATCCAGGGACAACATAGCAATTGGAGAAGCTTTGATAAGGTTGTCGAGGTATCCATTGGCTTTTTTTATCTTTTCCTCTGCTTCTTTCCTTTCAGTGATATCCACGCCTGATATCAATAATTTCCTTGATGCAGGGTCATCATCCAGAAGAACAAAATTGTTCCAGCTTATTATTTTTTCCTCACCGGACTGAGTTACAACAGCAGATTCCGCACAAGAATCAAAAGTAACATTGCCTTGTGCAAAATCCCCGAACAATTTGATAATATGTGATCTTGAAGATTCTGGGACATGATTTGCAAACCAATTAACTCCAATCACATCTTCTTCACTATTATAACCTAATATTTCTATTCCTTTCTTACTTATTAGAGAAATATCATCATTCTCATCAAGCACAAGAAGGAATACTGCAGCTAGATCTAAATAGAGTTTTGCCTGAACCATTTCCTTGACCAGGTCATCATGCAATTTTTTAATGCGAAAAAGAGATTTTACTCTTGTATTGATCTCGAACCTTTCAAGTGGTTTTGTCAGAAAATCATCTGCACCTACTTCAATTCCTTTAATGCGGTCCTCGATATTAGAAAGAGAGGTCACCATGATAATTGGTATGTATTTTGTTTCCTCGGAGCCCTTCAATTGTTCACATACCTCATAACCAGTCATATCAGACATCATCACATCAAGTAGTATGACGTCAGGATTACATTCCTCTACGCGAATGAGAGCTTCAATTCCCCCAGTTGCTGATACTACATTATAATCACTTTCCAAGTAGGCTTCAAGTAGAGTGATGTTTATTATCTCATCGTCAACAACAAGTATGGTTCCTTTTTTGATATCAGTCATGGTACCTTATAATCAATGAATTATTCAATTACTGTTCATCTTATAGTCAAAAAATATAGTATAGTAAAAGTATGTACATTTTGAAAGTATATAAATAATAAACATGCTACATAATAGCGCGAAAGTAAAGAAAAATTCTTCAGCCATTGTAACCTTGAGGTTCCAACAACGCGTAAAAAGATAGGAAATGCCTTATGATCAAATTGGGAATTGCAGTAACTGATATAGAAGACTGGACCGCAAAAGCATTTATACAAAGTGCCAGGGAAAAGGGAATAGCACCTGTCATCATTGACCTTAGGAATGCAGAGGCAGATATTGGCATAGATAAAAGATATAAAGTCATGCAAACAGAACTAACAGAACTTGATGCGTTTATTGTTCGTGATATGGGAGCCGGAGCAAATGAATCAACAACCTTTCGCTTTGACCTACTCAGACAACTTGAAAATTCAGGAACAAATGTAGTAAACTCACCTGAAGCAATACAGAATGCTGCAAACAAGTACTATTCAAGTTATCTTTTTTCAAAAGCAGATATTCCCATTCCCAAAACTAAGGTAACTCAGGATAGAAATACTGCGATAAAAATTCTAAAAGATTTTCAAGATTCTATAATCAAACCTGTATTTGGATACAAAGGAGTAGGAATATCACGAGTTAAAGATGGAAAGGTCATCAAAACTGATGGTACATATGATAATACCGGTGTTGACGAACTAGTTGACTCCAGCATCAGAACCAGAGGAATGCTTTTTATACAAAAATTCATTGAAAATCCAGGAAGAGATATCAGAGCATTCATCGTTGATGGAGAAGTTGTTGGAGCTATATACCGCACTGCCACCAAGGGAGGATGGTTGAATAATCTTAGCCAGGGCGGTAGTGCACAAAGATGCATACTCACCCCGGAGCAGGAAGAAATATGTATAAAAGCTGCAGAAACTATTGGCACCCTCTTTGCAGGAGTAGACCTAATAGAAGGAAAAGATGGCACTTATGTTCTTGAAATAAATGCTACACCATCTGGTGCAGGCATTCATAGGTCATGGAACATCAATGTAACTGATAAGATCATAAATTCCATTTTGAAAAGGTTTTGAAGTATTAAGTTTAAATACCGAAAAAACGGTGATATATCAATGAGTGATTATAAACAGTGCATTGTAATTAGAGATGACCTCAAATTATCCAAAGGAAAACTTGCAGTTCAGGTAGCTCATGCAGCAGTATCAGCTTCTGAGTGGGCAGACAGGAATACTCTGGATAAATGGAAGGAAGGCGGGCAAAAGAAAGTGGTTTTACGCGTAGCCAATACCAGAGAGCTTTTTGAATTGAAGGAACTGGCAAGAAGGCATGACCTCCCAACAGCACTTATCCAGGATGCTGGACTTACTGAGATAAAGCCCGGGACAGTAACAGTACTTGGAATCGGACCTGCAAAAGAAGAAGAGCTTAATAAAATAACAGGTAACCTGAAACTTCTCTGATATCAAAACATTACTCTGGAAAGATTATGAGAAGCAAGGAAAAACAGTTTGTTAGATTGGCAGTATTTATTATTATACTGAGCCTATTCCTGACATCCGGTTGTATTTCAAATTCTGAAAATATAATTGGAGAACTATTAGGATCATTTGCAGAAGGAATCAAAACTAATCCTGAACCATACAGTATAGACATTTCAGAGTTAACATTTCCAACCGTACCAATACAAGAACCTTTTTCTAATGAAGAGCGACCATGGGATATGTCTACTTATTCCCCCGGATTTGAAGTGTCAAGCGCTTATTATTACACCCAGTTCTATGAGAATAGTAATGGAATTGTAGGTGTCAGGATTAAAAATCTTGGTGAAGAGAGAGTTTTTATCTACAAATTCGGCCTCTTTGACATAAATACAGATGAATGGTATGGGATACAATCCGGCATCAAACTCCTTCCGGGTGAAGAGAAGGATCTTGGACTGATATCAGTGGATATTCCAGATAATACTAAAGAAGTCAAATTGAAACTTGGTCTCTCAATACTTGCAGAAACACCTGACAATAAATGGCATGATTATGATTATCAATTGTTTGATGAGTTTACTGCAGATGTAATTCAGAAACCTGAAAAACAAGATCCTGAATTTGTATCTAACCCAGAAGGAACTTTTGAAATATTAAATGAAAAAGTAGACCCACATGATATCGAAGTCAGAAAGATGGCAGCTACATCTGCAAAATGCTACCCAGGTGCATATAACATATACCAGATATGCTCGCTGTTCGATGATACAAAGAATAACATACAATACATAAGTGATCCAAGGGGAACAGATGTCTGGTCACCTCCTTGTGATACATTAGAAGTTGAAGCAGGAGATTGTGATGACTATGCTATTTTGCTTGCTTCACTGATAGAATCCATCGGCGGAACCACACGAGTATACCTTACCGATACACACGCTTTTGCAGCAGTGTATATTGGAGATGAGGAGAACACTGATCAAATAGTAGAAGCTATTGGAAATTATTACGGATCAGTTCCAGTTTACTATACAACAGACGAATATGGTTCATGGCTTATGCTTGACCCTACATCCAATGTCTATCCAGGAGGACTTCCCGGAGGAACAGCACCCATTGATAATGGGTGGACCTTTACGAATACTACACAGGTGACAGTTATTGATATCGCCCCATGATTACGGAGAATACAAATGAACGTACCAGATACAGAAAAACAAATGGGAATAGAACTTTACTGCAGTTCCGTTGCCGGTATTGGTGGCGAGCTCAGGCAGAAGCCTGAAGATTTTATTGTCAAAGAGATCACAAATCGTGAAGAAAATGAAACTGGCAAATATCTGATAGTTGAAGTTACGAAAAAGAATTGGGACACTAACCACCTTATGAGAGACATCTCAAGAAAACTTGGAATTAGCCAGAAAAGAATAAGTTTTGCTGGTACAAAGGATAAAAGAGCAGTCACAACACAAAAGATCAGCATCTATGACATGACAAAAGAAGCTATTGATAGCTTTTACATGAAAGATGTGGAACTTAAGGTAATAGGAAGATCGAACAAAGCAGTGGAATTAGGTGATCTTTATGGTAATGAGTTTACAATTACTATTCGAAATATAGACCATAGTGCCCAGAACCTTGAGAGGATCCTTGCCGATGTTACCAAGGACATTAACGACTTTGGTGGAGTACCTAACTTTTTTGGAATACAGCGCTTTGGAGCGGTCAGGCCCATCACCCACCTTATTGGAGAACAGATATTGAAAGGGGATTTTGAAAATGCTGCTCTTCTTTATATTGCTAAATCATTCCCCGATGAACATGAGGAAACAAAAAATGCCCGGAATCACGTATGGGAAACAAGAGACTTCGTAGAAGGATTGAAAATATTCCCCTTAAGGTTGCGATATGAAAGAGCAATGATGCACCATCTTGTAGAGCACCCGGGAGATTTTGCAGGCTCTTTTGGTGTATTATCTAAAAATATCAGCAAAATGTTCGTTCATGCCTATCAGTCATATATATTTAACAAAATAATCTGCCAGCGTATAAGGGATAATATTCCACTTAGCAGTGCAGTACCTGGAGATATCGTTTGTTTCAAGAATAAAGAAGGTCTGCCAGACACTAAAAAACTACAAATGGTAGACGATGAGAATGTTGATGGAATGAACAATCTTGTCAAAAGGAAAAGAGCTTTTGTGACTGCACCCCTTGTAGGGTACAAGAGTGATTTTGCATCAGGAATACCTGGAACAATTGAAGCAAATATCTTTGAAAGTGTAGATATTCCGGTGGAAAATTTCAAGATTAAAGCAGTGCCAGAGCTATCATCCAAAGGACTGAGAAGAGAGATATTGCTTCAATGTGAACCAGTCTTTGAAATCGAAGACGATGAGCTAAATCATGAGAAAAATAAAGTGACCCTGAATTTCGCATTACCAAAGGGAAGCTATGCAACAACTGTACTTCGAGAATATATGAAGGTAGAGCCCTTAAAAATGAGTTGAATATCTTTTAGATATTCAAACTTATCATCTACTTTTATTTAAAATCTAACTACAGGATTATTCGGATTTCATTGCCTGAACGAATGCCTTAAATGGTGGTGAAGGTCTACCAGGCCTGGACTTGAATTCAGGATGGAACTGTGATGCAAAGAAGAATTTCTTGCCAGGAATCTCATTGATCTCCATTCTGTTTCTGTTCTTTCCGGAAAATACCATTCCCTTTTCTTCGATCCTGTCAACATAATTAGGATTCACTTCATACCTGTGCCTGTGACGCTCGACTATTTTTGATGCACCATATATCTTTTCTGCAAGTGAGCCTTCTTTAAGATCCGCATCATAGTCACCAAGACGCATGGTTGCACCCATATCTACAACATCATCCTGTTCCGGTAAGAGATCGATCACCGGATATGGAGTATCCTCATCGAATTCCGTGCTATTAGCATTTTCAAGGCCTGCAACGTTTCTTGCAAATTCCACAACTGAGAGTTGCATTCCAAGGCAAAGTCCCAAAAATGGGATGTCATTTTCCCTTGCATACTGGATAGCCATTATCTTCCCTTCGGTACCCCTTTCACCAAAACCACCTGGCACGAGTATACCATCGTACTGAGACAAATGTTCTATCTTTGACAGATCCTCCTCAATATCTTCAGCATTGATCCAATAGGTGGAAAAATTTACACCACATTCAATAGCAGCATGCTTTATAGAAGCACTAATACTGAGATATGAATCTTCAAGATTAGTGTACTTTCCTACAATACCTATCTTGACCTCACCTTTAAGGTTGTGCATTCTCTCAACCATTTTAGACCAGGAATCATCTGTTTTATCAGAATGAATATTCAGACGCTTCATAAGATAGCTGGTAAGGCCTTCCTTTTCCATCATCAGAGGAACTTCATAGATATCATTGGCATCGTTAGCACTGATAACAGCTTCTTCTGGCACATCACAGAAAAGGGCTATTTTTGATATGGTACTATCAAGCAGATGTTCCTTGCATCTTGTCACAATAACGTGAGGAGTAAGACCAAGTTCTCTTAGCTCTTTTGCAGAGTGTTGCGTTGGTTTTGTTTTCTGGTCACCCTGTGCATCTATTGGAACCAGAGTAACATGAACAAAAGCAAGATCTTCCTTGGATTCTTCCCGGTACATCTGTCTTACAGCTTCTAAAAATGGCATACTCTCTATATCACCAACAGTACCACCGACTTCAATAAGACAGAAATCGGCACCACTCTTTGCAGCTATCTTTCGTATTCGAGCTTTGATCTCATTGGTGATATGTGGGATGATCTGCACAGTCTTTCCGAGGTACTCACCACGACGTTCCTTTGAGATCACAGCCTGATACACTTTTCCGGTTGTCAGGTTGTGTTCTCTTGTGAGTTCCGTATCAAGGAAACGCTCATAATTTCCAAGATCAAGGTCTACCTCACCACCGTCTTTTAGCACATATACCTCACCATGCTGGAAAGGACTCATGGTACCTGCATCTATGTTTATATAAGGATCAATTTTTATGGCGGTTACCTTATATCCCCTGTTCTTAAGGTTACGTCCTATGGAAGCGGTGGTAATTCCCTTACCAAGTCCGCTCATTACACCGCCTGTTACTATAATATATTTCATGTGAAGCATCTACCTTGATATTTAATATTTACTTGAATATTGGAAGTTTGATCAACAAATATGCCATAAAAGCTGTTAATAAAATAGCAATAAATACAGCATGATAAAAACCGAATATAAGAGTAATATCTAATGAACTCAGAAATAGGCCAAAAATGAGAACTGCCAGTAATATAAGAGCAGCAACTATGAGATGACCTGAACGTGAGGCTGCTGCTTCAAGAGCTGAAACCATAGCATGAAGAGATATATCAGGAAGCTGAGTACTCCAGCTGTCTTTCTTGTAGGAATCACTATAAGTATAGGGCTCATTTGTATCAACTTTAGGGGAAGATAGAGATTGATCGACGTCTACTGAAAAACTGGCATCATTTGGACTGGGGAGACCGATATGGATATCGAAACTCTCTTTATGAGAACCATATCCAACTGTAATAACAACAGCTCCTTTATTGTATATCCTTCCATCATATGGGATACGGAATATCAAAGGTACATATTCTTCATGCCTTACATATGGATTATCTTCGAGAATAGTCACATTTTCAGAAATTGACTCACTAACAGATATATTTACATGAGTGGGAGCACCGTAATTAATCATAACCAGTTCAAAGCTACGCTCTTCACCTGGAGATAAAGGCATTTCAACGGTATCGACATCAAATTCAATTGAATTAACTCCAAGTCTGTTGATATGCACTTGTTGCAAATAAATATCTCCGCTATTTTATTCCCTAAGTTCAGGTGGAAGCATGTTAGGAATACCATCTTCAATAGGATAATACTCATTGCACTTTGAACAATAAAGAGTACCGGAAGTAATTTCCTGTGAATCCTCTTTCTCAATGTTCAGTACAAGGTCACCTTTACATATGGGACATGCCAGAATATCCATCAGATCTTTCTTCATTTAAATCTTCTCTACCAATAGAATACAATTAATATAAGGTTTTTCAATTCAAAAAGAAGAATGTAGTTTATCGGATTTTCTGAATCAGAGAAGTAAAATAGACAGATAGCTTAATTTATTACTTTAGTGTAAATAACATTCATATGTTCTCCGTCTTAATCAAAGCTCTGGATTTTGCCATACCTATATTGATAATGATATTTGTAGGCCTATTTGGAACCGGAGTTTTGATAGAGCTTGGTGTCATGCAGAAATTTTCCCGCTTTTTAAGTCCTCTTTTTAAGTACACGAATCTTCCTGACACTTGTGCATCTGCTTTTGTAGTTGCAATGGGATCAACAGTTGCCGCAAATACGATGGTACTCAATTTCAGAGATAGTGGGTGCATCAATGATAGAGAAACAATGCTTTGTGCTATGCTCAATAGTACACCAGCTTATGTTCGCGAAATACTTACTTATCAAATCCCGATAGTTATCCCGGCACTTGGACCAATAGTAGGTGGTTTCTATGTTATGGTGTTCATACTCACCGCTATTGTAAAGGCTAGCGTAGTCATTATACTTAGCAAGATATTCCTGAAAAAGAACAAATGCAAGTTGGATGATAGTGTTGCTGATAAAAAGCCAAGTATCAAAGAAGCTATTAAGAAATCACTAAAACGTAATAGAAGGATATTCACAAAAATTGCTGTGATATATTTGTCTATGACCACATTGGTATTCTATTTGAGAGAACAGGGTGCTTTTGAGATATTCAGTGTATTGCCACTTGCTGATCTATTTGGAATCCCACCTGAAAGCATAGTTCCACTAACAAGCTATATTGCAAGTCCCATACTTGGAATGTCATTACTTGGACCGATGATCAGTAACAATGGCATATCAAATATTCAGGCAATGATAGTACTCATGCTTGGAAGTATGTTCATGATACCAATTTTAGCAATTCGGACGATCCTGCCAAGATATATATCAATATTCGGACCACGCATCGGAGTCAGAATTGTCACTTTATCCACAGGTATTACTATGCTGGTTAGATTCTCCGTGTTGATTGTGCTTTTGAGCCTCACATAGAAATACTGCCCTGTGTGCTCCTGACTTAAAATAAGTAAATTTGTATACAGTATTAATTGATCTGCGAATAAATAATTCTAGTGTACATACAATATTTTTAAATTATATACAAAATGCATAATTTATTAAAACAGCATCTAGCTTAGCATTTATAAATATACAAACAATAAGTTAATATATTATATTAACTTCTATATAATAAGGCGCGTATAGAATGCGCCATCATATTCACTAAGTGTGCATAATTAACACAATATGAAGGGAGATACATAGAAAATGGCAAGAATTATGATTGTGGACGATGCCGCATTTATGCGCATGGTCATCAAGGATATCTTGAGCAAAAATGGTCACGAAGTTGTAGCTGAATGTGTTGACGGACTCGATGCTGTACAAAAATACCCACAGGTAAACCCTGAATTAGTATTTATGGACATTGTCATGCCAAACATGGAAGGTATTGATGCTCTCAAGAAAATAATGGAGATCGATCCTGAAGCAAAGGTAGTAATGTGTTCATCCATAGGACAGCAATCAGTAGTTACTGATGCAATTAAAAGTGGAGCATTAGACTTCATTGTGAAGCCTTTTGATGCTGCAAAGGTGCTGGAAGTAATTGGAAAAGTAATGTAATATGACTAAAAAAGTTCTTGTGGTAGATGACTCTGCATTAATGCGCAAAGTGATCTCAGACATTCTCAATGAAGATGAGGAGATAACTGTAGTTGCAACAGCAAGAAATGGGCTTGATGCTTTAGAAAAAGTAGAAAGACTTCAACCAGATGTGGTCACCCTTGATGTTGAAATGCCGAAATTAGATGGGTTGCATGCTTTAGGATATATTATGAGTGAATGCCCAACTCCGGTAGTAATGCTTACAGCAGTTGATCCTAAGTCTGCTGAAACAACGTTGAATGCTTTTGAATATGGTGCAGTGGACTTTATCCATAAACCTTCAGGCAATATTAGCCAGAATATTTCAGATATGGCCAATGATATTAGAACAAAAGTTAAAACCGCGTCAAAAGTAGATGTTAAGAAACTCAAATTTATGGAAGAGCATGTCAAAAATACCAGAGAACGAACTGAAAATAAAGTAAAAAACACACCTTCTATCCCTAAACCTAAAACCAATGTTGCTAACCGATATTTTGGAAACAAGAGAATATTGGCGATTGCTTCTTCCACTGGAGGACCAAGAGCACTGGAGCAAATTATTCCGAAGCTTCCTGGAGATTTAAAAGCTCCAGTAGTTATCGTGCAACATATGCCGGCAGGATTTACGGCATCATTAGCTCAAAGACTTGACAATCAGTCAGAATTGACAGTTAAAGAGGCAGAGGAAGGAGATGTACTACACAACGGCATAGTGTATTTGGCTCCTGGAAATTATCACATGGAAATAGTCCAGAGAACAATAGGTGATAAAGTTAGTGAAGTCGTCGCCTTAAATCAGAAACCACGCGAACAGGGGGTGAGACCCTGCGCAAATGTCCTTTTCAACTCATTAGTGGACATTTACGGCAAAAATATCCTGGCAGTAGTGCTTACTGGAATGGGTGCTGACGGTGCTGATGGAGTTGAAGAGATTAAGAAAGTGGCCGGTAAAGCAATTACCGAAGCTGAAAGCTCATGTGTGGTCTATGGTATGCCTAAGGCAGTTGAAAAGCGCAAGCTATCCGATAGCGTAGTAGTGCTTGAAAAAATATCTGCCGAGATCCTACATATGCTGAAATGAGCAGGGGCACGAAAATGACGAATAATGAAAATGCAAGCATGTTAACATGGGTGTGAAATGCAATGGATATGTCAGATTATACAGATGTGTTCAAAGCAGAATCTGAAGAACACCTACAACAATTAAATGAATCATTGCTCGGACTTGAACAAAATCCTGCAGATATGGAGTATATTAATACGATGTTCCGTTCTGCGCATACTCTAAAAGGTATGTCTGCAACCATGGGATTTAGCACAATAGCCGAATTGACCCATGAAATGGAAAACCTCATGGATATGGTTCGTAAATGTCAGATCAGCGTCAATGATGCATTAATAGATATTCTTTTTGAATGTCTTGATACATTAGAAGCTCTTGTTGCGAGTATTGAGAATCCTGAAGAAGTAAATATCACACACTTGCAGGCAAGACTCAAAAACGCAATGGAAGGTACATTTGATGCACCTGGATCTCCAAGATCCACAGAATCTGAGGAACCTAGAAGTTGCGATAACACAACTGTGGATACAAGCAAAGAACAGGATCTGACTTTTGAATTATCAGAAGAAGAAAAAGCTTCTATGCAATATGCAGAACAAGATGGATACAGAATCTTAGCAGTGAATGTAACTCTTGATGATTCATGTGTGCTTAAATCCGCCAGATCCACTCTGGTCATAATAACTATCTCAAAAATGGGAGAAATAATTCGTTGTGAACCAAGTGAGAATGAACTCGAAGATGAGAATTTTGAACTTGATTTTACACTTGTTTTTGCAACTAAGGAAACTGATGAAAACATAATGGATAAGGTTTCTAAAATTTCTGAGGTTAAAAGTGTTAAGCTCATATCTTTAAGCAAAAAAGAAGAAAATGAGGAATTACTTGAAACCATCGAAAAACAAGAAGAAACAAAAGTTGCTGCCACTACACAGAATGAATCAGCTGTCAAAAGATCTGATTCCGTTAAAAGCATTCAGAGTGTCAGAGTCAATATTGAAAGACTTGACAAACTTATGAACCTTGTTGGGGAATTGACGATCAATAAGATTAGAATTAACCAGCTTGCATCAGATCTTAACGCAAAAAGCCTTGATGAATCTTTGACTAATCTGGACCGCCTGACCAATGAAATACAGAATGAAGTTATGGAATCCAGAATGGTTCCGATCAATCAGATATTCAGTCGTTTCCCACGAATGGTAAGAGACCTTGCCAAGTCAGAAGGGAAGGAGATCAATCTTGTTATTGAAGGAAAAGAGATCGAACTTGACAGAACTGTTCTAGATGAAATTGGTGACCCACTTGTTCATCTGTTGAGAAATGCTGTTGACCATGGTATTGAATCACTGGAAGAGAGGCGAGCACTTGGTAAACCAGATGCAGGTTTTGTAAAACTTTCCGCTGCAAGGCAAAGAAATAGCATCCTCATTGAGGTTGAAGATGATGGAAAAGGTATGGACCCTGATCATCTTAGAAAAGTCGCTATCAAGAAAGGAATTATGACACAGGATGAGGTAGACAAGTTATCTGACGCAGATGCTTTGAATATTATATTCATACCTGGTTTTAGCGGTGCAAAAACCGTGACAGACGTATCCGGTCGTGGAGTTGGAATGGATGCAGTCAAAAACAAGATCGAGGCTCTTGGAGGCACTGTTAAGATAAGTTCAGTACTAGGACAGGGAAGTTCAATGAAACTTCAATTACCTCTAACTGTTGCGATCATACAGTCCTTAATGGTTACTGTTTCCAATGAGACATATGCAATACCCCTTACAAATGTAGTTAGGGATGTTGGCATAAAGACCAGTGACATCAAAACGATAGAGGGCAAGGAAGTTACTATGTTACGGGGAGAAGTTTTACCTCTTCTGAGATTGCACAGTGTACTGGAATCACCACACGACATGGAAGAGAAAGAAAATCTAATAGTTGTAGTTGTCGAAAAAATGGGCAACAATATTGGATTCATAGTTGATGAGCTTCTTGGACAACAAGAAGTAATTATCAAAACACTTGATAATAAACTTTTAAAGAATACAAAGGGATTTGCAGGTGCTACCATTCTGGGAGATGGAAGTGTTGCATTGATCCTTGATATAGGAACACTTATATAATTATTATATTAAAAAAATGAGGGTTAAAATATGGCTGAAATGGATGAAATGACAAGAGGCGCATTTCAGGAAGCTGGAAACATAGGCATGGGACACTTGGCAACTTCACTATCAAAAATGGTGAATAGAGATGTCAAGATAGATATCCCTACAGTTGAAATGCTATCACTGGAAGAGATAATAACTCGGGCATCTGATGGAAAAAATAAAAGTGTCGTTGGAATACATCTTAAATTATCAGGTGATGTTAGTGGAGGAACTCTTGTTCTACTTCCAAAATTCTCTGCACTATCATTTTCCGATCTTCTGATGAAAAAACCCATTGGAACTACAGCAAAAATAGAAGAACTACAAATAAGAAAACTTCGTGAAATGGGGGTTAACCTCTGTAGCGCCTATATGCGTGTGGTCAATGATTTCCTAGGTATCACCCTCAAAGTGGGAGATCCATCTATAGAAGTGAATATGGAAGGAGTTTCAGAGTTCATCGAGACAGAAATTGGTGAAATGGCAGATGATTTCATCGTAGTCAAAGGTGAAGCTAAAATTCCATCTACAAATTCAAAGAATGAATTCAATATGCTTTTTGAACCTGGATCTAGCGATGTGATAATGGCAGCCATTATGAAAAAGATGATGGGATAATATGACAGAAGCCCATTTTGCTCTGGATATTGGAACCAGAACTGTTGTTGGGCTCATCGTAGAAGGAGAGCCTCTGGAAATCAAATCAATACATGTATGTGAACATCAGGAGCGAAGCATGCATGATGGACAGGTACATGATGTTGATAAGGTTGCAGAGGTCGTTCTAAAAGTAAAAAAAGCACTTGAACAAGAGACTGGATACAAGCTAACAAAAGCCTCAGTTGCAGTTGCAGGCCGTGCTCTTAAAACTGTAAAATCTAAAGTTTCCGTTGAGATCCCTTACAAAAAAATAAATGATAAGGACCTCAAAGAACTTGAATTTGAGGCTATTACTAAAGCCAGTAGTCAATTCTCAAAAAATGAAAGATTTAATTGTGTAGGCTATTCCATAACAAGCTATGAACTTGACGGGGAAAAGATGTCCAATATATCAGGACATACCGGAAGTTCTGCGACTGTGGAACTACTTGCGACCTTTTTGCCAGATTCAGTTGTGAGTAGCATGTTTGCTGTTCTTGAAAAATGTAGACTCGAAGCATCCAGTGTAACATTGGAACCCATAGCCGCACTAAATATTGCCATCCCACACAATATGCGTAAACTCAATCTTGCGCTAGTTGATATTGGAGCAGGCACATCTGATATTGCAATAACCAATAATGGAACAGTTGTTGGATATGGCATGGTTCCAGAAGCAGGAGATGAAATTACTGATTTTATTTGCGACCATTATTTAGTGGACTTTAATAAAGGAGAGGATATAAAACAAAAGTTGTCTTCATCTGACAAATTGGAAATACAAGATATTTTTTCTGTAGTTTCTGAAGTTGATACATCTGAGATAATCTCTGTTATTGCTGAAGAGATCAATAAGTTAAGCAGCCATATTGCAAAACAGATTATTGATATTAATGGAAGTGCCCCTCGTGCAGTTGTTCTTGTAGGAGGAGGGTCACAAACCGCATCACTTAAAGAACATCTTGCAAAACATCTCGACATACCTGTGCAGCGTGTAGGTTCAAGATTGCCAGACATGTTAGATGGACTTGATGACCACACAGAAAAAGTAACTGGTCCCGAGATGATTACACCTCTTGGGATTGCTTTGACAGCAGTCCAGAATACAGGTATCGAATTTGCAGAAGTGACTGTAAATGATACTGTAGTTCATCTTCTTGATATTAATGGACTTTCCATTATGGATGCACTTGTTGCTGCTCGTATCGAACATATATATTCCCGACCTGGAATGGCTATTTCCCTTAATGTCAATTCAAAATTTATGACCATTGAAGGAGAATTTGGAGAGCACGCAAGTGTATTCCTAAATGGGGAAAAAGCCGCACTTGGAGATACCATAACAAACGGTTCTGCAATAGAATTCAATGTACCTGTTAATGGTAAGGATGCCAGCTTGACTGTAAGTGAACTCATATTAAAACAGGGGATCAAGCCTGAAACTGAAATAATTCTAAACGGTGAGATAATCAAACAGTTCCCATCTGTAATGCTTAATGGAAAAAAGGCAAGCTCCGATATAAATGTTCCAGATAGAAGTTCAGTTATTATCAATCCGGCCTCACTGTTAGATGTTCTGAATGATCTGAAAAGCAGAAGATCTGCAGACAAAATAAATATTACAATCAATAATCAACTTCATACATTTGACAGAGTTGAGTACTCTGTATATTTAAATGGCGACAAAGTCATTCCTGAAGAATGGTCTAAATTAATTGTCAAAGATGCTGACCATATCAATATTGAAACGAAAGATAAGGAATGGACATTGGAAGAGATCATTGATAAACCAATAGACAGTCGCCAATTCAGTGTTATCCTGAACGGACAGAATGTAGTTTTTCCAGACACTGAAAAGGTCATTTTGATCAATGGGCATAAATCAGGTCTTTCAGATAGCTTGTTTGACGGCGACAATGTAACTGTAAAAAGTGGAGCTGAGATCAATCCTATACTTTCAGACCTGTTCGAATTCATGAATATTAATAGAGAAGAACTTGTCGGAAAAAACATCAGGCTATTAGTCAATGATATTCCAGCACGTTTTACAACACCATTAAAAAATGGAAACAAAGTTACGATCAAATTTATTGAGGTGTGAACATGCTCAAAAATGCAGCCAGCGAAGATAAAGATTATAATCTCCTGAAAAGTCAGATCAAAACGAAACTCAACTTTAACTGTGAGTACTATAAAGATTCACACTTCAAAAGGAGAATTGATGTCAGACTCAGAGCTACAAGATCAAAGTCATATAAAGAGTACCTAGATATTCTTAAAAATGATCGGGATGAGTATCCAATGCTTCTTGAGGCCCTGACTGTAAATGTAACAAATTTTTTCAGAAATGGCGAAGTATATGATGTTGTTGGAAAAGAAGTAATTCCATCAGTTATTAAGTCTAAAGACAGTTCCAGAATGAAAAATATAAAGATCTGGAGTGCAGGGTGCTCGATAGGCGTAGAAGCTTATTCTATTGCCATGCTCATGCAGCATCTTCTTGGAAGGAATTTCAAAAATTATACAATTAATATAACTGGCACAGATATTGATAAAGCCAGCCTTTTAAAAGCTGAAAAAGGCGTTTACACTGCAGCAGAAGTCAAAGACGTTAAGCCTGCTTTTTTAAAAAAATATTTTGTCAAAGAGGGGAACGAATATCATGTCATTGATGAACTGAAAAAGATGACACGTTTCAAATCCCACGACATGATATCCGGACCAAAAATGAAAGGTTTTGACATTATTTTCTGTAGAAATGTCACCATCTATTTTGAAAAGGATTTACAGGAAATGCTCTACAATGCATTTTATGATGGTCTGAACAATGATGGATTTTTTATCATGGGTAAAACAGAGACATTGATAGGGCCAGCTAAGGATCTTTTTGCACCATACAATGCCAAGGAAAGGATATACTCCAAATAATAGATAATTTCAGTTCACAAAAAAGCAATCATAATAATATCGGCAGGGAAAGAAGATGAGGTACAAAGTAAGAGAATTAACAGATATGCAAAACAGTGCCCTAAAAGAAATTATCAATATCGGAGTAGGTAATGCTGCTACATCTCTATCTAAAATGATCAAACACCAGATATCGATCGATATCCCGGAACTCAGGGTTGAGATAATAGAAAAAGTTCCTGAGGCTGCAGGTGGTGCTGATAAAGTAGTATCTGGTGTGATAATGCACGTTGATGGAGACATTAATGGATACATTATGATGTTACTTTCAGAAGATAGTGCTGCAACTATTTGCAAAGCCATCAATGAAGAGGAAGATACAGACATACATACTCCCATGAACCAATCTATGCTGGAAGAGATCGGACATATACTTGCAGGATCTTACATTAGTTCTTTAGCTGAATTCTTAACACTAGACGTGAAAATATCACCTCCGATGCAAACTTTTGATATGCTTGGAGCCATCATGGACCAGATCCTTATTGAAATGAGCCAAAATGTAGAATGCACTCTCTTTTTTGACACCGTTTTTGTTCTGGAAGGAAAACAAATGGAAGGAATACTCCTTACTTTATTTGATCCAATGGGAATGGACAAGTTACTGGGAAGGATCGATGAGATGACGTAAACACGGGGAATTATCATGAATATAAAACTTGACAAATTCTACTATGATGCGCTTGATGAGGTTGGAAATATTCTTGCAGATGCCTATTACAATGCGCTTTCTAAATTCTTGAACCTGAATATTATTCCATCGACCCCAACAATGTCAGAAGGCCATTCCAGTGATCTGATGGAAAAATGCAACAAGAGTTTAAAAAGAAAAATGGAACATGTTTTTGGCCTGAATACGTTATTTGAAATCGAAGCATTAATGGTGACATGTATATGATTCTCGATTCGAGATCAATGAAAGTTCTGCTTGATAAAATTGAAAATATGCGAACATGATACCATGATCATTGTAGGAATGGCTGACAGTGCAGTGGCAAAAAAACCTGAAAAGCTTACAACCTTGGGTTTGGGTTCATGTATAGGAATTTCCCTATACGATAATAGAAACTGCATTGGAGGAATGGTGCATATAATGTTGCCGAGTGTTGAAAATGCAAGAGCAAAAGACAATCGTGCAAAATTTGCAGACACTGGCATTCCTGACCTTGTGGATTCAATGGTAAAACAAGGAGCTGCTAAACACCACCTTACTGCAAAAATAGCAGGTGGTGCACGAATGTTCTCTTTTAGCTCTAACAGCAATTTGAACATTGGCGAGCGAAATTTGGCTGCAACCAAAGAAGTACTAGATAAACTTAGAATAAAAACAATTGCTGATGATACGGGAGATACCTACGGACGAACGATTATTCTAGACACTGAAACAGGTCAGCTTACTGTTAAGAGTGCACAGAAAGGCGAGAAACGGTATTAAAATATATATAATTAAAGTTATATAAAGACATAAGATATATTCAACAAAGGTGCCATAGATGTTACCCCCAGATATAATATTAATACACATAATTTTCATATCCATTTCACTTTCAGCCGGAATAGCAGCTATTTATTTCTGGGTGAGAATATATCTTGAAACACAAAAAGGCTCTATTGCCTGGCTGCTACTTGCACTTACGGCTGTTTTTTTAATATCCACATCAATATTCCAATCTGTCGCAGTCAGTAATCCCGATCCGGTAATTACTGAGACAATGTTACTATTTCTGGGATTCTGGGGAGCAGTTTATACCAGTGTTTTTGCCGGTGCAGGTCTTATGATGTTCAACGCATTCAGAATGATCCCAAGGGAAAAACTTGGTGATTTTTTAATTGAAGGAATGGTATTCCAGCCCAGCCAAATCCTTAAATCTGCTTGTGGAAAGAATTGCTTGCAGTGTAAACTCCATACTAATAACGAATGTGAAGGATGCATTAATAAGAACAAGAGTTCAGAAGATAAATGTCCAATATATATTTGTGTTGTTGAAAAGGGATTCACATCCTGTAAGGACTGTGAAGCTATAGAAGCCTGCAACACATATAATGATGAAATTAAAAATTGCCCATTAATTGAAGATATCAAGGAACTTCCTGAAGTTGAGGAGGTCAGCAACTTGTTCACGCGCTCCACACTCCTTGAATATACCCCATATACAAGATATGAAGATTCCGTAATTGAGATATGTCTGCGTCTTTATGGCGAAATGGTCAACACTGTACTGGTATCGACACAACCAAGAACCGCATTATACATGGATAAGCTTGGTGACCTTATGGATATCGGTGCCATGAAATTTGTAGAAATATCAACAAGCATCGACACTGTTACTGAAGAAAATGGCATTATCAGATTACCTGCATCAGAGATTGACAAATTCTTTGACCTTACAAGCAAACTACCGGAAAATTGTGCTGTTGTTTTTGAACCAATTACACAATTGATGATAACAGAAGGTGAAGATAAAACCTACAACTTCATTTCCAGAATGGTTGAAGAATTCAACAAGAAGCAATTGCTGCTCATAGGTATGATCAACAGGAATGCTCACGATGAAAAGGATCTTGCAAGAATTGAAGGGCTTTTCCTAAACCTCGCAGAAGTTATCAAGGCCCGAATAAGAGTATTGAAGGGTGGAAAAGAACATTATGTCCGCTTTTATCTTGGAGATAAATTCTTTATGGAACAAACTGAGGAGGAGATCTAGTTATGGAACCTTTAAGCAGCTTTGAAGTTGATGCCTTAAAAGAAATTGGAAGCATTGGAATGGGAAATGCAACAACTTCCCTTTCAGAATTGATCCATAAAGATGTCCGTTTGAATCTGACAGATGCAAGATTACTTGATCCAAGACACATTGCACAATCAATACCCGAGTCAATAACCATGATTGGTGTTATGCAGAAAATGGAAGGTGGACTCGAAGGTGTTGCACTATTACTATTTGAATTCAACAATGCCACTTCACTTAGCAGCCTATTGTTGCACGGAAGCCAAACAATAAGTGACCCTGACATGCACGAATCAGCACTTTCGGAGCTTGGTAATATTCTTGCGGGTTCGTATATGAGTTCCGTTCATTCATTCCTCGGGCTTGAGGTACACCTGTCCCCACCAAATGTAATTGTAGGATCTATTTTGAAAATATTGGAAAATACGGCACATGTTTCAGGTTCAGCTATAAATGATTTGTTGAATATTGAAACAATGTTCATGGTCCATGGAGCAGGTGCTACAAGTGGACTCGACACAATTTATGGAGACATGTTTCTGCTCCTTACACCTGATTCACTGTCAGATATACAGGATTCAATTATGCAAATGTTCTCCTGAATCTTGCTACATCTGAATTGAAAAGCGAAGTAATAATGGTTGATCAGTATGAACAATATATGGACACAGCATCTTAAAAGACCAGCATCACATTGCCATAAACGGCATGCTTCGTTTACCAGGATGTTGCATACCCTTGTAAAGGAAAAGAATACTTCTGATAAACTATCAAGCAATGAGAATGTACACTCCGATAGGTCAGATTCCATAATGTCCATTAATGCCGACACCGACTACTTTTGTACTAGCAGTATTCAGGAAATCATGCCAAACTCGAGTGAGCCCATTGAACTATCCAGATGGACCGCAAAAAGCCAGCGGGGATATGAACTGAACAGCAATGAATATGACGATGACTATGTTCAGCTTTTGAAATATCCGGATGGTCACTTGTCAATGAAATACTATGTGACCGGCGAAGATGATTTTGAGATACAGATACAGTCTGAGGAAGAAGCACTGAGTATAATAGCAGAAGATAATACAACAACTTCACAATTGTATCCTGGTAGGCCTGAACTGCAATGGTCTAAAAAATAAACTTACTTTAATATAAATTGCTGAATTCAATGGTAAAGATTAATAAGTATAACTTGGTATTAATATATAAATAATAATGATATTAAACCTTCAATGAAGTACAAGGAGAAACACAATCATGATGGATATTGCAATATACTCACTTGTTGATGATATGGTCAGCAAGGCAGGAACGGAAGGTGTTGTAGAATACTGGCTCCGTGTAGGGGAAAGCTACGCCGAAAGAATGGGAAAAGAAGCATACGTCGGTTGGCCCGCTTTTAATGTAGCAATGAAAGAAGGTAGAACATCCCTTACCGTTGAAGGACAGGTGAATGTATTAACAGATCTTGCTATTACTGACAGGGATGGAGATGTTATTGGATATGTATATGCACTGAAGACCTGCCCAATGGCACCTACAATGGGGAGATACATATTACGAATTGGACCAATACCTGATTCCGATACCGATGTTGCTGACAGTTACAATAACCGCGTAAGAGATTCTGCGGTATCAAATTATTGTATTACACACCAGAAATTCAGGGAAGTTGCAGCTAATAACATTACAGTTGCAAAGCAAGCCCTTGAATGCCTTCAGCTTGCTAATAAAGGTATGACCGGTGAGGTCAAGATGGTACCTGAGAGCCTTGAGCGTATAAATGTTGACGAACGTCATATTAAAAGCATACTAAGAAGTGCATCCTGTGTTTTTGCCATTATTATAAAAGGAAAAACTGCTGGAGAGGAAATAATTGAATGAAGGTGATCATATGAGCCAGAAAAATATTGAATCAAATCCTTTTGTTGATGTGTCAGTTTTCCTTTTCTTTGAAGATATATCTGATAAACAGGGTGTTGAAGGGTTTACCAATTATATGGTAGGTCAGGCAGAATCTCTTGCAAAATCAGTTCCCTCTGAAGAGTATGAAACATGGGATGACTTTGCAAGTGCAGTTGCAAGTGGAGAATCTGTATTTTCATCTTTTGAGAATATAGAACAAATCAGCAAGTTTGGTTTTGTGACAAAGAACTGTCCATTCTCAAAAGCTATACGCGAGTACATCAAACGTATCGGAAATTTCAACCCTGTACACATGGAAGCTACAGATCACTACAACCACACTATTCAGCCGTCAGCAGCTCATAGTGCATGTATGATGCACCAGACATACAGAAAGGAAGTTGCAAAGAGAATAAAGGTTGGTGGCAAGCCTTTACAATATGCACAGATTGGTGCTAAAGCACATACAGGACAAATTGCACTCCCACCTGAATCATGGAAGAAAGTATTGCTTGACAAAGCAGGAATTTCAGAAACCCAGGGATTCATGGAGATGAGAGAAAATAGCTGTCTGTATTTATTGTACGTTGATGAATAAAATATTTAGTATAAAGGTTTTCGAGTTAAAGTTATATGACTCGCAAACCTAATATTTTTAATGAACTCTCTGCTAATCATTTCATTCACACTGCTAGTTATTCTTTTACTAACTGCTAAATTCAAAATACATCCATTCTTAAGTCTTATTACAGCTTCTATTTTTGTAGGCATACTTGCAGGTGAGCCGATTGATGCAATTGCTTCTATTTCCTCCGGCATGGGAAAAGTATTTTCACATTTTGCTATTGTGATTGCAGCAGGAAGCATAATAGGCACAGTACTTCACCGAAGTGGAGCGACCTCAGTAATTGCAGAAGATGTTATAACCCTATCAAAAAAGCCATTGTTATCGCTTAATTTACTTGGGTTTGTTTTTGCTGTGCCCCTCATGTGTTGCATACTCGCATATGTGGTCTTTATTCCTCTGGCAAAGGAAATAAAAACAAAGCTCCAGCTCCCAAAGGGATTTGCAGCTACTGTTCTTGTACTGGGAACTCTTGCATCATATAACCTAATATACCCTTCTCCGGTTATTTTTTCAGCGGCAGGTGAGCTTGGAATCACAAGCCGGGAGATTATGCTTCCGGGCATTATAATTGCACTTATTGTTTCATTTACCGGATACTTATACGCAAGCAAAGTCTGTAATTTTACGGATATGAGTGATTACTTTGAGGATGAAAACAAATTGAATTTGGAGAATATTAACAAGCCTGGAAGAATTGATTCATATTCACCACTAATGATACCCATTATCCTGATACTTGCTGAGGTTTTTACCAACATTACAGTCCTGGATTTTCTTGGAAATCCTAATATTGCATTACTAGTCGGCGTTGCGTTGTCAGCAATACTTCCAGGAAGACATTTTGATTTTTCCGATGTACGCGCATGGATAGAGAAGGCAATTAGAAGAAGCGGAGTTGTTCTGCTTGATATGTGCGGAGGAGGAGCTTTGGGTGCAACACTTCTCATGGTCGGAGCTGGGGAAGAGCTTGGAAATATGATGCTTGGAATTAGCATACCATCCATCCTTGTGCCTTTCCTGATAGCTGTGGCAATCCAGAGTGTGCAGGGTTCCAGAGTGGTCACAATGCTTGTAGCCCCTTCCCTTGTGATACCTATTCTGCCACAGTTGGGCCTGCCTGCTTTCATAGTTTTATTCTCAATGGCTTCAGGAACATTTTTGATATCACACTTTAATGATCCATTCTTCTGGATATTCGGTGACCTGGCTGAAATGAAGCCTATAGAAGTATTAAGATCATATACTTTCGGGGGAGTAATTATGGGAATAGTAAGTATTACACTTACTACAGCTTTTTACATTGCGTTCTATTAAAGAAGAGATTTAGCAGAAAAAGGAATAAAAGGCAATGTATAGATTCTCTTGTTAATTAGAGAAAATAAGATATCTACATAGCCCCTATTTATCATACATTTGAGATTTTAGGGACTGTGGGCAGATTGGTTATTTTTGTTTTTTTCTTATGAAGATGTAACCAATTCCGAGTATTATCACAGTTATGAAAGTGCTAACAAATGGTACCCTAGAGAGTTCTCTATCATTGATGTGGTTATCGTAAATATGGTTTTCAGTATAATCTGCCTTGATTCCTTTGCTATTGTTTAATAGAAAATTATCGTTTAGTGTGTTGTTGTTAGATATATCCAGGGATATCCCATTCTGGCCATTTGAATTAATAGTATTATTGTTGACCCTGTTGTTGTTGGAATTAATAAAGGAAATTCCGTCCATGCGGTTTGAATTTATGATGTTATTGCTAAATCTGTTGTTATTGGAAGCCTCTAGAATCATTCCATCCCACATATTTGAAATTATAGTGTTATTGCTCAACTCATTATTACTTGAGCGCTCAAGATCGATGCGCTCAAAACTATTCGAGTTTATAGTGTTATTGATTATAGTATTGTTAATGGAAGAAACAAGGCCAATACCATTCTCATTGTTTGATAAGATATTGTTGGCAATTGTGCATTCTTGAACTCCATCTAGATAAAATCCCGCTTTTGTAGGACCATGGGTACCCGTTATCTTAAAACCTATGACTGTTACATTATTTGATGTTACATGGAAAACATGATTATTTTTACTAGCTTGAACAACAGTATGATCGGGGTTTTCGGATCTTGAGATTATTGTTAATGGTTTGTTTACGTTGACATTCTCCCTATAGGTGCCTGGGTTAACAAGAATTGTATCTCCTGAGTTTGCATTGTCTATAGCATCCTGTATATTGGCATAATTTGCCCCTATATCATTACCTACAGTAATCGTAGCAGCTGATGCAGCACCTGCAATTATTGTCAGAAAAATGAATACCATTACAAAACGGATTATATTATATCTCCCTACCATTAACTATCACACCCATATTAAATAGGATTATAGCACCAAATATGTTGTCATGATCTATTCATATCCATTATGATTATTACTCATGGGAATAGATGGTTTTGAATATCATTCGTTAGTCGTATATTATACAAATATCACAAGTTTACTATAAACATATTATTTTATTTATGAAATCTAATTCCTGTATGATCAAGTAAGTTATATGCGTAGACTTTTATAAAATCTGTTATAAAAAATGCTGCCAATGCATATACCCAAACAAAAAGTGCTAGATCCCAACCCATTGCAGGAAGTAAAATTCCATAAACCGTAATAATGGTGGCAATAAGTTGTGTAGCTATAACCGCTATAAATAAAGGTATTGCTGGTTTTACTGACCAAAATGGACCTTTTGTTCTTGCTACAAACAATGTTAAATGGCCAGCTACAGAAAGCTTTAGATAGATAAAAGACTGGAGAACTTCATGATCTAAATGAAAAATATGTAAGCCAATATAAAGAATTCCAAATGATGTAGTAACTCCAATAACTCCAAGTATGGTAGCCATACTTAATAAAGTTCGCATATCCCATTTTTCCGGCATATCTGAATATTTGACATTATCATAAGCAATGGTCATGATCGGTGCGTCATTTAGAAGTGCTAACAAAACTATCATTAATGCAGTAACGGGATAGAACTGAAATACGATGATGGAAAGAGTTATGAAAAGCAGTATGCGAATTGTTTCAGCAATACGATAGATGGAATAATTGTTCATCCGCTGGAATATTTTACGACTCTCTTTGATCGCATCGATAATGACGGAAAGCCCAAGATTTGTTAGCACGATATCAGCTGCGGATTTGGCTGCGTTCGTAGCACCGGCAACAGCAATACCTGCATCGGCCTTTTTTAGGGCTGGTGCATCATTGACCCCGTCTCCCGTCATACCTATAATATGACCCTTACGCTGCAATAGTTCAACAATATGATACTTATGCTCCGGGAAAACTTGGGCAAAACCATTTGCGGTTTCAACAATATCTTGTGCTTTCCTGTCGGGCATATCCAGAAAGGAAGTAGCAAGCGCGATTTCTGGGTTTAGGTTTACTTGTTTGGAAATCTC
Organism: Methanosarcinaceae archaeon; assembly: GCA_020055655.1. Taxonomy (GTDB): domain Archaea; phylum Halobacteriota; class Methanosarcinia; order Methanosarcinales; family Methanosarcinaceae; genus Methanolobus. Next base: position 96,260 of record JAIPUR010000004.1, on the reverse strand, counting down.
CTTAGCAATAGCGAGGTGATCACCGGTAACCATTTTGACATTCACACCCATGGATTTTGCTTTTTTGATGGTTTCTTTGGAATCTTCGCGGGGTGGGTCGTAAAGGGCAATAAGGCCTGCAAAATGCCAGCTTCCTTGAGCATCGGTTCTGGCAACACCTAATGCCCGATATCCTTTGGAAGCAAAATTGTTAACATCTTCATCAACTTGTGCACTGGATGTATCTTTGCTGTCTACAAGAGATAGAATTACTTGGGGTGCACCCTTAGTTACCCTGAACCGATTTCCATTGGTATGTTCTATTGTAGCTTCTGTCATTTTTGAAACGGGGTCAAAAGGTTTGAACGCAATTACCTTGTAGCTAGAATTTATCCCGTCAAGATCCTGTATAGTTTTGGTTTTCATGACAATTGCATTATCAATGGGATCCTGATTCTCCTCTCTAGATGCCAAAATGGCAAATAGAAGTACATCTTTTTCTGAAAAACCATTGAAGGGCTGTATTTCGGACAGGACCAGCTCATTTTTAGTAATTGTGCCCGTCTTATCTGAACACAAAATATCCATTCCAGCCAGCTCCTCGATAGCAGCAAGTTTAGTAACGATAGCTCCCTCTTTAGCCAGAGATATCGCGCCTACAGCCATGGTCACCGAAAGAACTGCCGGAAGGGCTGCCGGTATCGCTGCTACAATTAGTACCAGCGCAAATTGGAAAAAATCCAGTAGACTTTCATGACGATAAAGCACCACAAAAAATATCAGGACTACAAGTACAAGAGCAAAAACGATCAGGTAATCACCGATCTTGATGACAGCTTTTTGGAAGTGGCTTTGGGTTTTGGCTTCTTCAACCAGCTTAGCGGTCTTACCGAAATATGTGCCCATTCCAGTAGCAACTACCAATGCATCCATTTCACCCTGGCGGATAACGGAGCCGGAGTATGCAACATCAAGAACATGCTTTTCCACAGGGAGGGACTCTCCGGTTAATGCAGATTCATCTATCAGCAGATAATCCCCATCTATAAGTTTAACATCCGCGGGTAAAATATCACCTAAGCGTAGGCGAATAACATCCCCTGGCACTATTTCGCGAGCAGCGACTTCAAGCCATTTCTTATCGCGAAGCACCCGCGCTTTCACGGCTAATTTCTGTTTTAACAATTCAATAGCATTGTCTGCTTTGTGTTCCTGCCAGAATCCGACTATGGCATTTAACATCAGCAGCGAAAATATAATCGAAAAGTCCTCCCACCGATGGAGGATTGCAGATAGGATTGCTGCGATCTCGATCATCCATGGAATGGGTCCCCAAAAATAGCTTAAGAATTTGACAATTGAGTTGGTTTTCTTTTCAGTGATCTCATTAGGCCCGTATCGCTGAAGTCGTTCTTTTGCTTCTGAAGCAGAAATACCTATTTCACTCGATGAGAATTTCTCTAACAATTCATTGATGCTTGCGTTCTTTGCTTCTTCCATGCTTATGAGAGTTTGGTCCACAGCAAGTCCACCCCTTGCAGCTATTATTGCCAGATATTAATTACATATTTGCGTAAGTAAAATCGAACATATCTCAGTGAATTCTAATTGTCTTGAATAAACAGTACCCACTAACCCAATATTTATTGGATTTGTATTGATATAAATTTGATGGACAAAGTGTTTTATTTGTAATTATCCTATTTCATATCCATATCATTGGCAATATTTGCAGGAATGATTTCTATACACCCTATTCAGTAACAAAAAAGTGTTTAAATAAGAATATATAATGCCAAAATCTAATAAAAAAAAAGAAAAGAGTAGATCGGTTATTACCGACCTCTTTTAATGATGTGCTTCTTCTTCAGCTTTTTCATCTTCCCATCTTTCATGAGCTTCGCCAATGGAAGACAGGCATTGCTTACAGAGCTGAACTGTATCCTCATCCTCTCCTTTAGAAAATGAAGGCCTTTTGATATCAACATCAAAAAGCTGTGCAATTGCACCGCAAAGAACACATTTGCCAGCTGTTCCACAGCTAGCTCCTGCGATCTCTTCGTTCACTTTGTTAGCGGAATCCAGGCAAGGTTCACAAAGACCTTGCCACATTCCATTTGGATATGAATGAGCATATTTTGGTTTAAATACTCTTACTGGAGCTACTGTTGGAATTCCAACTCCACATAGATCACAATCTGTCATATTACATACCTCCAGGGATCAATACCATTGCTGCTTCCATTGCCCAGTGGATAAATGGTTCTGGCCAGAAACCGATCGCAAATACACCAGCTACTGCAATAAGAAGAGCAGCTACGTATGGGAGTGGTTCTGAAACCTTTTCCAGATCTGTTGGAAGGAAGTACATGTATTTCACGATCTTTGCATAGTAATACAGGGAAATTGCACTGTTAAGTATTGCAATGACTGCAAGCCATGCGAATCCTGACTGGATGGTTGATGAGAACAGTACGAACTTACTCATGTAACCTGCTGTGAGTGGTATACCTGCAAGTGCGAATACGAAGATGGTCATAGAGAGTGCCGTAATTGGCATTCTTACACCAAGACCCTTGAAGTTGTCAATGTGGTCTGTGTCTTCAGAATCCTTGTTATCAGACAATACCATGTAAGCTACTGCAGCAGTTACAATGAAAGCTCCTGCTTTCATGAAACCGTGGGAAAGTGCGTAGAGTATTCCACCACCCAATGCCAGTGGTGTGAGTACCACAAATGCCATTGAGATGTAACCTGCCTGTGCAAGTGAGGAGTATGCAAGCATTCTCTTCACACTTGTCTGCTTGAGTGCTACAACATTTCCGTATGTCATTGTTACGACTGCAAGAATTGCAAATGCGATCTGCCATTCTGCCTGAAGTGCTATCAGAGCAACTATGAATATCTTGAATGCTGCAACGATACCCATCTTCTTTGAGCCTGCTGCAAGCAATGCAGATACTACAGATGGTGCACCCTGATATGTGTCAGGTGCCCACATGTGGAACGGTACAAGTGCGATCTTGAAACCAAATCCGGCAAGCATGAGAACTACTGCAACAATACCCATTGGGCTTGTGGACAGAGCTGTAATGTTCGCTGCAATTCCTGGAATACTTGTTGTTCCTGTAAGGCCGTAAATGAAGCTTATACCAAATAGCAACATTGCTGCTGAAAGTGAACCTATGATGAAGTACTTCAATGCAGCTTCAAGTGACTTTTGGTTCTTCTTCTCGAATCCTGCCAGGGCATATGTTGCCAGACTTGCAAGTTCGAATGCTACAAACAATACCATGATATCATTTGCAGATGCTACGAACATCATTCCGATGGTCGCGAATATTGAAAGTGCGTAAAATTCCTCAGTGTGGCTGTTGCCTTCAGTGTACTTTATGGATGCGATCGAAACTATCAATGCGACCACAAGGAACACTATCTTGAAGAACTGGGAAAGAGCATCTACTGACAATGTGTCATTGAATGCCATCCCTTCAGTTCCAAGGCTTGAAACTGTAAGTGACAAAGCCACAAGGATACCGATACTTGCAAGGTATCCGAGTACTTTCTTTGCACCGGTTGGCAGGAAAAGTCCCACCATTAGTACAAACAGCCCGGTTAGTACGAGAGTTAACTCAGGCGCGAATAACATAAGATTTTCTGCCATTTTATTAGACCCCCATAACAGCCATCATACTGGCTATTTGTTCTGAATTTGTTAACATCATGTCAAGCACAGCACTTGGGTTCAATCCGAAATACAATATGAGTATTGCAATGACACCCATGGACAATGTCTGATATCTATTGATATCGGTTATTGTGCCAAGTTTCTTATCGAATACACCAAACATCGTCCTCTGGAGAGCCCAGAGATGATATGCTCCTGTTATAACGATAGCCACCAATGCAATTATCACATATGCCGGAAGGTTTCCAAATGATCCTGCAAGGACTGAAACTTCAGCGATGAAACCACTGAGTCCAGGAAGTCCAAGGGATGCCATGAAAGTCAGCACCATGATAACAGCCAGTTTTGGCATCTTCTGTGCAAGGCCTCCAAGGTCGTTCATTATTCTTGTACCGGTCTTATTGTTGATTATTCCACAGGACATGAACATGACACTCATGATAAGTCCGTGTGAGAACTGCTGGAACATTGCACCTGATACCGAGAGTGACACAAGACCTGCTGCACCGAGAAGGACGTATCCCATGTGACTGACACTGGAATATGCGACCATTCTCTTGAGGTCTTTCTGTGATAGTGCGAGAAATGCACCGTAGATAATACTTACTGAACCAAGTACTGCCATTATTGTGATCATCATGTTTGGTGATCCTGTGAAAGGCAACATTGGAAGCATTATCTTGAACAATCCATATCCACCGATCTTGAGCATTACAAAGAGCACGCTGCCTGCGGTAGGTGCTTCAGTGTATGCATCAGGTTGCCAGGAATGGAATGGGAAGGAAGGGATCTTGACAATGAAACCGAACAATAATGCGAGAAATATCATATCCTTCAATAAAGCGGATTCAATTAACTGGAACTGAGCAAGCAGGGTTGGTATATCCAGAGTTGGAGTTCCGGTCATATCCCATGCTGCAAAGTAGAGTCCGAAGATTCCAAGAAGCATTACAAGAGATGCCACATGGGTGTAGATGAAGAACTTGATTGACGCATGATGTTTGTTCGGGCCACCCCATATGCTCACCATGAAGAAGAGCGGAATGAGGGTAAGTTCCCAGAATACATAGAACAGGAAGAAGTCAAGTGCTGTGAATACACCAATGACAGCTGCTTCTGTTCCCAATATAAGTGCGTAGAATTTGTTTGGTGATTTTCTCTCGTCGTTCCATGTGAAGAGTACGAGGAATGGAAGTACAATGGCATTGAGAAGTATCAATGGCATTGCTATTCCGTCAACACCAACGTGGTAGGTTATTCCAAGTGAAGGTACCCACTGGTACAATTCTTCAAATTGATGAGCAGCCGTAGTGCTATCGAAGTTGAGGTACATGTAAAGTGTAAGTATCAACACGGAAACTGTGGCTACAAGAGCCATTAACCTTGCCTGTTCTTTTGTTTTTGTTAATAATGTAAGTGCTGCAAATACTAGAGGTATTAGCACGATCAAAGATAATATCGGCAACATTAGAGTACCTCCATGACCACTTTGATAAGAATAATCAGAAGACTTACTCCTGTTATCACAGCGGTTGCGTAATTCTGTACAGCCCCAGTCTGGAACTGGCGCAGGGACTCTCCGGTTTCAAGTACCAGATCGCTTAACCAGCCGACAAGCCAGTCAAATCCTGTGTCTATTGCACGGCCTGCATAAGAAAGACCTTCATAGACAACTTTGACTGAAAAGAAGTTGGTAAACAGTTCGTTCTGATAATACCTGTTGTAAAGAAGCTTGTAGATCGGGTTGTTCCTTGAAACAAGACGGTCCATGTTGACAACTTTCATACCATAAACAAGAGCTGCGATCAAAAGACCTGCTGCTGCTACAATGAGTGGCAACCAGAGAATGATAAGTGGCTCATGACCGTGATGTCCAAGGTGATAGCCGCCAATCTCTGCAAGCTCAGCAATGTTCACATGCACGAAATCGTTCATGAATGTATCACTCACGAATGTGTTGAATCTCTCAGTGGCCAAACCACCGAAGAAGAGTGCGAACAGTGCAAGTATTGAAAGTGGAATTGTCATTGTTGCAGGTGATTCATGTCCTCCGTAGTCAGTACGTGCTTTGCCGAAGAATGTCATGAATATCAACCTGAAGATGTAAAGTGATGTAAGAAGTGCTGCAACGATTGAAAGCACGTATGGGATCCACATTCCACTGCTTGCACCGAATACATATGCGCTTTCGATGATCGCGTCCTTACTGAAGAATCCACTTGTACCTATTATAGTACCTGGTATACCGAATCCTCCAAGTGCGAGAGCTGCAATGATCATTGTAGCTGCTGTTATTGGCATTACCTTAGCTACACCGCCCATCTGCCTCATATCCTGAGTACCTACTGCGTGAATAACACTACCAGCGCACAGGAAAAGGAGTGCTTTGAAGAATGCGTGGTTGATAAGGTGGAAAAGTGAGATCCCAACTGCTTCTGCACCGATGGTTGCACCGATACCAAGTCCGAGCATCATGTAACCAAGCTGACTGATAGTTGAGTATGCCAGTACACGCTTGATATCATTCATTACAATACCCATGGTTGCTGCGAAGATCGCTGTGAATGCACCGAGGTATGCAACTACTAGAAGTGAGCTTGGAGCTGCTATAAACATTGGGAATGTCCTTGCAACCAGATAGACACCGGCTGTAACCATTGTTGCTGCGTGAATTAGAGCAGAAACCGTTGTTGGACCTTCCATTGCATCCGGAAGCCATACATGAAGTGGGAACTGACCTGATTTACCAACTGCACCACCGAAGAAGAGCAGTGTGATAATTGTGATGTGACTTACTTCCATTCCAAAGATAGTTGCATTCATTGCAGCGATTTCAGGAATGTGAGAGAATATTACATCGAACCTGAGGATGTAGACACCGTCAGGAATTGCGCCATTATATATCTTGAAAAGGTCTGTGAATAAAAGTACTATTCCTGAAAGGAACATTACATCACCAATTCTGGTTGTAAGGAAAGCTTTCTTTGCTGCTGTTGCAGCGGATGGCTTTTGGAACCAGAATCCTATAAGCAGGAATGAACAGACACCTACAAGTTCCCAGCAGATAAAGAGCTGCAGAATGTTATCTGAAAGGATCAGACCAAGCATTGATGCTGTGAACAATGCAGTTTCTGCGAAGTATCTGGACTGTGCCTTGTCGTGTGACATGTATCCTAATGAATATATGTGGATAAGCAAACTGACAAATGTTACCATTGTAAGCATTACAGCTGCTAATGGATCAACAAGGATACCAATATTCAACATAGCGAACCAGCTAAATGACTGGCTTACAACCTCTTCAGGGTTGGCAAGTAAATTTAATGTGATCAATAATGAAATTACAAATGATGTGGCAATTGCTGCTATTGGTATAATTGCACCGCCGTTTGGCAATTTCTTCCCAAAGAAGAAAGTAAGTACAAAAGCCAATGCAGGTAAGAGTGGTATTAAGAATGCATAATTTTCAACTGCCATTTTTACCACCTCAAAATATTAATGCTATCAAGGTTGATCGTGCCCTTCATCTTGAAGATGGCCATCAATATAGCGAATCCTATAGCTGCCTCACATGCTGCTAATGCTATTGAGTACAGGGCAAATACCTGTCCTGTAAGATCAGCATTGTAGCTTGAGAATGCAACAAGGTTGATATTTGCTGCGTTAAGCATCAACTCAACACTCATCAATATACGGATACCATTGCGCTGCGTCATTAGACCATAGAGACCTATGGAGAAAATAATCGCAGAAAGTCCGATATAAAGCTCTATGGGAATCATTCGTCACCATCTCCTTTTGCCATATATATCGCACCCATCAATGAAGATAACAATACAATGGAAAGAATCTCGAATGGTACTACAAGATCAGTAAAGATCAGTAAACCAATGCCTTCTATGTTACTTGGATCATCCAGATTCTGTGGAAGCTGATCAACAGCAGGCCAACTTGTGAATACAACTGACACAAGTATCACAGACAAGAACAATAATGCAAGCACTATTCCGAGAATACGAGGCTTGAAGAATTTGTATAATGTTGTCAATACTCCCATTAGAGTAAATGAAAATTCTTTATTCAACATCGTCACCAAACTCCTTCTTTGTAAGCATAACTGCGAATAGTATCAATACACCTATTGCACCGACGTATACCAGTATCTGGACTACACCAAGGAACTGGGCGTTTAACATAATGTAAAATGCTGCAATCAGGAACATGGTAACAACCAACCCTATTGCTGCCCTTACTACTTCTTTAGCGGTAACCACGGTGACTGCAGATACTATTGCAGTAACTGCTAATATCGCAAATATGATTAGTTCAGTAATATTACCTATTGTGGGGTCCATCTGCTAACCTCCTCACCTGCTTCTTCTTCAGCATGAATGTCAACTTCTCTTGCAAGCATAGCTGGTGTAAAGAGAAGATCCTCGTGGTTCCAGCGAATGATACCTGTCAGATACACCTTAGTGGTTGAAAGTGCTTCTTTTGGACATTGGTCAATACAAAGACCACAGAATAAACAGTGTCCGATATCAATTGATGGGAACCATCTTTTTTTATCGCTTTGTGGATTAATATTGTCCCTTACGATCTTGATCGCATTGTTTGGACAGGTATTAGCGCATATTCCACAACCTATACATTTACTTTTGTCAAGCTTCTGCAAGCCCCTGAACCTGTCAGAAAGTTTTGTGGGATCTTCCGGACATTTCCTTGTTACAGGGGGACCGAAGTAGATATTCTTGACAGCTTGTATCATATTTTTAATAACCATCTTTTTACACTCCCAGCAGGCCCAGTGCAATTACCCAACCAAGGTTGAGAAGAGCTAAAGGCAGAAGTCTCTTCCAGCTCAGGTCTACTACCTGATCGATCCTATACCTTGGAATTGCCCATCTGACCATGATAACTGCAAGAATTACCAGGACGACCTTACCTAAGAAGAAGGCAGTTGGAAGGATAATACCAAGGATCGTGTTTGAAGTCAGTGCTGCAGGCAGGTTCCATCCTCCAAGGAACAACAGAACAGCAAGCATTGAACCAAGAATAAGGTGAATGTATTCTGCAAAGAAAACGTAACCAAATCTCATACTGGAGTATTCGGTAATAACTCCTGCAATGAGTTCTTCTTCTGATTCGTTCTGATCGAACGGAAGGCGTCCCATGTCAGCCATGAGAGCTATAAAGAACACAGCAAATCCTATTGGCTGCTTGATAGCAAACCATAGTGGACTCTGTGCTTCTGCGATCTCTACAATATTCAGCGAACCGGCCATTATAGCTACAGACACAATGCATATACCGAGTGGGACTTCGTACCCGATCATACGGGCAAAGTTCCTGAAAGCACCAAGAACAGAATATTTGTTGTTTGCACTGTATGCAACCATGAAAATACCAATGATAGAAATTGCAGACATGGCTTCAATGTAAAGAACACTTATATCCATCTCAGTTGCTGCAATTACATATGTTTCTCCATTTATGATAATTGCACCGAATGGCATTGCAACGAGCATCAGGAAAACTGATCCCAGAAGAAGTATCGGTGCTGAAACGAATAAGAGCTTATCAGCATTTTTTGGAATGATATCTTCTTTGGTAAATAATTTGATAGCATCGGCAACCAATTGGAGTAAACCATGAGGACCTACTCTCATTGGACCGTATCTCTGCTGGATATCAGCAGAGAGTTTGCGCTCAAACCATATAACTACACAGGCGCCTCCAAAAACAACACCCATAAGACACAGACCAAGAATTGCTCTTAAAAGCGGATTGATTAATATATCTTCTAAATGCATCATCATGATCACCTGTCAACTTCACTGGTACATGTGTCCATACTACCTGCAATTGCCACGATATCCGCAACAGGAACTCCCTTAAGAAGCCCAGGTAATGTCTGCAATGTTGGATATACCGGCCCTCTTACCTTCACACGATAAGGCTTATCTGAGCCATCAGAAACCATGTAGAATCCCATTTCTCCTCTTGGGTCCTCAACGCGGTGGAAAACCTCTCCTGCAGGAACTCTCATGATAGGAGTCCTGCGTCCATATGCAGTACCCTCTGGGAAGAGTGGACCTGATGGAATTTGGTCAAGACACTGTTCTATTATGTACATACTCTCGCGGATCTCATCAAGACGTACTTGTATCCTTGCGTATACATCACCATCAGTATGAGTACATACCTTGAAATCAAGATCGTTATAAACCAGATATGGCTCATCCTTACGGATATCAAAAGCAACACCTGTTGCCCTTAATGGTGGACCTGATACACCAAGGTCTTTAGCAGTATCTGCATCGACTACACCAATACCTACAGTTCTTGCCTTATAGATCCTATCTGTAGCATACAGTTCCTCATATTGGTCAACTGCTTTTCTGATATTTCCAAAAACGTATTTTACATCATTGGCAAAATTGTCTGGCAAATCTTGTTTGACACCACCAAAACGCAGGAAACTATGTGTGATACGTGCTCCTGTAATAGAGTCAATAAGACTCATTAGATCTTCTCTGTCCCTGATGGTGTACATGAACATACTCACAAATCCAAGGAAAGAAGCATATTCACCCATACCCAGTATGTGACTCTGTATCCTGGATAGTTCCTCTACTATAACACGTATGTACTGTGACCTCTCAGGCACCTCAATTCCTGCAAGCTTCTCAACGCAACCAACATATGCTTCTTCGTTGGTTATCGCAGCAAGATAGCAGATCCTGTCCACAATAGTAATACCCTGGAGATATGTTTTGTTTTCCAGGATCTTTTCGATCCCTTTGTGGATCCATCCAATATCTACCTCAGAGTCTACTACAGTCTCTCCTTTCAGTTTTGCGTTCAATCTGAAAGGGCCTGGCATCATTGGGTGTTGAGGGCCAAGGTGTACTATCATTTCAGATGGTTTAACTGTTTCATCCATAATTTTACCTCACACCAAGTTCCTAGCTGTTTTGTTCGGGAAACCTTCGTAATCTTTCCTGAGTGGCCACTCTCCATACAATTCCTCTGTCAGGACAAGTGGTCTAAGGTCAGGGTGATTCAGGTATTGTACACCAAACAGTTCGTGTGTCTCTCTTTCGTACCAATTTGCATTCCAGTATACTGGAACCACTGATTCGATTTCCGGGTTGTCCCTTGGAAGGATCGCCTTCATTGTGAGAATCACAGGGTGCTCATAAGAGCCTATTACATACACAACCTCGATCTCATTTCTTTCAGGATAGTCTACACCAAACTCACAGCAAAGGTGACCAAATTCCACCTCTTCTTTAAGGTACTGGCATACCTCCACAACTTTTGCAGCTCTAACCCTACCAGTTATCCTGATATCGGATTCTCGGAATACGAAGTGGATATCGGGAAACTTGGAAGTTATTGCATTCATAACTGATTTTGAATCCATTTTCTCACCTTAGTACTCCGTACCTTTGTCTTTCTTTGCGATAATCTTCTTCTGCAGTTCGACAAATCCCTGGATAAGTGCTTCACATCTTGGAGGACACCCTGGTACGAAAACATCCACAGGGAATATCTCATCTATATTCTGATGAGTACTGTAAGATTCATAGAATGGTCCACCGCTAATAGCGCAGTCACCGAAGCATATTACCCACTTTGGTGAAGGCATCTGATCCCATACAGTCTGCAGTGCTGGAAGGTACTTCTTTGTGACATAACCACTGATGATCATTACATCGGCATGTCTTGGGGAGTTCCTTGGAATGATACCAAAACGATCGGTATCATAGTGTGCCATACCGGTAGCCAGTAACTCCACACCACAGCACCCCATAGCGTTTACCATAAACCACAATGAGTTTTTCCTACCCCAGTTTAGAACATCCTGAACCTTTGTTTTCTTCAGAAAGTCACAGATAGCATTACTATCTGTAAGCATAGTGCCTGGGACTTGTTCATATTCAACTTGCTCTACTTCATCCACTTTAGAGCCTCCTTCTTTAACAGGTATACATAACCAAACAATACAACAAAAATAAAGACTAACATTTCAACGGTTGCTATCCCTGTAATACCGTGTCCTTTGAAGATAGTAGCCCATGGGTAAAGGAAAAGGACTTCAATATCAAAAAGAACAAAAGCAATGGCATAAAGATAATATTCGACATCGAACTGGATCCTTGCGTTCCCAATTGGGACAGATCCGGACTCGTATGTCTCATATTTTGCTACACCTCTACTCCTAGGACTTAATGTTTTTACAATAAACATAGTAATAGGAGGCATAACTAATGCCACAACAAGGATGATTGCAACCGGTATGTAACTATATATTACGTTACTGGTATCGATTATTCCTGACATAATAACTCTCCTGAAAGTATAACCATAGATATAGTATTTGATTTAAACAGCCTACATAAGACTTTTGTACCAAATTATCCACAACTTATTAAGGGAACTTAACCTTATCTGTTGACGAAAATTTCAATAGATAGTGTTGACTACTATTTGATAATAATTCATTCTATTTAAAGTATATCAATTCCGATTATGAAAGAAAAAAGTAGGACGATAATGACAATCATTAGAATATAATTATATTTAATTATAATGTAAATAAGATTTGATTTCTGAGCAAAAGAAGTATGTTTTGACTTTATCACCAGGAGCAACTCCAAATTAATATCCCACCAGATAAATATATTTTCCAAAGTTTCATTATGGAAATTGATTTGTTCAAAATAAAAATAACAGATGCAAACAATTCCAAAAAATATACGCAATTAATAATAAATAGATATGATGATCCCTGATTATTTTGAGATTTATAATATAGATGATACTAAAAAAGCAGAAATGGAAATCAAAATCTATACTTGTTTCAAAGAATAATACTTTTTAATAGCACAGCCACATTCCGAGCATGAGAATACCAGCCATTCACCTACATTGTGTGTACTATACTTCTCAAAACTTCAAGTATGGCATGTTGGGCAGATATAAAGCAGGGTATCTATCAAATCCCCTAAACCATTAAAATTATATTCTCTGTGTAGTAAATAGTTCACAGATGAACATTATCGGGAATAGTCCCAAAACCGAAACAATATCGCCTTCTTTAATCTTACCATTTTCCTGGCCCATTACATAGGCATACTTAATGGTACGTTCGCTGCTAATGGTTCAGCACTAGCAAATTTACTGAGCATTCATTCAATCGGTATCGTTGAAGGTTTATCCTTGTGACATTTTGTAGTTAGCAAACTGGTAGCTTCAGCCACACCATCCATTCCACAAAGTGCCTGCAAAACATTTTGCTTTAAAGAATGCACATCGAGTGTCTGCACCTTTAACAGAATGTCATATGGTTCCAGAAGCTCGTATATCTCAAGAATATCATCGATCTGTTTTAGTTTATTCAGTACATTGATCCTTTTACTGGAATCTATATTCAAACCAACAAAACTTGTAGCATTAAGTCCTACGATAGAAGGGTCTATTTTTATTGTGAATTCTTTAATGACCCCCGATTCACGCATCTTTTCGATTCTTTTATGCACAGTAGAGGTAGCTACCCCGATCCCACTCGCAATTTCAGTGCTATGCATCCTGGAATTACGTGAAAGATACCCCAATATTTCAAGATCGATCTTATCCATTATATTATAAATGCACTTGAATAATAATATATTTTTCTATTAATTAAGACCGAAGAACAATATATAACAACAGCAGTAATTATAACATCCAAAAATAAGAATGAAATAAAAATACAACCTTAAAATTAATGGACCCCGATATTTTCAAATCATTGACAATAACACTTTTTATTGTTGAGTACTTAATACATCCAGATTCGGTGACATTCAATGAAAGTGAACGATAATTGTGTAGGGTGCGGTCAGTGCGCAACATTTTGTAAACTGGATGCCATTGTTGTAAATGCAAAGGCAAAAATGAGCGAAAAATGTATTGAATGTGGCATTTGCATTGCTTACTGCCCTGTTAAAGCAATAGAGGGATAACATGAAAGCAATAATAATTGGTTCAGGCCTTGGAGGATTGCTGAGTGCAGCCAGTCTCTCAAATTCAGGATATGAAGTAGAAGTCTTTGAACGGCTCCCCATAAATGGAGGAAGGTTTACCAATATACCATATCATGGATTCCAGCTTAGTACCGGTGCACTGCACATGATACCCCATGGACCAACAGGGCCCCTTGCAAACCTGCTTGAAGAGATTGGTGCAGACGTCGAGATCGTGCGCATTAAGCCTAGTGCAGTTATTAGAATACCACGCAAAAAAGGCGATACAAATTATAGCTTTGGCCACAAGGACATCCTATTTGAGGATTTTAAGACACAATTTTCATTGATAAATCGTTTAAAGCTTATTTTTTACGCGATCAGTACCAGAAAGAATCAACCAAATGAAGGTTCTTTTGCAGACTGGTGTACAAAGCACATTGATCAGGACTGGACAAACCGAATTGCAGATTCATTTTTTGGATGGGCACTCAGCCTTCGTGCAGCAGATGTACCTGTGGAAGAAGGTTTTGAGATCATCGAGAAACTTTACCGCCACGGCGGATCAGGTGTGCCCATGGGTGGCTGTAAAGGAGTCATAGATGCTCTGATAGATGTCGTTGTGAGAAATGGCGGAAGTATCCACACATCATCAGAAGTAACAAAGATACTAAGCGATAATGGGAAAGCTACAGGCGTACTTGTTGATGATATGGAACATAAAGCAGACCTGATCATCAGCGACATAGGACACCCATTCACAGCAATGATGCTTGATGATGACACTGCAAAAACAGAAATTGACAGATATAGCAATATTGCAAAAAAGCTGAAACCTTCTGCCGGCGTGAAAATATGCCTGACATCGGATAAACCACTAATAGGACATGGAGGCGTATTGCTGACACCCTATGCTAGAAGAGTGAACGGTATCAATGAAGTGACAAATATTGATCCAAGCCTTGCACCTCCTGGAAAACACCTGACAATGGCACATCAGTGTGTTGAATGGAAAAATATAGATCATCTTGAGGAAGAGATCGACCTTGGACTAAAAGACCTCGAAGAGATATTTTCAGGAAAAGAATATGAAGTGCTTCTTGTACAATCATATTCAGACGGATGGCCAGTTAACAGATCAGCTTCCGGTACTGACCTTAAAAACATTACACCAATAAAAGGCCTCTATGTTGTAGGAGATGGAGCAAAAGGAAAAGGTGGAATAGAAGTAGAGGGAGTGGCACTTGGCGTAAAGGATGCACTCCAAGATATTCTGAAATAATAGTGATCGAAGAGCACATCCAAGGGCATAAAAATTTCTCTTCAATTAAACTTATGTATGTGTGCTTGTATTCTTTGAATTAACGATGTCTGAATTTATTACATTTTGCCGGAATGTATTCATACCAGTCACAAATATCTGCAGGAACAACTGCGGATATTGTACTTTTAAGCGTAGCCCGGAGCATCCAGAAGCGAAGCTTATGAGCCTGGAAGAAATAATACCCATTTTAGAAGAAGGTGCAAAAGCAGAATGCACAGAAGTTCTTTTTACTTTTGGAGAATATGCCGAAGAGCTGCAGGAATATAAAGAATGGCTGAATGAGGCAGGTTACCCATCTACTGTCGATTATGTAAAAGTGCTGTGTGAAAAAGCGATAGATATAGGGATTTTACCACACACCAATGCAGGTATACTTAATTACATAGAGCTTGAGGAACTAAAACCACTAAATGCAAGCATGGGTTTAATGCTGGAAACTACTGCAGACCTCATAGCACACACAGACTCTCCAGGAAAAGTATTGGAAAACAGGATAAAGACCATAAGATATGCAGGTCAACTGAAGATCCCTTTCACCACTGGCATTCTCGTGGGAATTGGGGAAACACTGGACGATAGAATAAATTCACTTCAGCTCATTGAAGAATTGCATCAGGAATATGGCCATATACAAGAAGTCATTATCCAGAACTTTAAACCAAAAGCTGGCACATTAATGGAAGACTGGCCTGCACCCAGTGATGAAGAAATGATGCAAACTGTTCTAATTGCCAGTGAGGTACTTTCAGAAGATATTGCAATCCAGGTAGCTCCAAATCTTATTGACCCATATATTCTCATAGAGTGTGGAGCAAGCGATCTTGGAGGAATATCCCCCACAACTATAGACTGGGTCAATCCCGAAGCTGACTGGCCTGAAATAGATAAGCTAAAAGAAAGCATACGGGAAATGACACTTCGAGAAAGACTGCCCATCTACCCTCAATATATAAAGAAAGGCTGGTATAGCCAGGAAATATCAGACCTGATCGCAAGACTGGCTAACGAAGAAGGATATAGAAAGGTTTGAATAGGGCATACCCTATACAGGACTTAGTTTTACATTACGAACCTGTAAACACATGCTGGAGAACAACATGATATCCACTATCCCTGACCATATAATTGATAATGCCTATAAAGGGAAGACGACCAAAGACGATGCCCTTGCACTACTTCAAGCACCCCCTTTTGAACTTTTTGAACTTGCTGACAGACTCCGGCAGGAAACTGTGGGAGATACTGTTACTTACGTCATTAATAGAAACATTAACTTTACTGACCGATGCATTGGGAAGTGCGGATTTTGTGCATTCAAAGACAGTTCAGGATACTTGCTCAACATAGAAGATATTCTTGATAAGGTGGAGGATGCGGTTGAAAATAATGCTACAGAAGTGTGCATACAGGGTGGATTATTACCGGATGTTGACCTGAGTTTCTACACCAATATAATCAGATCCGTAAAATCAGAATTTCCACATATCAGCATACATGCATTTTCACCCATGGAAATTTATCATGCAGCGAAACAGAGCGGTATTAGTATTGAAGAAGCACTCCTTGAGCTTAAAAATGCAGGACTTGATACCATGCCAGGTACTGCAGCAGAAATACTCTCTGACAGGGTCAGGGAGAAAATATGTCCAGGCAAACTAAATACAGCCCAGTGGATCGAGGTCATAAGTAAAGCACATACCACAGGCATAAATACAACAGCAACTATAATGTATGGACATATTGAGACGGTCGAAGAGAGAATCGATCACATCATGCATGTCAGAGACATACAAATGAAGACAGGAGGAATTACTGAATTCGTACCTCTTCCTTTCATGCCATATAATAATAAAATAGGGCAGGAGATTATTGAATCCGGCAGGTATGCAACAAACGGCATCGATGACCTTCAGATTCATGCTCTTGCACGCATTATACTTCACACTCATGTGGACAACATACAGGCAAGTTGGGTGAAACTCGGTAAAAAGCTAGCTCAGGTTGCCCTTCATTGCGGTGCTAATGACCTTGGTGGAACGCTAATGGAAGAAAAGATATCAAGTTCAGCAGGCGGAAAGAATGGAGAGATCATGTCAGCGGAAGAGCTTGAATGGTTTATTATATCTTCGGGAAGACAAGCAGTCCAAAGGAATACCATTTACAACCCCATTATTAGCTCAGATAGTATGAAACAGATCGAAGTTGAAATACTTTAACAGATCACTGATAACATGATTTCTGATAATATTATGGAAAAAGCACACAGTGGTAATGTTGGCAAAGAAGATGCCATAGAACTACTGAATGTTAATCCTTTTGAATTATTTACTCTTGCTGACGAACTCCGCCAAAGCGCAGCCGGGAATGAAGTCAGCTACGTCGTGAATCGCAATATTTACCTCACCAACCTGTGTGCAGGAGATTGTGGATTCTGTGCATTTAAAACAGAGAAAGGATACATACTTTCAAAGGAAGAAGTAGTAGCAGAGGTTGGAAAGGCAGACGAATTGGGAGCCACAGAGGTTTGCGTACAGGGAGGCTACCTAAAACAAATGAATATGGATTATTATACAGACATATTCGAAGCTATAAGTTCCAATTATCCTAAAATGACCATACATGCCCTTTCACCCATGGAAATATACCACGCTTCAGGCATGGAAGGTATTTCACCACATGAAGCCTGTAAGCGGGTGAAAGATTGTGGGGTTGCCACCCTGACAGGAACATCCGCCGAAATACTTTCAGACAGAGTGAGGAAGATTATCTGCTCAAGTAAAGTAAGCACCCAGGAATGGATCGACACAATTACAGCATCTCACGAAGTTGGACTTCGAACGAACTCAACTATGATGTATGGCCATGTGGAAACCATAGAAGAAAGATTGGAGCACATGTTCATTATTCGTGATATACAAAAGAAAACCGGTGGTTTCACCGAGTTTATACCTATGGCATTTATGCCCTACAATAACAAAATTGGCGAAGCTATGATGCAGCAAGGCAAGTTCATGACAAGCGGCATTGATGACCTCCAAATGCAGGCGATTGCAAGAATCATACTTCACAAGCACATCGGCAATATACAGGCACCCTGGGTGAAACTTGGCAAGAAACTGGCACAAGTAGCATTGCATTGCGGTGCAAATGACCTTGGCGGAACATTAATGGAAGATCAGATCACAGCTGCATCAGGCGGAACAAACGGAGAGCACCTGTCTGCAGAAGAAATTGAGTGGATAATCAATGAAACTGGCAGAACTCCAAAAAAGAGAAATGCTCTTTACGAGGCAGTACAATGAGAGCCGTTATTCCATACAAAAAACAGAACGCTAAATCAAGACTATCTCCTGTATTAAGCCTGGAAGAAAGGGAGCACTTCGTAGAGTTGATGCTTAGAGATGTGGTCAAAAGTCTGAAAGAGGCAGATATAAAAAACATAGATATACTTACCACACCTAGCAACGGCGTACCCCAGGACCTTGAAGTGAATATCCATTCCAGCGAGCATGACCTAAATGAGGCCATAAACGATTATCTGGAAAAGATGCAGGACCCCGTATTAGTGATAATGGCGGATCTGCCCATGGTTAGCCCAAAGCACCTGAAAGAGATATCTAGTGCTGATGAAGACCTGGTGATAGTACCGGGTAAAGGTGGCGGAACCAATATACTATTCATCAAAAATCCAGATAAATTCCATGTTAAATATTATGGTTCCAGTTTCCTGAATCACTGCAACATTGCAAAAGAAATGCAGCAATCAATTCACGTTTACGATTCATTCCTTCTCAGTACAGACATAGATGAACCACATGACCTTGTGGAGATCATGCTTCATGGACATGGAGCTTCAAGAGAATACGTTACTGAGAAATTCGATGTCAAAACGGGAAAAGCAAGAGTTAAACTGTGCATTTAACACACATGCATAATTCACTTATAGTCCTTTTACCAATATGAGTTACTCTGATAACTATTCCAGCGTACACATTAAGGAAAAAAGGTATATCCTTCTTCAAGATTATTAAAATGATTATGTTTATACAGGTGATAAGTGGTGACCATTAAAGTGAACAAATTCAAGTGCGGATATTGTGGTGCATGTGTTAGCGTATGCCCGGTTGGTGCGCTGGAGTTAGTCGAAACATGGATTGAAGTTGATGACACATGCACAGAGTGTAAAATATGTGCAACTATCTGCCCAGTATCAGCTTTTGAGGTAGACCTATGAAAGATAGCTACGATGTAATTGTCATTGGTGCAGGCCCTGGAGGTTCAACTACAGCCAAAACAGCTGCTGAAAAAGGTCTTAGCGTCCTCCTCATAGAGAAAAGACAGGAAATTGGCGATCCAATAAGGTGTGCTGAAGGTGTAAGCAAATTATGGCTTCACAAACATATAGAACCGGATCACCGCTGGATCAGCGCTGATGTAAAAGGTTCACGCATATTCTCACCTAACGGAACAGTTATCGAAATGTCCGAAGAGATATCAGGAGGAGAAGTTGGTTACGTTCTCGAGCGTAAGATTTTTGACAGAGCATTGGCCTACGAAAGTGCAAAAGCAGGTGCAGATGTTTTTGTAAAGACCAGGGCAACGGACCTTATCATTGAAGATGGCTTTGTACGCGGTGCAAAGATCATGCACATGGGCATTGAACGCGAAATTCGTGCTAAGATCGTTATCGGTGCAGACGGAGTGGAATCAAAAGTGGGAAGATGGGCAGGAATTGATACTTCCCTGAAGCCAAAAGATATAGAGACATGTGCCCAATATCTGGTTAGTGGAACTGGTATAGACCAGAACTTCTGTAATTTCTACACAGGCAATGAGGTAGCACCTTCCGGATACATATGGATATTCCCAAAGGGCAATGATATGGCAAATGTCGGGATTGGTATCCTTGGAAGCCGATCTGGAGAGAAGCATGCCGTTGATTATCTAAATGATTTCCTCGAGAAAAATTATCCTGACGCAAATATACTTGAGATCGACGTAGGTGGAGTACCCGTATGCGGTAGCATCGAAAGAACCACCAAAAATGGATTGATGCTTGTCGGCGATGCTGCAAGACAGTCTGACCCGATTACCGGTGGCGGCATTATCAATGCAATGGAAGCAGGAAAGATTGCAGGTGAAGTAGCATATAATGCGATCTCCAAAAATGATGTATCCGTAGAAGCTCTTCAGGAATATGAAGATAGATGGAGATCAACAATTGGCATTGATATTGATAATAGTCTCATAGCCAAAGATATTTTTGTGAAATTCACTGACAAGGAATTTGACTCACTTGCACATTCACTGAAAGGTGTGAACTTTACAAGCATGAGCCTACTTGACCTATTGTATGCGCTATTCAAGGCAAACAAGAAGTTGCTATGGGATATGAGAGTTCTTTTTAAAAATATCGTTAAGTACGAATTGGATTTTGAGCGCTAATAAAGTGATTGAAATGTCACTTTATTCTGATTTTTTTTAATTTTCTATTAAACCATAAGCATTGCCTACTGATTTAGTTTAATTTGTATTCTAAACAATAGTTGTAAAAAGTATTTATCGTTTCCAGAATTCAGGAGTCAGCATTACTATTACTGTGAAAACCTCAAGCCTTCCTACCCACATATTACCAATGAGTAAAAGCTTTCCAATAAAAGGTATCGAATCAAAGCTTGCCATTGGACCCACCATATTAAAACCAGGGCCTATATTTCCAAGAGTTGCTATTGATGCAGTTATGGAACTGACAAGATCAATACCCATAAGTGCAAGCAGACCAGTGGAAATTGCAAATATCATAAAATAAATGACTACAAAAGAGATTATGGCCTGTAAAACATCTTCCGGCACAGACTTATCGTTGAATTTTACTGTTTTTACAGCACGCGGATGAACGGATTTGAACAATGCACGTTGGGCATACTTCAAGAGAAGTAGAAAACGTACCACTTTTATGCCACCTGCCGTTGAACCTGCACAGCCCCCGATGAACATGACCGAGAGCAGGACCATCTTAGATGAATCGGCCCATAGATCGAAATCGACTGTTGCATATCCGGTTGTTGTCACAATTGAAACCACCTGAAATATGGCATATCTGAAAGAAGTTGCCAGAGTATCACCCATATTTCGCCACAAGGACAGCGTCAGTAGAAATGTGGCCAGAGTAACTATTAATAAATAGAACTTGAATTCATTGTCCTCTAAAAGACTTTTGTGATTAGAATATAATGTTTTATAGTGCAAGGCAAAGTTTGCACCAGCAATGAACATAAAAAGAGTAATTATACCTTCTATTAAAGGGCTCTGAAATTCTGCGACACTAGCAGCATAGGGTGAAAAACCACCACATGCCATGGTTGTGAATGTATGGGTCACAGCATCATAACCATTCATTCCAGCAAGCATTAACACCGCAACTTCAATAGCTGATATAATTACGTAGACCATCCATAATATCTTGGCAGTTTCCCTGATACGAGGCCTTATTTTATCCTCGGTGGGACCTGGTGCTTCAGCACGGAACAACTGCCTTCCGGCAACACCTAACTTTGGAAGAATAGCGATAAAAAGCATGATAATACCCATGCCGCCAATCCATTGAGTCATACTGCGCCAGAAAAGTATACTCCTTGAATGACTCTCTAAATCTATAAGAACAGTTGCCCCCGTTGTTGTAAAACCTGACATCGATTCAAATATTGCATTAATAGGTGCGATGCCATCCAGCATGAAAGGAATGGAGCCAAATAGAGCAGCAGCAAGCCATCCAAATGCCACAATCGCAAATCCCTCTCTTTTCTTCCAGTCACCTTCAGCATGATATTTATAAGAAAGAAGGAAACCGGTGACCCCGGTGATAACAACTGCAAATACAAATGGTTGTGGAGATTCACCATAATAAATAGCAACAAAAAGAGGTATTGCCATAATTAATCCGAGAAATCGAAGGAGGCCACCCAGAACATTAAAGATAATTCCAAGATTCATCTTCAATACCCCATTAATAGATTATTTAAAAAGTTTTTCAACTTCCGAATTTGCAGATTGAAGTGAGAAGACAACCACGCGGTCGCCTTCCTGAATCACATAATTGCCCCGAGGTACAACTGTATTCCCTTTGTGAACAACAATACTAACTATTGCGCCTGCAGGGAATTTGATATTTTTCAGTGGTTTCCCTGTTATCTTGGATTTCTTTGAAGCAGTGTATTCAATGATACCAGCTTTCTCACCTTCGATAGTTGCAATAGATTCAATAGCCGAACCCATTGTTAATTTCATTACTTCTTTAACTGTAGCTTGTCTTGGACTTACTGCACTGTCCACACCAACCATCTCAAATAGTGGTACATAATCAGAACGGTCAGCTCTTGCAATTACCTTTTTGGCCCCCAGTTGTTTAGCTATCAAAGCACAGAGCAGGTTCTTTTCATCACTGTTAGTAACAGCTATAGCCACGTCCATTTCCTCAACACCCTCTTCTTTTAGAAGATTGATGTCAGTACCATCACCATTCAAAACAAGTACATCTGGCAATTCTTCAGCTATCTGAACTGATCTTTGAGGATCGGCTTCTATGATTATGAGATCAAATTCACTTTTTGCCACTAATTTTGCAAGATAGAAACCAACAATACCACCACCGATGATCATAACTTTGCTTCTTTTTCCACCTTTGCCACCAAACTTATCACGCACACTATCCATTGATGCTGATTTTCCAATAACAACAAGGTGATCATTTGCTTCTATCGTGTCATCACCATGAGGAATAATCACATCGGAATCCCTAAAAAGTGCGCTGACAATACAGCAATTTGCGAGGTTTAGTTCCTTCATGTCCTTCCCGACAAGATAATTATCCTCAGAAACCACAAACTCCATCATCTCAACTTTACCTTCTGCAAAAAAATTGAAGTCAATAGCAGAAGGAATTGCAAGGATATCTGCAACTTCTGATGCAAGGGATAACTCAGGACAAATCATAAGGTCAATACCGATCTTGGTACGTTTTGTCACTGGTTTATCAATATAATCAGGATTACTTACCTTTGCAACAGTACTGAAATCGGCATTGTCTTCAGCGATCAATTTTGATGCCATGCATGCAACAATGTTAACTTCATCCGAGCCTGTCGTAGCTACAAGAATATCTGTACCTACAAGCACTCCACTGAGAATGGAAACGTTGGCACCATTACCCTGTATCACCTGCACATCCAATTCGTCAACGCGTTCACATGCCTTCTCATCGATATCGATAACTACAACATCGTGCGTATTATACAGGGCCTTAGCAATGTGGTAACCGACTTCACCGGCACCAATTATTACAGCTTTCATGGTATCCCTTCATAAGAGTAGTACAAACCATATATGATTAAGAATAAACACGCATAATGATATTACTGCCTTTTATATCTTACCATCTGAGCAAGCTTCAAAATCCAGAAAAGATTGAACTGGCAATGCATCGACAAAAATGCTTAAAATATGAATGTTACCAAATAAATGCATCAAAAAATAAAAAATAGAAAAGTAAGCAAATCAGGAATCAAATGCATCCTTGACCTTCTCAAAAATTCCTTTGCCACCCTTTGTATGATTGCCATGAACTCCTTTTTCAAGCTCAGCAAACTTCTTGAATAAGTCTTTTTGCTCACTTGACAAGTTCACAGGGGTCTCCACGATCACCCTTACAAGCTGATCACCCTGACCACGTCCATGCAGATGTGGCATCCCTTTGCCTTTAAGTCTGAGTATGGAGTGAGTCTGAGTTCCAGCCTTGATGCTCATCTTGACCTTACCATGAAGTGTTGGCACCATCACATCATCACCCAGTGCTGCCTGTGAGAATGTAATCGGAAGCTCATACAGGATATCGTCACCGCCACGTTCAAAGAGCTCGTGGGGTTCAACATGGACAACAACATAAAGATCACCTGCAGGACCGCCACGGGTACCGCCCTCACCTTCACCCCTCACTTTCAGGCGCAGGCCATTATCAGCACCTTTTGGGATCTTCACGGATATCTTCTTGACCTTCTTGGTCTTACCTGTACCCTTACATGCAGGACAGGGATCATCAATAATCTCACCCATTCCACCACATGCACTACAGGTACTGGTTGACATGAAGCGTCCGAATGGTGTATCGCGTGCACGGGTCATCTGACCGGATCCATGGCATGCACTGCACTGTTTCGGACTTGTTCCAGCCTTTGCACCAGTACCATTACATGTTTCACAGCTTTCTGCCCGGGGAACATTGATCGTGGTATCTAGCCCGTTTGCAGCATCTTCCAGTGTGATCTTTAGATCATAACGAAGGTCTGAGCCCCTTTGTGGCCCATTGCGAGGTTGTCCGCCAAAGCCACCGAAGCCGCCAAAGCCACCGCCTCTTCCGAAAATACTTCCAAGAATATCACCGAGGTCGTCAAAACCACCAAAGTCTGCATTCCTGAATATATCTTCCTGAGAATAGCGACCATCAATACCTGCATGTCCAAAGCGGTCATATTGCTCCCTCTTTTCCTCATCAGAAAGGACAGCATAAGCTTCCGATATTTCCTTGAACTTTCCCTCAGCATCATCCTCTTTGTTCTTATCAGGATGATACTTCATAGCAAGCTTTCGGTATGCTTTTTTGATCTCAGACTCTGTTGCATCCTTAGAAATTCCAAGTATCTCGTAATAATCGCGTTGGGTAGACATGAGTGATTCCTGTAATAGGTTGAATTTAATATTCAGATTAGATAAAATTAAAAGATTAAGATACCGTAGAGATTACAGTATCTTACTTGAACTTTTCTTATATCCAGATCACTTTTCGTCGTCGACTACTTCATAGTCTGCATCAACAATGTTCTCATCATCACCTGAGCCACTGCCTTCCGGAGCTTCAGAATCTGCTGCAGCAGCTGCTTCTTCCTGGGCCTTCTGGTACATTGCTGCGGAGATTTCGTAGACTGCGGACTGAAGTTCATCGGTCTTTGCTTTGATATCTTCAAGGTCTTCACCTTCAAGAGCGGTCTTGAGCGCAGCGGTTGTTTCTTCGACCTTTGATTTCTGCTCATCGGTTGCAATGTCACCAGCTTCTTCGATAGCCTTTTCAGCTGCATTCACAAGAGATTCGGCCGTGTTCTTGATCTCGACCTCTTCCTTACGCTTCTGATCTTCTTCTGCGTGAAGTTCAGCGTCCTTGACCATCTGGTCGATCTCATCATCGGTAAGTCCACCGGGCTTCTGGATGGATATGGATTGTTCTTTACCAGTTCCAAGATCCTTTGCAGTTACATGAAGAATACCATTTGCATCAATGTCAAAGGTAACTTCAATCTGTGGTGTTCCCCTTGGTGCAGGTGGTATACCATCGAGTATGAATCTTCCAAGAGTCTTGTTAGCGGAAGCAATTCCTCTTTCACCCTGAAGGACATGGATCTCTACAGATGGTTGGCTGTCAGCTGCTGTTGAGAATATCTGGCTCTTCTTTGTAGGAATGGTTGTGTTCCTCTCGATAAGAGGTGTTGCAACCCCACCCATAGTCTCAATACCAAGAGTCAAAGGAGATACATCAAGCAAAAGAACATCGTGAACTTCACCGCTGAGTACACCAGCCTGCACTGCTGCACCAACTGCCACAGCTTCATCAGGGTTGATGTTCTTAAATGGTGTTTTGCCAGTTGCCTTCTTAACAGCATCAGTTACTGCAGGTATCCTTGTGGAACCGCCTATCAGAAGTACCTTATCGATGTCATCTGCCTTGAGTTTTGCATCGTCCATTGCCCTCTTGACGGACACCATGGTCTTGTCAACAAGGTCTGCTGTCATCTTATCGAACTGTGCTCTTGTAAGATCAATATCAATATGTTTTGGCTGACCGTTCGCATCAGCTGTTATGAACGGAAGGTTGACATTAGTGGAAGCAACACCGGAAAGTTCGATCTTTGCTTTTTCAGCTGCATCCTTAAGACGCTGCAAAGCTGCCTTGTCCTTTGAAATATCAATTCCTTCTGCTTTGTTGAACTCATCTGCTAGGAAATCAACGATCCTCTGGTCAAAGTCATCTCCACCAAGATGAGTGTCACCGCTTGTGGAAAGAACTTCAAAGATACCATCTCCGAGTTCCAGAATAGATACATCAAATGTTCCGCCACCAAGATCGTAGATCATGATCTTATGGTCGCCTTCATCCTGATCAAGGCCGTATGCAAGGGAAGCTGCGGTAGGCTCATTGATAATTCTGAGAACTTCAAGACCAGCAATTGTACCTGCATCCTTTGTAGCCTGCCTCTGAGAATCATTAAAGTAAGCAGGAACTGTGATAACGGTCTGTGTAATGGTTTCACCAAGGTAAGCTTCAGCATCTTCCTTCAATTTACGAAGGATCATTGCAGAGACTTCCTGAGGAGTATAATCTTTAGCATTAAGATTTACAGTGTAATCAGCTTCGCCAATATGTCTCTTTATTGAGCTTACACTGTTCTCTGCGTTAGTTATTATCTGTCTTTTAGCGACCTGACCGACAAGTTTGTCACCTTTCTTTGAAAAGCCAACCACAGAAGGAGTTGTTCTACCACCTTCAGCATTAGGGATAATTGTAGGTTCCCCACCTTCGATCACTGCCATACATGAGTTAGTAGTTCCAAGGTCAATTCCTAAGATCTTTCCCATATTATTACCTCTTTATAAATTTATTAATTAAATATGAAGTTTCTACTGTGAATTATAGTATGTTTTTATACATACATCTAGTTAACCGGAGGATTATTTCTCTGGTTTTTTTGAAACTGTGACCATTGCAGGCCTGATTACCTTTGAATTCAAATAATAGCCGGGCTTGCATACATCGATCACAGTGTTATCGCCATGTTCAGGGTCTTCGATATGTAACATCGCCTCGTGAAGATGCGGATCGAATTCGGCACCATCACATTCTATTTTCTTCAAACCTTCCTTCTCAAGAATTGAGCTGAACTGTTTAAAGACCATATCAACGCCCTTAATTATAGATTCAATATTGTCACTATTTTTAGCAGAATCCAACGCCCTTTCAAAGTTGTCATGTACTTCTAATAGATCTAATATCAAGTTCTCAACTGCAAACTTACGGTATTCTTCTTTTTCACGAGCACTTCTTTTTCTGTAATTGTCAAACTCTGCAGTTAAGCGCAGAAGTTTATCTCGAAGTTGTGCAGCCTCATCTTCCACAGGAACTTCCGTAGCCTGAGCCTCTTCAGCAGTTTCTACATCATCACATTTCTTGGATTCTTTGGCCATACTCAACATCTCCACTATATTGGTGCACAATAATATGCATTCAACCATGTGATTGTATGATGTTCTATAAAAAGCTTTCTATTTAAAAATAATTTTGTGCCAGTTAAAAAGGGAAAAACAAGCAAAGAACAAAACGAACATACATTCAGTAAACAGATTGAAGTTTATGCTGAAGAAAGCGTATGATCAACATACTAAAAACCATACACACAGCAAGTGCTGAAACTACAGCATCCGGACCCATTTCAGAGATTCCACCACTTAAAGAATACTTTATACCAGTGAAAAAGGCGATTGTAGAAAAAGTTGCAACAAAAGCAGCTATTGAACCACCCACTAACGAACCCACATAGTCAGCCCCACGACCTTCAAAATAGACAGAGCCGGTAATGAATATAACAGCGAATATAAGCAAAGTTATAGGAAAAGGAACTGATGGAGAACCGGTTTTAAATATCTGCATGAGCCCCAGCGCTACACCGATCATAAAAATTGCCATTGTAGTAGAAACTGCCAGTGCCTGTACAAACGGATTTTCAGCATTAAGTTCCATATTCATCCCTCGTCCTCTAATTCACTTGATAGTATATATTTATTTTTGAAATATATAAATTCAAAATTCAGATGATGTAATAATAGCAAATGATATATTAAATAATGCACTTGCAAACAACATGAAAATACTGCTTGCGGAATATGCCGTAGGGACGGGAATGGATGGCACACTATTAGTAGAAGGCAAAGCCATGCTTAAAACGCTTGCCAATAGCTTCCACAGACTTGGCCATGAAGTCGATTACCTTTCTGCAGGACCATTACTTGAAGTTGGAAAGCTGATAGAATCAGACATGGATAATTTTGAAAATATACTCGAAAAAGCAGCGTCTGAATCTGATGCAGCACTTGCAATAGGACCTGATGAACTATTAGAAGAACTATCACATATAATAGAAGACAATACGATAAATCTTGGTTGCTCCCCCGAATCTGTCAGAATGTGTGCGGATAAAGTAGAATGTACAAAGAGACTTCGCGAAAACAAGATATCTGTACCTAAAATATCTGATGAAAAAGAAGAGGGTAACTTTGTCATCAAACCAAGATATGGTTGCGCTGCCGAAGATATTATAATTTCATCCAGCTCAGATCATAATGAAGGATCAATAGCTACAGAATATGTAGAAGGCGAGCATTTGAGCATTAGCATCATAGCAGGAAATGATCCACTTCCATTAAGCGTCAACAAGCAGTTTATTGATATTGACGGTACGAACCCAGGATCAACTATTGATTACAAGGGAAATATAGTACCATACAAAACAGACTTTGAAAAAGAGCTATTCAACATAGCAATTGATACGGTCAAAGCACTCAAGTGCAATGGATACACCGGAATAGACATCGTCTACGGAAAAAAAGCATATGTCGTAGATGTAAATCCCAGACCTACTACTGCTATTTTCGGACTGGATAAAACTATGAAATATGAGATTGGAAAGCTTTTGCTTGAAAATATCTCAGGCAACTTACCTGATAACATATGTATAGAAGGTGAGTGTTCATTCACAAAATATGAGATTGAGGACATGACATGAAGATTATCGGAATAGACATTGGAGGAGCAAATACTAAAATAGCATCATCCAATGGCGACATTATTGAGTTACACTATATACCCCTCTGGAAGGATACAACACTTCCAGAAGCTCTTGAGGAAATATCAGATAGACTCGGACCAGATAAAGTAAGTGTAGTGATGACAGGAGAGCTTGCAGATTGTTTTGCTGATAAAAATGCAGGTATCAATTTCATTATGAGATCAGTTGATAATGCGTTTGATGGAGAGATACGCTACATTGATAATCGCGGATTATTTTATGATGGATCAGAAAGTCTACGCGAACTTGCTGCAGCAAATTGGGCAGCTTCAGCCAATCTCATTGGTACTGAAATGGGAGATTGCATTTTTGTTGATGTGGGTAGTACTACAAGTGACATAATTCCCATCAAAGATGGAATACACAGGGCAGGAATTACAGATTTTTCAAGGCTTGTTCGTAGTGAACTAGTATACGCAGGAAGCCTTAGAACAAACCTTGCCTACTTACTTAAAGACCTTGATTTAGCAAAAGGAAAATGTCGCATAGCATCAGAACTTTTTGCCAATACTGCGGATGCATATCTCTTACTAGGAGATATCGATGAAGAAATATACACATGTGAAACAGCTGACGGTGCAGGAAAAACTAAAACTGATTCAATGAGAAGGCTGGCACGTGTTGTATGTGCCGATCTTGATGAAATATCCCCTGAAGAAATCTACCATATTGCTGAACAAGTAAAGGAAACACAAGTAGAACTACTTTCTGAAGCAATATCCGAGGTATCAGAAAGAAACGGACTGAACAGAATAGTTTGTGCAGGCATTGGAGAATTCATTATACACGCTGCAGCAGAAAGACTTGGATTCGAATGTACATCTGTTTCCGGCAAATGGGGATCCGATATATCAAAGGTATTTCCTGCATATGCAGCTGCCAGAATTTTCGAAGACAATATTCTGGATATAAAATAATTGAGAGGGATCACCATCAGAGTCGTTATTAAACTTGGAGGAAGTCTGATGAAGCACTCAAATGCTATAGTAAATACCCTCCTATTATCTTTGCAGGAATCTGAAAACAAACATTCCATACTGATAGTACCAGGTGGAGGAGATTTTGCTAATGCAATAAGGTCCATAGATAAAAAATATGCACTCAGCAATGATGCTACTCACTGGATGGCAATTCTTTCCATGGAGCAATACGCATACTACATAGCAGACAAAAGTAATGTCACATCAGTAGATTCCCTAGACAACATCAATCCAGGATTATCACTACTTTTTCCATATAATATTCTGAAAAGAACTGATGAGCTGGAACACTCATGGAATATTACTTCAGATAGTATAGCAGCATGGATAGCAAAAAAAACAGATGCTACTTTAATAAAACTCACAGATGTTGATGGAGTGTTCAATAATGAAGTGTTGCAAAGACAAATGACTGCTGATGAACTCGAATCTATGGGAAGGACTTGTATTGATAGCTCACTGGCGACTTTTCTGAAAAATAATAAAATGGACTGCATTGTAATAAATGGAAAGGAACCGGAAAGGATAGTAGATGCTGTTATCGGAAAAGATGCAATTGGCACGTACATCAAGGGGAATATTTAAATTCTATACTGAGTATGTACTGAAATCATCACATGCTGAGCAATCAGTATTACATTAATCAAATATCACATTTTAAGGAGAATTCAAATGACAAATAAAGTCGAACAGTGTGTCGCATGCGGCATTAGACTGGTTGAGACCGGATATGTCCGTTTCCCATGTCCAACATGTGGCGGAGAACTTGGAAGATGTATAAGCTGCAGACAGCAGAGTAATCCATATACCTGCGATAAATGCGGATTTGTAGGCCCATAAGGTGACTAAGATGGGAGAAGTAGCAGCAACAATTAAGATCATGCCTGTCGACGTAGAAGTTGACCTTGCAGCCCTTAAAGACAGGCTTGTGGCA
This sequence comes from Methanosarcinaceae archaeon, assembly GCA_020055655.1. Lineage (GTDB taxonomy): Archaea > Halobacteriota > Methanosarcinia > Methanosarcinales > Methanosarcinaceae > Methanolobus. The sequence continues at coordinate 65,399 of JAIPUR010000004.1, read as the reverse complement.
GCATTACCAGAAGGTGCAGAGTACGGAACACACGAAGAACAGCCAATTGCTTTTGGTTTGAAAGCTATTATGATGGTTGTTATTGTTGGCGACCTTGAAGGCGGCACAGAAAAAGTCGAAGAGGCTTTTGCTGCAGTTGAAGGCGTTGAGAGTGTGCAGGTCACAGAAGTTGGAAGACCTGTATAATTTCTTTTTTCTTTTATTTTGTACATAAATTGATTATTTCTTTTTGTATCCTTAACAATTGATCTACAAAGATAATCTAGAATCGTAGATATACATAATAATGATAGGATCCATAAGACCATCAATTAGTTATACGAATCACGAAGCAAACAAATATTATCATACGAGGTGTCACTGATAGATTTCCATACCACTGACAGCAAACCTGAAAATAAAATTAATGATACAGAGTACATATTCAAAGATTCTTTTGAGCAGTCAGCCATAGGCATGTACCAATCAACACTGGATGGGAAGATACTTCGGGCAAATAAACAATTTTCTGCACTCATCGGATATACACAATCCGAATTACAAAACAAGACATACGTCGATATTACATATCCAGATGATATCGCTAAAGAACAACTTGTTCTAACAACTATCAAAAACAGTGGCTACTATCATGCCAATATCGAGAAACGATATATAAAGAAAGATGGAAAGCATTTTTGGGGAAAGTTAAAAATCTCACTTATTACTACTAATACAGTAGGTGGAAGAGTTCAATATTTTAACTGCCTGGTAGAAGATATTACTAAACAGAAAGCCAAGGATGAACAGAACAAATTCAATGAGGAAAGGCTTCAGAGTCTTGTTAATGTTCTGCAGTATCGCGCCGATTCTGTTCAGGAAATGCTTAACCATACACTAAATGAAGCTACTAAATTGACAGATAGTAAATTTGGATATATTTATCTCTATGACGAATCAAAAGAAGAATTTACCTTAAACACATGGTCTTCCAAAGTAATAGATAACTGTTCAGTCGTTGCACCGCCAAAAGTATACCACCTAAATGAGACAGGTATCTGGGGAGAGGCAGTAAGACAACGCAAGCACATAATTGTAAATGATTTTCAGGTCCCAAATCCACTAAAAAAAGGATATCCAAAAGGGCATGTCCAAATATTCAAATATCTGACAGTACCTGTTTTTGAAAAAGATACAATTGTTGGTGTTGTAGGTGTAGCCAACAAGAGATCAGATTATAAACAAACAGATGTTCTCCAGCTAACACTCTTGATGGATTCAGTATGGAAAGTACTGGGACAAAAGAAAGCTGAACAAGAACTAAGAAAGCGTGAAAAGTTCCTAAGTAAAATTTTCGAGATACTTCCAATTGGTCTGTGGCTAACCGATAAAAGTGGAAATATACTCAGCGGAAATCCTGCAGGTCAAAAGATATGGGGAGCAGAACCACATGTTGGAATTGAAGAATATGGGGTATTCAAGGCACGTTATTTCCCATCCATGAAAGAACTTCAAGCAGAGGATTGGGCACTTGGTCATACCATCAAGGAAGGCATTACCGTTGAAAAAGAGCTTCTTGAAATCGATGCATTTGATGGAGTTAAAAGGATAATTCATAATTACACAGCTCCGGTTATCGATGATGACGGAGAAATGCTTGGTGGCATAGTGGTAAATAACGACATTACTGACATCAAACGCACTCAAATGAATCTTCTGGAAGCTAAACTTGCTGCAGAAGCTGCAAGTAGAACCAAAAGTGAGTTCCTTGCAACGATGAGTCATGAGCTAAGAACTCCCCTAAATGCCATTATTGGATATTCAGATATGCTCATAGATGGTGACTTTGGTGAATTGAACGATAAACAGGATAGATTTGCAAACCATATATCCACAAGCGGTAAACACCTTCTGGAACTCATAAATGATATTCTTGACCTGTCAAAGATAGAAGCAGGAAAAATGGACCTTTACTATGAAGTTTTCACGGTAAAAGAAGTAATGAAAAATTTATTGACCATGATATCACCACTTGCAAAGAAAAAGTCTATCACATTGGAACTTGAAGTTAAGCCCGAAACATTATCAATTACCGGAGATAGTATCAAGTTCAAACAAATTTTATATAATCTTGGAAGTAATGCAGTTAAATTTACACAAAATGGTGGAACTATCAAAATTAATGCATCTAAAAAGAATGATATGATTGAAATATCAGTTGCAGATAATGGTATTGGTATTGAAAAAGAAATGCAAGAAAATTTATTCACTCCTTTCTACCAGGTAGACTCATCCGATTCCAGAAAATATGCAGGAACAGGGCTTGGACTTGCACTTGTTAAAAACTACGTGGAACTACACGGAGGAAAAATCAGGGTCGATAGTGAATATGGCAAAGGAAGTACTTTTACATTTACTATACCCATATAATTACTAGAATTAAGAATTAAGACGTATGTAGATGTTTTTACTTTGCTGAATAAAAAATATCAGGCGGATGTACCACCTTTTATTCACTAAGCTGCAATTTTCTTAACTAGATCAGTATAGCAGCGTTCGAGCAATGCAGGGCTGGCATCCATTTCTATAATGTCAAACTCAAAGAGGCGGGCGAATTCCTCAACCATGGTATCGAAGTTTTCTTCATAGAGGAGACCAGTATTTATTTTAGCTACTATTTTGTATCCAACTTCCTTAAAAACAAATTTGGATTCTTCTATATTATCAGGATTAGGAGTCATACCTGCAGAAACCAGCATCTTACGCCAATTGGCTGCCCACATAGGAGTCATGAAAAAAGTCCCGGCCCCATTGCAACCTTTTAATTTTTCAAGGTACGCATCCCTACTTCCAAGAACTGCACCTATACAATCATCTATAATCTGACCATTTTCTTCTTTCAATATACAAACTGGACATGGCAAATATTGCAGGTCCTCCTCTGCATTTGCAAGCACATTTCCACAAAGTCCATAGAAAAGAAGAATCCCATCAGAATATGAAGACAATTCCTCACTAACCCCATAAACAGCTTTACGCAAATCATCGGGGTATGCATGCAGTGCAAGTTCCAGCATATCTACGATTAGTGTGACCTTGCCAGAAGTACCAGAATCCATATTGTTTGGGATGGACCCGATCGGAAGCAACTCATAGGGTATACCTACATTATCAAGTTTTTCAGCTATCCTGTGATAGTCATCGTTTTCTATTAATATTAACCGTTCTATTATAGAATCATTTTTTATGACGTGGATGATCTCATCTTCAAATATCTTACATGAGACAAAACTTATTACCGGCATACTGCATCACCTCAATACATAGATTCATAATAATCATTAATGATGGTTCTATTATAATCTAACGCTGATATGCAATGACTACTTAAACTATGATTGTAGCTTTAGTGGATGTTATAGCCAGTGTTAGGAAAGTTTATTTTTAAGCAAAACGGTGTACGAATGTTACTAGAACGTGATATGAACCCGACCACCTCACTTGCTGTTGTTATACTTTACATAGGGTCAATTCTTGTGAAAAAATTAAAATTCTGGATGAAATCTCATTCCTGTGGCCGTAGAATCGACTTTTTAAACATACCATAGTCATCAAAGCCTCGGTTCATAAGCAGAACAATGCCAAGTACAACATTCATCATGGTTGCCACGTAAATGGCTATCATTATAGCTACCTGGTACTCTATGGCAATCAGCGGACTTGCACCCCCCAGTATCTGGCCGGTCATCATGCCAGGAAGAAACACGATACCTATTGTTGCTATATTAGCGAGAGTGGGTTTTAGTGCATTCCTGACACTTTTCCTCAGGTATGGGATAAGAGCTTCATTTTTTTCAGCACCCAAAGATAGATGATAAAGGTAACGATTTTCATTTCTCTGAATCTCATTACAAAAATCATTTATTGCTACTATATTTGCTCTTAGGGAATTGCCAAGTACCATTCCACCTATTGGAATAAAGTATCGAGCTTCAAAAACATTTCCAAGGCCGATAACAAAACTGTTGAAATAGAGCAATATCAGGATATTTGTCGTCGTGAAAGAAATTATCAAAGGAAGGATCAGGGAGCTTATCTTCAATTCTGCATTTTTCAAAACTGAATGAGAAGCTACAATTACCATTATCATTACCCACAGTATATTGAGAAAGCTATTGTTAATCTCAAAAACCACTGTCAGGAAAATCCCTACAAGACCAAGTTGAATTAGCATCCTGAGAGTACTTACAATAGTCGATCTTACAAACCGGAGCTTAAGGTAATAGCTCAATGACATGGGAATTAAAAGAAGTAAAAGACAAAAGAACATCCCCAAAGGAGAGATAGCATATGTCTGCATCATTCGCCTTCCTGTAATTTTTCAAAATCAAAGATATTTACATCTTGACGCACCCATTCAGGATCATGGGATATAGATATGATTGTCCATTGAGGATTTGAATAGAATATATCAACAACTTTTTTCTTCAAAGTAGAATCCAAATCCGAGGTTACTTCATCCAAAAAGAAAATATCCTTTTGTGTAAGTATCGATATGATAATGGCAAGCCTTTGTTTTTCGCCTCCTGACAGGAATTCAAACTTTTTGTGAAGAATTGATTCAGACAAGGATAACTCAGCAAACATCGATAAAAGCTTTTTATTGTCAAATTTACTGGCAGTAGATCTGTAACTGAACATTTCTTTGATCATATCAATTACAATACCTTCGCCAATATCACATTCCTGGGACACATAGGCTACCTTTTTCCTGATATTCCAGACAAGCTCTGAGTTCAATCCCTCACCTTTGAACAAAATAGTACCGGAAGATATGGGTTGAAATCCAAGAATTGAACGGAATACAGTAGTCTTACCTGCACCCGATTTTCCCTTTATGAGAATCTTGTCGCCACGGTTTACCGACAGAGACAGATCTTTAAGAATCTGCTTATTATCCAAATTAAAGCAGACATTATCCATTTTGATAATCTCTGATGTGGTTTTTTTAGGCATGTGTATTTCACCAAAGTTCAGAATATAGCAAATATGTATAAAGTATATTAGATTTTACTAAATGTACTATATAGATATCCCAAAATGACATAGAATGGAATCACATAGATGCTGAAGATATGGAGACAGTGTTCGTAAAACTAAAGTTAAAATATCTGCCTGCTCTTGACAAAAATATACCAACTGTTTTGCACATAATATACCACCATTGATTAAAATTATTTACTTTGCATCCTTAATATAAGTGGTGAAACTCATGACCAATGAACAATTATCAGAAGGACAGGATGCACCTGACTTTTGCCTCCCTGACCAGACTAATGAAACTGTATGCTTGAAAGATCTTAAAGGAAAATGGATAGTGCTCTATTTCTACCCCAGAGATAATACATCAGGCTGCACAAAGGAGGCACAGGATTTCACAGCCCTTAAAGAGGAATTTGCAAAAAACAATGCCGTCATTCTGGGTAACAGCAAAGATACTGTGCTATCGCACCAGAAATTCATTGAGAAAAAAGAACTTGCAATAACATTACTATCAGACGAAAGTACAGAGGTACAGCAGGCCTACGGCGTATGGAGAATGAAAAAGAACTACGGCAAGGAATATATGGGAACTGTGAGAACTACATTCCTCATCGGCCCTGAAGGTAAAATTGCAAAGATCTGGAATAATGTAAGAACAAAGGAGCATGCTCAAAAAGTACTTGATAAGCTTATTGAGATGAGCTCATAAAAAATAACAGTATTTAAAATGTACCTTTTATCTGCATATAAATTAGCACATAGCCCATAAGAAGCATTAGTATAGAAATTCTCCATACCCAGTTTATAATCCTGGCAAGGTTTTCAGGCCTGGCCATAAAAAGAATGAATCGATCGACCAAAGTCGGTCGATCAATTGGATCATCAAACATAAAGAAGTATTATCCTTTGATCCTTTTAAGTCTGAAAGTGTTTTCTCTTTCCATCTCTTCAAGACGGAGCCTAATGAAGGCCATTGCTTCCTCAAGTTCTGGAATTACCTTGAATTCGAGAGCATTTACACGTCGTTTTGTCTTCTCGATATCATCAAGAAGTTTCTTCATTGTGGTCTCGATCTCTGCAGCAAGGATAATATTCTCAACAAGGATCTCATAAGCATCTGCTGACTCATCTATGTATGAGCTGGTACCAAGAACACCATAGCCACGTTCGTCTATGGATTTCTTAACACTTGAGGACTCGATCTTTGGAACGACGACACCCATTATGTTACGGCTTTCAAGTTCAACTTCAGGAGTACCCTTAAGTGAGAAAGCTGTGGATTTGACGCTAATGACACCGTCAACAGCATTTGCAATACCTATCTTTTTGGAAGCTTCTTCATAGGCGACATCCAGCTCAGACCGGACATCCCTAGCTTTGCTGAGGATCTCGAAGAACTCAAGGATAAGTCCATCTCTCTTCATTTTAAGCAGTTTGTGACCGCCTTGCGAGAGTTTGATCTTCTTCTTAAGCTCAATGAGTTCGGAACGAGTTGGTGTTACATCTTTTACGCCCATGTTAGTTCACCTGACCACTTAATTGCTCTTGTGAGCAGGGTGGTACTTGTCTATGTACTTGTTGTCAATTCTGGTAAGTAAAGATTCAGGAAGCTCTGACAGGATTTCCCAGGAAACTGATAATGTATCCTCAATTGTCCTGTTCTCATCCCTTCCCTGACGAACAAATCTGTCCTCGAAAAGGTCTGCAAACTCAAGAATTCTCTGATCCCTTTCAGACAATGCTTCTTTACCTACAATAGCAACAAGACCTCTCAAGTCACGACCTTCTGCATAACCAGCATACATCTGGTCAGATACAGCTTTGTGATCATCCCTTGTCTTTCCGTCACCAATACCTGAGTTCATCAGACGGGAAAGTGATGGAAGTACATTGATAGGTGGGTAAATACCCTTTCTGTGAAGTTCCCTTGAAACTACGATCTGCCCTTCTGTAATATATCCGGACAGGTCAGGAATCGGGTGAGTTATATCGTCACCAGGCATGGTCAGGATCGAGAACTGAGTTACTGAACCCTTCAAGCCCTTGATAACACCTGCACGCTCATAGAGTGATGCAAGATCAGTGTACATATAACCTGGATAACCACGTCTTCCTGGAACTTCTTCACGAGCTGCACCCATCTGACGGAGTGCTTCACAATAGTTTGTGATATCAGTAAGGATAACAAGTACGTGCATATCATGTTCGTATGCAAGATACTCTGCAGCTGTCAATGCCATCCTTGGAGTAACAATACGTTCCACAGCAGGGTCATCTGCAAGGTTAAGGAAAACTACAGCTCTTTCAAGAGCACCAGTCTTCTCGAAGTCCTGCATGAAATACTGAGCTTCTTCGTTTGTAATACCCATTGCAGCGAAAACTACTGCAAAATCCTCATCGGATCCAGGAACCTTTGCCTGACGTGCGATCTGAAGTGCGATCTCGTTGTGTGGCAGACCTGATCCTGAGAAAATAGGAAGCTTCTGGCCACGAACAAGAGTGTTAGTACCATCAATGGTAGAGATACCTGTCTGAATGAAATCCTCTGGAGGCATTCTGGAGTATGGGTTCATTGATGCACCATTTACATCTACCCTGTCTTCCGGAATTATGCTTGGACCGCCATCCAATGGTTCTCCTGAACCGGAAAGGATACGACCTAACATGTCCTTGGACACAGGGAGTTTAATGGTCTCACCGCTGAAAACTACACCGGATTCTTCATTGAGTCCACCGGTTCCTTCGAATACCTGAACTGCAACAACATCGGCGGAACTGTCAAGAACCTGACCTCTCTTTGTTGTACCGTCTGGAAGGTTAATGTGAACAAGTTCACCATAGCCAACAGGCTCGGTCTTCTCAAGGAAGATCAGTGGTCCTGCTATCTCTGTGATTGTCTTATATTCCTTGGTCATTTTAATTACCTCCAAGCTTTGCAAACTCTTTGTCCATCTTTGCAAGAACCTCATTCAATACACCGTCAAAGTCCTCTTCGAACTTGACCTTTGCAAGATCGTCCTTGGATTCAAGAGCCAATATCTCTGACATTGGAATTCCGGATTCAAGAGCTATCATTGCCTTGTCACCATAGGTAGATATTGATTTCAGCAACTTGTACTGCTTATCGAATGAACAATATGTGTCAACTGGGTGGAATGCATTCTGCTGAAGGAAATATTCCCTTAGCATACGGCAAATTTCAAGAATTAGTTGCTGGTTCTCTGGAAGTGCATCTGAACCTACAAGCTGAACGATCTCCTGAAGTTCGGATTCCTGCTGGAGCATATCCATTGCATTGTTCCTGAGTGATACCCATTCAGGTGAAACGTTTTCACCAAACCAACCGGAAAGACCCTCAGTATACAAACTGTAACTTGTCAACCAGTTAATGGATGGGAAGTGTCTTCTTTGTGCAAGCTTTGCATCCAGTGCCCAGAATACCTTGACAATACGGAGTGTGTTCTGTGTAACAGGCTCAGAGAAGTCACCACCAGGTGGAGATACTGCTCCAATAACTGTAATTGAGCCTTCTTCTCCGGATAATGAGTGTACACATCCTGCTCTCTCATAGAACTCAGAAAGTCTAGCAGAGAGGTATGCCGGATAACCTTCTTCACCAGGCATTTCTTCAAGCCTTGATGAGATTTCCCTCATTGCTTCTGCCCATCTTGATGTTGAGTCAGCCATGAGTGATACATCGTATCCCATATCACGGTAATATTCTGCAATTGTGATACCTGTATATACAGATGCTTCACGAGCAGCCACAGGCATGTTGGATGTGTTTGCGATAAGAACAGTACGTTCCATGAGTGGACGGCCGGTCTTAGGGTCCTGGAGTTCCGGGAACTCGTTCAGTACATCAGCCATTTCGTTTCCACGTTCGCCACATCCGATATAAACCACAATATCGGTGTCACTCCATTTTGCAAGTTGCTGCTGGGTAACTGTCTTTCCTGATCCGAATGGACCTGGAATAGCTGCAGTACCACCTTTTGCAACTGGGAAGAGACCATCAAGAATCCTCTGACCTGTGATCAAAGGTTTTGTTGGCATTAGTTTCTTTGTAACAGGACGAGGCAATCTTACAGGCCATTTCTGAACCATTGATAATTCAGTACCATCTTCAAGAGTACATACTGTATCATCAACTTTAAAATCACCAGATCTTACGTCCTTGATAGTTCCTGAAACTGTTGGTGGCACCATGATCTTGTGCTCAACATTCATCGTTTCCTGAACAACACCGATAACATCTCCGCCTTCGACCACATCACCAACGGAAGCTACTGCCTTGAAGTCCCAGACCCTTTCACGGTCAAGTCCATCAGCTGTAACTCCTCTCTGAATGAAGTCACCCATTTGTTCCTGGAGAACCTTAAGAGGTCTCTGGATACCATCATAAATACTTTCTAATAAACCTGGACCAAGCTCTACTGAGAGAGACATGCCAGTATTAACTACAGGTTCACCTGGTTTGACACCAGATGTATCTTCATATACCTGAACAGTGGCCTTGTCACCTTCTATTTTGATGACTTCACCCATTAAACCCTCGTTACCGACGTGAACCACATCATACATCTTTGGTTTAATGCCCATAATTGTAACAACAGGTCCGGCCACTCGATAAATTTCACCTTTCATTTCCACAGATCAACACCTACCGATTGCTTTATTTTATCCCTTAGGTTAGAACTTTCACCGCTACCACCGAGAGCTACAACAGTTGGTTCAACAGAATCGTTGATCGTGTTACTCAATACTTCCGGTAGCTTGCCTAAATCATCACCGTGCATAACCAGAATACCGATTTCCCGGTCTTCAAGTACAGTTTTCACAGCAGCTTCAAGTTCGCTATCATTAACTTCAAATATTTTTTTTATGCCTGCCAGCCTAAAACCTGTTACAAACTGACTGGATCCGACTACTGCCAATTCCATCAAATCACCAATTGTTCCCTGATAAAGTCATCTCCAAGATTGGCAGCTTTTCCACGTATAATTATCCGCAGGTTGTTAACCTCATTCTTTTTGCTAAGCATGTAGTCCATAATTGGTACTATTGATAACGGATAAAAACGTGAAGAGCTTATTGCAGATTTAAGTCTGTATTTTTTCAGCCTGGATTCTACAATGGACAATGACTCCATATCTGAACTCACCACATCAGAGATCTCATCCCAACATGGGTAATTCTCAAGTTCTGCAATGAATTCTTCAAAAGGAAGATCCAGCATCCTTTCGATATCCACGAGTGTCATCTGAGATCCACCATCGATCATAAGATCCATATACTCAGGATCGGTCATTCCAGATTTCTTCAAACGGAAAAGGGTCATCAAATTTTTGACATCAATTCCTGTTCGTGTGAAATTAGCAAACAACTTACGATCTTTGGATTTGGCTAATCCAATTACATCGAACAGATCAGCATAATACTTCTTATCGAGCTGATTTTCGATATCATCTAGATTATCACCAGTATATTGCTCCAGTATTGGATAATACTCACTTTCTACAAGTTCAGAGATAACTTCCTGATATGTATCTTTTGAAGCAAGTTCTGCAAATTCTGTATAGTGCATGCTGCCTGCTGCAACAATTGCCTCCATGATCTCTTCTGTGGAAGCATTACAATACTTCCCCCTAAGGATGGTTTTGATATTCCATATATCATATTCTTTAAGTTGTTCAGAGATCAAAAGATTCAGTTCACCTTCAGAAATATCGATCAACTTGGTGAAAGTAACAGCAAGGTTTCTGTTCAAAGCGTTCTCGATTAGATCTACGCCTTTATAATTTCTTGCCATTTCATCAATAGCATCTTTATACTTGGATTCTTGGATAAATCTGGTCATCTCATTGAGGTCCATGTTCATAAGTCGTGGATAAGTTTCCTTTGGAAAAAGGTGCACTTTCATAGCACGAACACGTGTAGTAGTATACGCGTAATTAGAACTACCTTTCTTTCGTGATCCGCCTTTTTTTCGTGATCCTGGATAATAACGTCTTAATTTCTGCAACAGCTCCATTTAGAAATCACCCGAAAAAGATGTCAGATGTCTGTTTCAACAACCGCTCGTTCACGCTCTTTAGGATAACATCGTAAGTATAATCCAATCTGACATTACCATCTTCACTCTCGATGAGGATTCCACCGAGACATTCGATGTCCCCACCATATTCGAGAGATGATAGCTTTTTGACAATTTCTGCAGATTCCTTGTTGGAATAGATCTTAGCACCCTCGGACTCATATTTATCAATGAGCGCCTTAAGAAGTTCTTCGTTCTTTTCAAGAGAGAATGCAGAGATGGCCTCTACAGCCTGAACATATACGTTATCGAGAATTTCCTTGCGTGCATTGAGCAATGTGCGCTTCACTTCAAGATTTGCACTGGATATTTCTTGTTGTCTGATATATTTAACATCGTCTTCTACCTTCGCAAGACGCTCGCCAACAATTCTCTTAGCACCATCTCTGGCTTCATCAAGAATTGAAGAAACCTCGGAGTCTGCTTCGGAATTGATTTTGGATACTTCTGCTTGCGAAGCTTCAACGATATCCTTTAAAACAGTTTCAAGTCCCATGCTCATACACCTTCAATAAATTTAAGAGCAAAAATGCTCTTAAACTGATTTAGCTGATGATCAACAATGAAACTACAAGACCGAAGATAACAATTGTTTCTGGAATTACAGTGAGAATCAAACCTTTACCGAAAAGGTTTTCGTTCTCTGTCATTGCACCAATTGCTGCACAACCGATCTCTTTCTCTGTCCATGCTGATGCAAAGCCTGTTGCGGATACTGCAAGTGCTGCACCTATTGCTTTTAATCCTGCTGAGTTATCGACTACTGTGTTTACTGCTGTTTCTGCTGCTACTACTTCTGTTGACATATTCTTAATCCTCCGTGTATTTTCTAGTATATCCAAATGGACTATATTTGCGTCCCCCACCTTTGTAGAATTTACCAAAGAATTCTACATACTGTAACCTGAGTGAATGTAATCCGGGGGCAATAATACTCAGTACAGTGTTTAATGTGTGTCCTGCTAAGAACACAATTATTGCGATTATTGTCATAAAACCTATAGATGTACCTGGTTGCCAGATCATACCAAACGCCATCTCGTTAACAGTTGAGGCGATATAGATAGATGACAATCCTACTGCGATTACACGCGTGTAGGACAATGAATTACTTAGAAGTGCCGGTAATTCGACAACTCCATTGATACCCTCTCCTTTAACAAGCATTATGAGACCGATGACTAAAGCACCGACACCTATTTCGACAGGTAGCGTGCCCAGTGCACCAAGTACCGCAAGTACGAGACCTAGCTGTATAACAAGCCAGCTTCCTTTCTCAAAGATAGCTTCTACAACACCATGCTGCTTCTTTACATTGATGAATCCAAACATGAATCCGGTTGCAAGATGGATAAAACCAATAAGGAAAGTTACAGCGATCATAGTCATTACAAGATGGCTCCTGTGTACAGGATATGTAATAACCTCCCCTCCAAACGGAGAAGCGAACAGATCTATTGTTTCAAAGCCAGGGATCAGACCAGGAGAAGAGTGGAAACTCGCTAATGGGAATCCAAGGAATTCACCGTAAAGCACACCAAATATCAAGGTCGATATCTGACAATATATCAGAATGTTTAGTAAAGGTTTTACAGCTTCTATTGATATGACTTTCTTAAGGACAAACGCAAGGGTCAAAAGAATGGCTGCATAGCCCATGTCACCAAGGATCATACCATAGAAAAGAGGGAAAGTAATGAATATTATAGAACTTGGATCAAGTTCCTTGTAATTTGGACGGGAATAGAGATCCATGATCGCTTCAAAAGGTGAAGCAGCCTTTGAATTGTTGTATTCTACCGGAACAAGGTCCTCAGCCTCGTGTGAGATCTCCTGCTCACTAACAAATGCACGTCCGTTTGTTGCGGATTCAACTACACTATTGAGTTTGTCATAATCCTCAGATAGCACCCAACCGTCTATGATAAAAGTACTATCAGATGTAGCTATTTTAAGTGGTGCTTCTGACTTTTCTGTTTGTATAGAAAGGACTTCATCGCTTGCAAGAATGAAATCAGCGTATTTGTCATTCAAGGATTCCACTTCTGCATCTAATGCAGCCATCTGCTGTACAATCTCTGCTTCCTTCTTTTCAAGATCGGAAATAAGAGTTGCAGGCATTCCGCTTACATCAGGAACCCGAATTTCCCTGAATCCAACGCTGGAAAGTGCTTCAGAGACAACACCTGAGTCGGCCTTTGCTGCAAAGAGTGCAACAACGCCCTCCTTTGGATCATAGAAATAATCAAAAGAAGAGATACGGTTAGAAACTACTACACCAGGATCTTCTTTTACGTGACCTACAAAAACCACCAGACTGTCATATCCCCGGTAAAGTCCCAGATCAAGATCGATATTTGTAAAAGGAACTAATTCTTTCTTAGTAGAATCTATATCTTTCAGTTCTGCTTCAAGTTTGCTCTTTTTATCGGCCCTACGTGTTAACTCGGAATCAAGCTCATTTAACTTGGCATCCAGGTCACGAAGTACGTCATTTTCATTCTGCTTCTTGGCTTCCTTATCCTTAATACCAAGCATGCTGGCAATTGAACGAATCTGAACAATCTTCTTTGAAACTTCACTAACATTCCCAGTAGGTGTTCCTATCTCTAGGCCTGAACCATCCTCAACAAAATCTTCCATCTGAAACAGATTAGCAGTATACAAAGCATCAACAGTTGCTTCAAGAATACTTTTATGACCGACGATTACGGCCCGGCTCATCCGTTTTGGTTCAAGCATGTATTGCCCTCTCAAACTCTGATAATAAACTCTGAACAGCCTCTTCAACCTTAGACTCCGCGCTTTGAGAGATCTTAGCCGCTTCGGCCTTGCCTTCCTGAATGATTTTTTCTTTTTCAGAAGCGAGCGATTCTTCCGCAGACTTCAGTGCACTTTTTGCAGATGTTTGTGCATCAATCTCGGCCTGTTTAAGGATTTCACGGGCCTCAGAACGAGCACTTGCAATGCGATCATTCTTCTGCTTAATGCTTTCTTCAACCATTCTGCGTGCATTGCCCTCTGCCTCTTTAATTTCTGACAAGATTTTATCTTTGGCCATGCTACTCCTCATATGATGATTGGTTTAATAGTTATGTCGAATAAATTACATCATCTACTGTTAAATCACATATAAATGTTTCGAAGGCGTTTTTGGATACATTGATAATGATTTATCACTACAGTGCAAAGTTACACACATGTAAATAATTATTAACGAGAGTATAAAAATACCAACGTGGATTTGTAAAAGTTTCTATGAGGAGAATAAAAAAAAGGAGAGCCAAAACCCCATTATTTAGAATTATGAAGATATATCCTAAACGGCAAACTTTCATCTTCAGGAATAGTATGGATATATTCACTTCTAAATTCAGGATTGCGCATCATACAATATTCTGCAGAGCACCTATATGCCACATGCTTACCCATACGCTTCCAGATAGTTCCAAGATCATCCTCGCGAATATTACCAAAGGAGATCGGAGTATAGGCACATGGCAATACATCCCCGCCGGCAGTAGTATGCATCCATCGCCTTCCTGCAAAGCAACCAAATTGATCAGGACCCATGAAATAAGGGAAAGAGGTAACCCTTGGACCTTCGACCTTTCGGTTCATAGACTTGTGGAAATCCCCCAGACGCTTCACGTCATTCTTGGAAATAACCTCATCCTCATGTTCCAGCCATCGTCCTACGGCAACGATCTCATAAATAGACATTTCCTGCATGCCCATATCTACTGCAAAATCATAGAAACCATCAAGATCATCAATATTATCAGGAGATACTACCACAAAGAGATCAGCAAGAATACCTGCATTCAATACGTTTTTAACTCCATTTACTGTGTCCCTGAATGCACCCGTTCTGCCCCTGACACGGTCATGCTCAGCCTCGTGCGGACTGTCAAGACTCACATGGGCTGCATAGAGTCCTGCATTTTTAAGATCTATGGCCCTTTGCTCATTAAGCGCGTACCCGGATGTGAAACATGTTGCCACAGAGCGACTCTTGTCAACCCTGGCAACCATCTCAACAAGATCTTTACGAAGCATGGTTTCACCACCATCAAAAGAGACATAATGAGTACCAAGATCAAGAGCCTGATCTATTGTCCTATTAATTTCATCAAAGCTCAACTCAGGATCTATCACAGTACCCGCTGCACCACAATGAATACAATCATTTGGACATTTGCCTGTGATAGCGATCGAAAATTGATCAGGCACCCTTCTTTTAAGAATAGAAGCAACCTCGGCACTGATCATCCTATTGAAGACAGGACCTGGCATAGGAGGTAGCCACGTGGAGAAAATTATGTTATCCTCATCAGAAGATATTGGTTTTTCTTCCTGGAAGATCTTATTTATGCTTTTTATTACTGGTTTGGCCACAGGAGACAACGGACCTTCAGTATCGAGTACTATTTTTCCGTTTACAGTACTTGCATTCACTTTGATGATTGATTTATCATAAACCCTCATGTATTCACCTGATAATTCAATTAGAGTTATTTTTAATAATAGAATCAGGAAGCAGGTCAATTGTAATAAGATCTGCAACCAGTAACAAATTATCCTTTGATTTTGAATTCGGAATAATAGCCATCAAGGCCTTTGCCTTACTAACATAGAACAATATTTCATTCACTGTTTTTCCTACAGCAACATCATGGCCCATAGTTCGCCTGAATATTAAAGGCAGTGTAGTAGATTCATAGGTTGATTGCTTGCCATCCAGATTACCAAGGTATTCTAACAGATCATCAACCATCTGGTATGCAGTTCCCACATATTCACCAAACAAGCGGAATCTTTCAGCCGTTTGTACATCTGCTCCGGCAGCATAAGCGCCGATCGCAGTACTTGATGCAAAAAGAGATGCAGTTTTCTTAATAATACACTCGAAGTAGTTCATTTCAAGAAACTCATCACTGACACTGGCAATATCGATCGTTTCACCCTCAGCCATATACATACCAGCTTTTCCGAACTCATACACTGAATCGCGGCCATAAGAAGATATAAGAGTAATAGCACGTGAGATCATAAAATCACCACAGAGAATTGCAGCAGACATACCATATTTCTCATGAGCTGACTCAACCCCCCTGCGCATAATACCACCGTCCAGCACATCATCGTGAATCAATGACGCCGAATGGATCAGCTCTATTGCAAGAGCTGCATTAGCACTCTCTTCAGACCTACCACCGCAGATCTGAGTGCAGAGTATCAACATAACAGGACGGATCAGTTTGCCACCCGAGATACACAAATGAAGCATCATTTTCTTCATCTGAGACTTATCATCCATGGAAGCTACAAGCTCAGACATAGAGGATTTTACCAAAGCAAATTCATCCAGATCTTCTATACCTACCATACTTGTCCATACCCTGCAATTCATTCCGAATATTTTGAAGGGCAGCCCATTACTATCTGAGTGGCTTCTACATCAGTTCCAGATACCATATTTCCACTAATACTTATACTATCACCTTCGGCCAGATTAGCCGGTAGTGCCCCAGTGTACTCAACATTCAATTCAAACGAATCGTCCTCAATATCCTGAAGGATAAAAGAAATACCGTCAGTAGACATGTCCAGGCTATTATTTTTTATTATACCCATAGTATTGACGTTACTACCAACGTAGCTATCCTGATTTGACGATAATTCAGAAACCATAAGATATCCCTGTGAAAAATCAACATTCCACAAAGCAATTGCAGCTACAAGAGCAATAAAAACAACTGCAACGATAGTCTTCTGTTTTTTCTCCATATCAACACCTTAATGAACAACACCCTTCATTTAGAAGAGTGCCTCTTCTTTAGCGAAATACGAGTCTTTAGTAAATAAATAACATAGACTGCAAAAGTAAGCCATGTAAGTGCAAATGCAAGATGTAAAGCGCTTATAAAGAATCACCTTTTCTAACAGATCAAGTTTAATTCCATTACTAAAGTAATCAACCATAATTATTTAGATTATATTAAAGATTATACATACCAACTTGAGCAATATGTAGGAAAACCAGCAATAACTAAATATTAATATGGGTGCGCAGTAGTATAGCTCCATCCTATATATAGTAAAGTGAATCCTGAACAAAACCTTTTAAATGATCAATTATGACAAAAGCTCCAAGACTCATTGCATGGGAAACAACCGCAGGCTG
Source organism: Methanosarcinaceae archaeon (assembly GCA_020055655.1). GTDB lineage: Archaea > Halobacteriota > Methanosarcinia > Methanosarcinales > Methanosarcinaceae > Methanolobus. Next base: position 48,093 of record JAIPUR010000004.1, on the reverse strand, counting down.
CAACCTGTCATGCCGACATTGCAGAGGTTCATCAAATTTTGAAAAACCAGAAGGAGAGCTCACAACTAAGGAAGCACTGGACCTCATTGACCAGATTGCCGACATGGGAGATCCCATACTTATCCTCAGTGGCGGGGAACCATTAGTTAGAGAAGATATATTCGATATTGCAAAATATGCAACCACTAAAGGACTTCGGGTTGCAATGGCAACTAATGGAACACTCCTTACTCCAGAAATTGCAGGGAAGCTCAAAGATGTTGGTATCCAGAGAGTTAGCATCAGTCTGGACGGATCAAATCCAAAAACCCACAATGAGTTTAGAGGAGTACCTAATGCTTTTGAAAATTCATTAAAAGGAATAGAAATACTGAAAGATGCAGGTATTGGATTCCAAATAAACCCTACGATCACAAAGACCAATATTGAGGAAATTCCAGGTATCCTGGAAATTGCAAAAGATATTGGAGCTGAAGCATTACACATATTCCTGCTAGTACCAACTGGAAGAGGCAAGGAACTTGAAAATGAAGAGATCCCACCTGAGGAATATGAGAAGATACTCAACTGGTTCTACGATCAGCAAAAAACGACAGATATCCAGTTCAAGGCAACCTGTGCGCCCCACTATTTCAGAATTATGCGCCAGAGGGCTAAGGAGGAAGGCATTGATATCAGTGTCAAGACCCATGGCTATGAAGCTATGACAAAAGGATGCCTGGGAGGAACAGGTTTCTGCTTCATTTCAAGTATAGGGGAAGTATATCCATGCGGATACCTGCCAGCCCTTGCCGGAAGCATAAAAGAACAATCTTTCAAAGAAATATGGGACAACTCAAAGGTATTCAATGATCTTCGCGACGTTTCAAAACTCAAAGGAAAATGTGGCAGATGCGAATATAGAACGGTGTGCGGGGGTTGTCGTGCACGCGCCTATGCAGCAACTGGAGACTATCTGGAAGAAGAACCATATTGCAGTTACGAGCCTAAAAAACAGTGATTTAAATGATAGATCTGGATGAAACAGACAAACTAATTCTTAACCACATACAACTGGATTTTCCACTGGTTACGCATCCATTTCAAACAATTGCAGAGGATATTGGCATCAGTGAAGAAGAAGTTATAGAACGGCTTGAAAGATTGCATGATGAAGGTGCAGTCAGAAAAATAGGACCCATAATCAACCGCCGGAGTGTCGGAGGCACCAGTACTCTAATAGCAGTGGACGTACCCGTAACGAGGATCGATGAGGTTGCCGGATATATCAACGAATACTCCGAAGTATCACACAATTACCTTCGACCAGACAAATATAACATATGGTTCACAGTTTCCGCACCTAATAAAGAAAGGATATGCACAATATTGGATGAACTGAAAAGCAAAACCGGACTTGAATTCATAAATCTCCCTACAAAAAGATTGTTCAAGATCGGAGTAAGGTTCAATATCAGGTGATAATATGGATGAAGTAGAAGAAAAAATACTAAGAGCCATACAGGATGGCATCCCCCTTACTCATTCACCTTTTTCGGAAATTGCAAATCAGCTTGATATGTCAGAAAAAGAAGTGATATCACAGATCAAAGTGATGCACGAAAAAGGCATCATTCGCAGATTCGGAGCATCTATCGGACACAGAGATATAGGCATAATAGCCAATGCAATGTGCATATGGAACGTACCTGATGAAAGAGTGGGGGATGTAGGCACCATTATGGCAAACTTCCCAGAAGTTACACACTGCTATGAACGTCCTCGTCGCCCAGAATGGAACTATAATCTTTTTACAATGGTACACTCATATACAAAAGAAGATTGTGTAGAAGTAGCATCTGAGATATCAAAAGCAACGGGAATCAGCGACTACAGACTTTTGTTCAGTGAGCGTGAATTCAAGAAAACTGGAGTTCGTCTTTAAAAACAAAATATTTAACTAATTTGCAGCTAATGGGACTGGAAGATCAATTATGACATCTGATAACCATTTCCTGCCATTGCTCATTGACATGAGCGACAAACACATTATTATTTTTGGAGGAGGCTCTGTAGGAGAGCGCAAAGCCTTGCTTTTTTCCCAGCATAGTGATGTCACAGTAATAAGTAGAGATTTTACCCCATTATTGCTGGAAAACAGCAAAGATAAAAATGGAAATATCATTTTGGTCACAGAAGACGCAGCTACACTTTCAGATGAGATGATATCAGAATTTATTGAACATGCTTTTTTGGTCATTCCTGCCACAAATGAAAGACCCATTAATGAAAAAATAGTTGCTGTTGCAAAAGCAAAGGGAATCCTTACAAATCAGGTTGATGCAATTGGAGATGTGACAGTACCCTCCGTGATCAAAAGAGGTGAGCTTACCGTCAGCATATCAACTTCCGGATCAAGTCCGGCATTTTCGAAATACACACGACAGAAAGTTGAAAAGGTGATCACGCCCCAATTTGCTGACATGATAGAGATACAGGACAGTATACGCAGCTACCTGAAAGAAAATGTTTCTGATCAAAAAGAACGAAAAGATATATTGTGGAAGGTACTGGATAGCAAAGATGTATGGTCCGCCCTTGAAGAATCCTACGAAAAAGGGTTTAAAACAGCACAGGCTATAGTTAGCAGGAATTTAGCCTAGTTGTATGAATTCCGCATCAATTTACTTCAATATTAATATCACATAAAATTAGCGAGAAAGTCCGATAACATGTACGATCATATATTTTCCCAAATAATAACAATTAAACAGGTGAAACTATAATGGAAATATCCAGCATGGTTATCACACACTCCAAGGCAACTGTAGAGGAGATGGAAGAAGCATGGGACGGAGATCTTGAAAAACTTCTAAAGCAACTTCACAGTAATGAGATGGTACAAGAATGTGCAGTACTCAAGACATGCAACAGAGTAGAAATGTACATAGTATCCGCGAAAGGAAATAGTGTACTTTTCCATTTTGCAAAGGATCTTGGCCTGTCTGCCAATATTCTTGACTTCTTCGATCACGAAGAATCAATAATGCATCTTTTAATGTTATCTTCCGGACTCAAGTCCATGATCGTTGGCGAAGACCAGATACTTGGCCAGATAAAAGATCTCTATCAAGTAGCTAAAAAGCTTGGAACCACTGGAAAAATGCTGGATACGGCATTCAGCAAAGCCATACAGGTGGGCAAAAGAGTCAGGACTGAGACCGAGATCAACAGAGGTGCACTCTCCATTGCATCTGCATCTGTTGATCTTGCAGAAGAAACGGTCGGAGACCTCAAGAACAAGAAAGTCCTCGTTATCGGAACAGGAGAGATGGGAACCCTTGTAACAAGAGCGCTTTCCCACAGAGATATAGAGCTAATGTACATTGCCAATCGCACTTACGAAGCCGCCAGAGAACTTGCAGATGAGATGGGAGGACATGCAGTCCATTTTGACCAGATCGATGAGAAACTCAAGAACTCCGATGTTGTTATAACAGCAACTGGCGCACCACATTTTGTACTCAGATATGAGCAGGCAAAAAAAGCAGTGAAGAACAGGGACAAAGATATCCTTTTAATAGATATCGCAAATCCAAGAGATATTGATCCAGCTGTTTCTGACATCCCTCATGTAACCCTGTATAATATCGATAATCTAAGAATTATCAATGAGAAGAACCTTGAAATGAGACTTGAAGAAGCTAAAAAAGCGCAAGCCATCATTGATGAAGAGTTCGAACTACTTATCAAACAGTACAAGCGTCAAAGAGCAGATTATCTTGTTTCTGAAATATACGAACAACTTTACAAAGTAAAAATTCAGGAAAAAGAACGTGCTTTGAACAAGTTGAGCAGTTATCACACAATAGGGGAAATCGAAAGTAAGATCATTGATGACCTTACACACTCCATTGTTAACAAAGTGATGGCTGAGCCAACCAAAGTATTACGCCATGCCGCAGAAAAAGATGATGATTCATTGCTTAATATGGTTTCCCTTTTGTTCAATGTGAACAAACCAATTAACAATAATAAATAATGAGTTGATACCATGTTCCCGGAACTTAGAATGAGAAGGTTGAGAAGTGGAAAGATCAGAGATATGATCAAGGAAAATTCACTCACGGTTGATGATCTGATATACCCGATGTTCGTGGATGAAAACATCAATTCAGAAACTCCGATAGCATCGATGCCTGGAATTAACAGATTCCCCATAGATAAGGTTGTGGGTGATGCAAAAGAAGCAGCCGATCTTGGCATATCTGCCCTGATACTTTTTGGGATCCCGGAACATAAAGACCAACACGGGAGCTGTGCATGGGGAGAACATGATATTGTCCAGAGAGCAGTACGTGAAATAAAGAACGAACTTGGAAAGGACATGTATGTTATTACAGATGTCTGCCTCTGCGAATATACCGATCACGGGCACTGCGGAGTTATAGACTCTGAAAATGAAGAGATCATGAACGACCCTACTCTACCACTGCTTGGAAAAACTGCTTTGAGCCATGCTAAAGCCGGTGCAGATATGGTGGCACCATCCGGAATGATGGACGGAATGATAGGAGCTATACGTTCAGAACTTGATGCAAACAATTTCAAGGACATACCAATTATGTCCTATGCTGCAAAGTACTCCTCAGCATACTATGGACCTTTCAGAGATGCAGCAGATTCCGGATGCAGTTTTGGCGACCGTTCCACACACCAGATGGATCCTGCGAACTCAGATGAATCCATCAGGGAAGTGGAACTTGATGTTTTTGAAGGTGCTGACATACTCATGGTCAAACCTGCCCTATCCTACCTTGATGTGATATATCGCATCAAGAACGAATTCAAGATGCCAACAGCAGCATACAATGTCAGTGGCGAATATGCTATGATAAAAGCGGCTGCACAAAATGGCTGGCTCGATGAGAAGAAGGTCATGCACGAATCATTATTATCCATGAAGCGTGCCGGTGCTGATATGATACTTACCTATTTCGCCAAAGATATGGCACGAATGTTAAAATGAATTTATGGTGATCTTATGCCTTTAGACAAGTCCAGAGAATTATACAAAAAAGCAAATAAACTCCTTCCAGGTGGAGTTAGCAGTCCCGTAAGAGCCATCAAACCATACCCATTCTACACTAGATCTGCAAATGGTTCTAAAATCACTGATATCGATGGTAATGAATACATAGATTGTTGTCTTGCATACGGACCCAATATATTGGGACATGCAAACCCGACCGTTAAAGAAGCAATAATCGATCAACTCGACAAGGGATGGTTATACGGAACCCCAACAGACCTTGAAGTAGACCTTGCAAGCAGGATCGCAGACATATACCCAAGCATCGATATGCTCAGATTTGTCTCAACTGGTACTGAAGCTACCATGAGCGCTATACGCGCAGCCAGAGGGTTTACAGGCAAGGACAAATTCATCAAAATAGAAGGCGGATTCCACGGTGCACATGATGCAGTACTTGTTCAGGCAGGCTCCGGCGCCAGCACACTTGGAAAACCAGACTCACTTGGAATTCCTGCGGATTTTACAAAACATACACTTCAAACTCCATTTAACGACATCGAAGCGCTCACAGCAGTCATTGAGAAGAACGATGATGAAGTAGCTGCACTTATAATGGAACCTGTAATGGGCAACATCGGACCCATACTCCCCGAGAAAGGATATCTCGAGGAAGTACGCAAGGTCACAGAAGAGAACGATATCGTACTCATATTCGATGAAGTTATCACCGGATTCAGGCTTGCCATGGGTGGAGCCCAGGAATACTACGGCGTTACACCTGATATGACAACACTTGGAAAGATCATAGGCGGCGGCCTGCCGATCGGAGTATTCGGCGGAAAGAAAGAGATCATTGACATGGTAGCCCCATCTGGTAGCGTGTATCAGGCAGGCACATTCAGTGGAAGCCCTACATCTGCTGCAGCTGGTCTTGCGGTACTTGACGTACTGGAAAAAGAAGAAGTACACAAAAAACTCAATGCCACAGGAGATGTATTCAGGTCAAGGCTCACAGACATAGTAACAGATATTGGACTCGATTACACTGTTTCAGGAATTGCATCCATGTTCATGGTTTTCTTCGGTGACAAACCATTGAACTACCAGGACGTATTGAAATGTGACAAAGAAAGCTACCTCAAATTCTTCTTCAAAATGTTGGATACTGGTGTTTTCATACCACCATCACAGTATGAGACTAATTTCCTTTCCACTGCACACACAGAGGACGACCTTGAGAAAACACTTGCTGCTTACGAAGCAAACCTGAAATAGAGAGATATTCATGATAATCGGAACCCGCGGAAGTGCACTTGCCCTTGCACAGGCAGATATAATTAAAGGAAAGCTTCTGGATATTGGTGTTGAGACCACCAGAAATATCATCAAGTCCTCAGGAGACGTTTTTACCGACAGGCCTTTACACGAAGTTGCAGGTGTTGGTGTTTTTGTGCGGGAACTTGATGATATTATGATGGGTGGAGATGTTGATATTGCAGTCCACTCCATGAAAGACCTGCCCACAGTACGCCCGGAAGAGCTTGCAACATCTGCAGTTCTTAAAAGGGACTCCCCATACGATGTACTTCTAACAACCAACGGTGAACGAATTGATGACCTGCCAGATGGTGCTGTTATAGGAACATCATCCATGCGCAGACGTGCACAGATATTGAGATTCAGACCGGACCTAGAAGTGCAGGACCTGAGAGGAAACATCAATACCCGTATCAAAAAGCTTGAAGATGGATTATATGATGGGATTCTTCTTGCAGAAGCTGGATTACAACGCATGGGATGGGAAATGAATGTTGAAAGACTCATGCCGGAAAGTTTCATACCATCGGCAAATCAGGGAACCATTGCTGTGGTGACAGTTACAGGCACCGATGCGGAAGACCTCACAGCGGAACTGAACCATGAGCAAACCAGAATTGAGACTGAGATCGAGCGCATTGTCATAACTGACGTTGAAGGAGGATGCACTGCACCAATCGGATCCTTTGCACAATTTCTCAATGATGATGAAATACATGTCCGTGCAGAAGTACTTGCTCTGGACGGTAGCGAGCATGTTAAGGTTGAAGATATTATTCCTGTAGATAGATATACAGAGTATGCCAGAATGCTTGGTAAAGAGCTGGTAAAACTTGGCGGAAAAGAACTCGTCCAGCGGGCAGTCTGCCAACTTGAAATGAATGAATTTTGATAATAATACTGACATTGAGAGAACATGATAGAGATCACAGGGCTTAAACTCAAAAATCCCACCATGCTGGCAGCTGGTGTTATGGGGACAACAGGTGCATCCCTGCTCCGCATGACAAATGCGGGTGCCGGGGCAGTAGTTACTAAATCCATTGGTCTGGAGCCAAAGAGTGGACATAGCAACCCCAGTATGATAGATCTGGGTTATGGATTTATTAACGCCATGGGACTTCCAAATCCATCATATCCTGATTTTACCGATGAGATCGAAAGTGTGAAAAAAAACACCGATACACCAGTGATCGCCAGCATATTCGGAGGAGATGCAGCAGATTTTGTGAAGGTAGCAGAAGGATTAATAGATTCAAATCCAGATGCATTTGAACTGAATGTTAGCTGCCCCCACGCACAGGGTTATGGAGCATCCATTGGAGGAGATGCCTGTGCAGTAGAAGACGTAACTTCTGCTGTATGTGATGTAGTCGATATTCCTGTATGGGTAAAACTCACACCAAATGTAACCGATATTGTCACTATTGGGCAGGCTGCCCAGAGAGCAGGAGCCGAGGCAATAGTTGCCATTAATACAGTAAAGGCAATGGCAATTGATATCCACAGCGGATACCCAGTACTTGGAAACAGATTCGGCGGACTTTCAGGTAAAGCAGTAAAACCAGTTGCTCTAAAATGTGTTTATGACCTCTATTCTGCACTTGAGATACCAATAATTGGAGTAGGTGGAATTTCCACATGGGAAGATGCTGTTGAAATGATAATGGCAGGTGCCAGTGCAGTACAAATTGGTTCTGCAGTTTACGATGACATCAACGTATTTTCAAATATCGCAGATGGTATTGATGAATTCATGAATGAAAAAGGATACAAGAACAGTGCGCAGATCGTAGGGCTTGCACACAGGAGAAACTAATGTACCCTATTAATGTGAAAATTACAGAGATAGTTCATGAGTCACCATCCACAAGAACATTCTTTTTTGACAAGGAATTAAAAGATGCACAGCCCGGCCAGTTTGTAATGGTATGGATCAGAGGTGTGGACGAGATACCTATGACACTATCATACAAGAATGCCATTACAGTACAGAATGTTGGCGATGCAACTGAGAAGCTCTTTGAACTTAATGAAGAAGATGAGCTCGGCATCCGCGGGCCATTTGGAAAGGGATACACATTACCTGAAAAAGATGAGAAGATACTAATTGTTGCTGGCGGTGTTGGAACTGCATCCATAGCACTTCTTGCTGAGTATGCCAAAGAAAAAGGCAGTTATGTTACATCAATAAATGGTGCCCGAAACGCAGATGAGTTGCTTTTCGTTGACCGCTTTGCAGAATGTGGTGAACTCAACATGACAACCGATGACGGATCAGCACATCGTCAGGGTTTCGTGACCGAAATACTTTCAGAAATCGATAAATCCGAATTTGATAAGATCTACAGTTGTGGTCCGGAAATGATGATGAAAGCTGTTTTCAATATATTGGAAAAAGCAGATGTTATTGACAGAACGGAATTCAGCCTTCACCGATATTTCAAATGTGCCATTGGTGTCTGCGGCGCCTGTTGCATGGACAGTGACGGACTAAGGGTTTGCAAGGACGGACCCGTATTTAATGGTATGCAACTTGTAGGCTCAGAGTTTGGACTTCATATGAGAGGACCAAGCGGAAATAAAAAGACATTCTGATGGGAAACTAAAATACCATCATTCTTACTTTTTTGATTATTAGTATTTCAAAATAAAATAGATACAGATCAATGGCTGCATTCCTGCACCATGATCTTGATGGCCATTCCTTTTCCAAGAGCATAGCTGGAACCATTAATATCCACAACAATGGAACCCATGTTGTAATTTTTAACCTTGAGAAGAGTGTTCTCAACGAATCCCATGGACCTGAGGCGTTCCATGAGACAACGTCCTGCGTTAATGGAAATGATCTTACTCATTTTACCTTCAGACATCATTGCAAGGGGCATAATTGGAGCCATTTTTACCTCTACCATTTTTTTAATTAAGCCATATATGTAAAAAATATTCATTAGAATATTTGCTTACAATACAACAATAGGCGTACCTAATATATCTAGCTACTGCAAGGACGATGTTATTCATATATAAATATTGCTAATATTAGCTGCACATTCAAAAAAAAGTATCGTTTTTTTTATTAACACAAGAGATTTAAGACATAATTTGAATCCATAAACCATGCAAGATAATAAAGAGAACATGAACATCCCTGAACTAACAATGGGAGTGCGCAATATTGCAGCACTGCGAGCGTGTAAAGACCATGCGGATGCAGTCTATTTTTCGCTTGACAGATTGAGTTTAAGGGCAAGAGCGCAGGACATAAAGCCTGATATGCTAGCTGAATTTGTGGAAGAAGTACACGAATATGGACTCAAAGGCTATTTAACTGTTAATTCTGTGATATACCCTGATGACATCCAGGAATTGAACAATGTTCTTGAAACAGCTGTATCAGCAGAAGCAGATGCAATTATTGCATGGGATCCGGCCGCTATAAAAAGAGCAGCTGACCATGACCTTAAAGTACACATATCCACGCAGGCAAATGTTTCCAACCATGAAACTGCTAATTTTTACAAATCTATTGGAGCAAGCAGAGTAGTTCTTGCAAGAGAACTGAGCCTTGAGCAGATCAAAGAGATCAGGCAGGGTACAGATATCGAGTTAGAAGTATTTGTTCACGGAGCCATGTGCCAGTCAGTATCAGGACGATGTTACCTTTCTGCTTACCTTCTTGGAAAGTCAGCAAACTGTGGAGAGTGCAGCCAGCCATGTAGATGGGAATGGACACTGCATAGCGACAATGGTGCAAAGGTAGACATAGATGGAAAATACCTGATCAGTGCCAAAGACCTCTGCATGATAGAACACATACCAGAACTTGCAGAAGCAGGGATCAATGCATTCAAAGTTGAAGGCAGGCTGAAAAATCCAGGATATACATCCAGGATATCAAAATGTTATCGTCAGGCGATTGATGATTACAGGATTGGTACTTTCAATGCTGAGAAGGCCACTATACTGAAAGAAGAAATGTCCAAAGAATATAATAGAGGTTTTTCCACAGGATTCTATTTCGGACACCCGGGACCTGATGGACTCGCAGCAGACAATGACAAGAATGCAGCGCCAGCCACCAGACAGGCAGTTGGATCTATCCTCAATTATTTCTCAAAAAATTCCGCTGCATCAGTCAGACTCATGGAACAGGGAATCAGTGTTGGTGACAAAATAATAATTGAGGGCAGCACCACATACATTGAACAGGAAGTTCGATCACTGATATTCGAAGGTGCAACAACCACATCAGCTAAGCAAGGGCAAGAGGTTGGCATTAGAGTTGAAGGCAAAGTCAGGAAGAACGACAGAGTGTTCAAAATAGATGAATTTTCTGATATTTAAAGATCCACAAAATGATGATCGACTGCTATATAGATTATATAATTCATTTATTCAAATATATTTCAGTTGGCTAATCTATTTATCAAATATTTCCTTTGGAAGAGATAGAATTCAGTGAGAATTTCAAGAGTTGAGAATCGCATTCAACCCAGACAACCATTCCACAGGAAAGAACATGAGCGCAAAAATTCAAATTAAGAATATTATTATCAATAAAGCAAAGTATGCTGTACTCAACAACAATGATACCGAAGCAGCAGAAGTTGCAAGAGAAGCCCTCGATAATGGACTCGATCCACTAGAAATAATAGAAGAAGGATTTATTGAAGGTATGAAGTATATGGGAGATAAATTCCAAGAGGGAGAACTTAGTATTCTTCATGTCCTTGCAGCCTCAAAAACAATGAATACCGGAATTGAAATCTTGAAGACCAGAATTATTGCAACTAATCAGAATACAGGGTTTTTTGGAAACCTCATGGTTAATTAATAAAATAATATGAATTTTAAGTTAATGGAAGATCCATTAAACTATCATTATTTGTGGATCATTGTTTTAATCCACTTCGCCTATTTTTTACATATGAACAGCCATCAGCAATGGGAACGGAAAAAGAAAAACAGCTTCCTTCGCCTTCTGTGCTTTCTACCCATATATTGCCTCCATGTAACTCCACAAATTTTTTGACAAGTGCAAGACCAAGACCTGTACCTTCATACATACGAGAGTGGGAAGAATAGAGTTGTTGGAAGGGCTTGAATAGTTTATCTATATTGCCAGAAGATATACCGATCCCAGAATCTGAAACTGAAATGTTGAGGAGATCACCATCTTTTTTTGCATTGATGTATACGCTGCCTTTTTCTTCAGTGAATTTAACAGCATTGATGACAAGATTCGATATGATCTGTTTAAAACAAGGATTGAAACCAATGTATCTTTTTAGAAATAATTAAAAGGGTTAAAGAATATTATATATTATGCAAATAAAATTTATAAAATCAAAGCCAGAATGGTTCCAACATTCAATAATTGGTGGGTTAAGTTACTTAGGTATAGTTTTGATTACAAATATACTTGCATTTATTACGACACCAATTGGCTTAAGAAGCTTCTTTGAACAAATAATTAAAATAATAATTTTTCCTGCTGCTTATTTAAGCTTAAAAATAGTATATATTTTAGTAAAAAATCCAATGAATTATTGGTTACCTATGATTATATTAACATCATTTTTTATTTTGATCATTGGTGCTTTAGTTGGTTATCTAATTTATTTTATCAAAAATAGTTATAAAAATTTAAAATCATAAATTATCATTCTTTCTTTCAAGATACACTTCTTCGGATTTTTCCGAAATCCTCGACCACGCTGCGCTCTCGCCTGTCGGCTCGGGTCAATTAACAGGAATTTAATGGAAAATACTCAGCTCGCATTTTTCCCAAATCGCCTTCAGCGACTTCATTAAACCCCGATGTTGTTTGCAAATTCAAAAGCAAGACCCACTAAAACAAGGATTGAAGAATTATTGCTGAAACATCCATACGCTTTAGTTAATATTTTAAATTAACAAGAAGTTCATTAAATTCTGGTGCGGGAGGTGCGATTCGAACGCACGAACTCCTACGAGACAGGGTCCTAAGCCCTGCGCCTTTGGCCAGGCTGGGCAACCCCCGCAAAATGAAAGCATTGATTAAATATGTACTTCACATATTAAGATTACGCAATAAGAGATTTATTTTTCATAAAAATAGTAAGAAGCCCTATGAATACGGTCTTAAACCCTGCGCCTTTGGTCAGGCCGGGCAAACCCCGCAAATGAAAGCATTATCAAAAGAGACAAAAACGTCTACAATTTGCTTGATTACTTTAAGGATAATGATATATTACATATGTACAAACACCCGTTCTGGTTCAAACCCGGGGAAAATCCCAAAATCCTTGCTGTTACAGAGTTTGCAAAACAGTTTCGACATATTCAGGGAGTATTTCAGAAATATTGAAAAAGGAACCACAGATGAGATGAGCTATTCCTCTGGTGTCAAAACTATTGACAGGATAGTTTACCTTGTTGGAAAAGACAGGATGGGGAAATACCCACAATTCAATAGCATTACAACGGGTCTTGCCCATCGAGTATTTAGTTCGGGATTACCGTTCTTCTTATACATGTTGTCGAAACAGCCACAGGTATCCAGAATCAGCAAGATAGTAAGAAATTAATACCACCACTTAAATTATTACTCGGTGAATTAATGAGAGTGATGATACTAGTCTGCGGCGAGGGATTGGGCCACACCAGCAGATGTATTTCCCTAGGTAAGGAAATGGAAGCTGCTGGACATGATGTGCATTTTGGAGCTTATGGATATTCCAGAGAATTAATAGAAAAGAAGGGACATACCACCCATACAATATCTTCCGAGATCACGCTTATTGGCAAAGCCGGATCACTTAATATGAAAAAGTCCATCCTTGCAACTTTCAGGAAAGGACAATTGCGTGAAGTAATTAAGTTGAGAAAGCTTCTCAAAAGAATAGATCCGGATGTTATTGTTTCAGATAGCTATTATATAGGACTTCTTACTGCAAAATCAAGGTCGATTCCATGCCACCTTATGATGAACCAGTCAAATATGGAAAATTTCTTTAAAGGGTTTGGAATTTCCAGCAAAATAATTGCTGAAATTGTGAAGACGTTTTACGCAGGCGTATTTAAACTGACTGATGGATTGATCATCCCCGATTACCCTCTTCCACATACTGTTTGCAGAAAAAATCTGGAACTAACAGAGAATAGCTGGAAAAAAGTGTTTTTTAGCGGACCATTGATAGGAAAGACCTTTGAAGAAACAGATGCTTTCGAATTAAAAAGACCACACGTACTATGCACTGTCGGCGGGTTTGGATACAGGGAACCGATATTCAGAAAAGTTATAGATGCGGCCAGGATGGATAGCAGTATCAATTATACATTGCTTTCAGGTCCAAATGTTGACGAGGACAAATTTGATTCAATCCCCGATAACGTACAGATACTCAGTTTGATCGAAGACCAGTTCCCATACCTGAAAGCTTCTGATGTGATTATAGCCCCCGGAGGGCACAGCACCATGATGGAAGCATTGAGCTTTGGAATCCCCATGATAAGCATCCCCGACCAAAGCCACAGCGAACAGCAAAACAATGCCATTGTTATCGAAGAAGATGGCCTCGGAAAGAAACTTGGCTATTCCGCATCACCATCAGATATTCTGGAGAATATCAGATCGCTTACTGGTGAGGAGAAGTACAAAAACAAGTTAAATGAGATGCGAGAGCTTGCAGAAGAATTGAATGGGCCTGTGGCTTTGAGGGAGATGCTGGAAGAAAAACTTCAAGACATAGAGCACAGTGTATAAATATTTAGACCAATGGCGAATTATATTACAGATAGTCGTAGTATATTCATCCGGTGGATTGAATAAATTGAACATATGGAGAGATAGGATGAAAATCATACCAATAGCTATTGCTTTACTATTAACTATGAGCATACCCATGGCGAGTGCTTCCATAGTGAATGATCTGGACCTAAAGGTCAATGACTATAACCAAAATTCAGGAAATGTCCATTCCTATGTCAAGAAGATCCTCGGAGACGAGGTTATCAAACTCACGATCACCACCAACAGTGGCACGAAGAAATATGTGAAAGCGGTCACAAAAGATGCATATGTAATCGAATTCGAAGAAGTTGAGAAAGATACTGAATTCGATACGACCATGAGAGTGTCTGCAAGTGAAGCCACCATCGAAAGCATCCTCGTATCTGATGACCCGCTGGAAACAGCCCTTGAAGCAAAAGACGATGGCAAAATTATTGTCAAACCAATTGGCATTGTGAATACTGTAACATATACTGTCGCCAATGGTGCTTTGAAAGCATCACAGTTGATCGGTATTGTTTAAGTTTTTATAAAGAGTGGGGCCAATTGAATGAGATTTCGCCAGCCTTCACTTATATCTTATATTTATGTGAAATATTTACCGCTGAATACTTGAAATAACTTATTTTCTTTTTCATGACGAGAGGAGTCTTTGGCTTCATATGGTTTCCGCTTTCAATCTGAATATGAAAAGTGACCATTTGAACCGGAAACTCATTCCACTTCCACAGCAAGCTCGTTTCGCCTGAACATGGGAAGCACCCAGGGAGGATCGTAGCGCATGATGAAGAAATCACCCTTTTTATTGATGTTGTTCTTCTGTATCTTTTCCTCAAGTATCACCGTTCGAGATTCTATTTTGGAATTGCTTACAAATCCTGAAAAGGTGACAACCAGCAACTTTCTGGAAGCTACTTCATGGATGGAAATACTTTCATCCACAGGCAGAGGAGCATTGTCGGAATCATAATCAGACGGTAGGACAAAAGACATCTGCAGCATGTCCTCTTCCTGTTGCGATATAACAGGGGCGGTCATAGAGATCTTAATATCCTCCTTGTTGTTTCCGAAAATATAGCCGGAAAGTATTCTGAAACCGGAGTTTGAGTCCTTCGCCTTTGCAGATATGAATGTACTATTTTGATATTGCCTTAGCTCAACCCCATCCCCAAGTTCCTCTATAACATCATAATTAAGTTGTTCAGTACTCATTGAAGCCCATACCCCCGCAATAAACCAGATTGCAAGAACTAACAAAAAAGCCAATATAACATATGTCGGCTTTACCTTGCCCATATGGATATATCTGACTGGAAGGTTAAAAAGGTTTTACTATGAGAAAGATATCGAGCAAAATAAAAAGTTAGACCTAATCAGTTTAAAATTTATCAGAAAAAGTTTTGGTGCGCCGACCGGGATTCGAACCCGGGTTTAAGGCTTGGAAGGCCTCAGTCATAGCCACTAAACCACCAGCGCACGTTGTATTCCCTAACATGTAGTTTTAAGATATAAAGGTTTCTCCCGGTGCTGAATAACAAAATGTATAATACCTACTAATGTATCCTTAGTACAGGAGCTTAATAGTGAACGATATTGCCATCTATACAGAAGGAATTACCAAGAAGTACAACGAAATGTTAGCTGTCGATGGAATCAAGCTCGAGGTGAAAAAAGGGGAGCTTTTCGGACTGCTGGGGCCAAATGGAGCAGGTAAATCGACACTCATCGGAATGTTGTCCACAATGCTAGAAGCAAGTTCAGGAAATGCAAAAGTTTGGGGATACGACATAAAAGCAGACTCCACAAAAGTGCGCAAATCCATTGGAGTAGTATTTCAGGAAACCACTCTTGACCAGAAACTCACCGGACGGGAGAATCTCGACCTCCATGGACGACTCTACGGACTTGCAAAGAAAGAGCGCCACGAGAGGATAAAGGAAGTACTGGAACTTGTGGAACTAGAAGAATGGGCAGACCAGACAGTTACCAAATACTCCGGCGGCATGATGCGTCGTCTGGAGATCGCCAGGGGACTAATGCATCACCCAAACGTACTCTTTCTTGATGAACCAACCCTGGGACTTGATCCACAAACAAGGAATCACATCTGGGAGTACATCAAACAGCTAAACCAGGAAAAGAACATAACCATGGTTTTGACCACTCACTACATGGAAGAAGCAGACAGGCTGTGCAACCGGATAGCAATAATTGACCATGGAAATATAGTGACCATGGGAACTCCACAGGAATTGAAGTCGTCCCTTGGTGGCGACATGATCACACTTGGACTATCCACTGAAGATGATGCTCAGAAGCTTAAAGCAAAATACATAGAAAAGGAGAGCGAAGATAGCATAACCGTATCTGAAAACAAAGTGCTCATCACAGCATCCAGCGGAGAGCGTGCTATTCCGGAGATATTAAAAATAAGTTCTCAAATGCAACTTGAAATATTATCCGTCAACCTTCACAAACCAACACTAGATGATGTATTTCTCCACCATACTGGCAAAGATATTCGCGACTCTGGCTCGGAAAAAGCAGGCATGAAAAAACACGGAAGAATGCATCGCCGTCGAAGATAGAAACGCAGGGGAAGAACAAAAACAAAAAACAATAAAATGAGAGCATATTACAAAGAATAATTCTCACGTAACTCTTTCAAGCGATCACGCAACTCTGCAGCCCGTTCGAATTCCAGATTTTTAGCAGCAAGGTGCATCTCAGCCTCAAGGTCGATGACCATATCGGACAATTGCCTTTTAGACATGTTTTCTGCAATTGACATAGCACCGGAATCAGAAGAATAGGCCTCTGCTTCTACCAGTTCCTTCTGCAAAGCCTTCTCTATAGTTTTAGGAGTAATTCCATGTTCTTCATTGAAAGCTATTTGGAGTTCACGTCGGCGTTTGGTCTCACCCATTGCACGAGCCATTGAACCAGTTATCTTATCAGCATAGAGTATTACACGTCCCTCTGAATTTCGGGATGCCCGGCCAATTGTCTGTATGAGAGAACGCTCCGAACGCAGGAAACCTTCCTTATCTGCATCAAGAATTGCAACAAACGCAACTTCAGGAAGATCGATACCCTCACGCAAAAGGTTAATTCCCACAAGAACATCAAAGTCTCCTTTCCTCAGACCCCTGATTATTTCTGACCTTTCAATAGTATCAATGTCAGAATGCATGTAGCGAACCTTGATACCAAGTTCCAGCAAATAGTCAGTGAGATCCTCAGCCATCCTTTTGGTCAGAGTCGTCACAAGTGTACGGAATCCATCCCCAGTGACCTTGCCGATCTCACCGATCAGGTCATCTATCTGATTTTCCACAGGCCTTACAGTAACTTTAGGATCAACAAGACCAGTCGGACGAATGATCTGCTCCACCACAGCACTACTTTTGTCAATTTCATATTCTGCAGGTGTCGCAGATATATATAGAACATAATTCAACAAGCGCTCAAACTCATTATAACGCAGGGGACGATTGTCATATGCAGAAGGAAGACGGAAACCATAGGAGACCAAAGACTCCTTTCTCGCACGATCCCCATTATGCATACCCCTGACCTGAGGAATGGTTACGTGGGATTCATCAATTACAACAAGATAGTCCTCAGGGAAGAAATCCAATAATGAAGAAGGAGGATCTCCGGGCTTCCTGTCATCAAAATGACGAGAATAGTTTTCGATACCACTGCAATACCCAAGTTCCCTTATCATTTCCATATCAAATCTTGCGCGCTGCTCAAGCCGCTGTGCTTCAAGCAATTTATCCTGTGATCGTAATATGCTAAGTTGCTCTTCAAGCTCTGATTCTATGGAGACAAGACCTTTTTGAATGTATTCTTCAGGCATGATAAAGTGTTTTGCAGGATATACCGAGACATATTCATCTGCACCAAGCTCTTCAGTCACTTTACCAGTGAGTGTATCAAAATATGCTATCCTGTCGATCTCATCACCGAAAAGTTCCAGCCGGATACCATAATCCCACTGTGCCGGATTTATTTCAACCGTATCCCCACGAGAGCGGAATTTACCAGGACCTAACTCAACATCATTTCTTTCATATTGGATATTAATAAGGGATTCAAAAAGTTCTGAACGATCGACCTCCTGACCCACACGCATTGTCACGGACATTTTTCGCCATTCATCTGGTGATCCAAGGTTATAGATACAGGATACACTTGAAACAACAATGACATCCTGTCTTTCGAGAAGAGACATGGTTGCAGAAAGTCGCATCCTGTCGATCTCTTCGTTTATTGAAGCATCCTTTTCGATATATGTATCAGTAGTAGGAAGGTATGCCTCAGGTTGATAATAGTCATAATAACTTACAAAATACTCTACTGCATTATCAGGAAAGAACTCCTTGAATTCAGAATACAGTTGTGCAGCCAACGTTTTATTATGAGCAATGACAAGTGTTGGTTTTTGTACCTTTTCAATCACATTAGCAACTGTGAAAGTCTTACCAGACCCGGTCACACCCAGCAGTACCTGATGTTTTTTACTTTTTTCAATTCCATCGACCAATTGCTCAATTGCCTTTGGCTGATCACCCTTAGGAGTGTAGTCAGATACAAGTTTGAACTGGCGCATCAGAATATGTATTGACCTGAAACCGTATAAACATATTCACAGTGGACAAGCATAGCATTTTCTCATATTCGAACCGGATAAAACAAATTCACAACATCACACCCCCACCACTAGTTACAGCCTTGTGAACAGGATCAAAAACACAAAAACAAGAGCAAATGCAATATATGCCAAAACTATCGATATTTTGTTGCCAGAGCCTATAACAATAGGAATAGGACCCAGCATGATGACAGCTCCGGCACTAACATTTGACTTTGAGGAACTGCTATCATAACACTCTTTGTTATCCAGTTCAGAAACTGAGCATGAATTTTCATCATACATGAATAGAATCGTATTCATCAGAACAAATAAAATATAAAATACTAGCACTGACAGCATGAATAACAGTAGTGTAGACCCCAGTTCAGAAGATGATCCAAAAACTATTGGGATGAATCCTATAACTATAATACCAGTTATATCGGCACTATTTCCGAGTGTTAACAAAATTGTACTGATGAATTGAAGTAGAACTAATAAAAGAATAGAAATTAGAAAATATCTCAAAAACTTCCGGGAAAGAATCATAGAAGAACAAAGACGTTGTGATCATAATCTGTAATATTCAGAAATTGGAGTGTTAGAAGAGATCACAGGCATTTCCATTTCAACATCAATATACTTGTATTCACGTTGTGTGCGATTGCCACGACGTTCCAGAATGTTCTTGCGGAACATACGAGATAGATATGTTGAAACTGTGCTCTGTTTTATAGGACCGTAAACACGCTCATAATGCTGCTGTACATCCTGTGATGAGAACCAAACACGTGGATACTCATATTTCAGGAATAGTTCGAGTCGTTCACTAATAGTTAGTGATGAGTCGTTAAGCTTTTCCTGAAGATGTGGAGTTTGCCGTGTTGGCGCTGCATTCTGAACAGGAGCCTGTTGCGCCACAGGTTCAGCATGTGTACTAGCTGCTTGAGCAGGCTGTTGAGCAGGAGCTGGAGGAATCTGCCCTTGGACAAACGGAGGTGTTTGAACAGGCTGAGTATAGTAATAGTAAGGCATAACACCAGGTGCACCATAAATTGATGGTGGCATTGGCGACATATGCGGAGCAGGTTGCTGATATACTTGTGTCAGCGGCTGTGTCACTACAGGTTGTTGTTGTTGTTGTTGAGTAGTAGACTGAATCACAGGTTGTTGCACAGCGGGCTGCTGTACTAGAGGCTCTTGTGATACTTGTGGCTGAGCAGGCAAAGATTGCGTCGGCTGCTGGCCTTGTGAAATAGAAGAAACAGGTAATGAATCGGAAGAAGATTCGACACTGATCTTATCACCATAAGGTAGTGAATCTATAAAGGCAAGAATGCACGTTTTCCAATGCGGTCCGCCAAATTCAATGCTTGTATTCTCTGTGTCATCGTCACCGATGATCTCGAGCCGAATCTTCATCCTTTTACCTCTGTGCGAATCCATTCATCCCCTCAGATAGTGGATCCACAACCATACATCCCCTCAGACAATGGTTGCTTATTTAAGCGCGATATGTGATGTTGTGAACGTATCTGAAACACATTGTGCCCCAATCCGCTTCACAATTAATAAATACTCTTAATTGTATATAAATGTTTGCTAAGATAAGAGTATTCATATGTTTTCATTCAATTTAAAGGCCTAAAAACACTTTATTTGATTGAAAAACATAGAAACACAGATAATCACAATATCTGCAGAGAATAAATAGAGATTAATGATAGAAAAATGCTTCCATTAAACAGACTATAAACTGTATTAAGATACTACTATAAAATAAAAACAGTCAAAATACACCTAATACATAAAAAAAGGCTTTAAAATACTCTATTTTAAAAAATACACCCACACAAACCAATTCACTAAAAGTATTGTGAAAAGAGACACATCAATCAAGTTTCAGTTGATTTTATATCTAATGATAGTATAAAGTGACCTTATGTCAAATAGTAGTGCAGAATCACCAATTGACACAAAAAACTCAAAATTTGTGAACCAGACGAACTCAGAAGAATCAGCGAATGAAGACATTGAAGCATTGCGCAAAGAGATCGAATTACTGAAAGTCAACAATGAGGGCATGAAAGCTAAGCTCTTGGAAGCCAGCATGATGGCAGACAGCTACCTTGAAGAAACAAGTAAGCTGAAAAAGCAGATAGAGCAACTCACAAGACCTCCGTTGTTCATTGCTACTGTCATGGAAGTTGAAGATGACATGGCACTAATAAGACAACATGGAAATAACCAGGAAGTTGTGACAAAAATACCACCACAGTTCCAAGATGAAATACAGGCAGGCATGCGAGTCTGTGTTAATGCTGCATTTTCAATAATATCAACCATCAGCAGAGCAGCAGATGTACGCGCACAGATCATGGAACTTATTAACTCACCAGGAATTAATTACGACATGATAGGCGGCCTTGATGATGTCCTTAAGGAGGTCATTGAATCGGTCGAGCTACCACTTGTAGAACCAGAACTATTTGAGAAGATAGGCATTGAGCCGCCAACAGGCGTATTAATGCATGGTGGCCCAGGAACTGGAAAAACACTTATTGCAAAAGCAGTGGCTTCCAGAGCTAACGCAACATTCATTCGTATGTCAGGGTCAGACCTTGTGCAAAAGT
Source organism: Methanosarcinaceae archaeon (assembly GCA_020055655.1). Lineage (GTDB taxonomy): Archaea > Halobacteriota > Methanosarcinia > Methanosarcinales > Methanosarcinaceae > Methanolobus. The sequence goes on along the minus strand of JAIPUR010000004.1, from coordinate 26,707 downwards.
TCGTAGGAGAAGGCGCAAGACTTGTGAAAGACGTATTCCAGATGGCAAGAGACAAAGCACCTTCCATACTGTTCATTGATGAAATTGATGCAGTAGGTGGCATGAGAACACACGATGGAACCACAGGTTCAGCCGAAGTAAACAGAACCATGCTCCAGCTACTGGCCGAAATGGATGGATTTGAAGCTGCTGAGAACGTAAAAGTGATAGCTGCGACCAACAGGATAGACCTTTTAGACCCTGCATTACTCCGCCCGGGACGTTTTGACAGAGTAATAGAAGTACCAATACCTGACGAAGAAGGACGCGGCGAGATTCTGAAGATCCACACCCGCAAGATGAATATTGCAGAGGATGTAGATCTAAAGAAGATCGCAAAGATGACCGAAGGCCTAAGTGGTGCTGATCTGAAAGTGATCACAAAGGAAGCGGGCATGTTCGTATTGAGAAGGCGCGGAGACCAGGTGACCATGAAAGATGTAATGGAAGCTTACGAGAAGGTCGTTGAAGAAGAAGAAGTAAATAATACACCACATGGCATGTTTGCTTAAAAGCAAGCATGTACAACCCTTTTTTAAACGAAAGATTAATATGCTTTTAGTTACTTTCTGAGTTGCTGTTAAAGCGAAACGAAATGCTCCGATAGTGTAGCACGGCCAATCATGCAGGACTCTCACTCCTGCGACTGGGGTTCGAATCCCCATCGGAGCATCTTTCTAACTTTTTTTATGAATATTAAAATGAATAAGTGTAACAACGTGAAATCACAGGTTCACGTTTTAGAGATACCACTTATAAGCCAACATACACCCCTTATAGATATAATAATATAAGAAATATCAGAACATCCAATAATGCCCAAACCCTCGTTTTAGATGACGTAAATGCTACATGCACCACATGGCCAAAAATCTATGAATGTAGACAGTATGAAAGTTGAAATTTGGAGAAAGGGGCCCTATATAAACATACCCATTTTATTTCATGAATTACTCCATGTACAACAGCACATTATAAAATGAAAATACATAGGAACTTTGAATTTTTAGTTTACACTATTAATAGGACAGGTGAAAAAAGAATATTACTCTAAATAATATGCATGTCCAAAAATGTAAACATATAAACATTATTCCACCGCCATCAACCAATGCACACTTTCTAAAATATGGCGAGATAAATAAACAGTATGCTAAAAGCCCGTATAATCAATTTAGAACATAAACAGAATATACGACTGATCAAAAAGCAACATTATTCGAGCCTAACAGTATAATAATACACAACATGCAATAAAATAGAAGGTACAATATATTACATAAATTAAAAACATGAATGATTAATCAATGGCATTGATTTAATCAACCACGTAGATTATATCGGGCATTTTGATTAACTCCCGGAAGTTATTATATATATCCATAATCAACTAGTGTTTAATAATCAATAATCATAGGACCGAACCTGTGTTATTGGTTCTGAGCCAAACGATGCAAATTAATAATTTGTGATATTGAATCATGAATCGAATTTGACATCAATTAAGAGAGGAAGTAGTTTTCCCGCTCTTAAGCATTCTATACTTTAACAAAAATGGGTGATTAAATCATGCCAGCAGAAGATTTTGCTCCAATAGACACAAATTGGTTAGAAAGCGCAGGCAGCCTGTGGACAACACCGTTCGCAGATGTGCCATCGGAAAGAGTAATTGTAGATCCTATCATGTTATCACATGCAGCAGGAGTATACAAGAAAAGTGTAGAGTACTTCTACGGAAACCCAGACGAAGCAGTTAGGATGGTTTGTGGTGCTTGTGAACTCTACGACATCACACCAGTAGGTCACTTCCTGTATGCAGATTACTGGGGTGCAGACTACGGCGGAGAGCTCGTTACAAAGGCAGGTGCACCACCAGCACTTAAGACCCGCCCGATCAAGACCGCAGAGGATGTAGACGCATTCAGAGTACTTCCTCCAGAGGAACTCAAAGACGGTCCAACATTCGAAACACACTTCAAAGCACTCGACACAGTATTCAACGAGTACCCACAGATGTTCGCACCAATCACACAACTTGGTGGTGTTTTGGAAGTTGCAACCAACTGGGTAAGCATTGATGATGTATTCATGTGGATGGTTACAGAACCAGAAGTAGTTGACAAACTCCTCACCAAGGCAGGAGACCACATGGAGAGCGCATGTTCATGCACAGCAGAAAGATACGGCGCAAACGTAATGATCACCGGATCTGTAATTGCTAGTGGTGACCTTCTCGACAGAGAACAGATAAAGAGATTCGGATTCGACCCAGTATCCAAAGCTATCAGAAAGGTACTGAAAGCAGGCGCTGGACCTGGTGTATACCTTCACCTTTGTGGAAACCACGCAGACGACTACGACATGTGGAGAACAGCTCCAATGAGCCCATTCACAGTAGTCCAGATCGGATATGATGGTAAAGACATATTCCCATCCGCAAAGCACACAGAAGCTTTCGGTGACAGAGCAATCTGTCTTGGTTGTGTCGACACAAAGCTTGTAGACCGTGGTACACAGATGCAGGTATACGAGCAGGCTAAGTCACAGGTACTTGCAGGTAAAGATTCACCAAGCGGATACATCCTCGGTACATCATGTGAATGCCCAACCTTTGCACCACCTGCAAACGTTCGTGCAATCGTAAAGGCTGCAAGAGACTTTGGACAGTACACAAAGTTCTGAGGCAGAAAGGACACCTAAAAATTAATAACTAATGATGAGGGTTTACTCATGGTAACTATATCTGACGAAGTAAAGACTTTATTGAAGGACAATGGGTTCCAGGAATCCGATGTCTTGGAAATTGTAAACGCAGCAGAAGCAAGCGGAGACAAACTTAAGGCAGCAGACGGTAGCGTATGCATTGCAAAGAACGTAACAGACAATCTCACCAGCTACGCAGTATACAACGACAAAGAAGTTGTAAACTGCTATGCACACCAGATGAAAGCTGGAGAGCCTGCTGGCGGCTGGGATGCAGAACAGGAAACACCACTTGAGAGTAAGTATATCTGCAACAAATGTGGCGAGACCGCAATGAACATGAACGTAAGCATGAGTTTCATGGGCATGTCAAGGGTAGGGCCTGCAATTGTATGCCAGAAGTGCAAGGACGTTTATGTAGAACCAGAAATGGTCAAGACACTTGCAGTAGCTGAGTCCATTCTCGGCGAAAAGAGAGCTTAATTTAGCTCTCTAATTTTTTATTTTTTTACCAGAACACCAATAGTTTCTCTCTTTTACATTAGATCAAATAACTGTAGCTATAGCTAGCAGTAAATACTTTATTGAAAATGCAACATTAACACAGGCTAGTTTGTAAACTATGCTGCCACAGCACGTGTATTTCAACACAATTCAAAACGTAGGCTTAAATATTATCCATTCCTGATTTTACAGGAATTATCTGAATTGATAATAGAATGCAAAATACTATATGCCAGGCATACAACATTTATGCCACTGGCAGTTTACCAGGTGTTTCACAAGGGCAACATTCCCCTTTTGAATTCTTCTGATATTGCAAGGAAAAAATAGCGAGATGAAACCGATGGAACAAATAGGTACAGTCACAAGTCTTTGCCCGGAGTGCCTTAAGAGGATCGAGGGAGTTAAGTTCGTAGAAGAGGGGAAAGTCTACATTAAAAAAGAATGCCCTGAACATGGCAGTTTTACAGCCCTTATTTCTAGCGATATTGAACATTATAACTTAATGGACAAATGTTTTGAAGTAGACAGAGCAAAAGTAAAAGCACCCTTGACGAAAGTGGAGAAGGGTTGTCCTTTTGACTGCGGAATATGTCCGGAACACACCCAAGATACATGCCTGGCAGTTGTAGAAGTAACTGACAGATGTAATATGGGATGCACCTACTGTTTTGCAAATTCTTCCATGGATGAAAGTCTGGATCCTGATATGGATACGATCAGGGGGATGTTCGAAACTGTCTTAAAATGCCAAAACGAACCCACATGTATACAAATATCCGGAGGAGAGCCTACATTAAGGAACGATCTGCCGGAAATAATCAAGATGGCAAAAGACATGGGGATCAATCACGTTGAGCTTAATACAAATGGTAATAGAATTGCCAGAGATCAGGAATACTTCGATAAGATTGCTGCAGCAGGCGTAGATTCCCTTTACCTCGGCTTTGACGGGGTTTCAGATGACATATATATCCAGAGAACAGGTAAAAAGCAATTAGACCTAAAGTCTGAAGCTATTAACAAATGTGAAAAAGCTGGAATCGGAGTAGTCCTTGTACCACTAGTTGCAAAGAACTACAACCTTCATGAAGTTGGCAAGATAATTGATTTTGCAAGCAAGCATTTGCCAACTATAAGAGGAGTACATTACCAACCGGTATTCTTCTCTGGAAGATCTGCTGATGAAATAGAAGCAAAGGTTACCACACCCGAGCTCCTAAAGGCCATCGAAGAACAAACAAATGGCCAGATCAAAATGGATAATTTCACACCTGCACTTATGCCCACAGCCCACTGCGGTGCAACATGTCTTACACTGGTAAATGCCAATGGTGGATACATGCCATTGACAGATGTATCTATGGGTGCAATGAAATCAGAAAAAGATGTGGCAAGCAAAACAAAAGGATCCATAATGGGAAGATGGAAGGGCTCTGATGATCAAAAGAATGACTCCTCTGGCGATCTTATGATTAAAGGATCATGCTGCGATAAACCACTCAGTGACCTAACAATAAAAAGTTCATGCTGCGAAACACCAATTAGCGACCTGTCCACGAGCAGCATTAACACTGATGCTGCAGGCGAGTGGGGAGATTTCGTGAACATGAGCACGAACAGTTACCTTACAATCTCAATGATGGCATTCCAGGACGTATGGACATATGAGAAAGAAAGGGTTGAAAACTGCTGCATACACGTCGTTACACGTGATGGAAAATTCATACCGTTCTGTAACTACAATATGACAGACTGTAAGGGAAATCACCTTTACAGATAATACAATCTGAACTAGAATAATTTACATAATATATGTTATCCACCAATGGATAACATATATTACTATCTTTTTTACTTTGTTTAATGATACATACTTATAAGTTTAGGACATACTCATCCTAGATTTTACCCGGAGGAATTGTTTTGAGTCTTTCTGAAAAAATAAGTACATCTATTAAAATGAATGTAGCAAAACGTAAACTGGAATCCAGGAAGATAGACCATAGAGATGGGAATCCACTTGAGCAGTGGGGAGTCAATAAGATCAAAAATGAAATTAAAAACAATAAAGAGCTCAAGCAACTTTTTAACCCCGAGGAACTCAGCAGGGAAAATATAAAAGATTACAAGCTCATAAAATTCCGCGAACTACTGAACTATGTAATGGAAAACAGCAGCTATTACAAAGATGTCTTTGAAAAAGAAGGAATTGACCCATCACAAATAGAATCCTACGATGATCTGGCAAAGATCCCACTTACAAACCCAGAAGATCTTGCTGCAAAACCATACCATTTCCTATGCATCCCAAGAAAAAAAATAGTTAGGGAATTTACAAGTTCAGGAACCACTGGCATTAGAAAAATGATAGCATATAGCCAGGACGAGATCCTTGAGATCGTGGATGCCATCATATCCGCCCTGAAAATGCTGGAGATGGACTCTAAGGATGATACATTGCACATCATGTACCCAACCATAACTGCCACATGGGACCCGGGAGTGATACTTGGAAAAGCATGCATGCTTGCAGGAGTTAAATCCGTAATAAATGATTCTGAAAGCGTCGAAGAACAGATCAATACTATTCTGGAATCCGGCTCTACCCATATTATAGGATTGTCATCATTTGTCCATAAATTATCAATGGAAGCAAAGAACATAGATGGAATTAAAGATATAGGCATCAGAAAAATAATCTGTTCATCTGAACCACTCACTGAAGAAATGCGGGCAGACATCGAAAGTGTATGGGGATGTGAAGCCCTGAGACAATGGGGAATGACAGAACTGGGACTTGCCAATGCCATCGAGTGTTCCCAACAGAATGGATTCCATGTCGATAACCCGGATTTCCTGATAGAGATCGTTGACCCAGTAACAAGAGAAATACTTCCGCCAGGAGTTGAAGGAGAGCTTGTTATCACCACCCTGAGAAGGAAATGCATGCCACTTATCCGCTATAGCACCAGAGATTTTACATCAATACTTGATGAGCCTTGCAAATGCGGTGCTCTGCTTGACCAGAGAATAACTGATATTAAAAGGATGCCAAAATAAGCATTCTTTGATTTTTCGTTTTTATAGCTGCTTATTACAATTTGATACACATAGCTATGCTGTTTCTGCGGTATGGACTAACCTATGAATTAAGTGGGAAATATCAATCCATTTCAAAGAGATTCGAAACAAATCGTGCCGGAGGATGCATATTTCAATTATATTTCAAACATACCTATATATAAAATACCTGTTTTGTTAACGGTGTTAAAGCTCCGCAATATTATACAGTGCATGAGAAACAGAGGTTGAAAGATGAACGAGTCAATGAAAAGGTATCTGGCTGAATTCATATCAACATTCTCACTTGTATTTGTAGCAACAGGAGCAATGGCTACCAACAATATGAGTAACGGCTCATTAGGACTTATCGGAATTGCAATTTCATCAGGACTTATTGTCATGTCAATGGTCTATGCCACTAAACACATATCAGGTGCACACATCAATCCAGCAGTAACAATAGCGATGTTCATTACTAGAAGAATGAACATCACAGATTCTATCTCATACATAATTGCTCAAATATCAGGTGCAATTATCGCAAGTCTTCTAATATTGAGCATATTCCCATCTGCTATTACAGATTTCAACTTGGGTGCGACTACCCTTGCTTCAGATGTCAATGCCACATCAGGCATAATGTTAGAAGCGATACTCACATTTATTTTGGTATTCACAATATTTGGGTCAGCCATTGACAAACGCGCCCCGAATGGATCTGCAGGATTTGCAATCGGCACAGCAGTCCTGCTGGCAATCCTGATAGGTGAGCCCATTACAGGTGCATCCATGAACCCTGCAAGGTCATTTGGACCAGCGCTTGCATCAGGATACTGGGTTGATCAGGCAATTTACTGGATTGGACCGATCATAGGCGGAACCGTTGCAGCTTTGGTTTATGATAATGTGTTTGCTGAAAACACAAGAACCTAAAAAATAGAAATATAGGACTTTATTTTTTAATATAAATCAAGCCCGGTACTTGCATGTAGGATCACATTCTGTATTGAGCTTAGTGTAAGTACACTTCACAGACAGATCCACATCATCTACCCAATTATTGCCAAATAATTTGGACATATACTTAACGCCCTCTTCAAAAGACATCCTGACAGCTTTTTTACAACAGCGGGCACCACCTGAATCTGCTATTACATCCAAAGTGCGGGCAGTTGACCACATTGCATGTGAGCGTGGCTCTGCTGTCAATGGTGTTGCCTCGGTAAGTATACTAACAGCTATTCCTACCCCTGTAGCCCCACCACAAACACCATATAGGGCACAGTGACCACCTGGAACTTTTTTACCCCTCTCCATTGCTTCAATTATAGCGTCATCGTCGTCTTTGTCAATATAATTGAGGTAAGCTGTTGTCAAAACTGTTGGAACCAAAGCATGATGCTCAGGACCATGCATATGAATACTCGGATGAAGCATCAAAGCCTCAGCAATTTCATTTGGATTTGCACTATCAGTATTCAAGCATACATTCATTATTACCTCTAACGCATCCTTAGAATGACATCCATTGCACACATAATGCCCACTTTTACATATGAAATACCCATCTTCCTCAGCACCACAATATTCACATGCAGCTGCCACAGGTTCATTCAAATGTTCAAGTTCACTTCCACAAATCATACAATTTGTTTTTTTACTACCCATATCCAGACTGATTATATCCAAAAACAACACCTTTTTTAAATTATAGAATAATTAATACGCTTTCATAGGAACATTGAATGAAAAGTACACTTAAAGGTTTTCATGTCATATTTCATAAAAAACAAGCAACATCTGTTAACATTATACATAATTTATGAATTATTGGAGGATAAGACAAAATAAAAGGAATAATACATGATCATGCCTAAAGTAATGGTATTTCAATTAATTTTTAAAAATAACTATATAAGTAACATGTATTTTGAAAAAAGCACTAAACTAAAAGCATCAAGAAAAAAGAAAAAAAAATGATTACTTTAAGGCCTGTATTTACAAGTAGGATCACATTCTTTATTCAAATGACTATAGCTACATTTTATAGAAAGATCTATATCCTTATCCCAGTCCACATTGAACAATTTGGAAATATAACTAACTCCTTCTTCCATTCCAATACGTGTTGATTTTTTGCAGCACCGAGGACCTCCGGCATCAGCAACCACCTGAAGGGCTTTTGCTGTTGCCCAGTTCGCATGAGATCTTGGCTCAGGAGAAAAAGCAGTCGCATCTGAAAGCACACTCACAGCAATGCCAACACCAAGGCCACCACCACAAGCACCACATAAGAAGCAATAACCACCTGGAACCTTCTTACCACGTTCGATAGCTTCAATTATCTGTTTCGCATCCTTTTTACCAATATAGTTTTGATATGCAGCTACAAGAGCAGCAGGTATCAGGGAATGATGCTCAGGGCCAAACATATGAATCTTAGGATGTTCAAGCATTTTTTCAGCCAGATCCATAGGATTCTTAAGATCAGTATTTAAGCAGATGTGCCTTATAACATCCAGTGAATCATGAGTGTGACAGCTATCGCAAACATAATGTCCATTCTCACACTTGAAATAGGATTCTTCTTCAAGCCCGCAGTAATAGCACTTACAATGAGTGGATTCATTGTTATACTCAACCTCGCCGCCACATATCATACAATTAACTTTTCGCTCATCACTATCCATTTTTATTCCTCTAACTTGAACCGGAATTTCAATAATATTTGTAATACTATGAGAACAGCATGAACTTAAAGATTGTTATTTTTCACGCAGTTGATCACGAGACATACGCATTAACCATTTTGATGGCAGACGACATGCGATCGATCTGGCCAGACCCATAAATCTACCAGGAACTACCAGATCCTTCTTATGTTTCATAGCATGGTATGCATCTTGCGCCACGACATCAGGAGTTATGCTCATCCATGAATCGAAAGTCTTTGTCTTAGACATGCCTGCAGTGATCTGGAAACCAGTATCTTTTACGGCAGTAGGACATACAGCCATTATATGTACGTTCGAACCTTTTTCACGCAGCTCATAATTCAAAGCGCGACTGAAATTCAGAATGAAGCTCTTAGTGGCACCATAGGTTGCAAAATATGGATTGGGCTGAAAAGCAGATATTGAAGACATATTGATAATGTGACCAACATCCCGTTCTATCATATCACGAACATAAAGACGATTTATATGATACAAGGTGCCAACATGGAGCTGCAACATGGACAAATCCCGATCAAGCTCAATATGATCGACAAAACCATACGTTCCAAATCCAGCACAATTCACAAGCACATCTACCAGAATGTTATTCTCTCTTGTAAAACCATAAAGAAGCTCTGCAGCATCTTGCTGCGCAAGATCCTGGGACCTTACAGAAATATCAGAGCCAGGATATGATTCAAGAAGTTGAGCTTTTGTAGCTTCAAGATCATCCCGCGGGTGGGCTACAAGCAAAATACTGTAATTATCACGTGCGAACAACTTTGCAAACTCAAGTCCAATGCCACTTGAGCCACCTGTGATCAATACTGTTCTTTTAGTTCGCCCAGTCATTTTAAACCCACGAAATATGGAATAGTTACATCCACCTGTAAAGTAATTGTATCAGGCTGCGTATACGATCATTGTACGGAGGGTAAAGCATGCTTAGAGTTCCCCAGTTCCGACGTATAACGCTCCTCTCGTTGGAGAATGCCTTGAATGCATGGACACCCATAGATTTTCCAATACCACTGTCATTCACACCGCCAAATGGAAGGTAAGGGTTACTGTAGCCAAGCATGTAATCATTGATAACTGTACCACCAGCAGATGTTTCCTTCATAAAATAATCAATGTTACCTTCATCCTTGCTTGCAATGTAAAGAGTAAGTGGTTTGGGTTTCTGACGAATAATATCTACAACCTCACCAGGCTTTGAAAATGTTACAAATGGAAGAATAGGACCAAATATCTCTTCCTTCATGATGTCCATATCATCAGAGATATTGCCCAGCAAAGTAGGAGAAATAAAGCAATCAGAATTATTGAATTGAGCACCTACCAATGCTTCAGCGCCTTTAGAGATGGCATCGTCATAAAGTGACTTCAAACGTTGGAAATGATGTTCATTGATTATACGACAATAGTCAGGAGAATTTTCAATACCAAGGCCATTGGGATTGTAATAATCCTGCACTGCCATTATGAACTCTTCAACAAAAGTATCGCATATTGACTCATGAAGAATTAAGTAATCAGGAGTAAGGCAGGTTTGACCATTGTTGACCAGTTTGCTCCAGGCAATTCCTCTGGCAGCCTTCCTCACATTGGCAGTACTGTCCACAATAGCCGGAGATTTTCCACCCAGCTCCAGTGTTACACTAGAGAGATGCTTCGCAGCTGCAGCCATGACTATTTTGCCAACTTGAGGACTGCCTGTAAAGAAAATATGATTGAATGGTTGCTCCAATAATTCTTCTGCTATAGAGGGGCCACCTTCAAAAACAGCTACTTCACTTTCATCAAATAGTTCATTAATCATTTTCTTGATGAAAAATGAAGTGTTTGCAGATACTTCACTGGGCTTGACAATAGCAGCATTCCCAGAAGCAATAGCATACACCAGTGGCACAAAAGAAAGATTGAAGGGATAATTCCATGGAGCTATTATAAGAACAACACCCTTTGGTTCATGAACAATATGTGAACTGGTGCCCATCATAGGAAAAGGAGTTTTTATCTTCTGTGGTTTCATCCAGGGCCGTAATTTTTTGCACGCATGAGATATCTGTGCCTGCACAACGCCAATCTCTGTAGCAATTACCTCCACCTCATGTTTACGAAAATCCTTTTGCATAGCATCAAAAAGCTCTGCAACATGACTTTCCTCTTTGAGATAGCGATCAATTCGCAACAGACGCTCTATACGAGCGTGATGATCCAGAAGAGCAAGCTCAGGTGCCCGCTTCTGCTGCAATTGAAAAACCCTTTGAATATCCGGATCCATTTGAACCTATTTTGTATTAGCAATTATTAATAAGTTGGGTCAAAAACAATTGCATTGACCCACTTCTATGTTAGTGGCAGATGTATGGCCAAATAATCAAACTTCAAAGTAGCCCAGTAGTGATAGTATATAAAATGTTACCATAACAACTGCTGCCACAGCTTCTATTTTACCCCATTTTTTAATACCCTTGAGGTAATCATGAAGCGTCATGCACACCCATAGAAGGAAAACATATCCAGCCATGAGTGAAAAGAAAGAAAAATTTGGATGAGACCATGCACCCAAGATCTCACCTGTAAATTCAGTCAGCACAGTGAAGAAGGCAACAAAATAAGCAAGTCGTAGCTCAGCAATTCCCTTGAAAAGCATGAATACAATAACGAATTTGAGCGTTATCGCTACAAGATCATGAGATAAACTAAAGACGAAATAATCTAGAAGCAGTAAAAGTATCGAACTTGCAAGTAAATAGTAATTTACATAATGGAACCAGTGCTGCTTTGAAAATGCACCCTCAAATCCTTTCCATAAGTTGTGAGCAGACCAGAATATAGTACCATAACCAGGAAGAAGCCAAAGCGGAACACCGCCATAGGCACCACCAAGATAGGTAAAGTAGCCGTGTTGTACACCCAGAACTTCATGTACGTGCCCAATAACTGATGCAACTACAAGGAATATCCTACCTTTAGAACAACTGTTTTTCCAGAATAAAAGCCACAAAGATGAAAGAATAAGAGTCGGCAGGAACTCAGCTCGCAGATCACCGGAAACACCATCGCCTGAATAGGTATAAGTATACAGTATTAACGTACCGAAAATTGTAACGAGCATGAAAATGGGGAAATACCATACATTAGTTAATAGCAATCTCCCCTTATCCCTCAATATACATCCATGAGATGAACAAGTGTTTACCCAGAAATGGTGCATTGAATTTCTTACAGAAGATTTTCCCGACATTGTACCATAGTTCCTTTGTTTTTTACAGGACACAGAATAATATAAAACAGCTAATTAAACGCTTACATTAAACTGTTTTTAGAGAACCGCGACTGCTTAAATCGAACCTGCATAATTGATAGTGTTTGAGGAATTAAATGTTTCCATCAGAATTCAGAATTATAATGAATTGACATAGACACAGATAATAATAAAATAGATACGTAATTAATAGCAAATCAAAAATAATAATCCGGGTAGCCGTGAAAGACGGCTTCCCGAAAAGAGATTTATGTTTAGTTTTAAGCTTAGTAGGTGTGCTTCTTTGCAGTGTCAGCCATTGCCTTAAGGTTTGCATTTGGTGACTTGCTTACAATTCCACAACCAGGTGCGATGATATCTACACCGTCATCGATTGCCTTCTGTGTAACTTCAGCAACTGATTCAGGATTTCCCTTCCAGAGTACAGCTACAGGATCGATGTTTCCGAGAATTGTTGCTCTGCTTACCTTACTCTTTGCTGTTGCGATATCTACAGTTTGATCAACGCTGATACCTGTGCAACCAGATTCTTCCATGAGTCCAAGACTGAGTGTTGTGTCACCACAGATGTGGACGACGGTTGTTACACCTCTTGCTTCCATTGCATCAACAATAGCTTTGTGTGCAGGAACTACAAGCTGCTTGAAGTATTCTTCACCGATGAGCATTGCACTTGCTGTTGGGTCAATGATCACCATTGTGTCAGCACCGTTGTCTACCATCTTGTTCGCATACTGGACATTGAAATCTATTGTGAGATCCATAACTGCCTGTGCGAAATCTGGTTCTGTCATGATTGCCATGAACCAGTCATCTCCGACCATGTGCTGTGCAAGGGAGAAAGGACCAAGCATACTTCCCATGATTGGAAGTTCAGAATATTTGTCTGCAAGGATCTTTATGGATTCACAGATCGTACCAATCCTACCGGTGTTAATATCGAAGCCCTTGCGTGACTCAACGTCTTCCATGGTTTTTACAACGTGGGTATTCACGGATGGCTGCTGTTCTTTTGTACCTGCTTTGATGCCACATCCGAAGAATTCAGCTTCTGCGCTGATGTCGAATGGAACACGTACAGCTTCGAAGCCAAGTTCTGTGTGTGCTGCTGATGCGAGTGTTGCCATCTTCTCAGCATCTTCATTTGCCTCTGGCCATGCTGCTCCGCATGCGTCCATCTGCTCTACTGTTCCTGTCTGTGTGAAGGATACTGCTGGCATTCTGTCAACAGGTTCTCCTCTCAATGCACGTGCTAATCTTTCTTTTGGTGTATATTCAGCCATTGAAATAAACTCCTAGTATCGTTTAATGGATAATAGACTAACTGGTTCTCAGTTAGGCAAGATTAATTGTTTGAATTGGTATTTAAAAATGGTGCCCAATCATACACCACACAAATAATTTTGCATACAAATTATAAAAACGAATAAGCCCGTAACATAACCAACCGTTACAGTGAAATAAACCAACCCTGACAACCGATTGATTGACGCCCACTCAATCGCAATTACAAGTACTGAAATTAGAAATTTGTACAGCTTAAGAACCGTACAAATTTCAGTATTTTAGCAAATTAATTTATTTAAAGATAAATTACCATCTACCTTCATCAAGTGCATTTGCCTGTTCCATTGCCCAGGTTGCAGCTTCCATTGAATCGGTTGTTGTGAAGTCAGCTCCGATCTCTTCTGCGAAGTCAGGTGTGATTGGTGCTCCACCGATGATGATCTTTACCTTGTCCCTAAGACCCTTTGCGTTGATCTGGTCCATAGCCTTTTGCATGTTGTCCATTGTGGAGGTCATGAGTGTGCTCATGGAGACTATATCTGCCTTGTTCTCTTCGACTGCAGCTACGATGTCTTCGATTGGTACATCCTTACCGAGGTCGATTGCGTTGAATCCCTTTGCGCTCATCATGGTCTTTACGAGGTTCTTTCCGATATCGTGTACGTCACCCTCTACAGTGCAGATTACGAGAACTTTTCTTTCTCCGCCACCTTCTAGCTTGATGTGTGGTGTAAGGATGTCCATACCTCCGTACATTGTGTTGGACGCTATGAGAAGGTGTGGCATAAATACTTCCTTTGCATCGTACCTTTCACTCATTGTCTTCATACCTTCTGCAAGACCATCGATAACTGCGTTATATGGGTCTACGCCTTCATCAAGTGCTTTCTGAGCTAATTCTATTGCTTGGTCTTTCTTACCGTTGATAACTGCGTCGGTGAGTCCCTGTATAATTTCGTCTGTCATTAAATGCCTCCAAATATTTTAGTTCGTGATCAATGATAGGACAATTCAAAACCCCATCATAAATCACATTCAAATGATTAGTTTCTGAGCCAACGATACAAATCATGAATTTGTAATCATTGAGTATAAATCAGTACTTGAGTAGCCATATATATAATCTCTCATTTGGAGTAATTAACTCATTTTTGTAGTATCATGACGTTGATAGAAATCAAAGCTTTGATAAAAACATCATTGTTGTTGCTGCAGAGGTGTGAAGATACAAACAAGTTAATTTGATTTAATGACAGTGAATTCTTAGTATAATGTATATCGATAAATTCGATTATATCAATTTCAGTAGTTATTGACAAGGTGCATCAAGCACATACGCCACTATAAACCAAAAACATAATGATGTTAATATAATTTACAAATTATATAATCACAGGGACGGCTTACATAAAATTAAACAAAACATTGCCTCAAAACATGCAAATTTCCTAAATATTGCGGGCAACTTCATTGGCGCCATTGACCGCATCCCACACTCGCCCGGTTTTACTGGAATCACCCACTGAATAAATTTCATTTGCAGCATTTTGAGCCAATAGTTCATAATAGAGTTCATCATCAGGCACTCCACCCGTAGCAAAGATCACAAAATCTACATCAATTACGTGTTCTTCCACATTATGCGGATCAAGAACACTATCAAATGGATTTACAACATTTTCAGGAATCAATGGCTTCCACGGAGTATATGGTTCTGCACGTGACCTATTAACGCGTAAATATGCCTTATCCCCGGATAATTTAACAAGTTCTGAAGCATTGTAAACCTTTATAGGATTCGATAATGCTGAACTTTTTCTGCCTGAAGGGGAGCCGTTTCCCATCATCATCCACATCATCTGACCCCTGTTGGTCTGAACAGTATCAGGCATCAGGTAATTATTTCGCCCGACTACAGTAGCATCAATACCCTGCTCATAGGCAAGTGAATAGGCGACCTCGCAGCCAATAACACCACCTCCTACTACGAGAACCTTCTGCGCACCTTCAGGCAATGTCATATCATTCAGCAGAAAAGGACGTACCTCCTGATATCCAATATTATCCATCCCGTCTACAAAAGGAGCTTTCACCCGAAGTCCATTGCAACATATCACCACATCGAACTTACCTTTCAGATCAGCAGCCAATACTTCCCTGTTGAACTCAACAGAAAGACCATCATTCATCAAAAGTTCCATCTGATAAGCAAGATTATCAAGATATTGTTTAACGTCATGTTTGATGTACATCTTGCTGCCTGCATAAAGCTGACCACCTATACGATCATCCTTTTCAAAAACAGTAACATCATGACCTCTCAGGTGCGCAGTCATAGCTGCTTCACAACCAGCCGGACCAGCACCAATGACAGCAACCCGCTTAATGGATTCAGCTTTAACAAGCTTTTTCGAATCTTCAAAACCAGCATAAGGATTTACAGAGCAGCAGGGATGCCCACCCATTTTAAGGGACTCAAGGCATGCTTCGTGATCACCAATACAATGAGCTATTTCCTGGATACGACCTTCCCTAACTTTTTGTGGCCAATATGGGTCTGCAAGAAGAGGACGGCCCAACATAACAAAATCTGCCCATCCGGATTCCAATACATTCTCCGCAACCTCAGGTTTTCCCATTTTACCAACAGCTACAACTTTAGCATCTATTCCCTCTTTTTCGAAGAACTCTTTTAGCCTTCCTGCAAGCTCCTCTGCATAAATGGCATCATCAAAATAAGCAGGAGGGTGTGGCCAGAACCAATTATCATAGCACCCTTTATCAACGTCAAAGGCATCCACTCCTGCTTCATACAGGGATCGGCAAAATTCCAGGCCGTCCTCAATACTACGTTCTTTCCCACCAAAGCGCTTTTTAAAAACATCATCACCATAACTTTCCTGTAATGCTTGGGTCAGATCCAGACGGTAGAGAATAGGAAAATCATCACCGCAACGCTTCTTGATCTCTTTAACAACATCGATTCCGAACTGATGCTTGTTCCTGTACCTGCCAAGTCTTCTCCGATTCCATTGACTGGATGTCAGCTGATCCATCAGATATCCTTCATGGCCATGCAACTGCACACCATCAAAACCAGAAACCTTTGCGTTCACAGCACACTGACCAAAGCTTTTCACAATTTTCCGGATCTTTCGGTCAGAAAAGGGAAGATGCGGCAATTGAGGAATATAGAAATTACGATTTATAGATGAAGATCTCAAGATCTTTCCCTTCATCAACACCTCAGGAGAACCAACTCTCCCAAGTCCTGCTGTCAGCTGAATGAACATCTTTGCACCATAGGGATCTACCCCAGCAGTAAGATCCCTCCATCCTGATAATCGTGTGCGTGAAGTTCCATCTATTCGCGGAAAATAAGTAGTATCATTATCTTCAGAAACAGTGGGATCAATTCCATATGACACAGGCACAAGTCCTGTTATTAGAAGACCAGCTCCACCTTTTGCCCGCTCCACGAAATAATCGATCATCTTATTCATGGGACGGCCAACTGGATCAGCCATATTGATATTGCCCATTGGAGCCATAATTATTCGATTCTTCAATTTACATTTTCCAATGCTTTCAGTTTCAAATAATCTATCAAATGCCACAATGATCACCAATATCTAAATATATACATCCGGAAGATCTTCACATAATACGTATATTATACTACAAACGGATACATTAATAATATAATTGTATGCAAATCATATTGCACTAATTGTACTATAATAGTGTTACAAGTACTACTATAATACTACAAGTACTATAATAAAACTATTTTTCCAGATAATATTCATCTCTTGCAGTAACAAGTGCCTTCATATTATCCAGAGGAGTACGAGGAGCAAATCCACAACTTGGAGCAAGAATATCCACACCATCATCAAGACACTGTTTTGCTTCAGCTATTATATCATCTTCTGACTTCCACAAAAGAGTGCCTGCAGAAGACACATTTCCTATGATGCAAAC
Organism: Methanosarcinaceae archaeon; assembly: GCA_020055655.1. Taxonomy (GTDB): domain Archaea; phylum Halobacteriota; class Methanosarcinia; order Methanosarcinales; family Methanosarcinaceae; genus Methanolobus. The sequence continues at coordinate 9,133 of JAIPUR010000004.1, read as the reverse complement.
ACGATCACCCATAACTTTTTTAGCATATTCCATATTTACCTTCTCTTCAATACTGATAGCATCAAAACCGGAATCTGCCATAGGGTCAACTATCCACACTGCATCCCCGCACATATGCATTATAAGCAAACCCTTTGATCTGCTAGTTAGTTCCTTATATGCAGGAACTATCATGGATTCAAATAACTGAGGAGGCATAAGATCCGGGCCAGCATTTGATTCAGGCATACAGACAGCATCTACACCATTCTCCAAAAGAGTATTAGAATATTCAAGGGAGAACTCCACCCCAATATCAACCATGTTTCCAAAAGTATCCTCATCAGTGATCATCCACGTAAGATAGTTGTTCGGACCCACAAGACCATACGCAACATTAGCCGGACCCGGGGCACCTGCAATCAAAGGTACATCATCACCGACTTTGTCCCGGATGATCTGTGTTGCATCTATAATAGTATCCATCCTGCCCGAATCAAACAATTGTTCAATATCAATGTTATCCAGGTCAGATTTTTCATCACAGGGAAACTTCACGATCGAAGGTTGAGTTTCGACATTTCCTTCAATGATCATATCCATAGGAAGAGGAGATGTGATGTCAAATGGGTAACGAACAGCTTCCAGGCCTGCTAACTCATAAGCAGCAACAGCCAGAGCAGCCATATCTTCAGCATTGAAATGTGCTTTTGGCCAGTAAGCTCCAGTAAGCTTCATAAGATCTAGAGTACCAGTCTGAGTAACAGAACATGCAGGGACCTTATCAGTCTTTTTTCTTTTAATTGAAGATATAAAGCGATCTCTAAGTGTCATTTCATTCATAAGATTCACCTGAATATGTGTGCTATAATAATACTAAAGAGATATTGTGCCAGTTTACTAAAGCTGCTTAGAAAGCATTTAAAACTAATAATACTTTAAACTATACCAAATTAGTATGCCAAAAATAGAATAATAGTGCTTTTTGAAAACGTTTTTTAAAATTTCGGACCACTTAATGCTTCAAAAGATTTAAGTATATTAGACCCAAATGAGAACGCATGCGACGAAGTGAGCGAAGGGACGATGAAAAAAAGGCATTAGACGACCTGAATCGTGATGACAGATACAGCATTGACTTGCAGAGAAGAGGAGTTACAAAACAATTCTATGATTCAAATAGAATGGTAACTTGTCCTGAATGTGGTAAAACATTCAATCTATTCTACTCAAGAGCAAAACTTTGCAGTGGATGCCCTAAGTCTGTAACAGGGTGCGAATTAGCATGCTGCATACAGTGTCATACAGAATTCCCATTGAGCAGTGTTATGTCAAAGGGAGCAAGCAGGATGACAACCAATTATATGGACAGCGTCATTAAACGTTACCACAGCACTTTTGGCGAAGATCCAAGAAGATAACAGCTATATCAAGTTGGTTCATTCCAACTTTTTTGAGGACTTGGGATTTCTATTTAAAATCATCAGAATCTATTTTCAGTATTTTTCTTTTAAATTCAGAGCTAAAAAATGGAAAAAATTACTAAAAAGAGAGTAGCATGAAAGCCGAGTTAATAAGTACAGTGTTCCTTTCTGAGAAAAGAAAAAAAGCACTCCTTATGCTAACCGAAGGGCCAGCTACTATTGATGAGATCAAGAACTCATTGACTGGCACAGCTAGTGCCATTATGGCGCAGATCAAGATCCTTATAGAGCAAGGGCTCATAGAACAAAAGGATGAAAAATACCAGTTGACCCATACAGGAAAAATAATCCTTAAAAAGATCAAGCCCCTGGTAGAAACACTTAATGTTCTGGAAGGTAACAAAGGATACTGGGATAGCAGAGACTTAAGTGCAGTTCCTGAAGACTTACTTTACAGAATAGGCGATCTTGGGGAAGTTAAAGTACTCGAACCTGACCTTAACCATCTTTTTGAACCTCCAAAAGAGTTATCAGACAGTCTGAAGCAATCTGAAGCAGTTAGATCCCTCTATACATATTTTTGTCCTGCATGTCCAGCCGATTATTCAGATCTGGCAATGAGAGGGACTGAATTCGAATTAATAATTACGAGATCAGTATACAAACGCTTTGAAGATGACTATAGGTCAGATTATAATGCAATTATAGAAGCTGAAAATTCCAATGTTTATGTCTGCGAAGATGACATACTGAAAATTGGAGCACTCTCAGTCACAGATGACCTTATACATATTGTATTCTTTACCAAAGAAGGAACATGGGATCACAAAAAAGCTATTAGTTTTGATTGTAGTGCACGCCAATGGTGTTCTGAACTCTTTGAAATATATAAAAAAAGCGCAGAAAAAATAAGCTGATCTATCCTTTTTTACTCTTTTCTTTTTCATCTTTAATGCATATTCTACTTTAGTGTTTAGGCTAAAGAAGAAATAATATCATTTATATACGATAGTGCACATATCACGCACAAACAATATACAGCTAAACATGTTTGCACAAACTGCCGACATATTTACACCAATAAAGGAGGATTATTTTGTACGGAATTGCAATTGATTTGGGAACAAGTGGCTTTCGATTACAACTTTTAGACCTTGAGACAAAACATGTCATAAAAACAGTAATGACAATGAGACATCCACTTCCAGGAGGTAACGTAACAGATCACCTCCACTTTGCCATGCATGTGGGGCAAGAGGTAACACATCAGATAATGATGGTTACAATAAAGAAAATGCTTAGCAGATTAGGCATCCCACTTGGCCAGATAAAAAAGATGGTAGCCTGTGGAAACCCAATTCAATTGTCACTATTCCAGAACATAGAGATCAGAGATCTGGCCTATGCTGGAGAGAACATGCAAAAAAGACTCGGTGTTGAAAATATCGAAAGAGGTCTGAAAGTATACAATGGAAGCCAGATATTTGCAGACACACCAGAAATGAATGATTGCGAAATTATTGTTCTTCCATCCATACAACACGAGATCGGTGCAGATGCTCTTGCAATGATGATAAAGACAGACTTTATGGACGAACCTGAAATTTCACTTGTTACTGATTATGGAACCAACGCTGAAATGGCACTGAAGATAGGAGACAGGATCATAACAGCTAGTGCAGCAGCAGGCCCTGCAATAGAAGGACAGGGGATCAAATGCGGTATGCTTGCAAGTCCAGGTGCTATATCAGACGTAAGTGAAGAAGATGGTCTATGGAGAATTACTGTACTCGACGACATGATGCAGGAGAGAAAAGGACACCTGATTGACCCTGTTACAGGAAAGATAAGTAAGGAAGGAGAGATCGAAGCAAAGGGAATAACCGGAACTGGAGTTATTTCTGCAATATCACTTGCAATTACCATGAAGATCGTGGACAAATTACCTGAGTTGCCAAACGGAAAGCTAATCCTCGCCGAAGGAATAGAGGTCAGTAACCACGATATCGCAGAAGCAGGAAAAGCTATCGGAGCTATCAGGGCAGCACACCTTACCCTTATGGTCGAGGCCGGCCTTAAATACAGCCAACTCCAGAATATGTACATGTCAGGTGCATCAGGAACCTATGTCGATGCAAATAAGGCCAGAATGATCGGATTATGTCCCGGATTCTCCAAGAAAATAGTACAATTTGGAAACACATCACTTGCACTTGCAAAAGATGTAATATACGGAGAGTACGAACTCGAAGATATTAGTACACTTGCTCACAAGATCAAAGCAGACCACCTGATGATGGCAACAAACGATACGTTCAAGGATTTCTACACCTGTGAACTCGCATATTGGACCGAAGGCATGTCAATTGAAGAATATAATGGATTCCTTGAAGCATATGACCTCCCAATTCTCCCTGAAATTGAACTAGCTCCAATCATGGAGAGAAGAGCAAGCAAAGATATAGAAGACAGCGGTGATGACGAAATTGAAGTTGTAAACGACCTCAATATAGTCATCGAAGAACCAACCACTGGCTGTATGGGATGTAAAATATGTGAAGACGAATGTCCGGAGGATGCCATTAAGATCGTAGAAAAGAATGGAGCAATTCAGGCAGAATATACTGCACACCTATGCCTTGGAATGAGCTGTAAGAGATGCGTCAGGATCTGCCCTTCAAAAGTTATAAAATATAAGGACATAAAGACAATCTCATATTGAGAACAGCAATCTGACAACAATAGAGTAATAATTATGTGTACCTGCACGTGATTATGCCCTGTTTATTTGCTATACTTCAAGGATCGAGATCACCGGAGAAAAACTATGGACCTGGAAAAAATCCACAAAATGAGTCAGGAATTAATAAATAGCCTTAAACTGGACAAATCACCTGTTGCAGTTAAGATCATACCACCAGAGGGAGATATTCCCGAAGGAATTGAGCAGGCAGAAGGTGAAAAGCACCATTGCAAGATGATAGATGAAGCCAGAAAGGAAGGAACTATAAGATATTCACTTCTCGAAAACCAGAAATGTGACGTGGGAGCAGCTGCACTTGGCCTGAGCGAACACTGTGGTGAGATCCAGAAAGGAGATTTCTATTATTTCCTTAATTGCTTTGGTAGCATTGAAGGTGCAAGAAATACAATGAAAGAAATGCCAATGATGGATTCAATGTCCTCAAAAGCTATTATTTACGCACCTCTTGAAAAAGCACCACTTGTGCCTGATGTAGTAGTAATTGTAGCAAATCCGAAAACAGTCATGAGAATATCCCAGGCAACCTTATATAACACAGGTGGCAACTTGAATTCCAGCTTATCCGGACTGCAGAGCTTCTGTTCAGAAAGTGTTGTTCGTCCGATGCAGCAAAAACAGGCAAACCTCAGTCTTGGTTGTGAAGGTAGTCGCATGTTCACAGGTTTTGATGATGAAGAAATGATAATAGGAATTCCAATTGAGATGCTTGAAGATGTAGCTGATTCTGCCAAAAAGATGGCACACTAGCCGAAAAATACATTATTAGAACAATAATTCCAAGTTCCTTTTTTTAATTTTTTTATTTCAGGTATTTTCCATTCTTAAGAACTATATCCAAGCGGCCAATTATTTTTTTTACAACATCCCTGACAGAATCCGAATCAGATACATGTATTGTCATATCTGCATAGTTTTCATATAAAGGATAACGTTCCTGATAAATATCATACAACGAACCATGCTTTAAGCCAACAACGCCCCTATTACCAATATTTGAAAGTCTTTTTTCAAGAGTTGTAAATGGCACATCCAGAAAAATAATAGTGGAATTCTCTTTAAGAAAGTTCATTGACTTTTCAGAATATACAACACTGCCCCCGGTAGAGATGATACAATCATCCGGCAATTGCATGGACAATATACAATCCTGTTCAATACCAATCAATGCCATATCGCCATCTTCATCAATAAGAGACTGCAACTTTTTACCTTTTGTATCCTCTATGAGTTTATCGGTATCAATACGCCTGTATCTAAGACGGCGAGCAAGAACCTTGCCCACCGTACTTTTTCCCCCACCGGACATACCTATCAAAGTAAGTATCACGTTATCAACTCGCCCTTTTAATGCATAATTTACCCAAAGAATTAGTTTGTCAATGCCTGTATCGGTGCAGGAATTCTTCCACCTCTTAAGATAAATTGTTCTGAACTGAAATTATTTACCGCCATTACAGGAGCAGTTCCCAATAAACCACCATATTCCACCACGTCACCGATATCTTTTCCAGGCACAGGTATGAGCCTCACAGCAGTGGTCTTTCTGTTGATCATACCAATTGCCATCTCGTCAGCAATGATAGCAGAAATAGTAGATGCAGAAGTTTCACCAGGAACTGCGATCATATCCAAACCTACAGAACATACACTTGTCATTGCCTCAAGTTTATCAAGACTAAGGGATCCCCTCTGAACTGCCCTGATCATATCCGCATCCTCGCTCACAGGAATGAAAGCGCCACTCAAACCACCAACTGAAGATGAAGCCATAGAACCACCCTTTTTCACAGCATCGTTCAATAAAGCAAGTGCAGCAGTAGTACCATGAGTACCACAGCTTTCCAGACCCATCGCTTCAAGGATTGCGGCGACACTGTCACCAACAGCCGGAGTTGGCGCAAGTGAAAGGTCCAGAACACCAAATTGAGCACCAAGGCGCTTTGCAACCTCTTTACCAATTACCTCACCCATACGAGTGATCTTAAAAGATGTTTTCTTGATAGATTCTGAAATGTCACCAAGTGAAGGGTCATTCAAAGCCCTAACTGCAGAGTTTACTACCCCAGGTCCACTGACACCTACATTGATGCTAACTTCCGGCTCTCCCACACCATGAAAAGCACCTGCCATGAAAGGATTGTCCTCTGGGGCATTTGCAAAAACAACTAATTTTGCACATCCGATACCACCATCATCTTTGCTCATATCGGCTGTTTTTTTGATGATATGCCCCATTTGGGCTACAGCATCCATATTGATACCTGCCTTTGTGGTTGCCACATTTACAGATGAACAGACCTTTTTTGTCCCAGAAAGGGACTTTGGTATAGAATTTATCAGAGCAGCATCTCCTCTGGTCATACCCTTGTGAACCAGAGCACTGAAACCACCAATAAAATCCACATCTACATCTTTAGCAACTCTATCCAGTGTTTCTGCAACTGAAGTAAGATCATCTTCCCCACAACTTTCAGCCACGATAGAAATGGGAGTTACAGATAGCCTCTTGTTGATAACAGGAATTCCATAAAGAGACTGCATCTCTTCGGCCGTACTTACAAGATCCTGCGCATGAGTAGTCATTTTCTCATAGATATTGTTGTTAAAAGCATCTATATCAGGATTGCAGCAGTCGCGCAAACTGATACCCATAGTCACAGTGCGAATATCCAGATTTTCGTTGGAGACCATCTTTATGGTCTCCAGTATCTCCTTAGGATGGACACGCATCAAAAACACCTCATATCCTGTGCATGAAACGGAAAGTATCTTCATTCTGTACTCGTATATCCAAATCAAGCATCTTACCCGTTTCAGACATTGCTTTTTGGAAAGATGAAAGATCAAAATTATCCTCTTCGACCCCTGCAAGCATTATCATGGTGAACATATCTTCCATGATGGTTTGGCTAATATCAATAATACCTACATTGTAATCTGCCATTTTCTGAGTGATGCCTGCAACTATACCGACTTTATCAACACCGATAGCTGTGATTATAAAACGATTTGAGACCATATATTATACTTCCTTTCAATAATTGATATCTGCCTTATAATAGACGAAGAACTATTTTGTTCTTTGCCATATAATTGAAGGGAAAATGCATTAAGCTAATATTTGTATTTGAGTAGAATGTTGATAAAGAATGAAATGAACATATTGTTCATCCAAGGAATGTATTTTTCGATTAATATATAACTATGATATTATTTTAGATAAATATAAGCAAATCACCTATTTTAAGAAAAAGGCTTATATATAAATGTCATTATCATTATTATGAGGATAGTTGAGCAGTAATGCTCGCTAGGTGAATCAATCGATCAGGAGATACAATGGTTAAAATTGTACACGCACAAACAGTACTGACAGAGGAGGAATTGATGGCACTTAAAAAAAAGTGCAATGAATCATCAACCAAGGAAGCTCTGAGTATGGCAGTGCAACACTATCTCGAGTGCGAATATACCGACCTCGATGATAAAATGTGGACGAAAAAGCTTGAGAAAGTAGTCCAGAAAAAAAAGCAAAAGCAAATTTAATTTTTAAATGAGAGAGGAACACACATGAGTAAAGCAAACCAATTCTTAGATGAAGAGGATGCAGTTTCCCCGGTCATCGGCGTAATTCTGATGGTCGCAATCACTGTAATTCTCGCTGCAGTTATCGCAGCATTCGTATTCGGCATGGGACCACCAGAACAGGCACCACAGGCAAGTGTTAGAGCAAGCGCTGACGAAATTGACAGCCAGAATGTAATTGTACTTGAACATCAGGGCGGAGATGCCATAACTTTGACAGATGCAAGGACAAAAATAATTGTTGATGGAAACACAACTGACCTTGGAAATATTTCAGATACCCAATATGATGCTGGAGATACCGCATACATCTTCATGGATGGCTCCCCAATAATGGACGAGACAACCGCAGATGCCACAAGCAACGCATCAGCAGATATTGCAACCACTGGTGAAACAGCCAATGTTAAGTTCATTGATGTAGCAAGCCAGCAGATGATTGCTGACATGAGCGTCAGATTCTAAACACATATTTAATGACGCATCTTGCGTCATCTTTTCTTTCTTTTTTAAAATCATTATTTATACATAGATTTATATATTGCCCAGACAAAATAACTATTATAAATAATTATATTTGAATACAATGTGCATTTGCACAATTGAAAATATGTAGTACTTATAGGAGAGTTGTGAATGAGCAAAACTAAAATTGGCCTTAGTGAAAATATAACAGCAGTACTAGCCTACTTATTGGGACTGATTTCAGGTATTATTTTCCTGGTTATCGAAAAAGAAAACAAGTTTGTGCGATTCCATGCAGCACAGTCCACAGTTTTGTCCCTTACCTTGTTCGTATTAAATATCGTTCTTGAAGCCCTTGTTTCAATACCAGTCATCGGAGCCATATTTGGAATAATATCAATGCTTATAGGATTGTTGGGACTTGTTCTATGGATATACCTGATGATCATGTCATTCAAGGGTAATCTATACAGACTTCCGGTTCTTGCTGAATACGCAGACAAACTAGAAGCTGCTTTATAAATTGCATCAGCTGAAATTAGAATATTATGGCGCATTTTGCACCACTTTTTTTGTTTTTTATATCTTAAAAACTTTTAAATACTTTTCAGAACACCTTTTATATGTATATTTATAGGAAGTGATTTTAATGGATTATGAGAACTTATTGAAAAGCTCCTGGAGTTTCCAGAAGGATAATCTTGTTACTTATGCAATAGCAATAATTGTAGCTTTTATTGGAATGATATTTGTAGTCACCATTGCCCCACTCTACTATGGACTTGTACATATGGCAGTAAAGGGTGCAAGGTTCCAACCAGTAGAAATTGGTGATGTGTTCGAGGGATTTAAGAAGGAAAATTTTGTAAGAAGCTGGATATACATGTTGATCTACATAGTAGTTATCGGCATAGCC
>JAIPUR010000048.1 GCA_020055655.1 Methanosarcinaceae archaeon | reverse complement strand
ATTTCCTTGGTGCCTGGTTCTATTTTCTCTAATTTGTGTTCTTCAAAAATATTGCATGCTTGGGGATCCTCGCCTGCCGTTTCACAGTTACCTTCCCCAACTTCATAACCTGCAGTCGTGATAGCTTTCTTTATTTCATCAATCGTTGTGGTATCCGGATCGAAATCTACCGTTGCGTTATTTTCTTCGAGGCTGACCTCTACAGATTTCACTCCTTCGATAGACGAAACTGCATCTGTAACTCTTTTGTGACAATGCATGCATGTCATCCCAGAGACTTCGATCGTCGCTTTCATGCTGTGTTAAAAAATAATTACTCAGATACTTACTATTGTAGAGCTTATTCTACAACAGTATAACCAGCTTCATCGACAGCAGCTTTTAATGCCTTGATGTCGGTTTCACTGGGATTGTAATCCACAACTGCATTCTTGTCTTCGAGGTTGACCTTTACCTGTTTGACCCCTGTCACAGAAGATATTGCTTTCTCAACAGTCGCCTGACAATGTCCGCATGACATTCCTTCAATTTTGATTATTTCTTCTGCCATAATTACACTCCTTTATTTCTACTATATATAAAGGTGTTAATAAACTTATATGGAGTTAACGCTGTGAATCGAAGTTTCAAAAAAATTAACTGGTCCTTACAAGCTGTTCTATCTCATGTTTCCATAGTCTTCCGTCATTTACTTCTATTGAATGTTTTTTCATTCCATTTGAAGATTCAATGACTTGGATCTTGTTCTTTTTGAACAGGGATGCATTATATTTCACACCAACAATGTCTCCCATAGATATCTCATCACTTTTTCCACTATTTACATCGATCTTGATTAGACGTTTACTTGTCAGTGCCGTTATCAGTGATTCTTTTCTGGTGGATAGGATCAGGTGCTCACCGCGTACATAAGCAGGCCTGAGACTTGCCATAGCTTCTTGCAGTTTTATCATTTTCTTAGGTGATATGGGGTATACGTCTATCTTCTTTTTACCTGATAGTAGGAAGATGATATTTTGTTCGCGATGCAATCCAATGATTTCCTTGATTTCAATATGAATTTCAACCTGCTTTTTTCGGGAGAATAATCTGTTCGTTTCCCGATTAAAATAGATATTTCTGTTTGTGATCATCATGGAAAATTTTTCCTTTCCCATGCTTACAGGCTCAACTAGTAGTATCTCTTCACCCTGCTTAAGTATCGTTCCTGCTTCTTCTTTATCATTATTTGTTCGAGGCTCTTTTGTTTTACTGGAGCTAGTCCATACTTCCGGTACATAGTGGTTGAGCATTTCAATAATCAAATTGCCCTCGATAAGCTTCACATTATGTTGCTCAGCTTCCTCGTATCCATCCTTTGTAAAAGTGGATGTTGTAACAATAATAACTCCGTCGACACTGTCGCGATATTTAAGACTGCTGTATTCACGGACATCTTTTACCCCTACAGGCTGAGAGTAACGCTTTGCCTGAACTATCCATGAATGGGAGAGTCCGAACTTTTCTATTCTTATAATAAGATCAATACCACCATCTCTGGAATATTGTGTCTCTTCAACAATGTATTCCATCTTTCTGAATAGGTGGGCAAGAAGATTTTCAAATTCCTGCGGATCGAGTTCCAACAGTGTTTCAAGTGACCATTTGTTCATTTATTCGTCCACAGAGTAAGAGAGTCCGCATTCCGGGCAAAAATAGGTAAAAGACCTTGCACCTGTCCTGCTTAGGTTTTCAGTTCGTTGCATCCATGTTCCGCAGGTGATGCATTTTTTATCAAATATTGTCCTATTGTGATCCTGGTCTGATCTTTCTTTTTTGCCTGTCATTTTGATCAACTATTTCATAGATGTCCTTGTTGATTTATATATTTAGTATGCTATTATTGGATCAACTGGTTGTGCACACATGTTCCACAACTGTGCATACATTTAAGTGCTTAAACAAACAATGGCATACGAATAACAATGAATAATTAGTATTATTTTTATAGTACTATCAAATTCTTATATTCGAACATTCAGGTGGGCAAATGGACGAAATTGATCAAATAAGGCAAAAGCGAATGGAATTGCTTAAGAAAAAGGTAGAGGCTCTTGATTATCCTGCAGCTCCAATACTGGTAACAGATGCTACATTTGATAGTTTAGTCTCACAGTACCCATTGATATTGGTTGACTGCTGGGCACAGTGGTGTGGTCCATGCAGGATGCTTTCTCCAATAATGGATGAGCTTGCTGCTGAACTTCAGGGGAAGGTTGTTTTCGCTAAGCTCAATGTAGACGAAAATAAATCAACTGCATCCAGGTTTGCGATATCAAGCATACCTGCAATGCTAGTGTTCAAAAACGGCACGCTGGTCGAACAGATAGTAGGTGCAGTTCCCAAACAGAACATAATGGGCAAACTTCAGCCTTTCATGTGAGGAATCTTAGATGTCATTAAAACCAAGAATTTCAGAAAGTCCTACAGTGCGTTTAATTGATCTTAAAAATAAATCTAAACCATACTTCATAGTAGCATCTGTTGAAGTGGGCAATACTACTACCAAATGCATTTTAACTGCAACTAATATGGATGATGGCAAGACTCACCTTGTAACTAAGATCGTGCGCATGACAAGGGATGTCCGTGCTCCAAAAGCCGGTGAGGAAGTATTCGGAAAAACTCTGAATGGTGTAGAATTAACAAGACAGTCAGTTTCAGAACTTGTCAGGGATACTCTTCTTGGTGCCGTTAAAGAAGGGAATCTTGATATTAAAGAAGACATTCATTTCGTAGTAAGATCAACTGGAGTTGTTGCTGGTTTTGACAGCCCTGATGAGGTCGGTGAATTTATTAAAGCACTTGCTGACGGCTGTTTGATCGCTGGCGTACCGCCAAACAGAATGACCCCTCCTATGTCTTTACAAAATCTCCCTGAACGCTTCCAGAAACACAGTAAACTTGAAAGGGTCATATTTGACGGAGCTGTTGCAAGTGTAATTCCGCCTGTGGGATCAACAGGTGTTGAGATCGTTGCAAATGAGATGGAAGGTGAACTCGCAACTGCTGGTGTGAAAGAAGGTGCTAAGTGGGTGGATGTTGATTTCCGTAATCCTTGTCTTTCAATGGATTTTGGTACCACTCTTGATGGAAGAATAATCAGTCCTGATCTGCCTTACGCAAAAACAATTGGTAACTTCTGTGGCTATGCAGGTGCGATACCAGATGCGATCATAAAAGGCACAGGTATGGTCGATTCCAAAAAGGGTACTGCCCTTGATGTTTCAGATCATACTTCACTGGATTTCCTTGCTCAGAAACTGAAGGCAAAAGCTATCAAAGAGTATGCTGGTCGTATGCTGGACTACATTGTTATAGAAAAAGTGCCAGAGGGCCGTAAGAGGTATGGTAGTGTTCCAGTAGATGCTACGGCTGCCGCTGAGATAAACGTTGTTCTCATTGGATGTGATGTCGGGAACAATGGTACTGACCTGACCAAACTTTCAGAGATCGGTGCTGAAGTTTATGAGAAACATAATATCAAAGTGCTTTTTGCTGTAATTGATGAGGTAATGGCAAGAGTGATACAGCGTCTTGTGAAAGTAGCACAGGATGAAGGAGTTATGTTCGAAGATTCTGCTATTGGTATTACCGGAAGGGCAGGAATTACCGGAAACAAACCTAAACTTGTACTTAAGTATCTTCGGGAACTGGGTATCGATCACAACATTGAAGAAAATGTTGTCTTTGTTGACGATGGACTTGCACGTGGGGCTGCTGTTATGGCAAGATGTATGAATTCACTGGGTACGACATTCAATCCTCTTGGAGGTCGCAGAGGTGGAAAATGTATACTCGGTCAGCGTATGAAATTGCAGAACAAATAAAAAAGAACTTTGAATTTAAATTTTAAATTTTGACAGATAATCTGATATTTTTTTAAAAAGTGGAATTGCAAATCACAATTCTGCGTTATTTTCATTTTCATCATTATTATGTTTTTTAAGAGCTTTTTTAACAGCTATTTTATGAACTTCTCCTGATTCATGGATACCTTTAGGAGTACCTCTTACAGCTCTGCACGGGTATTGCTGGATAAGCAGTCCTGCTTTTGCATAAACA
>JAIPUR010000047.1 GCA_020055655.1 Methanosarcinaceae archaeon | reverse complement strand
CTACTACTATCCCAAGGATGGTCGCAGAAGTAGACGTTCAGGCTTCCGTCTGGTAATGGAAGTTTGAATACTTCATTTTTTGATTTTTCTAGTAAACTAAATCGACCCTGCCTCATCCAGGCACACAAACCGAGCACATGCAATACGCTCAGCATTGCAATGATAATAAAAAAACATCAGTTAATCAATCAAAATCAACATCATAAGAAATAGATATACATGGTGGGCCCGGCAACCCAGATGACGCTTCTGGAGCGCGGATCGAGGTGTATCGCTACGCTCAACACCGCAATACGAATGAGAAAACATCAGTTAATCAATTAAAATCAACATCATAGGAAATAGATATCCATGGTGGGCCCGATGAGATATAGAGAATCTTTCAAAGATTGGTTGAATGCTAAAGACGTTTCTAAGACAACAAAGAAAGATTATTATAACGCTCTTAAAAGGTTCTTTTCTACTGAATCTGTTCAGAAACCACAGGATTTCAGGAAGCTCGATCTGAGAGACAAAGAAGAACGTGGACTTCGAAACCTTCTGAACTACTTTGAGGAAGAGGATATCGATGACGTAGCTAGTTACAGCATCGAGAAGTGGAGGAGGTTCATCAAGATAAAGCAGTCAGGTGTAGTTGAGATATATGTTACAGATGAGGAGGTACAGGAGGCATATGCTGCTTGTGCAGAGGAAGTTAAAACCATCTTAAAGCTGCTGATATACTCTGGAAATAGACTTAGCCACATACATGCTATGCTAGAAAACTTCGATGAATCAAACATAGTAATTGATGGTGATATTGCTCACTATCCAACATCATCCTTTTCAAGTGGTACAAAGCGAACATTCCAGATATTCTTCCCAGCATCGTTCATACCTGAACTGAAAAGTTTCAATAATCTGTATTCTTATGATTCTTTGCTGAAAAAAACAAAGCATGGTCGTGTTTCTTCGAAGACCATTCGTAAATGGCACCTGAATCTCATGGTTGCTGAAGGTGTGAGCGAGAGCATTGCTGACTTTATTCAAGGTAGAGCACCTGTAACTGTGGGTAGTGCTCATTATTTGAACAAGGTGAAAAGAGCGAAGGAAGAGTATAGGAGGATTGTGGAGAAGTTTACTATCTATTTAAAAATAGAAAGGAAGAAAATACTTTGTTAATGACCCTGCCTGTCAATTTCAGAGATATATTTCAACTTTCAGGCAATTTCACGCAGATATAGGTTTAATGGAAGGCTTAAAGCCCTCCCTCATCCTTCTGTTTTTTTCTGACGACTATTCCAAGCATCAGAACAATTCCAATACCTGTGACCCAATAGACAAAACCAGAATTGTTCTCGTTTACTGTATCATGCACCTCTGCATTAAATCGGTCTTGAGAAACATTAACTTCATTGCTAGTTTCTGTTTGCTGGTCAGGTTCATCCATATTTTCAGGTATTTCATCTACCTCAGTTTCTTCAAGATCTTCTGCCTTTTCTTTGAACATCAACCATTTTATGTAGGCAGGAAGGCCATCCCCTGAAATTGATACTGAACCTGAAGAATAGCTATAATCACAAGTTACTGCAAATGGTGAGAAACCAGAAACATTCCTGACAATGAAGTAGGAATAAGTACCATCGTTTGTAGTAAACTCAGGTGTATATGCCTCCCATTGTGAACTGTTCCAGTGCCTGAGGTAAACGGTGCTTACAATGAGGGTGCCATCGTTCTTTTCATTGAGTACCCTGAATTCAATGCTTCTGTTGTTGCTCGCATCGTTTACCAGTGTCTCATTGTTGAAGCTCAGGTCAAGGTACTGATATACAGAGCCGGTTGAGAAATCAGCGCTTGATTCATTGATCAAGGACACATTCAGGACCTCCACCTTCATATGTATGCCATCGGTGTTGTTTGATGTGTTCAATGATGTTCCGATGATACTGCAGGTAAGACCGTTGTCATCAAGCTCATCATCATTGGTCGTGTTAAAACGCAGATGTTTTTCACTTCCCTCACCCGTAATCTGTGGAGTTGTGTTAATCATGATGTCAATATCTTCTTCATCAGTCGCAGAGGAATTTGTGACTGTCCACTGCCATGAGAAGACATCAGTTTTGTCAATACTCTCATTGCTTACATGTGCGGAGATATTGTACACATCCACAAAGAAATCTTCCTGAGCAATGTACTGGCTGGTATTCACATTACAATAAGAGAGGTGGGCAGAGTCATCGGTATTGTTGTATAGTGTAACTCCAGATCCGTTCAACGGCGTACCATCAATGAACCATTCATAGCTGGAGAATAAAGTACTGTTGATACTGAAATTAAGATTAGCCCCATATATTGAAAGCAGATCATTTTCACTCGGAGATAACACATATGCTGGTTCATCAGCAGCCCTGATATTGAGATACTTGGTTGAAGTGCCATTGTTATTCTCAACTGTAAGATTTACAGTGAAGTTACCTGCACCAAATATATGTGAAGGGTTTTGAGTGCTAGAAGTATTTCCATCATCAAAGTCCCAGTTCCAGGTATCAACCAGACCAGAGGAATTATCGGTAAACTCCACATTCAAAGGTATAGTACCCTTTGTCACATTGGCCGAGAAGTCGGCAATCGGCAGGATTGATACGTCAATCACAACATCACCAGTACTGTTCATGTTTCCTGCAGCATCACCAAAAGTACAATTGTAGGTTATTGAACTGACAAGTGTACCTGAATCACTTGCTGGGATGGAGATGTTGTGTGTATAGTTTACAGAATTGTTTATCATCTGATACTCTTCACCGTCTACAGTGATATTGTACATTTCAACACCGATGTTATCTGTGGCATTGATTTCAATAGTGATGTTGTCTCCTGTGTTGGCTTTAGAAGGGGCAACTATCTGATTGATAATTGGGTTTGTGGTATCCAGTACAATCTCTCTTGTAGTCATTTCACCAATATTACCAACTGTATCAGATACAGTAGCGTTAAGTTGGTATTCACCTTCTTCCAGATTCTCGAAAGTTACAGAATGTGGACTTATTGAAGATATGTTTGAATCGACAAGACCGCTGGCATTATATATAGCAATAGTTGAACTGTTCAGGTTCGCATCACTGAAAGATATATTACAGGTGACGAATTCCTGATTTAGATTACCCTCATTCGTGGTATCATCGTTGACAAACAGTTCAGGCTTTGTGTTATCAATGGTTATGTTGATCGTCTGGAATCCGAATAAACCATCTTCAGTTTCATTTTCATGTGCTTTCCAGATTATTTTATAAATTCCATCTGCGAGGGAAGTACCATCAAAAGTAACGGAGTAATCATCCTGTGGAAGATTGTTATGACTATCAATATTACCCGTTGTATTATTTAGATACACACTGGATCTATATGAATCACCGTTTGGATCGGTCACCGATGCATTCACAAAGAATATACCTGAAGCATTGGAATTGTTATCAGGTTCAGTAATGGAGACATTTGGCGGGAAATTTGTCAGGCTCAAAAGAGCTGGATATCCCTCATTTATACCGCCATGAATGTTCCATACATTTATGAAATCCCAACCGACATAAGTTGTGTCAGAATTGTACGGACAGATCATTTCTTCTGTTGTTCTTCCAGCTCCTCCATCAGATGTCCCGATACCTGATGTGTTTATATTCCAGTAACTTTGAGTCACAGAACCATCAAAATTCCAACCAACAAGACCGCCGATATCAGATTCACTACCTATTACCATGCCTGTCGAATAACATTGAGTAACAAAACCACCGTTGTTACCAACAAGACCACCAGATGTACCTGGCCAGTCCCCAATTAAAGATATATTTACTGTAGAATAACTCTGAGTGATAGAACCATCGTTGTTTCTACCTACAAAACCACCAACATCTGAATTACCAGTTACATTTCCTGTAGAATAACTCTGATTAACAGAGCCACCATTATCTCCAACAAGACCACCTACATAAGAACTACCAGTCACATTGATATCTTTAAGTCCAATATTATTAACTTCTGAGACTGTTCCAGTACTTCCAAAAAGACCAACATAAGATGTGGATGGCCTGTCGACATAAAGACCTCTTATCGAATACTCTTGGCCATCAAAAGTACCTGTGAATTTATTTGAATTATCACCAATAGGTTTGAATCCATCACCATTGTTCCAGTTGACAGTATCTAAGGCATTAATATCGTTTATCAGAATATAACTTGCATCTAAATTGTTTTTCACATACTGCAATTCATATACATTGGATATTTGATATGGATCTCCAGATGTACCACTTCCTTCATAAGGACTTGTTGTTTCATAATTTAAAGCAAGAAGATGTGGATAGCCATCATTTGTATCAATACTCATATCCCAGACATTTTCGAAATCCCAATTATTATAAACGGTAGTATACGTGTATGGATTTGTCATTTCCTCGGTAGTTTTGCCTTCTCCTATATTACCTGTGGGTTGACTAGATGTTTCATTGTCCCAATAACTAGCACTAACAGAACCACCATTATTCCAACCAACAAGACCACCGTCATTATAACTTCCAGTCACAGTTCCTGTCGAATAACTTTGAGTCACAGAACCAGCAGAATTATCACCTACAAGACCACCGACATTACCGTTACCAGCATTGACACTGCCTGTTGAATAACATTGGGCCACAGAACCAGCATTTTCACCTACAAGACCACCAATAAAATCACTATCTCCAATCACACTCCCTGTCGAGTAACTTTGATTGACTATAGAATTAAGATTCTGACCAACAAGCCCACCAACATTTAGATTACCAGTAACATTACTTGTCGAATAACTTTGAATCACAAGGCTGGAAGAATCACTTGAACCTACAAGCCCACCGATATTATTACTAGGACTAGTCACAGTACCTGTCGAATAACTTTGATTTACAACAGAACCACCATTATTCCAACCAACAAGACCACCAACATTATCACCAGAACCATTAACAGTCCCAGTACTAAAACTATCGGTTATTAAACCTCCATTATTATGAACACCAACCAGTCCGCCTAAATCACTATATCCATGAACCTGCCCATTTGCAGATGAAGTGTTACAAATGATTCCCCCTTGATTATAACCAACCAGAGGTCCTAGGAATTTTCCACCGCTAACGCTTGCTCCATTCAATTTTATATTTTTCAGATGGGCTGGTTTTTCAACATAACCAAATAAACCTACATTAGTGTTACTACCATCAACCTTTTTACTAATTGTTAAATTGCTTATAGTATAATTACTGCCATCATAACTACCTTTAAAACTATTATTATTAGTACCTATAGGCTCCCAACCTTGGCCTTCATTCCAGGGAGATCCTCCTAAATCAATATTTGATGTTTGTACAAAATGTGCATCTAAATAATTTCTAACATTATTTAAATGTTCTGCCGTCTCTATTTCATAAGGATTATTTGCCGTTCCATCTCCTCCGGCAAAATCTGTTGATGCTAAAGTTTCTTTTGAAGTTAAGCTTGATGATAGTAACAGTAAAAAGAAAAATACTAATATAATTCCTTTCATATTCCGCTCCTTTTATTTGTTTTTTGTTATCTTCCCAAATCATCCAGTATCTCATCTATAGTTATCATACAAAGATCATCCCAAACAATGATTCTATCGTTTTCAACTTTAAAAGTTTTAAATATTTCAATATCTTCTAATTTTGAAAATCTTATTTTATCCACTCTTTTATTCATATTGTATATAATTGTATTTGTGTTATCTAATTCTATTTCCAAGCTTAAATCATCCCTTGGAATAACTTTTGTAATCTTTGACATATATTCAACCCCCCCAATGAATTCATCCCTACATTTACAATAATAACAAAAAAGCACCTTATGTGATATTATCGCATAAGATACTTTTTGTTATTCTATTCTTTATAACATAGGAGAAAGACACTTCGACTTTGCTCAGTGTGACAAAACACGGAGGGTCTGTCCCCTTGTGTTACGAAGATAGCACGCGGGGACCGTCCCCTCGTGTTAGAGTCCCAGCTCCATTGATTTCCTTACGGCTGATGCTCTTCCCTTTACTTTAAGTTTTTTATATATT
>JAIPUR010000046.1 GCA_020055655.1 Methanosarcinaceae archaeon | reverse complement strand
CCTTTTGATCGGTTTGTTCGTACTCGTGTTTCTTCTTCGATCTTTGTCATGCTCGGGTTTCGTCCGATAGCATGCTGTCGTTTAGGGTTTGTATTTGTGTATCGTCCGCCGCTTGGCTTTCGTTTACTTCGTGTGTGCGTTACAACCATGTCGCCTGTGAACTAGACTCCCTTTAAAAAAGTTGCTATCTGCGTGTAAAAATGCTTTGCATGAATAATACTTTCTTTTGCTGGTTCTCTATTTGCTTGCGGTACTGTCTTGTATGTATATTTTCCTCGTTTTCGTTTTTCGTCAAGATATACATCTAGCAAATAATTGGCTTTATACAATGCTTCTTTATAGGCGATGAGTAATTCAACATCTAATTCTCCTGAATCGACAAAGTTCTTGAAGGCCTTGAATGCTTTTTTAGTGCCGCGTTCCCAGTCGATATCATAATAAGTTACATCACCATCCTGATGCATCCTTTTTGGATCAAATTCATTCAGGATTTTTACTGCTTCTGTGACTCGAATTCCACTGAAATATACTAGTTGCATGAGAAGCTGCATGTCAGGATTGTTGCATTTTAACAACATCGATTGAACTACTCCATCACTAGGAACATAGGTATCTGTACCAATTTTTTTAAGCTTTAGCGTCTCTTTTAATTCTATGCCCCATTCCTTAGAGATTAAACGGTTTTCCCAGTAGTAATTAATGAGATTGCGAACTGATTTTGCATACCAATTCCACCCACTATCAATACCCGCTGATATGTTTAGTAAATCATCAATACCCTCAATCTTTGAGTCGCTTAAATGCCTATCCAGATAAGATACATAGCACTTAGCAGTAGCCTCGCTCATTCGACGCAATAGCCAGTTTTTAAAGTCATCTCTGACCTCATCATACAGGAGATTTTCAGAGCAAAAACGAGAGTTTGCGAGTCCTTTGGAGCCGAAGACACTGGTTCGAATCCGGCCGGGACTACCTTTTTCCAATAAATCTTCAGCCATTGATTCCTGAATGATTCCTAACTGTTTTTCTATCTTTTCGAGCCTTGATTCAATGAGTGAATGTTTTCTGGTTTACTGTATTTCATAAAAAAATATAATTTGTCTGAGCGTCTTGGCTTAGACTTCCTAGAGCATAATGCATGAAAACCAGGCTTTCAAATGCTACCGTTTTCTTTTTATAAATAAATTAAAAATACGGATACTACAAATTAAGGAGTTGGATGCATGGAAAATGAAATAGAGATATCTTGGAGGTCAAGCTTCAGATTCTGGATTGCAGGTCTGATCGTATCGATAGTAGCAGGTATTTTTTGGACTTGGATCATACCATTCTGAAGATACGGATCTATGGTTTAGGCAAGAAACTCGCCTTTCAATGATGTGCTATAGAGGAATATGCAGCAAAGACCAAGTGCAGCTTCAAAAAACTACTGAAAAATAGCCCAACTTTAAGTAAAGATGTTTCGTAGCTGCGGATATTGCAGCTATATACAAAAAAAGCAGGAAGGTTTGCCCTGCGTGAGAACATCGAAGCTGACAGAGTTTCCATGAAACATTTCCAGAAATCACTGCAGAAAACTGGCTCATCGCTTACAGCTGATATCATGAAATACTACAAGACTCTTGTCAGGGGAATGAGAACTAAACAATCAAAGGAGATAGAGGGACATGCTTACGTATGACAGGACTTTCTTAACCGCACATGTAGTCTCAAGACTTTGTAAACCCATGATCAAAACTGCAAGGTTTTTATAGTTTAACGGCGTGAACATGTTTAGAGGTGTGTGTTTCTTTCTCAATATACCATCCCAACACTAACCCAACCAAACCAACCTTTACACACACCTCATACCAACCAATTTCTGAATCTTTTTTGATTTTAGATTTCGCAGATTCAAAGAAAGCATTAAATCATTTCCAGCTAAGTATAATTGTGATAATTATGCCAGAAGAAATGAAAGACGTTAAGAATGTCAAGGGGCTTGCGCCAAAGTCCATTCGTTATGCAAAAAAGATAGATGATGACTTTGCAGCAGGCCTTGCAGGTTTTTACGGTGCTGTCTGGGCAGACAGGGAAGGGGGACTTTCAAAGAAGCAGAAGCATTTGCTGGTCTTTGCCATAGCATGCTCCAACAACAAGACAAACAGTGCTATAAAGATCCTCCACAAGCTAAAGAAATTCGATGCAACCGCTGAAGAGATCAAAGACACTATGATGATAGCAGCATGGACTGGCGGCATACAGAATTTTACCGACTTCACCCCTGCAATACTTGAAGAAATGGATAAACTGGGATTCTGATCCCAAACTCACTTTTTTCAAAGAATTCAGATCACTGAAAGTACATAATCGCCCAGAAGATAAGCCTGTATCACAAATATAAGAGGCATACCGATCTTGAATGATGCATGCCTGGTCTTATGGCGAAAGAGCTGCATACCTACAATTGAACCCACACTTCCACCGGCAATTGCCCATGCAAATAGAGTTTTTTCAGGAATCCTATACTCTTTTTTAATAGATTTTTTCTTATCGATACCCATAAGTGAAAAAGCACCGATATTCACTATCATAAGATAAACAGGAAAAGTTAGTGAGATATCCATGCCTCTTATTCATCATCTGCTTTTAAAGACTTTTTGCGTAATACTGCAACAAAAAAATGTAAGCATTTATTAATAAAAAAATTATAATGGAAAGTATTCAGATAATCTGAGAATCATAGGTGGTCTTTATGCAAAAAAAATGGATATTACTATCAATTTTATTAATTGCCGGAATCATGGTCTGTGGATGTGCAGAAGAAACTGCTGATGCCGATATTGGCACAGAAGAAGTTGACAACGATCCTGTTGTAAGAGGAGAAGAATACGCCATCAGAATGGAATGGTTTGGAGCTATGAAGCCTTCTGAAATTGAAATAAACAGAGGGGACGTTCTAATATGGAGAAACTACAAAGAAACAGGCTTCTACTACCTCAACAGTGATGATGGACTTTTCGAAGAACAGGAAATGAAATACGGAAACATGTTTGATCACATGTTCGAAGAAAGCGGCACATACACATTCAGTGTGAAAGACTATCCAGAAATGGTGCTTACAGTTACTGTAAGATAAGTAAAACTAAAATGAGGATTTTTAACCTCACTTTTTATGAGCTTATGCTTATCATTTCCTTTTAGCACCCCTTAGTTATCTCATTCTTTCTTCTTGAAATCCAGAGATATGGAATTCATACAGAAACGCTCACCTGTAGGCGCCGGACCGTCATCAAATACATGGCCAAGATGGCCACCACAGCTGCTACAAAGCACCTCTGTCCTTTTCATACCATGACTATTATCCTCTTTGAGAACAACATTCTCCTGTTGGTTCGGTTCAGTAAAGCTCGGCCAGCCAGTTCCGGAATCAAACTTTGAATCAGAACTGAATAGCTCCTGCCCACATGCTGCACAAAAATAAATACCATTCTCTTTATTATCGTAATATTTCCCGGTGAATGGAGCTTCCGTGCCCTTTTGTCTTAGGACTATGAACTGATCTTTTGTCAAAGCTTCTTTCCATTCATTTTCTGTTCTTTTTACTTTTTCTGCCACACAAATACCCCATGAATATCCAATATCAAAAAGGATCATTTAAAGATGAAATGATCAAGAGCATATCAGTGCCCTTATAATAATCAGGGATATTTCCATAAATAAATAACTCATATTCTGTGAATAATGTCCACATTGAAAATAATATATATTCGCAAGAGAAAAGATATATAGAAATAATACAGATTTTACTATTAAGAGATCCTATTAAATTGTGGGTTTAAGTTCAGAGATATTGTGCATTTTGGATGAGATTTCAGGGGGTTGAAATATGCCAGAATGGATCGCATACTATCAGGAAAATAGAATAAATGCTCTAAACAGGATTGGAAATATGCCGCTATCTCCAAAATATCAAAGAGAGCTAGCGATGTGGGTTAATAAGTATCTGGATCCTGTAGGTATATTCAGGACCGTAAATGGCAAGAGATCGACTGATTCAGATTCTTTCAGAAAGATTAGACTTCAAGCGGAAAAAGATCTGGAATTCACCGTACTTCTTGCAAACAAAAGGGATAGAAGAGATTGCAATATACTCTTATTTGAGAGCAATCTGCTATTGCATTTCAACCTGATGCTGGCACACATGGAAAATTCATGAATGGATAATAAGAGAGTGAGAATTGCTCACTTTTTTCATCTACTTCAAGTCAGCAGTGGTTAAGAAAATGATAAATAGATGCCTCTAGTTTAACTAAATAACTTGTTATTTTAACTGAAAGAGGAAAACATAGTTGCACGAGCGGAGTCGCCTACTAGCCGATGAAAGCATCGGAAAGCTACTTTTCAGACTATCAGCACCGGCCACCATCGGAATGCTAGTTATGGCCCTTTACAACCTAGTTGATACTGTTTTTGTGGGACAGGCCCTTGGAGATAACAGTGTTCAGGGTATAGCAGGAATTGCAGTTGCTTTTCCTGTGATGATGATCGTCATGTCCATAGCACTTGCAATTGGAATTGGTGGTGCCTCCATCATCTCACGCAGCTTAGGTGAAAGAAATTCTGAAAAAGCTGAGAATGTCATGGGAAATGTACTATCCCTTGTCCTGATAGCAAGCACATTTATCTGCATATTCGGAAGCATATTCATCACACCCATACTACGATTATTCGGGGCAACTGATACAATTCTGCCATATGCAACGGAATACCTGACGGTAATACTCTATGGTTCGATATTTTTCATGTTCGCACTGGCAATGAACAACGTCGTTCGAGCAGAAGGAAATGCAAAGGTCGCAATGTATACCATGCTGGTATCTGCTATAGTGAACATATTGATAGACCCAATATTCATTTTCAGATCAGGATATATCGAATTTAATTTTCTCGCAGATAAATTTGGACTCGTGATAGAGCCCATATATATGTATGGATTTGGAATGGGAGTGAAAGGTGCAGCTGTAGCAACTGTTCTTGCCCAGATAATAGGAGCATTATTTCTTCTATGGTACTTTGCATCCGGAAATTCAAGTCTTCGATTTCATACAAAGAACCTCATACCCAGATGGAATATTGTCAAAGAGAGCGTTTCAATAGGAATGGGACCTCTTGCAAGAAATGCATCAAGCAGCCTTGTGGTGATAGTCCTGAACAATATACTCCTGGCTTACGGCGGAGGAGATGTATCCATTGCAGTTTTTGGAGTTGCCAACCGTTTGTTCATGTTCACATTCATGCCGATGTACGGAATAGTGCAGGGGTTACAGCCAATAGTCGGGTTCAACTATGGTGCAAAGAACTTTTCAAGGGTTATAGAATCTGTGAAACTTTCAATTTTTATCACTACTGCCATGGCAACTCTGGGATTCTTAATACTCCTTGTATTCCCGGAACAATTATTCAACATATTCACAAGTGACCAGCAGCTGATCGCATCCGGCAAATACGCAACACGTATAATGATACTGGCACTTCCACTGGTAGGATTCCAGGTAGTTGGAACATCACTCTACCAGGCTATTGGAAAAGCGCGACCTTCTTTTTTACTTGCCATGAGTCGCCAGTTATTATTCCTGGTACCTCTTGTAATAATCCTGCCTCGCTTTTTCAACCTGAATGGGGTGTGGATGGCATTTCCACTATCAGACAGCCTATCATTTTTGCTCACACTTGTGATGGTAATCAAGGAATTTAAATTACTGACCGGGGAAACTGCTGTCCCCAGTTCATAATACAACGTATTTATGAACCATCAGAACAATTTTGAGCTCATGAATCAAGCCAAACGACCATTGTTACTCATGATACTAGATGGCTGGGGATATACAGCGGAGACTGAAGGAAATGCAATACTTGCAGCACAGACTCCTGTATTGGATGAGCTTTGTGAGAAATACCCATGCACTCTTTTGAAAGCTTCCGGTGAAGCCGTAGGGCTTCCGGATGGACAGATGGGAAATTCCGAAGTAGGACATCTCAATATTGGGGCTGGAAGGATAGTCTACCAGGACTTCACCAGAATTAACAAAGCTATCAGAGAAGGAACTTTTTCTGAAAATACAGCCATATTAGGAGCCATCGAGAACGTGAAGAAAAACAACTCTGATCTTCACCTCATGGGACTTTTTTCCTATGGTGGCGTACACAGCCATATGGATCATATGAGAGCTATCATTGAACTTGCAAAGCAGGAAGGAGTCGAAAATGTATTCATTCATGCTTTCCTCGATGGAAGAGATGTGCCACCCCAGGCTGCACTTGAAGACATGAAAGAGCATGAAGAATATTGTCGTAACATAGGTGCAAGAACAGCATCTGTTTCAGGACGATATTATGCAATGGATAGAGACAAACGCTGGGAACGAACAGAGCTTGCTTATGATGCAATTACATCAGGCACCGGAGTCTTTGCAAATGACGCCGTATCTGCCATCAAGCAGAGTTATGCAAGTGGAGAAAACGACGAATTTGTCAAACCCACTGTGATATTAAATGAGAATGGCAAACCTGTAGGAACTATAAAAGATAAGGACTCTGTTATTTTCTTTAATTTCAGGCCTGACAGAGCACGTCAGCTAACTTACACTTTTGTTAACGATGATTTTGATGGATTTGAAAGAAAAGTATATCCTAAGGTCCATTACGTGTGCATGACAGAATATGATGAAACACTGAATGTGGCACTTGCATTCCCGCCTGAGTTCATAGACAATACACTTGGAGAAGTCCTGAGTAAAAACAACGTCAAGCAGCTTCGTATAGCTGAAACTGAAAAGTATGCTCATGTGACATTCTTCTTCAACGGAGGAGTCGAACATCAGAATGAAGGAGAGGAAAGGTGCCTTGTACCTTCTCCAAAAGTTGCTACCTACGACCTGAAACCAGAGATGAGTGCATACGAGGTTACAGACAAGCTTATTGAAAATATAGAATCTGAAAAGTATGATGTCATTATACTGAACTTTGCTAATATGGACATGGTAGGCCATACTGGCATATTTGATGCAACGGTTAAGGCTGTTGAGACCATTGACAAGTGTGTTGAAAAAGTGATCCAAAGAATTATATCTCAAAATGGAGCAGCCATCATAACAGCAGACCATGGAAATGCCGAAAAGATAGTGGATTACAATACAGGTACAGCACATACTGCACACACATCTAATCCGGTAAAGGCTATCCTTGTAAATGCAGGGGATGGACTTGAGCTGAA
>JAIPUR010000045.1 GCA_020055655.1 Methanosarcinaceae archaeon | reverse complement strand
GCCCGCTTGATGCGGGCCATAGATGACAGAAAAGCTACCCTAGGGATAACAGAGTCGTCACCGGCAAGAGCACATATCGACCCGGCAGCTTGCTACCTCGATGTCGGTTCTTTCCATCCTGGCTGTGCAGCAGCAGCCAAGGGTGAGGTTGTTCGCCTATTAAAGGAGATCGTGAGCTGGGTTTAGACCGTCGTGAGACAGGTCGGTTACTATCTACTAGAGGTGTTAGTGGTCTGAAGGTAAGCTACTTTTAGTACGAGAGGAACAGAGTAGCGGCGCCACTGGTCGATCGGTTGTCTGACAAGGCAATGCCGAGTAGCTACGCGCTAAGGAATAAGAGCTGAATGCATCTAAGCTCGAAATCTGACCTAAAAAGAGACCGCACTAAGGATTCCGGTAGAAGACCGGTTTGATAGGGTCGGGATGTACGCACCAAGGCAACGAGGTGTTCAGTCCACGGCTACTAACCATCCGTACCTTTCTACTTTGCTTTGTCCGGGCGAAATCTGGTTATATGCATGCAATTATACACGAGTTCAATCCATCACTATAATCGTGAATGTGAGCTTGGCGGCCACAGCGGCGGGGCAATTCCTGTACCCATCCCGAACACAGAAGATAAGTCCGCCAGCGTTCCTTACTGTACTGAAGTATGAGAGTCTTCGGGAACTCTGGATCGCTGCCATCTCACTTTCACATTAATACCTTTTTTAACTAGTAATTATCAATAGAATAGTTTTACGTTTGTTTACACACATGTCAATGATATAGCTCGGTTGATGTGTATTTCTACCTGCATCGGTAAAGTATAAATACAATTATTCCATTCAATGCTTACTCACCGAATGCCAAGATGGCGGAGCGGCTACGCAATCGCCTGCAGAGCGATTCCATTCCGGTTCGAATCCGGATCTTGGCTTTACATTTCATTAACGTTAGATAAGCAAGTTTGGCGGCCACAGCGGCGGGGCAATTCCTGTACCCATCCCGAACACAGAAGATAAGTCCGCCAGCGTTCCTTACTGTACTGAAGTATGAGAGTCTTCGGGAACTCTGGATCGCTGCCATCTCACTTATTCACTTTAATTTTCTAAAAGTCTGTTCTAGAGAGCTTCGGCTTTAATTGCTGGCTATGTATGCTTATTAGCATTCGATTGGTTGCAACTAATATCCTGTGAATAATATACTCAAAAGGTACTATATAGATTGTTACTAATCCACTAAACGTGTTTCTCTTTTATTTAAAAAAGGGTTCTCAAGGCCCTTGTTTATTTTTTAAGATTTAATTTTTTATGAATGCATATTTATTTTGCCTCTTAATCAGGGTATCTATAAATACCACTACAAGCAACCTACTATAAGGTGCGTTAAAATGACAGACACATGGGAAGATTTCATTTCAAAAAAAATAGTTTTTGTTTACAATGCAAACAGTGGCATCTTGAACATGGCTTCAGATTATATACACAAGATCGTTTCTCCATCCACTTATGGTTGTAGTCTTTGTGGACTCACATATGATACCACTGGTATGAAGGATGACTGGAAAGAGTTCATTTCGGGATTGAAATATCAGACGGAGTTCCTGCACAAAGACGAATTCGTTGACAAATATGCTGAGACTAAAGATGATCTTCCATGTGCATATATCAATACAGGAGATCGTATGGATATTTTTGTCACTGCTGATGAAATGAACTCCTGTGAGACACTAGATGATCTCATGGAGTTGATCTCAGGAAAAATGGCTGAAATATAAACTTAATGCTGCGATGACAGTAAACATGGATCTTGTTCTAAACCAGGAATATTTATAACGTTTTGAATTTATTTACCATTCATAGAAAAATGACACAGTGGGGTTCACAGATGAAAGAATATGATCTTATTGTTATTGGCTCGGGCTCAGGAATGAATTATGTAGGCTCTATGATGGATGCAGATCCAAATATGAAAGTCGCTGTGATAGATAAAGACGATCCTGGTGGGATATGTCTGACACGTGGATGTATTCCTTCAAAAATGCTCCTTTATCCCGCAGAGCTTGTAAGGGATATTGCAAGATCATCAAAATTTGGAATATATTCAGAAATAGAAAGTATTGATTTTAAAGCAGTAATGGATCGTATGCGCTCTTCCATATCAGGGGACATTGAGAATATAAGGCAGGGACTTTCACATGGTTCAAGAATAGATTATTATAATGAAGTTGCTGAGTTCACGTCTCCATACACTCTCAAGGTGGGAGGTGAAACTATCAACTCGAAGCTGATCTTTTTGAGTACAGGTTCCAAACCTATGATTCCTTCTATTAAAGGTCTTGAAGATACAGGTTACCTTACAAGCGATTCCGTTATTGGAATGGATGAATTGCCAAAAACTCTTGCAATCATAGGTGCTGGCTACATTGCTGCTGAATATGGTCATTTCTTTTCAGCTATGGGCTCAAAAGTAACAGTAATTGGAAGAAATCCTCATTTTATTCCAAGTGAAGAACCTGAAATATCGACCCTTTCAAAGAAAATGATGTCTGAGTACATGGATATCCTAACAAATCAGGAAGTCCTTGAAGTAAGCTCGATCGATGGTCAAAAGAAAGTAATAGCAAAGGACATAACAAGTGCCGATGAAATTGAAATAACAGCCGATGAAATCCTTGTTGCAACAGGACGAAGCTCTAACTCAGATATTCTCAAACCAGAACTTGCTGGTATTGAAACAGACGAACATGGCTGGATAAAGGTCAATGAGCATCTGGAAACTACTAGCAAAAATGTATGGGCATTTGGTGATGCTACTGGTAAATATCTCTTCAAACATGCGGGAAATCATGAATCTTCCGTGGTATATTACAATGCAGTTCTCAAGCGTCCTGCAAAACCGGAATATCATGCGATACCACATGCGGTTTTCTGTTATCCTGAAATTGCAGGAATGGGTATGAATGAGGCACAGGCAATAGAAAAGTACGGAGTTGAAAATATCACGATGGGATTCTATCGTTTCCATGATACCGGAAAGGGTATAGCAATGGATCTGGAAGATGAATTCGTGAAAATCATCCTTGAATCAGATACTGACAAGATACTCGGTGCTCATATGATAGGGCCACATGCTTCTATCCTGATACATGAGATCATTCCTCTGATGTATACCGACAAGCAGACCGCAGCTCCGATCATGCATGCAATGGATATTCATCCTTCAATGAGCGAAGTTATCAAGCGTGCATTCTACTCGAGGATGCCTGTGAGCGAGTATCACGTGGTGTTACAGTCACTGGGTCTGGAAAAATTAGAGTAGCAAACCAATTTGATATTCTGATCACTGAAAAAAGTAATAGGGATTAAAATCCCCATCTTTTGTATTTGATTTTAGTCGTTGATGATCTTTACTGCTTCCTTTGGAATGTAGAAGTCATCAGCTGCGCTGAGTTCTTCATCCCCATTCAAGTTTGAAACCAAATGCATCAGCAACACAGGTTGCAAGTTCGGTGTTGTCAAGGAATTCGGTTGGCTTTTCAGGACCGTACTGGATGTGATTACTTCCATTTCTGTATTTGTTGTAACGTAGTTGTATCCTTCATCAAGAAGAACTTCTATGAGTTTCTCACCATCTGTACGCTTACCACCATCTGCTTCTGGAATAAGGCGGCGCTCTGCTCCGCCGAATACTACGTCAATGTCCTGGTATTTGCATGAGCAGGTGGGACGTCTTTGTCTGCAGGTCCCTTGCCTGCAATAGCGTTAGCTGCACTTCCGATAAGAAGTAATGATACTATTGCTATGACGAAAATCGAATTGAATTTTTGCCTATCCATGTTTTCTCAACTCCGACCTAAACTGAGGTCTGAGTTGAAGTTTCATTTATGCTGATTTGTATCTTGCACAAATGAAATATGTTGTAAAGTAGTTTATATTGAGGGGTAAATTGCCTATATAGAATATTGTTAACAGTAAAAAAGAGAATGATATCATTTTTTTCTTATATTGCTATAATACATGCACTCTTCCGGTGTAAATAGTGGTATATCTTCAGAATCCTCGATCATCTGTGCAGGTGCACCTCGTACAAGTACTGCAGGCACGCTTTCTCCCGCTTCTCCCATTAGTAGTTGTGCTCCAGAAACCAGATTGTCAGCAACTGCTTTGCGTGTAATTGTCATTTCTTTTTCAAAGAGGTCAAGGGTCCCTCGGGCATCTTCAACAGGTACAATACCGGATGTTCCAAGGGCAATTCCCACGCAACCAAGTCTCAGAGGTTGTGTTCGGCTATCTCCTATTATCACTGCAATTTTGCATTTACATTCTTCTTCAATTTCCCTGCGAATAACGCCTGCACTTTTCTGAGCGTTCTCAGGAAGCAGTACAACATGATCCTTCGGGGCGTTGGATGCATCAATACCTGCATTTGGTGCCAGTGTGCCCTTTGTGATGGTAAGTGCTGCGCCGGGTACGCCACCAAATATCTCATCGCATTCCTGTATTATGAGTTCCATTTCCCGGGGGTCAAGCTGGTATTGTTCTGCAAGTTCCATGGCTTTTTCAGTTATTTTAACTTTATTCAGATCCACAAGTCTGTCCTCAGCGGTAGACACAGCTGACTCTGCAAGAATAAGCACATCTTTCTCCTGAAAAAAAAGCCCATTCTCTTCCATGGCATCAAGAATGATATTTGCAATATTATCTCCTGGTTTTATCAGGGGGGTCTTAATTCCAAACATCTGCAAAGATGTGAGTTCTTTTTGCATTTAAGCTGCTCCTGTAAGATATTCTTTCATGATCTTGATGGCACAGTAATCTCCACACATGGAGCAAGGTCCTTCATCCGGGCACATCTGTTCTGTTCTACCCGGGTCGATTGCAGCCTTAGCTTGACCTTTCCAGTCAAAGTCCGCTCTTTTTTGTGCAAGTATGAGATCCTGTTCACTGAGTCCATATTTCATGGAATCTCCGATGTGGGCTGCCACTTTAAAAGCGATAAGCCCTTCCTTCACCTGCTCAGGATTTGGAAGTGAGAGATGCTCAGCAGGTGTAATGTAGCAGAGGTAATCCGCACCTGCACCACTTGCCATGGTAGCACCTATGGCACCGGCAATGTGGTCATGACCTACAGCAACATCGGTAGGTAGCGGGCCTGCTACAAATAGTGGGAAGTCTGCCTTTCTCTTGTACATTTTAACACTGGCCGGGATGTCATTTGCCTGTATGTGTCCTCCCATGCCATTGATAATTACCTGGACACCCAGTTCATTTGCCCTTCTGGCAAGCTTTGCGTTCATTTCAATTTCCATAAGCTGGACACTGTCGTTCAGATCATGTACACAGCCGCTTCTCATGGTATTTCCAAGGGAGAGTACTACATCTTTCTTTCTGAATGTCTCCATGATCTCATCAAAATACTCAATAAATGGATTCTTGCAATCATTTAGCAACATGAAACTGCTGGTAAATGAGCCACCCTTTGAGACCATACCCATGACTCTGTCCAGACCTTTAAGATTCTCAAGCATCTTCCTTTCCACAGAGTGTAGCAGGACAGAGCTAACTCCTTCATCGATATGCTTTTTGATGTAGGCTTTTATATCATCAATAGTTGCTCCATCCATTCCATTTTCAACGATCGTTTGGTAGATTGGCACGGTGGTTATGGGAAGGCTGGTATTCTCAAAGATCATTTTTCGAATTGCAGAGATGTCTCCACCCATCGACAGATCGGTGATGCTAGCTGCCCCATACTTTTCTGCAACTTTTGCCTTTGCAATTTCTGCCTCGGTGTCAATGAATGCAGAGGAGGTTCCAAGATTCACATTTATCTTGGTGCTTGCACCCTTTCCAATAGCAACAGGCTTGCACCCTTTTCTGATCATTATAACAAGACTGCCATCTTTTACTCTTTTGAGCACGAGTTCTTCTTCAATTCCCTCAGCCTTTGCGACGTATTGCATCTCTGCTGTGAGGGTGCCTTCTCTTGCATGATCGATCTGCGTTTTTATCATGAGTTCTTCTTTCCTATTCCGGACATTTCCAGTAATTTTGGTGTATTAGTATGTTTGCCAATTGGCATGATGTGGACTCCGCGACATAGTCTTTTAAGATCCCGGATGCTTTCTGCTGCAATTTTCAGACCTTCTTCAACAGCTTCTTCAGCAGCTTCCATCCTTTCAATTATATCAGTTGTAACATTGATGCCGGGAACATTGTTATTCATGAAACCCGCCATCCTTGCAGATTTGAGAGGAATTATGCCAGCTATCACAGGCACTTTAAGCTCGTCAGCAATTTCCACGAATGATTTGAATTGTTCGGTATCGTAGACAGCCTGTGTCTGTATGAATTCAAGCCCCATCTTTGCTTTCTTTTTCAATTTGAGCATCTGCATTGTATTGGATGGGTCGGTGTTGGACACCGCACCAACTACAAAATCAGGAGGATTTTCAATGGCATTGCCTGCAAGATCATATCCCTGATTCATCTTCCGCACCATTGCCAGCAATTGTACAGAATCCATGTCGTAGACAGGTTTCGCTTTAGGATGGTCACCCTTTGTGGTGTAGTCCCCTGTCATTATACAGATATTCCTGATGCCCATTGAATAGGCTCCAAGCAGGTCGGATTGCAGTGCAAGCCTATTCCTGTCCCTGCATGTAAGCTGCATGACTACTTCGTGTCCCGAATCAAGCAGCGCCTTGCTCACAGCAAGCGGACTCATGCGCATTACAGCTCGCTGGTTGTCTGTAACATTAAGCGCATCGAACTGACCTTTTAGAAGCTGCACATCAGCCAGAACCTCACTCAAGCATGTACCTTTGGGTGGGCTGACCTCTGAAGTAATGAGAAAAGCATCTGAACTGAGCTTGTCTTTGAAGGTTGGGGGCATCGCTTGGGTAATATGCATGTTTGATTTTTAAACTCATCGCGAAATTTGCATTTCCATAATGAATATTAGCTCTCTTCCTCGCAGGCCCATACCTTTTCCAGAAGATCGAGCCTGCCGATCATTTCCAGTCTGCTATAGATAAGCGCCCAGACACAATCCTTTTCAGGATCGACTTCGCACTTTCCTTTCATGGAACCGCCACAGGGGCCGTTCAGCAACTGTTTCGGGCACTGGCCTTTTGGGCAAATGCCTCCAAACTCATGGACAGCGCAGCTTCCACATAGTGCACAGAGTTCCCCAAGAACCTTTCCGTGTGAGCGTCCTCCGAGTGATTCCGTGTTGTTGGATGGATAGACCGGGACATCAACAACTCCTGAAACAACAGAAACACCACTTCCACATCCCATGACCAGAATTGCTTTTGCATCTTTTATATCTGGATTCTTATCGACAAGTGAATCATAAGATGCCACACTGCATGCTGCACTCGGTAGTACCCAGCCCACAACATGTTTTCCTACATCTTCAAGCTGCTTGCACATTTGCAGCACATCTTCTTCTCCTCCAAGGTGAAGTTTTGCGAAAAACTTCACCTTGGAGGAGAAGAAGATGTGCTGCAAATGTGCAAGCA
>JAIPUR010000044.1 GCA_020055655.1 Methanosarcinaceae archaeon | reverse complement strand
CCGACTCACCCTGCGCATGTTCAATACTTGCAAAACGTGTTTCATATTGATCCAGCAATTCCAGGGATTTCTCAAGTTTTGACAATCTCGAATCACTCAATTCAGAAGATTCATGGACCTGAACCAGTAAGGCAGTATATGAATTTACCAGCTCAGCAATGCTATCCTCGATCCTGACAAGGTCGGATCGGATCGAATCTTTATCCGATTTGAGCACATGCATGGCAGTTTCAAGGGTTGTCACATTATCTGAGATCGTTTCCACCTTTTCACCCAGTAAAACAAAATTATCATTTGTACTGGAAATCAATTCTGCGTTCTTTTCGCTTTGAGAAGCAACAGAATTAAGGTCAGAAATTGTGTTAGAGAGAATGGAAACACTGGTTTCCACATCCTCATATCGAGATTCAGAGGATTCAATACGAAGTTTTATTTCATGCACATCGGTCGAAATATTGCGTACAAGCTCAATATCCTCTTTCGAAATTGAAATCGATTCATCAGGCAATGGGTCTGCCGCCACATCAGATGACAGGCCATCCAATGAATTATCAGCAATATTTTGATCCATAGAATTATCGGAAAAACATGAAATTGTACTTCCTTCAGGCGCACCTGCAGTTATATCCGAATAGCCATCATCTTGTGGAGGAGCTAAACCATCAACTTTATACTCATCTTTTATTTCAAAAACTGGGTCTTCAATAGGTGTCACTTTCCGAATTAGATCCGAATCCAAATTTTCAAGATAGGAACTATTCTCACGCCCATCTGCACTAGTTAATTTCTCACCTGAAGCAGGTGCTTGTGTCTTGAAAGGATCCTCAAAAGGATTATCTGACACGTTAGCAGGAGATCCAGTATCAATAAATGGATCATCCGCACTAGGACCTTGATCCGAAATCGATGAGCCATCAACTGCATTGGATGAAGAATCATCCTCAAATTCATGCATTCGCTCCATCAGGCTTTTTCCTTGTGTCAGGCTTTTAAACAACGATCTTACTGCAGTGCCCACGCCATCCAGATTTTTTGCAATATCATCAACCTTTAAGGAAGATAGCATCGAAATTGCAGATCTTTCATGCTTATTGCCTGCAGGCGCAGTAGGTGGGAAAGGGTTCTCACTAGCAGAGGTAGTTGGTGGGAAAGGATTCTCACTAGCAGGAGTAGTTGGTGGGAAAGGGCTCTCACTAACAGAGGCAGTTGGTGGGAAAGGATTCTCACTAGCAGAGGTAGTTGGTGGGAAAGGATTCTCACTAGCAGGGGCAGTTGGTGGAGAAGAGATGTTTTCCAGGTTAGGTTGCATACCTTCTAATTCCTTTTTATCCTCACTATCATCTGGAAATAAAGGGTTGAATATAGGAGGAGGGGATTTTCTGGCAGATCTATTAAATGAATCGGAATTGATCCCACCTGAAGTTGCAGGATTAGTCTTTGAAAGAGAAGAGATATCAAACACTGGTGGTTTGGAATGTAAAGAACTATTCTCTTGAGTAGGATTGTTATCAGAATTCAGGTTCATATTTGTATTTGAATTCTGCATAAATGGTGGAAGTTGAGCTTCTGGTTCAGAAACCCCATCCTCAGATGAAGGAATGTTTAAAGCATTACCAGGTTCCGAAACAATGTTATCAACTGTTTCGAGAAATGATGGCATGGCAGGAGGATCAATTTCGCCCTCAGAGCCCGCAGGGGGAAGGTCCAGCTTTGCTTCTTCCATTGGAGCTTCTGCAAATGCATTGGCAAGAATATCAGGTATGTTCGAAGGGTTACCTAAGCTGGGAGGGAAAGGAGTATCTGACCCTGAATTCGTTTGATCTTCTGATTCATTCTTTGAATCTTTTTTTATTTCCCAAGGAAGTTCACTCATAAAAACCAACTGCAATAAAAGAAATATACTTTTATTTATGTTTGATTATTATATGAGTGGTATTTATATAAAAGTTGCCATCGAAAATAAACCTACTACAGAAAATGGATCATAAAAGAAAGTTAAGGAAAGATAAAATTAAATAGAAAGGGAAAAAGATGATACTCAAAATACCAGCATCATTCCCCTTTTGAAACTCTGGCATTGGATATAGAATAACTTATGAGAGAATCAATATCCAGTTTACTCTCTTCCACAATAAGTGAATCGAATTTCGCTTTGATCTCGGGATGAATGGGAACTGCCTGACATTCGCCTGCGGGCTGTATGGAAATATCATAGGTACCAATTCTTCTTGCGATATCGATTATTTCAGACTTATCAAGACCAATGAGAGGGTGATACAAGGGTACACCAAGACCGCATGCTTCTGCATACATATTTTCAGATGTCTGTGAAGCAACTTGTCCAAGAGAAGAACCTGTAATTACCCCGGATGCGTTTTCGATCTTCATTATCTCAAATGCTATCCTGTACATAGTCCTTTTACAGAGGACACATGTTTTTTTGCTGTCACATTGATCTATGAATTTTCTTAAGTTATGACCATTTGGAACTTCATATATCTTGAATGGATGACCAGGGCACCATTTCTGAAGCTGTGAAATACAATCCATGGTCCTTTGTCTTGCACGATCATCATTGAATGGATCATTGTTGCAATATACAGGTATTATCTCAACGCCCCTTTTCATGAGCAACCAGGTTGCAACAGGAGAATCAATACCTCCTGAAACCAGAGAGACCATCTTACCCTGAGTACCCAACGGTAAGCCACCCACACCATCAGTGACCTCTGTATAAATGTAAGAATAATTCTGACGCATCTCCACAAATATTTCCTTATCGGGATCTGTCAGATCAACTGATGGAGTCTGGTCTTTGGATTCCATCATGTGCCATACAACATCTCCGCATTTTCTTGCAAGTTCATTTGAAGAGAAGCTGTGATTACCTGAACGTCTTGCCCTTATGGCAAATGATTCACCGTCTTTTACAAATTCATCAGCTAGAGATGCACATGTACTGGCAGCAGATTCAATGGTACTGTCAGACGATATTGCAGGAGAAGAAGATACTACCCCAAAGACATCAGATACTGCTTTTGATGCGTTCTTATCAGTACTGTGAACAAAAATGCGCCCCCATTCACGGCTAACATTAGAATATGATATATCGCGCAGATCCAGCATTGCCTCTATATTTTTCACTAGTATTCTCTCATATTGGTTCCTTACCCCAGGACTCTTGAGGGCAAGTTCCCCATATCTGACAATAATTACATCGCTCATTAATCTACAATCATAGGCCATAATAATTAAAGTTATTCGACAAAAGAGCTTATTAAAAAATTATGCTTGCCAGATAATAAAATATTAGTTGCAGCATGTTTGGGTTTAGACTATCTTCTGATAGTAAAACCAGAATAATTTTCAGACACATCAGACCATTCAACATCAACAGTTTCAACATTGGACCTTTTTGGACCTATGTGAAGATGATCTATCAAGGTTTTAATATCCGCAACATTCCCTTGCACCTCGAGCATAACCCGAGAATCCCGAAGATTTTGAACAAATCCGTTCAAAGACAGATCTAGTGCCTTTTCCTGGGTAAATTTCCTAAAATAAACGCCCTGGACTTTACCCGATACAAAAATAGTAGCAGAGGCAACTGCCCCTACTTTCCCATTAGCCTCTTCCATAGAGAGTAATTTGACTGAGTTTATAAGAACTTTGGCCTTGAAGATAGCATCTTTGCCAGAGGAAGACTCTTATAAGGCATACCTTCCACCTCAGCAAGTATTCTTGCATTGAGTTCATCCGGTGTCATGGATACCTTCACCGGCTTTTTTGGCTGCGATTCTGCCCTGATGGTCACATTCACAAGGCCTGTTTCAACTTCATTGTCACCGATCACAACAACATAAGGCACCCATTCACGCCCAGCTTCTCGAACTCTCTTGCCAACTGTGTCACTGCGATCATCGATATCAACACGACAATTAAGTTGTTCTGAAACCTGTTGTGCGAATTCCATATGGTCTTCGGCGATCGGGATGATTCTTACCTGGGTTGGTGATAACCAGAGCGGAAGAATTGGAACCTCACCTGCTTCTGCCTTCATAGCCTCTTTCTCAAGAAGACCATAGATGCAGCGCTCAATAGCACCACTTGGAGAGCAATGAAGAATAACAGGCCTCTTTGCCTCACCATTAGTATCGATATAATTGATATCATACCTTTCTGCATTTTCAACATCTATCTGCACAGTTGAAAGTGCACTCGCTTTTGCAAGAGCATCTACGAAATTGAACTCGAACTTGAGTACGAAATAGAAGAAACGAGTATCCCACATTTCTACAAGTACGGGTTTGTCAACCGTTTTAGCAAGGTTGGTTATGAAATCCCTGTTATCATTATAGAAATCTCTGGTAAATCTGATAGCTACTTCAAAATCATCTACCTTGATGCCGACTTTATCAAGAATGGAGATACACATATTATACTGATCATCAAATTGTGAAACTGCTTGTTCCATGCCAGTGCAAAGACTGTGCATATCAGGCATTGTGAAAGCACGAAGTCGTCGCAGACCTACAAGCTCCCCGCGCTGCTCCTTACGGAAACTGTAACGGGTCATCTCGATCATTTTCATTGGCAGATTCTTGTAAGATATGGTCATGTCATGATTCATAAGGAACTGACCAAAGCATGCGGCAAATCTCAGGAACATGTGCCTCTTGTCAGATTCGATTGAATACTGACGTGCAGGGAACCTGTCAAGATATTTCTTCAATGTAGGATGATTCATATCATACATCAAAGGAGTTTCAACCTCCATTGCGCCAACCTTAGCTGACTCATCAAGCACATATGACTCAAGCAGTGATTTCATCATTCTGCCTTTGGGATAATAGCGCATATTACCGGAATCAGACCCCGGTTCATAATCAGCGATCTCAAGCCTGCGCATGAGCTCCACATGAGGAGGAGCTTTTTCAACAGCTCTCTTCTTGGATATTTCATAATCTACGAATTTACCGAGATTCTCATGGCCTGTAAAATCAAAACTTTCTGCATCATGCAACTCACCATCAGGAGTGAGTACATGCCAGTATGATCTTGCAGTACTTTCTGCCTTGAGGGCTTCAGAAACAAGCTCTTCCTTTTCTGATTCACAAACAACAGGCTCTCCGCAAGGTACAGATCCACCTTCGGGTATAATGGAGCGTGAAAGTTCTGAAAGAGGGTGCCCTTTGCAGCTGACCTTGAATGCCTTGTACCAGCCAAATGGCGCTCTCTTTACATTATAATCCTTAGCAAGTATTTGTTCTATATTTTTGAGAACTGTAACTGCTACTTTTGGAGAGGAAAGATCTGAGCTTAAATGAGCATAAGGGTAGACCATTATGTTCTCAGCTTTTAGCTGAGTAGCTAAATTTTTTATCTCAGCTACAGCCTTTTCCACTACTTCGTCAACACTTGACTCGTCGATCTTCTCTACAGCCATAAAAGCAGTGAGTGCTTCCTCAAGCCTTCCAGCCTTAAAGGAATCTTCGATCTCCTCTGCAACAGGAGTACTTTTTTTAACTTCGTATTCGATATAATCAGAATGGATTAGTAATAATTGCATGAATTCACCTTTCAGTAGTCTGCTATCCTAATTAGAGCAATCCTTATTAACCTTTTTCAAGCTGATGCAAGTGACAAAAATAATAGCTATAAAGTAGATTTCTTTTTTGGAATTACTCTTCTAAAGGAGAGATGTCATTCGTAGGAAGTAAACATTCCTCTGAATCACTATCAATGTATACCCTGTATGCTGAAACCAAAGACCCCAGAAGAATAGGTGCTGCAAAGAATCCTGCAATACCACCTACAAAGGCTCCACCCAAAAAAGCAAGAAGAATCAAAAGTGGATGTATGTGTGACTTTATGCTCGCAAGGTAAGGACGAAGGAAAAGTTCAGGTGGGGCGTATATTATAATTGATGCTACCACGAAAAATATCAAAGCACTTTCCACACCATACTGGAAATATCGATAAACAGCCAGAACTAGCAACACCGTATAGCCTGCAAACATTGGTATTATAGATGCTATGAATATCAAAGCAGATAGTGCAAGTATATTTGAAAATCCAAATGCATAGAAAACAATGACAGAAAGTACACTCACCACAAGTGCTGCTGAAGCATTGCCTATGAACACACCCTGTAAAATAATATCAAGATGTCTAAAAAATTTAATAGCTGAGCCTTTGCAATTACCAGGGAAACATCTGATCACTGCTAAATATAATTTATTCCCGTCTGCAAGAAGAAAATAGCATACGAAAACTGCAACCATAAGATTCAATGCGAATATCATTACATCGCGTGCATATGAAAAAATACCTATTCTACTGAGTAATGGAAGTATGGATGTTGAGAAATTCCATATAAGCTGTTGGATGTCATCACTGTACTTATCAGGGATTGATATTGATCTTAAAAAATCAAGTGAGGAATTAAGGACATCTGCCTGGTTTTCTAGTAACCATGCAATCAGCCCTAAAATCTCAACAAAGCCGGAACCTATGATGAATACCACAGGGATAACAATGCACATTGTAGCTACTAATGCACCTAAATGTGGAAAACGTTTAAACTTAAGATAGACCGGCCGGGACAAATAAGCAAATACAAGACCAAGAACTATTCCATCTGCAAGGGGAAGGAGAACGAATATCTGGATGATAAAAAGCATTAGAACAATAATTCCTGCTGCAATACCCCATTTGTATTCGAGTATACGCGAAATTCCATCTTGTTGAGAAGTCATCACATCATCCATTGAATTTTACTGAACTTTGATCGATATATACTATAACGGCTTTAATATAATACATCCAGAGTATTAATAATTCACCATGTTAGTGGCAAAAAATATTGAATGATCGTTTCAAAAGGCCCATGTTCACCTATTTTTCCATGTATTTTACAATAACACAGGATCTGGTGCATTTACCACACCTTGTACATCGCTCATTGACAAGAATACCGTTCTCATTATCCAGAATTATCGCAGCCACAGGACAGGCGTTTATACAGATGCCACAGCCAGTACACTTATGATTACGGATAAGCTGCTTAACAGCCTCAACATGTAATTTATCAGCAGCTTCCCTGTTTTCAGCATTCACAAGCATGTTGCCTGATGAGAATATTTTCACGGTCGATGATCTTGTTTTTACCAACAGAAGTCCTAATTCTTCAGAAAATACAGTCTCACCTATTATATTCATTATATTAGCAGAGGATTTCATGGAAAAACCATGAATTGCAGACTCGATGGAATAACCACCCGCCTTACAGGGAGATATTCCTGAAACGATATCAATACTAAAATCAGATCTTGGCATACTGCCAGAAGATGAAATGCCAAGCTCATCACATAATTTGATCATCTTTGGAGGAAGTTCTTTCCAGCGCCATAGCCCATGCTCAATGAAACTGTCTGAAAGACCCATATCCTTAGACCAATTCAACAGGAATGATTCCCACCTATTATACATATCAGGATGGATTTCCCCCATTCGATGATATTCAGCCGAAAGAGCAGCAGGACAAAGGTAGCAGCCTACTCGCTCAAATCCCATATCATAAAGTGGATTATAATCCAACTTCCTCCAGTGAATATACAACCAGACCTCTATGGCCCTCCAATCCCTGATAGGAAAAATATTCAATTGCCCCGGGACAAAGGGATTCATTTCACTTGCAGCTATATTAGCCCGGGAAAAGGATTCATGCTTTCTTTTTCCATCTATTGTAAGGCATGTCTTAGATGTTTCAAGACATTCCTCAATAGCAGTATTAGCAGGCCCGAGCTTGCAAACCTTGCAACACCACCTGAAATCCTTTGCAGGTGGACCAAATGATTCCACATTTTCCCAGAAGGTATCGCCTGCCTGCTTTTCAGTAAGAGTAATATTGTTCTTCCCGCAATATTCATGAACAAAATCCAGGGTTTCAGGAAATTCTATACCGGTATTAATGAAAAATGCTTCAACTTTTCGATTTCTAAGGGCACTGATAGTAAGATCGAGTATCACAAGACTGTCTTTTCCACCACTAAATGAAACATGAACTGGAAGGCCTTTGTAGTCAGCCTGGTTAGCTATTCCCTTTATCGTATTGATAGCATTCTTACCCAGTTTCCTCAGGTAATCTATATTTGCAGCTATCACTTCATCCATTGAAGCTATTTTTGGATTGAGTGATGCAAGATTAGAATCAATTTTACGAACCCTCAAAGCAGGATCAGGACATGATCGTAGATCTTGTGCATCACAGTAACTTACACCAAAGCCAGTCAGAT
Organism: Methanosarcinaceae archaeon; assembly: GCA_020055655.1. GTDB lineage: Archaea > Halobacteriota > Methanosarcinia > Methanosarcinales > Methanosarcinaceae > Methanolobus. Next base: position 740 of record JAIPUR010000044.1, on the reverse strand, counting down.
TTCCTGATACTACAAGTACATCATCGCCAGATTTGATGTCTGAACCAATAGATTCAATATCCTGGGATTTTACTTTCTTTCCGTTGAGGTGTTTGGAACTTCGTTCCAAGACAACTGTTTTCTCTTTTGAAAATTCCAGAAGGATCTTCGCACCCTCAAGTTGGATATCAAATGCGTAATCCATCATAGAAAGATCGAATCTGAGAATTCCAAAAAACAGACCATCAACAATTACCTCATCGGTCTTGTCATCACCTGGTATTTTGTTTAGAAGAACTATGCGCTCCCCAATAGGATCACATTCAAAGGATTCAAGTAGTTTCTCATGGAGAATACCTCGTTCATAAGGAGAACAGAACCTGATGTCAGCTGGTTGACTTAAATTGAGCTTGATAGCTTCTTTGGCGCAAGTGCAGCATTTTGGACCAATAAGTGGAACATTACAATCCTTGCACCAGAATATGAAATCATTCTCATAATTTGCACGTTTTATTCTGGATTTGTTCTGCGGATCTGCTTTATTTTTTCCAGAATAAGAGTACTTCTTGTATGTCTTTTTATCGTAACCTTTCTTATTCTTTCCAGAGGATTGAAAGTGTTGTCTGCCTTTTTTCATTTGAGTTACCAAACGTTTGCTAGTTTAAAAAGATGATTCTGAAAAATAATTGAAAAAATTGAATATAAATATTGGAATTATTTAAGATCCATACAGGATGAAGGAAGAGATTCAGCAGCATTTA